>NZ_JAVIWS010000001.1:1945875-2594500 GCF_031323975.1 Escherichia ruysiae
ACCCAGGGGAATTACACCCCAAGCCCGGGCGTCATCTACCCGACGCTGGATTTTCTCCAGGAGCAGTCGCTAATTACCATCCGCGAAGAGGAAGGCGGCAAAAAACAGATTGCGCTGACCGAACAGGGCGCGCAGTGGCTGGAAGAAAACCGCGAACAAGTGGAGATGATTGAGGAACGCATCAAAGCGCGTTGCGTTGGTGCGGCGCTGCGCCAGAACCCGCAAATGAAGCGGGCGCTGGATAATTTTAAAGCGGTGCTGGACCTACGTGTCAACCAGAGCGATATTACCGACGCGCAGATAAAAAAGATCATTGCGGTGATCGACCGCGCCGCTTTTGATATTACGCAACTGGATTAATCACCGATTGCCGGATGCGGCGTAAACACCTTATCCGCCTACACCCGTCCACAGGACTGATAAGATGCGTCAGCATCGCATCAGGCATTGTGTACCAACCGCCGGATGCGGCGTGAACGCCTTATCCGGCCTACACCCGTTCGTAAAACTGATAAGATGCGCCAGCATCGCATCAGGCATTGTGCTCCAACTGCCGGATGCGGCATACCGATTAATGCAGCACCGTCACCGCGTCTTCCAGTCGGCTGGCGCGGTGTTTTACCATCGCCGACACCTGCGCGCTCTCCTCCACTAGCTCGGCGTTTTTCTGGGTGATCAGGTTAAGCTCATCTACCGCACGGGTCAGGCTGGAAAGCCCATCAGCCTGTTCCAGCGTTGAATGGCTAATCTGAGCAATTAACTGGGTGACGTTTTTTACCTGCACCACAATATCGTCCATCGTCCGCCCGGCGGCGTGTACCTGTTGCGAACCGGATTGCACCTTATCTGCACTGGCATCAATTAGCTTGCGAATATCGTTGGCAGCATTGGCGCTACGGCTGGCTAAATGACGTACCTCCCCAGCCACCACCGCGAAACCTTTGCCTTGTTCTCCGGCGCGCGCCGCTTCCACCGCCGCATTCAGGGCGAGGATATTGGTCTGAAACGCAATATCGTTAATCAGCGAAGTTATGGTGCCAATGCGCTGGGTACTGTCGGCGATATCGTCCATCGTTTTGATCACCGTGGTCATCGCTTCCCCGCCCTGCACTGCTGCATTACTGGCAGTGATAGAAAGTTTATCGGCAGCCGACGCCGTAGCAGAGTTCTGTTTCACCGACGCCGCCATCTGGTTCATGGTCGCCACCGTTTGCTGAACGTTATCAACTGTCTGCTGGGTATGTTCGTTCAGTTCATCAGTGCCTTTCGCCAGCGTCTCGCTGCCGTTTCTGACACTGGACACCTGGCTTGAGACATCATTAATTAGCCAACGGCACATCAGGCCAAGTTGCCCTACCGCGCGTAATGTCAGCCCCAGCTCATCGCTGCGATTCAAATGCTCAACACTATTACGTTCTCCGGTCGCCACCTTCAGTGCCTGACGGGCAACATTTTCTATCGGGCGTACAATCTGCCATTCAAAACAGGCACTTGCCAACAACATCACTAGCGCACAGAGGAAATACGTCACCACCGGGGCAGCAACAAACCAGAGCATTGCCGCCAGCACGATAAACATCAGCGCCATCACTCCACGCGCCCGCCAGCGAAGCGGCAATGAAGGCTGTTTTCCCAGCCAGCCTTTACGCACCACCAGACCTTTATGAATACGCTTATTTGTACGTCCGGCATTCAGCGCCTTGTACAGCGGCTCTACCGCTGCGATCTCGTCATCCGTCGCCCGTGTACGAATCGACATATAACCACTGATTTTGCCCTCACGCACCATCGGCACCACATTCGCCCGCACCCAATAATGATCGCCATTTTTGTGCCGATTTTTCACAATACCACTCCAGGGTTCCCCCTGCTTCAGGGTGTACCACATATCAGCAAAGGCCGCTTTCGGCATATCCGGATGGCGCACCATGTTATGCGGCTGTCCCTGTAACTCTTGCAAGGTATAGCCGCTAACCTGCACAAAAGTGTCATTAGCATGTGTGATATAGCTTTGTAGATTGGTAGTAGACATCAGAGTGGTATCGTCAGCCAGCGGGATATTTTGCTGGGTGACATACGGATGAGAAGACATAATCGCGTCCTGTGCAGGTTATATTGTTGTTAACTTCTTGTCAGAAGTTATGTCGGCTCCGGTGAGGTTATCTTTAGTGGTTTAATTTGATTTAGATCGCAATTTTCGATTAAAGCACAAAACCTAATTCCTTGATTTAAAATACTTTCACTTGGGTACTATCCCGGCACGTTTATTATATTGCCCAACAATCAGGCAATTATTGCCCTGACATAGTGCATTTCCTCCTGGATAGCAGGAGGTGCGCCCGATAAAAATCGTGCAAAATAACGGCAAGTGTTAACAAATAGCATTAAATATTGCATGAATGATAACCGCATTTATGTTTATCCCGATTTTCGCGATCGCAGCCGGAGTGGCGCAATCCCTGCAATACTTAAATCGGTATCATGTGATACGCGAGACTCCGGAGCATATTTTGAACAGGTTACCTTCGAGCGCATCGGCTTTAGCGTGCAGCGCCCACGCCCTGAATCTCATTGAAAAGCGAACGCTGGATCATGAGGAGATGAAAGCACTTAACCGCGAGGTGATTGAATACTTCAAAGAGCATGTCAATCCGGGGTTTTTAGAGTATCGCAAATCTGTTACCGCCGGCGGGGATTACGGAGCCGTAGAGTGGCAAGCGGGAGGTTTAAATACGCTTGTCGACACCCAAGGACAGGAGTTTATCGACTGCCTGGGAGGTTTTGGCATTTTCAACGTGGGGCACCGTAATCCAGTTGTGGTTTCCGCCGTACAGAATCAACTTGCGAAACAGCCGCTGCACAGCCAGGAGTTGCTAGACCCATTACGGGCGATGCTGGCGAAAACCCTTGCCGCGCTAACGCCCGGTAAACTGAAATACAGCTTCTTCTGTAATAGCGGCACTGAGTCCGTTGAAGCGGCGCTGAAGCTGGCGAAGGCTTATCAGTCACCGCGCGGCAAGTTTACTTTTATTGCCACCAGCGGCGCGTTCCACGGTAAATCGCTTGGCGCACTGTCAGCCACGGCAAAATCGACCTTCCGCAAACCGTTTATGCCGCTGCTACCGGGCTTCCGTCATGTACCATTTGGCAATATCGAAGCCATGCGCACGGCCCTTAGCGAGTGCAAAAAAACCGGTGATGATGTGGCTGCGGTGATCCTTGAGCCGATTCAGGGCGAAGGTGGCGTCATTCTGCCGCCGCCGGGCTATCTCACCGCCGTGCGTAAGCTGTGCGATGAGTTCGGCGCACTGATGATCCTCGATGAAGTACAAACGGGTATGGGGCGCACGGGCAAGATGTTTGCCTGTGAGCATGAGAACGTTCAGCCGGACATTCTGTGTCTGGCAAAAGCCCTCGGCGGCGGCGTGATGCCGATTGGCGCAACCATCGCCACTGAAGAGGTGTTCTCAGTCCTGTTCGACAACCCATTCCTGCATACCACCACCTTTGGCGGCAACCCGCTGGCCTGTGCGGCGGCGCTGGCGACCATCTATGTGTTGCTGGAGCAGAACTTACCGGCTCAGGCTGAACAAAAAGGCGATATGTTGCTGGACGGTTTCCGCCAACTGGCGCGGGAATATCCCGATCTGGTGCAGGAAGCGCGAGGTAAAGGGATGTTGATGGCGATTGAGTTTGTTGATAACGAAATCGGCTACAACTTTGCCAGCGAGATGTTCCGCCAGCGTGTGCTGGTCGCCGGCACGCTCAACAACGCCAAAACGATCCGCATTGAACCGCCACTGACGCTGACCATTGAACAGTGTGAACTGGTGATCAAAGCGGCGCGTAAGGCGCTGGCGGCCATGCGAGTAAGTGTCGAAGAAGCGTAATATCAATTCGGATGGCGATGCAACGTCGCCATCCGATCTCTTTATACGATTCGCACGCCCGCAGGCATCATCCGTTCCGGCGTTAACAGTACGCTTTCACTGCCGTCATCGGTTTCCGCACACAACAGCATGCATTCCGACGTTTCACCGCGCATTTTCGCTTTTTGCAGATTGCACAACACCACCACCGTTTTCCCCATCAGCTCTTCTTCGCTGTAGTACGGCACCAGGCTGGTCACGGTTTGCAGCGTTTTTTCCCCCACATCAACCTGTACAATGTACAGCTTGTCGGCGTTTTCATGGCGTTTCACTTCCACAATTTTCCCGACGCGCATTTCCAGTCGCGCAAAATCAGCGTAAGCAACGGTTTCCATTGTTTCCCCCCCTCAAGTAAAATTTTACTAAACTATAGCAAAAGTTTTTCTCAATCCTGTAGGCTAAAAATGGAGAATGCAGGCGTGATCACATTCGTAAGCCGCTGTGTTACCGTTACAGCGTCAAAGAAACGCGCTTTATTTACTGAAAACAGGTGACCCGATAAGCACTTCCTCTACAATGGAGACGCACATCAGGGAAAGTAAAAAAGGTAAACATGGCAACACTAAAAGACATCGCAATCGAAGCTGGCGTATCCCTGGCGACAGTATCCAGGGTCTTAAATGACGATCCGACGTTGAATGTGAAAGAAGAGACGAAACATCGCATTCTCGAGATCGCCGAAAAGCTGGAGTACAAGACCAGTAGCGCCCGTAAACTACAGACAGGCGCAGTCAACCAACACCATATTCTGGCTATCTACAGCTACCAACAGGAGCTGGAGATCAACGATCCTTATTATCTGGCGATCCGCCACGGCATTGAAACCCAGTGCGAAAAGCTGGCGATCGAACTGACCAACTGTTATGAGCACAGCGGATTACCGGGCATTAAAAACGTCACCGGTATTTTGATTGTCGGTAAACCCACGCCTGCCCTGCGCGCCGCCGCCAGCGCATTGACCGACAATATCTGTTTTATCGACTTTCACGAACCCGGCAGCGGTTACGATGCGGTGGATATCGATCTGGCACGCATCAGTAAAGAAATCATCGACTTCTACATCGATCAGGGCGTTAATCGTATTGGTTTTATTGGCGGCGAAGATGAGCCTGGCAAGGCGGATATTCGTGAAGTCGCCTTTGTGGAATATGGCCGACTGAAACAAGTAGTACGCGAAGAGGACATCTGGCGCGGCGGTTTTTCCAGTTCGTCGGGCTATGAACTGGCAAAGCAAATGCTGGCGCGGGAAGACTATCCGAAGGCGTTGTTTGTCGCTTCTGATTCCATTGCTATCGGCGTACTGCGGGCAATTCATGAACGTGGCCTGAACATCCCACAGGATATTTCGCTTATCAGCGTGAACGACATCCCCACCGCGCGATTTACCTTTCCGCCGCTCTCAACCGTGCGCATCCATTCCGAAATGATGGGAAGCCAGGGCGTTAACCTGTTGTATGAAAAGGCTCGCGATGGTCGCGCGCTGCCGCTGTTAGTGTTTGTTCCCAGCAAATTAAAACTGCGCGGCACCACCCGCTAAATCCCCTTACACACTGTCCGGCAATCGTTTTTGCCGGACAGTGCTGCCGTTTATTTTCGTGATCCAGTTAAAGTAAATGCATTTACCTGCTACTTTTTAGTAAAAATTTTACTAAACTCCCCAGCAATTACACAAACTACCATCACCATGAATGGTTCCGATTTCTCTCTACCGGGAGGCCCTATGAATCGCTGGGAAAACATTCAACTCACCCACGAAAACCGACTTGCGCCGCGTGCGTACTTTTTTTCATATGATTCTGTTGCGCAGGCACGCACCTTTGCCCGCGAAACCAGCAGCCTGTTTCTGCCCTTAAGCGGTCAGTGGAATTTCCATTTCTTTGATCATCCGCTGCAAGTGCCAGAAGCCTTCACTTCCGAGTTAATGGCTGACTGGGGGGACATTACCGTCCCCGCCATGTGGCAAATGGAAGGCCACGGCAAACTGCAATATACCGACGAAGGTTTTCCGTTCCCCATCGATGTGCCTTTTGTCCCCAGCGATAACCCAACCGGTGCCTATCAACGTATTTTCACCCTCAGCGACGGCTGGCAGGGCAAGCAGACGCTGATTAAATTTGACGGCGTCGAAACCTATTTTGAAGTCTACGTTAACGGTCAGTATGTGGGTTTCAGCAAGGGCAGTCGCCTGACCGCAGAGTTTGACATCAGCGCGATGGTTAAAACCGGCGATAACCTGTTGTGTGTGCGCGTCATGCAGTGGGCGGACTCCACCTACGTGGAAGACCAGGATATGTGGTGGTCGGCGGGGATCTTCCGCGATGTTTATCTGATCGGTAAACAACTAACGCATATTAACGATTTCACCGTGCGCACCGACTTTGACGAAGCCTATTGCGATGCCACGCTCTCCTGCGAAGTGGTGCTGGAAAACCTCGCCGCCTCCCCTGTCGTAACGACGCTGGAATATACCCTGTTCGACGGCGAACGCGTGGTGCACAGCAGCGCCATTCCTCATCTGGCAATTGAAAAACTGACCAGCGCCAGCTTTGCTTTTACTGTCGAACAGCCGCAGCAATGGTCGGCAGAATCTCCTTATCTTTACCATCTGGTCATGACGCTGAAAGACGCCGACGGCAACATTCTGGAAGTGGTGCCGCAACGCGTCGGCTTCCGTGATATCAAAGTGCGCGACGGTCTGTTCTGGATCAATAACCGTTATGTGATGCTGCACGGCGTCAACCGTCACGATAACGATCATCGCAAAGGCCGCGCCGTTGGGATGGATCGCGTCGAGAAAGATCTCCAGTTGATGAAGCAGCACAACATCAACTCCGTGCGTACCGCTCACTACCCGAACGATCCGCGTTTCTACGAACTGTGTGATATCTATGGCCTGTTTGTGATGGCGGAAACCGACGTCGAATCGCACGGCTTTGCTAACGTCGGCGATATCAGCCGCATTACTGACGATCCGCAGTGGGAAAAGGTCTACGTCGAGCGCATCGTTCGCCATATTCACGCGCAGAAAAACCATCCGTCGATCATCATCTGGTCGCTGGGCAACGAGTCCGGCTATGGCTGTAATATCCGCGCGATGTACCACGCGGCGAAGGCGCTCGATGACACGCGTCTGGTGCACTACGAAGAAGATCGCGATGCTGAAGTGGTCGATATTATTTCCACCATGTACACCCGCGTGCCGCTGATGAATGAGTTTGGTGAATATCCGCATCCGAAGCCGCGTATCATCTGCGAATACGCTCATGCGATGGGGAACGGACCGGGCGGGCTAACGGAATACCAGAACGTCTTCTATAAGCACGATTGCATTCAGGGACATTATGTCTGGGAATGGTGCGACCACGGGATCCAGGCGCAGGATGACAACGGCAATGTCTGGTATAAATTCGGCGGCGACTACGGCGACTATCCCAACAACTATAACTTCTGTCTTGATGGTTTGATCTATTCCGATCAGACGCCGGGACCGGGCCTGAAAGAGTACAAACAGGTTATCGCGCCGGTAAAAATCCACGCGCTGGATCTGACTCGCGGCGAGTTGAAAGTCGAAAATAAACTGTGGTTTACCACGCTTGATGACTACACCCTGCACGCAGAGGTGCGCGCCGAAGGTGAAACGCTCGCGACACAGCAGATTAAACTGCGCGACGTTGCGCCGAACAGCGAAGCCCCCTTGCAGATCACGCTGCCGCAGCTGGACGCCCGCGAAGCGTTCCTCAACATTACGGTGACCAAAGATTCCCGCACCCGCTACAGCGAAGCCGGGCATTCTATCGCCACTTATCAGTTCCCGCTGAAGGAAAACACCGCGCAGCCAGTGCCTTTCACACCAAATAATGCGCGTCCGCTGACGCTGGAAGACGATCGTTTGAGCTACACCGTTCGCGGCTACAACTTCGCGATCACCTTCTCAAAAATGAGTGGCAAACCGACATCCTGGCAGGTGAATGGCGAATCGATGCTGACTCGCGAGCCAAAGATCAACTTCTTCAAGCCAATGATCGACAACCACAAGCAGGAGTACGAAGGGCTGTGGCAGCCGAATCATTTGCAGATCATGCAGGAACATCTGCGCGACTTTGCCGTAGAACAGAGCGATGGTGAAGTGTTGATCATCAGCCGCACGGTTATTGCCCCACCGGTGTTTGACTTCGGGATGCGCTGCACCTACATCTGGCGCATCGCTGCCGATGGCCAGGTTAACGTGGCGCTTTCCGGCGAGCGTTACGGCGACTATCCGCACATCATTCCGTGCATCGGTTTCACCATGGGGATTAACGGCGAATACGATCAGGTGGCGTATTACGGTCGTGGACCGGGCGAAAACTACGCCGACAGCCAGCAGGCTAACATCATCGATATCTGGCGCAGCACCGTCGATGCCATGTTCGAGAACTATCCCTTCCCGCAGAACAACGGCAACCGTCAGCATGTCCGCTGGGCGGCACTGACTAACCGCCACGGCAACGGTCTGCTGGTGGTTCCGCAGCGCCCAATTAACTTCAGCGCCTGGCACTACACCCAGGAGAACATCCACGCCGCGCAACACTGCAACGAACTTCAGCGCAGTGATGACATCACCCTGAATCTTGACCACCAGCTGCTCGGCCTTGGCTCCAACTCCTGGGGCAGCGAGGTGCTGGACTCCTGGCGCGTCTGGTTCCGTGACTTCAGCTACGGCTTTACGTTGCTGCCGGTTTCTGGCGGAGAAGCTACCGCGCAAAGCCTGGCGTCGTATGAGTTCGGCGCAGGGTTCTTTTCCACGAATTTGCACAGCGAGAATAAGCAATGAGGATCATCGATAACTTAGAACAATTCCGCCAGATTTACGCCTCTGGCAAGAAGTGGCAACGCTGCGTTGAAGCGATTGAAAATATCGACAACATTCAGCCTGGCGTCGCCCACTCCATCGGTGACTCATTGACCTACCGTGTGGAAAATGACTCCGCGACCGATGCGTTATTTACCGGGCATCGTCGTTATTTTGAAGTGCATTACTACCTGCAAGGGCAGCAAAAGATTGAATATGCGCCGAAAGAGACATTACAGGTAGTGGAATATTATCGCGATGAAACTGACCGTGAATATTTAAAAGGCTGCGGAGAAACCGTCGAGGTTCACGAAGGGCAAATCGTTATTTGCGATATCCATGAAGCGTATCGGTTTATCTGCAATAACGCGGTCAAAAAAGTGGTTCTCAAAGTCACCATCGAAGATGGTTATTTCCATAACAAATAACAACTACGGCGGCAAAAGGAGTTTGCCGCCACCGCTACCCTACTCATTTTCGGAGATGTGTTATGTCTGATACCAAACGTAATACAATCGGCAAATTCGGCTTGCTCTCGCTGACTTTTGCCGCCGTTTACAGCTTTAACAACGTTATCAATAATAATATTGAGCTTGGACTGGCCTCGGCGCCGATGTTTTTCCTCGCAACGATTTTTTATTTTATTCCCTTCTGTCTGATCATCGCAGAATTTGTCTCGTTAAATAAAAACTCGGAAGCCGGTGTCTACGCGTGGGTAAAAAGTTCGCTGGGCGGACGTTGGGCATTTATTACTGCCTATACCTACTGGTTCGTAAACCTGTTCTTTTTCACCTCGCTGTTGCCGCGCGTTATTGCTTACGCTTCATATGCCTTCCTCGGCTACGAATATATTATGACGCCAGTTGCCACCACCATTATCAGTATGGTGCTGTTCGCCTTCTCCACCTGGGTTTCTACCAACGGGGCGAAAATGCTGGGGCCAATTACCTCCGTCACTTCAACGCTGATGCTGCTGTTAACGCTCTCCTACATTTTACTGGCAGGTACGGCGCTGGTTGGCGGCGTACAGCCTGCCGATCCGATCACCGTTGACGCGATGATCCCGAACTTCAACTGGGCGTTCCTCGGCGTTACCACCTGGATCTTTATGGCCGCAGGCGGCGCGGAGTCCGTCGCGGTGTACGTTAACGACGTCAAAGGCGGTTCGAAATCGTTCGTTAAAGTGATCATCCTCGCCGGGATTTTCATTGGCGTACTGTATTCCGTCTCCTCGGTGCTGATTAACGTCTTCGTCAGCAGCAAAGAGTTGAAATTTACCGGCGGATCGGTGCAGGTATTCCACGGCATGGCGGCGTATTTTGGTCTGCCGGAAGCGTTGATGAATCGCTTTGTTGGCCTTGTTTCCTTTACTGCGATGTTCGGTTCCCTGCTGATGTGGACCGCAACGCCGGTGAAAATTTTCTTCTCCGAAATCCCGGAAGGCATCTTTGGTAAGAAAACCGTTGAACTGAACGAAAACGGCGTTCCGGCGCGTGCAGCGTGGATCCAGTTCCTGATCGTCATCCCGCTGATGATTATCCCGATGCTCGGTTCCAATACTGTGCAGGATCTGATGAATACTATTATTAATATGACTGCCGCAGCGTCCATGCTTCCGCCGTTATTCATCATGCTGGCTTACCTGAATTTACGCGCCAAATTAGATCACCTGCCACGTGATTTCCGTATGGGTTCCCGCCGCACCGGTATTATCGTTGTTTCAATGCTGATTGCGATATTTGCCGTAGGGTTTGTCGCTTCGACATTCCCGACTGGCGCGAATATTCTGACCATCATTTTTTATAACGTCGGCGGTATTGTTATCTTCCTCGGCTTTGCGTGGTGGAAATACAGTAAATATATAAAGGGATTAACGGCTGAAGAGCGCCATATTGAAGCGACGCCAGCCAGCAATGTTGATTAAGCAGAATAATAAAAAATGAGCAGGCATTTTCCCTCTTTCTGGATGGGGAGAGGGAAAATAGTTTCTGCCTTTATATTTTTATAATTACAACGATAAAAGGCTGTACTTTTTCTTTAGCTCATGGATTAACACAATGAAATTAATTACTGCACCATGCAGAGCATTACTTGTTCTGCCGTTTTGCTACGCCTTTTCTGCGGCCGCTGATGAAGCACGTCCGGCAGAACATGACGACACAAAAACACCCGCCATTACCTCGACGTCTTCTCCTTCATTTCGTTTTTATGGTGAATTAGGGGTTGGTGGGTATATGGATTTAGAGGGCGAGAATAAACATAAATACAGCGACGGCACTTATATTGAAGGTGGCCTGGAGATGAAGTACGGCTCCTGGTTCGGCCTGATTTACGGCGAAGGTTGGACCGTGCAGGCCGACCACGACGGCAATGCCTGGGTGCCTGACCATAGCTGGGGCGGTTTTGAAGGTGGGATTAACCGTTTTTATGGCGGTTATCGTACCAACGATGGCACCGAAATCATGCTCAGTCTGCGCCAGGATTCCTCGCTGGATGACCTGCAATGGTGGGGCGACTTCACCCCCGATCTGGGCTACGTCATTCCCAATACCCGCGACATTATGACCGCGCTGAAGGTGCAGAACTTAACCGGCAACTTCCGCTATAGCGTCACCGCCACACCTGCCGGACATCATGACGAAAGCAAAGCCTGGCTGCATTTTGGCAAATACGATCGCTACGACGACAAATACACCTATCCGGCAATGATGAACGGTTACATCCAGTATGACCTTGCCGAAGGCGTCACCTGGATGAACGGTCTGGAAATTACCGACGGTACAGGACAACTCTATCTCACGGGTCTGCTTACCCCTAACTTTGCCGCTCGCGCCTGGCACCATACCGGACGCGCCGACGGGCTGGACGTACCGGGAAGCGAAAGTGGGATGATGGTGAGCGCCATGTATGAAGCGTTAAAGGGCGTTTATCTCTCCACCGCTTACACCTACGCTAAACATCGCCCTGACCACGCTGACGATGAAACCACCTCTTTCATGCAGTTTGGTATCTGGTACGAATACGGCGGCGGACGTTTTGCAACGGCTTTTGATAGCCGCTTCTACATGAAAAATGCCTCTCACGATCCCAGCGACCAACTCTTCCTGATGCAATATTTTTACTGGTAATAAGGACTGTAATTTCATGAAAATCAAAACTATTTTAACGCCAGTAGCCTGTGCTCTGCTGATGAGCTTTTCCGCCCATGCCGCTAACGCCGACAATTATAAAAACGTGATTAACCGTACTGGCGCGCCGCAGTACATGAAGGATTACGATTACGACGATCACCAGCGTTTTAATCCGTTTTTCGATCTCGGAGCCTGGCATGGTCATCTGTTGCCAGACGGCCCGAACACCATGGGCGGTTTTCCGGGCGTTGCGCTGCTGACGGAAGAGTACATCAACTTTATGGCCAGCAATTTCGACCGCCTGACCGTCTGGCAGGACGGCAAGAAAGTCAACTTCACGCTGGAGGCATACAGTATCCCCGGCGCGCTGGTGCAAAAACTGACAGCAAAAGAAGTGCAGGTCGAAATGACTCTGCGCTTCGCCACGCCGCGCACGTCACTACTGGAAACCAAAATCACCAGCGATAAACCGCTGGATCTGGTGTGGGATGGCGAGCTGCTGGAAAAACTGGAAGCAAAAGAAGGGAAACCGCTTTCCGATAAAACCATTGCTGGCGAATATCCTGACTATCAACGCAAAATCAGCGCCACCCGTGATGGCCTGAAAGTCACCTTTGGCAAAGTGCGCGCCACCTGGGATCTGCTGACCTCCGGCGAATCGGAATATCAGGTACATAAATCCCTGCCGGTGCAGACTGAAATCAACGGTAATCGCTTTACCAGTAAGGCACATATCAACGGTTCAACGACGCTATATACCACCTATTCCCATCTGCTGACCGCCCAGGAAGTTAGCAAAGAGCAGATGCAAATCCGCGATATTCTGGCACGTCCGGCGTTTTATCTCACCGCCTCGCAGCAACGCTGGGAAGAGTATCTGAAGAAAGGGTTAACCAACCCGGATGCGACGCCGGAACAGACGCGCGTCGCGGTGAAAGCAATCGAAACGCTTAACGGTAACTGGCGCTCGCCTGGCGGTGCGGTGAAATATAACACCGTTACGCCGTCGGTAACCGGGCGCTGGTTCTCCGGCAATCAGACCTGGCCGTGGGATACCTGGAAGCAGGCGTTTGCGATGGCGCATTTCAATCCGGACATCGCCAAAGAGAATATCCGCGCGGTCTTCTCCTGGCAGATCCAGCCTGGCGATAGCGTGCGTCCGCAGGATGTGGGCTTTGTCCCCGACCTGATTGCGTGGAACCTTAGCCCCGAGCGTGGCGGTGATGGCGGCAACTGGAACGAACGTAACACCAAACCCAGCCTTGCCGCCTGGTCGGTGATGGAAGTGTATAACGTCACCCAGGATAAAGCCTGGCTGACAGAGATGTACCCGAAACTGGTGGCCTATCACGACTGGTGGTTACGTAACCGCGATCATAACGGCAACGGCGTGCCGGAATATGGCGCGACCCGCGATAAAGCCCACAACACCGAGAGCGGTGAGATGCTGTTTACGGTGAAAAAAGGCGACAAAGAAGAGACGCAGTCTGGCCTGAACAACTACGCCCGCGTGGTGGAGAAAGGCCAGTATGACAGTCTGGAAATTCCGGCACAGGTCGCTGCGTCGTGGGAATCGGGGCGTGATGACGCCGCCGTCTTTGGGTTTATCGACAAAGAACAGCTGGATAAATATGTCGCTAACGGCGGCAAACGTAGCGACTGGACGGTGAAATTCGCCGAAAACCGCAGTCAGGACGGAACGTTGCTGGGCTACTCGCTATTGCAGGAGTCGGTGGATCAGGCCAGCTATATGTACAGCGATAACCATTATCTGGCGGAGATGGCAACCATCCTCGGAAAGCCGGAAGAGGCCAAACGCTATCGTCAGTTGGCACAGCAGCTCGCGGACTACATCAACACCTGTATGTTCGACCCGACTACACAGTTCTACTATGACGTGCGCATTGAAGATAAACCGCTGGCGAACGGCTGCGCGGGCAAACCGATAGTCGAGCGCGGTAAAGGGCCGGAAGGCTGGTCGCCGCTGTTTAACGGTGCGGCAACGCAGGCCAATGCCGACGCGGTGGTGAAGGTGATGCTGGACACTAAAGAGTTCAACACCTTTGTCCCGCTGGGAACGGCAGCGTTAACCAACCCGGCCTTTGGCGCGGATATCTACTGGCGTGGGCGCGTATGGGTGGATCAGTTCTGGTTTGGTCTGAAAGGGATGGAACGTTACGGTTATCGCGATGATGCCCTGAAACTGGCGGATGCGTTCTTCCAGCACGCCAAAGGATTAACCGCCGATGGTCCGATTCAGGAGAATTACAATCCGCTGACCGGCGCGCAGCAAGGGGCACCCAATTTCTCCTGGAGTGCCGCGCATTTGTATATGTTGTATAACGATTTTTTCCGTAAGCAGTAATTTTCAACGGCTGGCGGATGCGGCGTAAACGCCTTATCCGCCCTACATGTACGTTCCCCCAGGTCGGATAAAACGCAGCAAGCGTCGCATCCGGCATTACCCCCGGGCGTATTCTTTTTGAATCCCATCACAAACCCCGCATTCCCCTTTTCCCTTTTCCCCGGCGACGGCTAAATTAGAACTCATCCGACCACATAACAATTATTTTACATACTGGACAATTTTATGAGCTACCCGTCGCTGTTCGCCCCGCTTGATTTAGGCTTCACCACGTTAAAAAACCGCGTGTTAATGGGCTCAATGCACACCGGGCTGGAAGAATACCCGGACGGCGCTGAACGGCTGGCGGCGTTTTATGCTGAACGCGCCCGTCACGGCGTGGCGCTGATTGTCAGCGGCGGCATTGCGCCAGATTTCACAGGTGTAGGGATGGAAGGCGGCGCAATGCTCAATGACGTCAGCCAGATCCCGCACCATCGCACCATTACTGAAGCGGTGCATCAGGAAGGCGGCAAAATCGCCCTGCAAATTTTGCATACCGGGCGCTACAGCTACCAGCCGCATCTGGTCGCCCCGTCCGCATTGCAGGCTCCCATCAACCGTTTCGTTCCCCATGAGTTAAGCCATGAAGAGATCCTGCAGCTGATCGACAATTTCGCCCGCTGCGCGCAACTGGCGCGGGAGGCCGGATACGATGGCGTCGAAGTGATGGGTTCCGAAGGGTATTTGATCAACGAATTTCTGACGCTGCGCACCAATCAGCGTAGTGACCAGTGGGGCGGCGATTACCACAACCGGATGCGGTTTGCCGTAGAAGTAGTGCGTGCGGTGCGCGAACGCGTCGGCAACGACTTCATTATTATCTACCGCCTGTCGATGCTCGACCTGGTCGAAGGCGGCGGTACTTTTGCCGAAACGGTAGATCTGGCGCAGGCCATTGAAGCGGCTGGCGCAACCATTATTAATACTGGCATTGGCTGGCATGAAGCGCGTATTCCGACCATCGCCACGCCCGTGCCGCGCGGTGCCTTTAGCTGGGTCACGCGCCAACTGAAAGGCCACGTCTCGCTGCCGCTGGTGACCACCAACCGGATTAACGATCCGCAGGTTGCCGACGACATTCTCTCGCGCGGTGATGCGGACATGGTGTCGATGGCGCGACCGTTTCTCGCTGATGCGGAGCTGCTGTCAAAAGCGCAATCAGGGCGAGCCGATGAGATCAACACCTGCATTGGCTGCAATCAGGCCTGTCTCGATCAGATCTTCGTTGGCAAAGTCACCTCGTGCCTGGTGAATCCTCGCGCCTGCCACGAAACCAAAATGCCGATCCTTCCTGCCGTGCAGAAAAAAAATCTGGCGGTGGTCGGTGCCGGTCCGGCGGGGCTGGCGTTTGCCATTAACGCGGCGGCGCGTGGTCATCAGGTAACGTTGTTTGATGCGCACAGTGAGATCGGCGGTCAGTTTAATATCGCCAAACAGATCCCCGGCAAAGAGGAGTTTTACGAAACGCTGCGTTACTACCGGCGGATGATCGAAGTAACAGGCGTGACGCTGAAACTCAATCACACCGTGACGGCGGATCAGTTACAGTCGTTCGATGCAACGATCCTCGCTAGCGGGATCGTACCGCGCATTCCGCCTATCGACGGGATCGATCATCCGAATGTATTGAGTTATCTCGATGTACTGCGCGACAAAGCGCCGGTGGGCGACAAAGTTGCCATCATCGGTTGTGGTGGGATTGGCTTTGACACGGCGATGTATTTGAGTCAGCCGGGCGAATCCACCAGCCAGAATATCGCCGGGTTCTGTAATGAGTGGGGGATCGACAGCAGCCTACAACAGGCTGGTGGCTTAAGCCCGCAGGGAATGCAGATCCCTCGTAGCCCACGGCAGATTGTGATGCTCCAGCGCAAAGCCAGCAAACCGGGACAGGGGTTAGGCAAAACCACCGGCTGGATCCATCGCACTACCCTACTCTCGCGCGGAGTGAAAATGATCCCAGGCGTAAGTTATCAGAAGATCGACGATGACGGGCTGCATGTGGTGATCAACGGCGAAACACAGGTATTAGCCGTGGACAATGTGGTGATCTGCGCAGGGCAAGAGCCAAACCGCGCGCTGGCGCAACCGCTGATTGATAGCGGGAAAACCGTGCATTTGATTGGCGGCTGCGACGTGGCTATGGAGCTGGACGCACGCCGAGCGATTGCCCAGGGAACACGGCTTGCACTGGAGATTTAAATCGTTATTTGACGTGCCGGATGCTGCGTTCATGCCGCATCCGGCAGTTGCATTAATCAATAAACAAGGCGGGAGAAATACCGAATCGCGCTGCCAGTTTTTTAGCGTGTTCCAGCGTTAATTTCCTCTTCCCGTTCAAAACGCGTGACACCATCGACTTGCTACCAATTTCCGGCAGATCGGAAAGGGTTAAACCGTATTGATCCATCAGGGTACGAATCACAGCAACACCACCTGGCATGGCTTGAGCCATGGCATTAAATTCAGCAAATTCGGGCGCTGATTCTTCCCACGCGGTTATTTTGGCACACACCAGATCCAGCAAGGGATTTTCAGGATCGTTAAGCAGCAGATGATCGACCAGTTCCAGCGCCTGGGCGTATTGTTCTTCGTTCTGGATACCCGCCAGAAAAGGTGCCACAGCAGTTAGCTTTTCTCCCGCCTGCAAGATGTCGGCAATCGCAATCATTTTTTCCCCTTAGTACGATGAATGGCGGTAAAGAAATCGTATTCTTTGTGCGTCATAACTTCGCGTATGTAGCACTTTTGCGATTCAAAAAAGACCATTGCGACAACACGTAATTCATTGCCCCCGACATTGAAAACATAATGCTTATCCAGATATTTGAAGTTATCCAGAGATGGGAACACTGCTTTTAATGACTCAGGTTTTTTGAAATATCCCTTAGCAATCGTGTTCCCCAAAGCCACCAGCTCCGTTTTGTGTTGCGGGTATTTTTCCGCAGCATCTTTCAGTGCTTTTTGAGTGATCAGGTGCATTCTTCATCATGTCCGTTGACAAATTGGCAATATGATAACATTCGTTGACAGATTGGCAACGAATGAATTTATCTGTATGACGGAAGAATAAACGTTGAGAAATGCCAAACAAGAGAATGCAGGGGGCGGTGACAGGGATTTTTTGTTTTATGGAAGCGAGATTCCAGAAATGAGCAGCATTGCCGGATGCGCCGCATCCGGCAGGTAGTTGCCAATCTTACCGACGACGCCCCAGCTTCACCGCTTTCAGCACCACAAATTTATTATTCGTAGCAATAGTGGTGCAGTTGCCGAAAATTTTCTTCAGTTTATGGAAGTAATCCAGATGGCGGTTGGCAACGATATACAGCTCACCGTTGATTTTCAGGCAGCGGCGGGCGTGGTGGAACATCTCCCAGGCGACGTTATCGGTCAGCGCATGTTGCTGATGAAACGGCGGGTTGCAGAGCACAGCATTAAAGCGGAAAGGCTCCACGCCGGAGAGCGCGTTGTTGATCATAAACTCGCAGCGATCCAACGCCTCTGGCATGTTGGTTTCTACATTCAAACGGCTGGAAGCAACCGCCATCGGTGATTCATCGACAAACACCACTTTCGCCTGCGGGTTTTTATCGAGCAATGTCAGGCCAATAACGCCGTTACCACAGCCGAGATCGACAATCTCACCTTCGAGGTTCTCCGGCAGATGCTGCATAAAGAAGCGCGCGCCAATATCCAGCCCGGTGCGGGAGAAGACATTCGCGTGATTGTGGATAGTCCAGTCAGTACCTTCCAGCTTCCAGCTAACGGTCTGCGGCGCATCGGCCAGCGTCGGCTCGTTGAAAGTGCAATTAATCAGGCGCGCTTTTTTCCATGCCAGCGTGGTGGTGGTCGGGCCGAGCACTTTTTCGAACAGTTCCAGCGTGGAAGTGTGAATGTCACGGGCTTTGGCACCGGCAATAATACGCGTATCCGACGTGACCACTTTGCGCAGCGCACGCAGTTGCTGTTCCAGCAATGCCAGTGTTTTCGGTACTTTGATCAGCACCACACCCGGCTGTTGCGGGTAGTCGGCAGTGCTGTCGAGAAACTTCACACTCGACTCATCAATCCCGTTGAGACGTAAATTCTCGCGCGTTGCCAGTTCGCTGATATACGAGTCGCCAATGCTGTACGGCTTATGTTCTGCCAGCGCACAGCTTAATGCGCCAAAAGCATCATTCAGGATCAACACCGGGCCGCAGATTTCTGTGTCGTCCAACTGTTGCAGCAGATATTCATCCGCCGCTTCCCACGCCTGTAGCGGGTTAACGTCATCCGTCGCCGGAAAACGTTGTAGTGTCAGTGAACGGAAACCGTTGTCTAAGTGGCTCATCGGCCCTCCTGAATGATAAAATTTCGACGTTGCCCCTGAAAAGGGTGCGTGAGTATACCCTTTTTCTCTTTTTCGTGGGCGGTTATGAGCAATCTTACTTATCTTCAGGGTTATCCCGAGCAGCTACTTTCCCAGGTGCGCACGCTGATTAATGAACAACGTCTGGGCGATGTGCTGGCAAAACGCTATCCGGGAACGCACGACTACGCCACCGATAAAGCCCTCTGGCAATATACCCAGGATCTGAAAAATCAGTTTCTGCGCAATGCCCCGCCGATCAATAAAGTGATGTATGACAACAAGATCCATGTGCTAAAAAACGCGCTCGGGTTACATACCGCTGTTTCTCGTGTGCAGGGCGGCAAGCTGAAAGCGAAAGCAGAGATCCGCGTCGCTACCGTGTTTCGCAACGCGCCGGAACCGTTTTTACGTATGATCGTCGTCCATGAACTGGCGCATCTGAAAGAGAAAGAGCACAACAAAGCGTTCTATCAATTGTGTTGCCATATGGAACCGCAGTACCACCAGCTTGAGTTTGACACCCGGCTGTGGCTAACGCAGTTGTCGCTTGAGCAGGACAAAATCTGAAAATGATGCCAGACGTTATATTTTCAACCATTAACGCCTAAAATCGACGCCCCCTCTTTTCGTTAAGGATAACGACCATGCTGCGCGCATTTGCTCGCCTTCTTCGCCGCGTTTGTTTTTCTCGCCGGACTCTTAAAATTGCCTGTTTATTGTTGCTTGTGGCAGGAGCGACCATTTTTATCGCCGATCGCGCAATGGTCACCGCCAGCAAGCAGCTGACCTGGAGCGATATCAACGCCGTTCCGGCGCGTAACGTGGGTTTATTGCTGGGGGCGAGACCGGGTAATCGCTACTTTACCCGACGCATTGATACCGCAGCAGCGTTGTACCATGCCGGAAAAGTGAAATGGCTGCTGGTAAGTGGCGATAACGGACGTAAAAATTACGATGAAGCATCAGGCATGCAGCAGGCCTTGATCGCTAAAGGCGTACCGGCGAAAGTGATCTTCTGCGACTATGCCGGATTCTCAACGCTGGATTCGGTAGTGCGTGCCAAAAAGGTGTTTGGGGAAAACCATATCACCATTATTTCGCAAGAATTTCATAACCAACGCGCCATCTGGCTGGCAAAACAGTACGGTATCGACGCTATCGGGTTTAACGCGCCAGACCTCAATATGAAGCACGGCTTTTATACTCAACTGCGGGAGAAACTCGCTCGTGTCAGTGCGTTGATTGACGCGAAAATCCTCCATCGCCAGCCGAAATATCTCGGGCCATCGGTCATGATTGGGCCGTTTAGTGAGCATGGCTGTCCGGCGAAAGAATAATGCGTATCTGCGCACGTCGAAGATGAAAAAGGCGTGCTACATTGACGACAGAATCCCTTTATGGAGTATCCACGCGTTATGATACGTTTCGCTGTGATTGGCACGAACTGGATCACTCGTCAGTTCGTCGAGGCCGCCCATGAGAGCGGTAAATACAAGTTAACCGCCGTTTATTCCCGCAGCCTTGAACAGGCTCAGCACTTCGCCAATGATTTTTCTGTCGAGCATCTGTTTACATCGCTGGAAGCGATGGCGGAAAGCGATGCCATTGACGCGGTGTATATTGCCAGCCCGAATGCCCTGCACTTTTCCCAGACACAACTTTTCCTTAGCCATAAAATTCATGTGATTTGCGAGAAGCCGCTGGCGTCGAATCTGGCGGAAGTGGATGCCGCCATTGCCTGCGCACGAGAAAATCAGGTGGTGCTGTTTGAGGCATTTAAAACCGCCAGCCTGCCGAACTTTCATCTGTTACGCCAGGTGCTGCCGAAAGTCGGCAAATTGCGTAAAGTCTTTTTCAACTACTGCCAGTATTCCTCGCGGTATCAGCGTTACCTGGATGGTGAGAATCCCAACACCTTTAATCCGGCGTTCTCTAACGGTTCAATCATGGATATCGGCTTTTACTGCCTGGCGTCGGCGGTGGCGTTATTTGGTGAACCGAAAAGCGTGCAGGCAACCGCCAGTTTGCTGGCAAGTGGTGTAGATGCCCACGGCGTGGTGGTGATGGATTACGGTGATTTCAGCGTCACCTTGCAGCATTCAAAAGTGAGCGATTCTGTGCTGGCAAGCGAGATTCAAGGCGAAGCGGGATCGCTGGTGATTGAAAAACTTTCTGAATGCCAGAAAGTCTGCTTTGTGCCACGCGGCAGCCAGATGCAGGATCTCACCCAACCGCAGCATATTAATACCATGCTCTACGAAGCAGAGCTGTTCGCTACCCTGGTGGATGAGCATCTGGTGGATCATCCAGGGCTGGCGGTCAGTCGCATCACTGCCAAACTGCTGACCGAGATCCGCCGCCAGACTGGGGTGATTTTTCCGGCAGATAGCGTAAAACTATAATTGCCAAAGTAAAACAGTGTAAAAGGTATGTAACAGACCATTGACTGGCTGAATGGTCTGTCATACTTTGTTACCTGCAAAGGGGAGTAACTTCATTGCCGGTCGATCGTCATTACGATGTGTGAAAAACCACATCCGGTCACCGGGCAACCCGAAAGGAATACGCAGACGTATTCCTTTTTTGTTGTAAGTGAGACCTTGCCGGAAGGCGAGGTCTATGCATAAAAAGCAGCGGCTGACGTCTTCCGACGTTGGCCGTTTTTTTTATGTGTAAGGAACTTCTATGAATACTGTCGGCACGCCGTTGCTATGGGGCGGATTCGCTGTTGTTGTCGCCATTATGCTGGCTATCGACCTGTTGTTGCAGGGGCGTCGTGGGGCACATGCCATGACCATGAAACAGGCTGCGGCCTGGTCGCTGGTCTGGGTGACGCTGTCGTTACTGTTTAACGCCGCTTTCTGGTGGTATCTGGTGCAGACACAGGGGCGCGAAGTCGCTGACCCGCAGGCGCTGGCCTTCCTCACGGGTTATCTGATTGAGAAATCGCTGGCGGTCGATAACGTCTTCGTCTGGTTAATGTTGTTCAGCTATTTCTCTGTTCCGGCGGCATTACAGCGCCGCGTGCTGGTGTATGGCGTGCTCGGGGCGATTGTTCTGCGTACCGTCATGATCTTCACCGGTAGCTGGCTGATTTCGCAGTTCGACTGGATCCTGTATATCTTCGGTGCATTCCTGCTGTTTACCGGCGTGAAGATGGCGCTGGCTCATGAAGATGAATCAGGAATCGGCGACAAGCCGCTGGTGCGCTGGCTGCGCGGTCATTTGCGCATGACCGACACCATCGACAACGAGCATTTCTTTGTGCGTAAGAATGGCTTGTTGTACGCCACACCGCTGATGCTGGTGCTGATTCTGGTGGAATTGAGCGATGTGATTTTCGCCGTGGATAGCATTCCGGCTATCTTCGCTGTTACCACCGATCCGTTTATTGTGCTGACCTCAAACCTGTTTGCGATCCTCGGCCTGCGTGCGATGTATTTCCTGCTGGCAGGCGTAGCAGAACGTTTCTCGATGCTCAAATATGGTCTGGCGGTGATTCTGGTGTTTATCGGTATCAAGATGCTGATTGTCGACTTCTACCATATTCCGATCGCCGTCTCGCTGGGCGTGGTGTTTGGCATTCTGGTGATGACGTTTATTATCAACGCCTGGGTGAATTATCGGCATGATAAGCAGCGGGTAGAATGATTTTTAATCTGCCTGAGCTGTGTACCCTGTCATCAACATGAGCACCGTTTTCTCCCTCTCCCTTCCAGGGAGAGGGTCGGGGTGAGGGTAATTTTTCGCACCAATGCTGGCCTGTTCCCCTCACCCTAACCCTCTCCCCAAAAGGGGCGAGGGGACTGACCGGGTACTTTTTTGACGTTGTCATCAGTCTGGAAGCCGCACGTTGGGCTTTATTTTTATGTCAAACAAATGTAACCATTAAGTTGCAAAACATGACCTCCCTTTAAAATCCAGCATTTTTCGCTTCCCGAAGCTGTAACTTTCCTTATACTCGACCTTGCAAACACTTTGTTACATCCTGAAAGATGCGTCGAAAGAACGTACCAGGGATGTACGACAACACAATGAAAGGATCGAAAAATGACTACGCAACATTCACCGGGGCTATTCCGGCGTCTGGCTCATGGCAGCCTGGTAAAACAAATCCTGGTCGGCCTTGTTCTGGGGATTATTCTGGCATGGATCTCAAAACCGGCGGCTGAAGCTGTTGGTCTGTTAGGCACTTTATTTGTTGGCGCCCTGAAAGCCGTAGCACCCATCCTGGTGCTGATGTTGGTGATGGCTTCCATCGCTAACCACCAACACGGGCAGAAAACCAATATCCGCCCTATTCTGTTCCTCTATCTGCTGGGTACTTTCTCCGCCGCACTGGCCGCAGTCGTTTTCAGCTTCGCCTTCCCTTCTACCCTGCATTTATCCAGTAGCGCAGGCGATATTTCGCCGCCGTCAGGTATTGTGGAAGTGATGCGCGGACTGGTAATGAGCATGGTTTCCAACCCCATCGACGCGCTGTTGAAAGGTAATTACATCGGGATTCTGGTGTGGGCTATTGGCCTCGGTTTCGCGCTGCGTCACGGTAACGAAACCACCAAAAACCTGGTCAATGATATGTCGAATGCCGTCACCTTTATGGTGAAACTGGTGATTCGCTTCGCACCAATCGGTATTTTTGGTCTGGTTTCTTCTACCCTGGCAACTACCGGTTTCTCCACACTGTGGGGCTACGCGCAACTGCTGGTCGTGCTGGTTGGCTGTATGTTGCTGGTGGCGCTGGTGGTTAACCCACTGCTGGTGTGGTGGAAAATTCGTCGTAACCCGTTCCCGCTGGTGCTGCTGTGCCTGCGCGAAAGCGGCGTGTATGCCTTCTTCACCCGCAGCTCTGCGGCGAACATTCCGGTGAATATGGCGCTGTGCGAAAAGCTGAATCTGGATCGCGATACCTATTCCGTTTCTATTCCGCTGGGAGCCACCATCAATATGGCGGGCGCAGCAATCACCATTACGGTGTTGACGCTTGCTGCGGTTAATACGCTGGGTATTCCGGTCGATCTGCCTACGGCGCTGCTGCTGAGCGTGGTTGCTTCCCTATGTGCCTGTGGCGCCTCCGGCGTGGCGGGGGGTTCTCTGCTGCTGATCCCACTGGCCTGTAATATGTTCGGTATTTCGAACGATATCGCCATGCAGGTGGTTGCCGTCGGCTTTATCATCGGCGTGTTGCAGGACTCTTGCGAAACCGCACTGAACTCTTCAACTGACGTGCTGTTCACTGCGGCTGTTTGCCAGGCAGAAGACGAGCGTCTGGCAAATAGCGCCCTGCGTAATTAATGTTTAACCCCTTTCGTCAACGGCGGAAGGGGTTTTCTCTACTTTAAATGGATCAATTCCCCTTTTCTGCATCCGCCAGAAACGAATGATATTCAGGCCATTCATTAGCAGAAAACTGCCCTCAATCATCGTGCCGCCAATCGACCCCGCCCAGAAGTTGTGAATCACCCAGCAACACGTTGAAAACCACATTACGCAGCGCATGGTCAGCCCTTTACAGCGGAACAGCGCCCAGGTACTGACAATCGTGCCAATAACCGGCAATAGTTCAACAGGATGATGGAACTTCGCCAGGCCGATTCCGCCAGTCAGCACAATAAATATCGCCATTACCCATAAGCTGCGCGTGCGTAAGGTAATCAACGTACGAATAGCATTAAGGATGGCACTGGCACCGGCAGGATAAGTGCCCAGGAGGAAAAAATGCACGCCAATAACGGCGCTATAGACCGAAAGCTGCTTTTTGAAGCGACGTTCGTCACGGTTAAAAAATGTAGTGATACCAATCAGAAAGGCGATGACACCCACGCCCTGGGCCAGCCAATACGCGGTCATGATAAATCCTTAACAGGTATGGAAAAGCAAACGGCGCTTCACATTATGAAACGCCGTTTTTTATTAACAACTCATTTCGACTTTATAGCGTTACGCCGCTTTTGAAGATCGCCAGTTCGCGGAAGTCGTTACGCTCGTTGCAAGTTTGCTTACCGTTGGCAAACTCAACGATGGTATCGATAAATTCTTCCAGCAACTGCGGCATCGCTTTTCCGTGAATCAACTGACCCGCGTCAAAGTCGATCCAGTGTTTTTTCTTCGCCGCCAGTTCACTGTTGGTGGCAATTTTCACCGTCGGCACAAAACCACCATACGGCGTACCTCGACCGGTACTGAACAGCACCATGTGACAGCCGGCGCCCGCCAGGGCACTGGTCGCTACGGCATCGTTACCCGGCGCACTTAACAAGTTCAGCCCCGGCGTTTTCAGACGCTCGCCGTAACGCAGCACGTCAACCACGACACTGGAACCCGCTTTCTGGGTACATCCAAGTGATTTGTCTTCCAGCGTGGTGATACCGCCCGCTTTGTTCCCCGGTGATGGGTTTTCGTAAATGGGCTGGTCATGAGCAATAAAGTACTGTTTGAAGTCGTTGACCATGGTGACCAGTTTTTCAAACGTTGCTTCGTCGCGGCAATGATCCATCAGCAACTGCTCTGCGCCAAACATCTCCGGCACTTCGGTCAGTACGGTAGTACCGCCGTTAGCAATCACGTAGTCAGAAAAACGCCCCAGCATCGGGTTAGCGGTAATACCAGAAAGACCATCAGAACCACCGCACTCCAGACCAAACTTCAGTTCGCTGAGTTTGCCTGGCTCGCGTTTATCGTTGCGCATCACGTTATACAGCTGATGCAAATGCTCGATCCCGGCTTCGATTTCATCGTCCTGCTGCTGGCAGATCATGAAATGAACGCGTTCAGGATCGATGTCCCCCAGCGTTTCACGGAAGACATCGACCTGATTGTTTTCACAGCCCAGACCAATCACCAGCACCGCACCTGCGTTCGGGTGGCGCACCATGTTTTGCAGCATAGTGCGGGTATTGATGTGATCGTCACCCAGTTGTGAGCAGCCGTAGGTGTGGCTGAAGAGGAACACGCCGTCAGTACCTTCAGCGTTGTTGGTCTCTTTCAGGAAACGGTTCTGGATCTGCCGCGCGATGCCGTTGACACAGCCCACGGTTGGCAGGATCCACAGCTCGTTACGCACCCCGACATCGCCGTTAGCGCGACGATAGATCTGCACTTCACGATCTGCCGCTTGTGCTGGCAGATCGTGAAAATCAGGTTGATAGCGATACTGATCCAGATCGCTCAGATTCGTGCGCGTATTGTGGGCGTGAACGTGTTCCCCCGCCGCAATATCCGCCAGTGCATAACCAATCGGCAGGCCGTATTTAATAACGTTGGCCCCTTTTGCGATATCCGTTAACGCAAATTTATGTCCTCGAGCGACATCCTGGCGCAGCGTAACGGTTTGGTTATCGACACTGACTTCTGTGCCTTCCGCCAAATCTGCTAAAGCAACCGCGACGTTATCCAGTGCATGGATCTTGATGTATTGCATATCAACCCCAGACCTTAGTTCAGTTCAATGGCGAAATAGTCACGCGCATTGTTAAAGCAAATGTTTTTCACCATCTCGCCCAGCAGGTTGATGTCCGCCGGTGCTTCGCCCGCTTCCACCCAGCGACCGATCATCTGGCACAGAATGCGGCGGAAGTATTCGTGACGGGTGTATGACAGGAAGCTACGGCTGTCAGTCAGCATACCGAC
Organism: Escherichia ruysiae; assembly: GCF_031323975.1. Classification (NCBI taxonomy): domain Bacteria; kingdom Pseudomonadati; phylum Pseudomonadota; class Gammaproteobacteria; order Enterobacterales; family Enterobacteriaceae; genus Escherichia; species Escherichia ruysiae. The sequence goes on from NZ_JAVIWS010000001.1 coordinate 1,972,160, forward strand.
AAAGCGGCTCAGCAGACCGAGCTGCGCCAGTTGGGTCATCTGACGTTCCATACCGTCTTTCTGGTCGTTAAACCACCAGCCGGAACCGAACTGCATTTTGCCCGGCATACCTTCGCCCTGGAAGTTACCGATCATGGTGCCCAGCACTTCGTTATCGCGCGGGTTCAGGCAGTAGAGAATGGTTTTCGGTAGCAGGTTTTCTTCGTTCTGTTTGCTCAGCAGTTTAGACAGCTCTTCCGCCATCGGACGGTCGTTGATGGAGTCAAAACCAACATCCGGCCCCAGCAGTTTGAACTGACGCAGGTTGTTATTACGCAGAGCGCCGATGTGGTACTGCTGCACCCAACCGCGACGTGCGTATTCGGCACCAAGGAACACCAGCACCGCAGTTTTAAACTGTGCCACTTCGTGCTCACTCAGGGTTTCGCCTGCCAGGCGGCGTGCCAGAATGCTGTCCAGTTCCGCTTCGTTCGCTTCAGCAAACATCACCACATCCAGCGCGTGGTCAGACACTTTACAGCCGTGAGCGGCGAAGTGATCCAGACGTTTGGTCAGGGCGGTTTGCAGGTCTGCAAAGCGGCGAATGTCGGTATCAGAAACTTCACCCAGCTTCGCCATATAGTCGTTAAAGGTCGCCTGTTCGATGTTGAAGGCTTTATCCGGACGCCAGCTCGGAAGCACTTTAATGGTGAAAGAGCCGTCTTTGGCGATCTCTGCGTGATGCTCCAGAGAATCGATCGGGTCATCGGTGGTGCCGACCATTTTCACGTTCATCTGCTGCATGATGCCGCGCGCGGAGAAGTTATCCTGCGCCAGCAGTTCGTTACATTCGTTCCAGATTTCATCGGCAGTCGACGGAGACAGCAGTTTGCCCGTGATACCGAATGGACGACGCAGTTCGAGGTGCGTCCAGTGGTATAACGGGTTGCCGATAGTGTGCGGAACGGTCGCCGCCCAGGCGTCAAACTTTTCACGGTCAGAGGCATCACCGGTACACAGGCGTTCAGCTACACCATTGGTGCGCATTGCACGCCATTTGTAGTGATCGCCTTTCAGCCAGATGTCATACAAATTCTTAAAGCGATAGTCTTCTGCAATCTGCTGCGGCGGCAAATGGCAGTGGTAGTCGAAAATCGGCTGGTCTTTTGCGTAGTCGTGATACAGACGGCGGGCAAATTCAGTATCTAACAGGAAATCTTCAGTCATAAACGGAGTCATTATCGTCTTCCTCTTAACGAGTGAGCTAGCTTGCTTATGGTGCGATGCTGACAAAGTTATCACACCAATTTCCAGAGCCAGAAGATATTTTCGTGAGTTAGATCAATAAACGTAGTTAAAAAAATTACTCTCAAAGTGGTAAATATCGCTGCAAGCCGCGCCGTTACTGGCCTCGCTATCATCGTGTAATGTCCCTACAAATATTCGCACATTTGTGATGGCTCTCACCTTTTAAAGTTGTATGACAAGTTATCTTTTTGCCGTCGCAAATCATAAGTCGACGGAATGCAAATTGCCGATTCATTCTCTGGATGGATTGGATTGACCGGTACGGAAGCCGAATTAGCACGAAACTTTCATGGCAACGTTCGGGGCGTGCCGGTTTTTTTTCGGTTACCCGGTCGTAAGTAACATCTTCAGCCTCTGGCGGGATGATGGCCGCGATTACTGCGGATATAACAAAACGATGAGGTTTTACATGCGTAAAATTAAAGGGTTACGTTGGTATATGATCGCACTGGTGACGCTCGGCACCGTGCTCGGTTACCTGACGCGTAACACTGTGGCGGCAGCTGCGCCAACTCTGATGGAAGAGTTAAACATCTCCACCCAACAGTATTCCTACATCATCGCAGCTTATTCTGCTGCTTATACGGTCATGCAACCGGTAGCGGGTTATGTACTGGATGTTCTGGGTACAAAAATCGGTTACGCGATGTTTGCCGTGTTGTGGGCTGTGTTCTGTGGCGCTACCGCGCTGGCAGGTAGCTGGGGCGGCCTGGCGATTGCTCGTGGTGCGGTAGGTGCTGCTGAAGCAGCAATGATCCCAGCGGGTCTGAAAGCCAGTTCCGAATGGTTCCCGGCGAAAGAGCGTTCCATCGCAGTAGGTTACTTTAACGTTGGTTCTTCAATTGGTGCGATGATTGCACCGCCGCTGGTGGTATGGGCAATTGTGATGCACAGCTGGCAGATGGCATTTATCATCTCCGGTGCGCTGAGCTTTATCTGGGCGATGGCATGGCTGATTTTCTATAAACACCCGCGCGACCAGAAACATCTGACTGATGAAGAACGCGAATACATTATTAACGGTCAGGAAGCCCAGCACCAGGTTGGCACGGCGAAGAAAATGTCCGTTGGTCAGATTCTGCGTAACCGTCAGTTCTGGGGTATCGCGCTGCCGCGTTTCCTGGCTGAACCGGCGTGGGGGACTTTCAACGCGTGGATCCCACTGTTCATGTTTAAAGTTTACGGCTTTAACCTGAAAGAGATCGCGATGTTCGCCTGGATGCCGATGCTGTTTGCTGACCTCGGTTGTATCCTCGGTGGTTACCTGCCGCCGCTGTTCCAGCGTTGGTTTGGCGTGAACCTGATCGTCTCCCGTAAGATGGTAGTCACGCTGGGTGCGGTGCTGATGATTGGCCCAGGTATGATCGGTCTGTTCACCAATCCATATGTGGCGATTATGCTGCTGTGTATCGGTGGTTTTGCTCACCAGGCACTGTCTGGCGCACTGATTACGCTCTCTTCTGACGTGTTCGGTCGTAACGAAGTGGCAACGGCAAACGGTCTGACCGGGATGTCCGCATGGCTGGCAAGTACGCTGTTTGCCTTGGTTGTTGGTGCTCTGGCTGACACCATCGGCTTCAGCCCGCTGTTCGCAGTGCTGGCAGTGTTCGACCTGTTAGGCGCGCTGGTTATCTGGACGGTATTGCAGAACAAACCGGCGATTGAGGTGGCGCAGGAAACACATAACGATCCCGCCCCGCAACATTAACGCTTAGCGTGAGTTTTAATGTCGAAGCCGCCTGTTCAGGCGGCTTCGTTGTTTATATAGAACGTTTGTCCGGCCTGGAGGGTTAATTGATAGTTGGCAAGGACGGAGTAAAGACCACCGACAGTTTACCCATGTAGTACCCGGCCTGCTTATCCATCACGCTGAACTTCTCTACCGCCAGGGTTAATGGCGTCGGCACACACATAACAGCGTAACGAATACCAGGCAGTACAACCGGACGAACGCGCTTCAGGTTAATACTGTTCCAGACCATATTTTCATTATTGCGCACGTCAATTTGCCCGCCCGTTTCCGGGTTATACATTTTTACGCGGTAATCAATACGTTCTGAGGCATCTGTCGATGTTCCTCCCTGACGATAAATCGAGAAGTCGCCATCTCTTCGCCCGGCAGCCGGGCGACCTTCATCTTTAAGCTGGATTTCATAACTGATGGCGTTGCCGTTAAAACCATCGTACAGGCACATATCCAGCGTGGTCAGATCCTGAGCATAGTTACTGCCATTGACGCTCCCCGTCGGGTGTAGATCCAACTGTACCCGTGGCGTGGCGTGGGCAAACTCCGGAAAGAAGATATCGATATGGTTGGGATCGAGCGTATTAAGCGTGATATCCGCAAAATAATCTGCTCCAGGGTAGGTAAAATGCATTTTAACGGAACCTTCCCAGACGCCACCAATCGGTAATTTTTTCATTTCTGCTTGCTCAAGATAGAGCGTTAACAGTTTTACATTGGCATTATAAGCACCGCTATTAGCTATACATCGACGAGTAGTTGTACTATCTAAAGGGAATTGCGCCGACCAGCCATCACAGTCCCCTCCGGGATTGCGGACCACAAAATTCGTATATCCTTTAAGGTTAACTGGCCAACGCATACCACTGCGCTTTTCTGTCATATAAATTTTCACGTTTGAATAATTACCAGATGGTGTACAAATCTGCTGTCGATCAGGAAAATTGCACTGATAACTTGACCATGCGGTGTCGTAGTTTATAGCAGGGGGTTCTTCCTTGTTCCAGATGTAATAATCTGCCCTGCCGACTGCCAAATCATAAGTAATTTCAGCCGTAACGTTGGGCGATGCCTGAACACCTGCAACCGAGCCCAAAAAGCAAAATAGTATGGCAATCAATCGCTTTCTCATGGTGCAACCTCCCTTTGCGCCGTTTGTACGCTCTCACGTAATTTAGGCTGTTTTAACTGCGCCTGAACCTGAATCGACTCTGGCAATTGCGAATAACTCACGACGCTACAAGTCACATCGCCGCTGTAACGAATGCTGGCGCGTTTCTTCACAACAGTCAGCGGACATTTAAGGAATTCGTGTCCGGAAAGCAGATACAATTCTTTATCATTGCCGCTAATTTCCAGCGTAAATCCGCCATCTTCAGCCACCAATAACATGGTGCTGTTCAGACCAATCAGCGGGAATTTCTCTACTGATGCTGGCAATAACAAGCGACCAATATAGTTGTAGTTAAAGCTGGCAGTGACTTCGCGATAACGTAACTTACCGGGCAGCAACATTAATTCCCGGTTTCCCGCGCCATTGATAATATTGGTTGTTCCCTGCTGGTTGCCCTGGTTGCTGTCCCTGACGTCAACAAAGCCCGACTGGAATCCAGCATAGGGGAACAACACACTGTCACTTTGACCAAGTTGCAGAGTTCTGCTGCCCGCAACCCGAGCTTCGAATTGCAGATCCTGGCTCTCTTCATCCTGTTCAGTAAATCCTTTTACATCGACTAATACAGCGCCGAGCAGATCATCTGTTCCACTGGCTCCCAGATTAATTCCGTAACGACTCACCGCCAGTGTGGAACTGTAAGACCCTGTAAAGGCAGAAAGATGATCATGGTTCTTGCGATCGTAACTGTCTGATACGGTGCCGTTGAGATTACCGTACTGCCCTTCCCAACGACCATTAACCGCACTGTTTATGGTATCGGTGTTCAGGCCACCGACGGTTACGCCAAGTTCTTTATGGCTGAATGAATCGTTATAAAAGGTATGCGATAACTGCCATGAAGTTTGGTCGCCATCCTGATCGCTATAGCGATAGTCAGTCGAAACATTGGTTGAGTGACTGTTATTATTGCTGTCCATCGTTGGTGTATCAGATAACGAAAACGATAAGTACAATCCGTTGTCGTCGTTATCTCCGCCGTTGTCGTTACGATGGAAAACCCCGACAGAAGTGCTCAAAATCCAGTCACGCATTACAAAAGCGCGAGACGCGCTAAGCTGTACGGTTTCAGAAATACTTTGCGCAGAAGTCTGGCGAAGATAGTTATTTTCAAAACTCTGCTGTTTGTCCCAGCGTAAGCTGTCGTCGGTGTTATTTTGCGTGCGGGTATAACCCAGCATCATGTTCCAGCCGATAAGATTCTGTGAAATCGTAGCGGATATGCTTTCATAACAGCTTAAGGCGTTGTAGCTATCTCTGCTGTCGGTTGTACAAGCATCTCCGTCGGAGTTGGTACGATAAAAGCCCAGCGTCGGCCATCCCGAATTACTCCAGTTAACCTGCTGCATATCACCTTTGCCGCCATCGTCATTGCGGAACAGACTGGCACCTATGGCAAGATTCCCCACCCCGCCTAAATCCGCCGTCCAGTTATTACCTAACTCGAAAGCATTCACATCATCGGCATTCGCCAGCCCTGCGTAGAACTCATATTGTGGATGTAACGGCAGGCGAAAACCCAGTTGATAAGCTGAACTTTCGTCATCGGCAGCCTGGGAGGTGGTTTTACCGGCCTGTAAGAACCACTGCGCATTTCCGTCCGTCAGCCCCCCTGTTTTGGTAAAAGGGACAAGTTCAGTGCGGGTGAGTTGGTTGTTCTCATAAACTTTTAACGCCACGCTGTAGCTGCCTGGCGGAAAGGAACCAGTATCAATAAATTGCGAACCACTATTGAGATAAAACGATCCCAGAAGTTGTTCATTACGATAAGCGTCAACACGAGAATTGCGCGAAAGCAGGACCATTACTGGCGTTCCTTGCTGACTCTGCGCCTGGTTTAAATAACTGAGTGTTGACCCGATACGCATTCCATCGATTGCACCGAGTGGCAGAAAGTTAAAAGTAAAATTCCCGCCTTGTGCATTAAATAGCGTGCGGTTGTCCATTCGCCCCGCCTGCACATAATAACGACGTAAAAAATCATAACGATAATAGAGATCGCTGACATCAGCATTATTATCGCTGACATCTTCTGCCTCATAGCCATTGAAATTCCAGTGCCCGCCAATATAACTATTCTCTGTGACACCCAGCGCACCATTGCCCTGAATGGAGAACGATTGGTAATCATCCTGCACCAGCACGTTAATATCCTGCTGATGAATAAATGCATTAATCGCGTTTCTGTCTGGATTTAAATATAGCGATTTTGAATTTAACGAGGAACTCCATTGGGGATTCAGAAAGAGGGTGGCGGAACTCTCTTCATCATTAAAAATAATGTCAACAGAATCGGTATTGAGAAAGCCACATCCTGAATCGGTCTGCGCAAAACCACAAGCCAGTTCACCATGACGCGCCAGTGGTTGTGCCAGTCTCGCTTTTACGGCTTGAGTGATTTTTTGGTCTTTGGTATCCAGCTCCAGCTTATTATATAAACTTGCTGAATCCAGAAATGTTACCGCATCAAGATTAACCATTGCATAATATTTACCGAGACTTTTCCCGGCATAATAGACTTCAATATACTCCTGCTGTCCCTGTGCAATAACCTCAAACCCAGCGGGAATTTTAGTTAATGCTGCCTTTGCCGGGCTGAGACTCGCCAGGATCAAAAGAGCCAGTAATTTTTTATCCATGGCAACCCTGAAATCCATAATAACGACTAAAATAGTTAAAATAAGGGAGGACAAGCCCCCCTTTATTACGTATTAATTCTGTTATCCGGATTAGATATCCTGGGACAGATAGATGCTTACCACACCACGGTAAATACCGGTTTCCAGTACACCTTTGGTAGTCTGAGCAAACATCAGGTTTTTAGCCAAAGAACCGTTGGTTAAAGCATCGGAAGCAAAAATTTTGGTTGCTTCAAAAGTGGTAGCGGCATCGGACTTGATTTCAGTACCACCCCAGGTCACAGTCAGCGGAACAGTTTTGCTGCCGTCCAGGTTATGAACCAGTTGCGCAGGGGAAACCAACTGCATTTTAATGTCTTTAGTCACATCGTTAGACCAAATTTTAGTCATCAACTGATAAGATTGCAGACCCTGACCCGGCAGATATTGCATTTCAACTGCTTTCGGCAGTGCGCTGTTATCGGTTTGCGTCATATCCAGAGCGGCATCAACGTTAGCTGTTACAGTAATATCTTTTTGTACTGCTAACGCGGAGCCTGCTACAGAGAATAACGCTGCTACCAGAAGAGATTTTGCAAATGCCTTTTTCATTACTATTCCTTCGTTTATGACAATGATAATTAATGGATCGCCAGCTCAAACTCGCCATTATCCTTAGTGATCCAGTTATTATATTTGACAACGATCTTGTCGTGGCCAGATATGCTTTCAAGATTTATTTCCTGACCAGGGAAGATATTTTTATTTACGGTCTGCATCTTACAATTATCTTTGCTATTATTTTTGCAATAAGCGATCGTTAAAAGTTTTAAACGTTGATTCCCTGCATTAAATAATTTTTTGGCAGGATTTACTTCTAACTTAGCAATAGGTTGTTGGGGTGGAACACTAACAACAATCCCCCAAATCAAGTTAACTGTTAACTGCATAGAGAGATCTTTTTTATCTGTGGCAACGTCATCAATACTGGGAACTGCTTCAAATTTAACGCGGTAATTTTTCTCTTTTTGCTCTGGTTCCATTGCGACAAAGCGCACGGTTTTGCTGCTACCGGCTGGTAAGGCGAATTTGGGTGGCATAACGACCAGATGATTTGCATCACCGGATTTAATCTCAACTTCATTTTCCTGAGGCGTCGATGGATTATCGATACGGAATACTGTCGCCTTGATATACTGAACTTCATTACTTTTAGATATTACACGAACGTTGCCTTCACCCTGACTATTAATAGAAACAGCCATAGGATAAACAGTCATATTTGACTGTGCAAAAAAAGGAGCGAACACGAATAAAAGCGGCGTAAGCCGTGATAAGAGTTTAATTTTCGCCACCATATAGAATTGATCTTACAAAATTGTTTCAAAAAAGTTAGTGCATTAGAAATGTAGATTTATTGTAAGTCAATATAAAAAAGCATTTTTAGTTAATATTAATTTAAAAAGCGAAAAATTAAGTTACTGAAACATAGTAATTTTCACAATATCGACGCTTAATTTTTAGGAATTTATAAATATTCACAATGCTAATTAAATACATTATTTCAATCACCATATTTATATATGAACAATGGCATACCCATAAATAAAGTGGTATGATAACTTTGTCCGCATTCCATTCCGGGAGACGCATATGGAAATCTCTGAACCACGCCGTTTGTACCAACAACTTGCTGCTGACCTGAAAGAGCGCATTGAGCAGGGCGTCTATCTGGTGGGTGATAAACTGCCCGCCGAACGTTTTATTGCCGATGAAAAAAACGTCAGCCGAACGGTCGTTCGTGAAGCCATCATCATGCTGGAAGTTGAAGGCTATGTGGAGGTGCGTAAAGGTTCAGGTATTCACGTGGTTTCCAACCAGCCGCGCCATCAGCAGGCGGCTGACGATAATATGGAATTTGCCAATTACGGCCCGTTTGAACTGCTACAGGCTCGCCAGCTTATCGAGAGCAATATTGCCGAGTTTGCCGCAACCCAGGTGACCAAGCAGGACATCATGAAATTGATGGCCATCCAGGAGCAGGCTCGCGGCGAACAATGCTTCCGCGATTCCGAGTGGGATTTGCAGTTCCATATTCAGGTTGCCCTGGCGACGCAGAACTCAGCCCTGGCAGCCATCGTTGAGAAGATGTGGACCCAGCGTAGCCATAACCCGTACTGGAAAAAACTCCACGAACACATTGATTCCCGTACCGTCGATAACTGGTGTGATGACCACGATCAGATCCTTAAGGCGTTAATTCGCAAAGATCCCCATGCCGCTAAGCTGGCAATGTGGCAGCATCTGGAAAACACCAAGATAATGTTATTTAACGAAACCAGCGACGATTTCGAGTTCAACGCCGACCGTTACCTGTTCGCAGAAAACCCGGTTGTGCATCTGGATACGGCCGCCAGCGGCAGCAAATGAAATTCCCATCGGGCAGGCGCTACAACGCGCCTGTACGCTTTGTCAGTAAGCAAAAAGTATAAAGTGTCAGCCTGTGTAAATCCTCTCGCCACCCTCCCCTGCAATCAGCAAAATCAGACTCCACGGACATGTAATTTTGATAACGAACAACGTTGACCTTTGTTACAATTAGATTCAATTTGAATTTATGCTATTAAATGTTTTCTTATCTCACGTTTTAACAGGGAATAGTTCAGGCCGTGTTGGTGCTCCGACCCGCAATCCATACAAAAACAGCAATAATCTGGCGGGAGTGCATCATTTAAAACCGGCGTGGCGTTAACCGATTCACCAGGAATAATGAATGGAACTTTTGACCCAATTACTGCAGGCCCTGTGGGCGCAGGATTTTGAAACGCTGGCCAATCCGTCGATGATTGGCATGTTGTATTTTGTCTTGTTTGTAATTTTGTTCCTTGAAAACGGCTTGCTTCCGGCAGCCTTTTTACCGGGCGACAGCTTACTGGTGTTGGTCGGCGTATTGATTGCTAAAGGCGCGATGGGTTATCCACAAACGATTTTGCTATTGACCGTAGCCGCCAGCCTTGGCTGCTGGGTCAGTTACATACAGGGGCGATGGCTGGGCAATACCCGCACTGTGCAAAACTGGCTTTCCCATTTACCCGCGCACTATCACCAACGCGCACACCATCTTTTTCACAAACACGGTTTGTCGGCGCTATTAATTGGTCGCTTTATTGCGTTTGTCAGAACACTGCTGCCGACCATTGCCGGGTTATCAGGGCTGAATAACGCACGCTTTCAGTTCTTCAACTGGATGAGCGGTTTGTTGTGGGTGTTGATCCTGACAACCCTGGGTTACATGCTCGGCAAAACGCCGGTATTTTTGAAGTACGAGGATCAGCTAATGTCATGCCTGATGCTGCTCCCGGTGGTACTGCTGGTATTTGGCCTGGCAGGTTCTCTGGTCGTGTTATGGAAAAAGAAATATGGAAATCGGGGGTAAAGGATGCAAATACCTCGCATGTCGCTTCGCCAGCTAGTCTGGTTCGGCGCTGCTTTATTGCTGGTCGGCACGCTGTTGCTGGCCTGGTCTGCGGTTCGTCAGCAAGATTCAACGCTGGCGATCCGTGCCGTTCATCAAGGCATGACAATGCCAGACGGTTTTTCCATCTGGCATCACCTTGACGCTCACGGCATTCCTTTCAAAAGCATTACCCCCAAGAACGACACTCTGTTAATTACGTTTGACTCCAGCGACCAGAGTGCCGCCGCAAAAGCAGTCCTCGACAGAACATTGCCCCATGGCTACATCATTGCGCAGCAGGACGATAACAGTCAGGCCATGCAGTGGCTGACCCGGCTGCGGGATAATTCTCATCGCTTCGGATAACTTCCTGTTATCCGAAACATATCACTCACTTTGGTGATTTCACCGTTACTGTCTATGATTAATGAGGCGGTGGTTAACACTACCGCTTCGTTGTCTGGACAATCGTTCCTTTGTAATAGGTTCGAGTCACAATGGAAGGTTCAAGAATGAAATACCGCATTGCTTTAGCTGTTTCTCTTTTTGCTCTTAGTGCCGGTAGTTATGCCACTACCCTGTGTCAGGAAAAGGAGCAAAATATCCTTAAGGAGATCAGCTATGCCGAAAAACACCAAAACCAGAATCGTATTGACGGTCTGAATAAAGCCCTGAGTGAAGTCCGGGCCAACTGTTCAGATAGCCAGCTTCGCGCCGATCATCAGAAAAAAATCGCTAAGCAGAAAGATGAGGTGGCGGAACGCAAGCAAGATTTAGCCGAGGCGAAGCAAAAAGGCGATGCGGACAAGATTGCCAAACGCGAACGGAAACTGGCAGAAGCGCAGGAAGAGCTGAAAAAGCTGGAAGCGCGCGACTACTAATTCACAATAGTCATTACTTACTCACCTGGAGAAAACTATGTCGAAAGAACACACTACGGAACATTTGCGTGCAGAGTTGAAATCCCTGTCTGATACGCTGGAAGAAGTACTAAGCGCCTCAGGAGATAAGTCGAAAGAAGAGTTGAGTAAGATTCGTAGTAAAGCAGAGCAGGCGCTAAAACAGAGCCGCTATCGCCTGGGTGAAACTGGCGAGGCAATTGCCAAACAGACTCGTGAAGCGGCGGCGCGTGCCGATGAGTACGTGCGTGAAAATCCGTGGACGGGTGTGGGCATTGGCGCTGCAATCGGTGTAGTGCTCGGCGTTCTGCTGTCGCGTCGTTAATTATGGCGGACACTCATCACGCGCAAGGGCCCGGTAAAAGCGTTCTGGGCATCGGGCAGCGAATAGTCACCATCATGGTCGAAATGGTGGAGACACGTCTGCGGCTGGCGGTGGTGGAGCTGGAAGAGGAAAAAGCCAATCTCTTTCAACTGTTACTGATGCTGGGCCTGACGATGCTTTTCGCTGCATTTGGTCTTATGAGCCTGATGGTGCTGATTATCTGGGCGGTTGATCCGCAATATCGCCTGAATGCGATGATTGCCACCACCGTGGTGTTGCTGCTACTGGCACTGATTGGCGGTATCTGGACGTTACGCAAGTCACGGAAATCGACACTGTTGCGCCACACGCGCCATGAACTGGCGAACGATCGGCAACTGCTCGAGGAGGAGTCCCGTGAGCGGTAAAGTCGAACGTGAACGCCGCAAGGCACAACTACTTAGCCAGATCCAGCAACAACGGCTGGATCTTTCCGCCAGTCGTCGAGACTGGCTGGAAGCAACAGGCGCTTACGATCGTCGCTGGAATATACTGTTGAGTCTGCGCTCCTGGGCGCTGGTTGGCAGTAGCGTGATGGCTATCTGGACAATTCGCCATCCGAATATGCTGGTTCGCTGGGCCAGGCGCGGTTTTGGCGTATGGAGTGCCTGGCGTCTGGTTAAAACCACCCTCAAACAGCAACAGCTGCGCGGTTAACGTCTTTCTGGCCGGAGCCATTCCGGCCTTATCCCTCAAAATTTTTGAAAAAATTTGACAGTTTTCCTTGCTAACAATCACCATTCACTACGTTTATGCTTCTCTCCATCGACAGCAACGACGCTAATACCGCGTCAATGCACAAAAAAACAATCAGCAGCCTGAGCGGCGCAGTGGAGAGTAAGATGAAAAAATTAGAAGATATTGGTGTACTGGTAGCGCGTATTTTAATGCCGATTCTGTTTATTACGGCAGGCTGGGGAAAAATTACAGGCTACGCGGGTACGCAACAATATATGGAAGCAATGGGCGTCCCCGGCTTTATGCTGCCGCTGGTGATTTTGCTTGAGTTTGGCGGTGGTCTGGCAATTCTGTTTGGTTTCCTGACTCGTACCACGGCGCTGTTTACCGCTGGCTTTACACTGCTGACTGCGTTTTTATTTCACAGCAATTTTGCAGAGGGCATGAACTCGCTGATGTTTATGAAAAACCTGACCATTTCTGGCGGATTCCTGCTGCTGGCAATTACGGGGCCGGGCGCATTCAGCATCGACCGCCTGCTGAATAAAAAGTGGTAAGCAGAGACTATACTTAACGATATTTGTTGGTCGGATAAGATGCGTAAGCATCGCATCCGACAATCAAAAATGTGCACTTTGCCAGCAATCTGAAACGAGGAGAAACACTCCTCGTTTTTGCTATTGGAGGAGAGAAAAATGGGTCAACTGATTGACGGCGTCTGGCATGACACCTGGTACGACACCAAATCCACCGGCGGTAAATTTCAACGTTCAGCTTCCGCATTTCGTAACTGGCTCACCGCTGACGGCGCACCAGGACCTACCGGCAAAGGCGGTTTTGCCGCAGAAAAAGATCGCTACCATCTCTATGTTTCACTCGCCTGCCCGTGGGCGCACCGCACGCTGATTATGCGTAAACTCAAAGGTCTGGAACCGTTTATCTCCGTTTCCGTGGTGAATCCGCTGATGCTGGAAAATGGCTGGACCTTTGATGACAGTTTTCCGGGAGCAACCGGTGATACGCTCTATCAACATGAGTTTCTGTATCAGCTTTATCTCCACGCCGATCCACACTATAGCGGACGTGTCACTGTTCCCGTGCTATGGGACAAAAAGAACCACACCATTGTCAGCAACGAATCGGCGGAAATCATCCGCATGTTCAATACCGCGTTTGATGCACTGGGCGCGAAAGCGGGAGATTATTATCCTCCTGCGCTGCAAACTAAAATTGACGAACTTAACGGCTGGATTTACGACACCGTCAACAATGGCGTGTATAAAGCCGGTTTTGCTACCAGCCAGGAAGCCTACGACGAGGCGGTGGTGAAAGTGTTTGAATCGCTGGCGCGACTGGAGCAGATCTTAGGTCAGCATCGCTATCTGACCGGTAACCAGTTAACCGAAGCTGATATTCGCCTGTGGACCACGCTGGTGCGTTTTGATCCGGTGTATGTCACCCACTTCAAATGTGATAAGCACCGCATCAGCGATTACCTGAATCTGTATGGCTTCCTGCGCGATATCTACCAGATGCCGGGAATTGCCGAAACTGTCAATTTTGATCACATCCGTAATCACTACTTCCGCAGCCATAAGACCATCAACCCTACGGGGATTATTTCCATTGGTCCGTGGCAGGATCTTGATGAACCGCACGGGCGGGACGTTCGCTTCGGCTAGACAAAGGCACCCTTCGTGGTGCCTCTGATTGTTGGCTAAGTGCGTGTTGTTCATGTCGGATGCGGCTTGAACGGCCTATTTGACCTAAAAATATTTTACATTCAATATATTGCAGAGAACTCACAGGCCAGATAAGCGTAGCGCATCTGGCGATTTTGCGCTTGCCATCAGTCTGAAGTTCCGTTCATTGCACCTCATTAATTCACCGTGGTGATATTTACTGCCATTTCATTCATGTCTATTCTTAATTTGCTGCTTTAAAAACAAGTGATTGAGCAAAATTGAGGCAAAAATGGACTGGTATCTGAAAGTACTAAAAAATTATGTCGGATTTCGGGGTCGTGCGCGGCGCAAAGAGTACTGGATGTTTATTCTGGTCAACATCATCTTTACGTTCGTGCTGGGACTACTGGATAAAATGTTAGGCTGGCAACGCGCCGGTGGCGAAGGCATCCTGACGACAATCTATGGCATTCTGGTGTTTTTACCGTGGTGGGCAGTTCAGTTCCGCCGCCTGCACGACACCGACCGCTCGGCGTGGTGGGTACTGCTGTTCTTAATCCCGTTTATCGGCTGGCTGATTATCATCGTCTTTAACTGCCAGGCGGGTACACCGGGTGAAAACCGCTTTGGGCCAGACCCGAAACTGGAACAGGAATAATAATTAAGCACCTTGTGAAAGGTGCTTAATCGTTTATTTTCCGGCGAACAACTTTGGAATTTCCCGCAAACACCAGGATTTTGCTTCTCCCATACTGTCTCGACGCCAGGCCATAATAATATCGATCTCGCTGGTCGATTCCGGGCTAACGACACGTAGCCGTCCTTCAGCAATATCTTTTTCCACCATCGGATACGGCATAGTTGCGACACCCAGCCCCGCCAGTAACGCCTGGCGTTTATCTTCAATGGTACTGACCGTTAAGCGCGGCTGTTTGTCCAGCAACTGCACCGTCAATACCGGACGCTCACGAGCGGTATCCGCTACCGCAATTCCGCGATATTTCACGCGCGTCACCTCAGAAAGCGGTTCCGGCTCCTGGTGAATCGGGTGATCCGGCGCGGCAACGTAGACGTTCATTAAGGTATAGAGCTTGCGCGAGTTGATCTCCGACGAGGAACGAAAATGCATATCCGGCGCGATAACAATATCCGCCCGCCCCTGCTCAAGCCGTTCCCACGCCCCCGCCAGCACTTCGGTGATGATTGCCAGTTGGGTGTTAGCTTTCACCGCCAGTTTGTCGATCAAAGGGAAAAAGGCAGCCGTCGGCACCAGCGCCTCGGTCACAATGGTGAGATGCGTTTCCCAACCGCGCGCGAGGGCTTCCGCATCAGTAGTCAGTTTATCTGCCGCTTCCAGCAGAACGCGTCCTCGCTCCAGCAACATACGCCCGACATTGGTGAATTTGGTGCGATGGCCAGAGCGGTCAAACAGTACCACATCCAGCTCTTCTTCCAGTTTTTGCATGGTGTAGCTAAGCGCAGAAGGCACGCGTCCCAGCTCATCTGCTGCTGCCGCAAAACTGCCACGGCGATCGATCGCGTCCATAACACGCAGTGCTTCCAGCGTTAATGCCCTTTCTTTGGCCATGTCGTTCTCATTCAGGAAATTTGAACATACCGGGCAGAATATCTGGCTAACAATGTAGCGTCCAGCCCCTTACCATAAAAGGAAGTAAAGAGAGGTCAATAATTATGATTACTACCCGAACTGCCAGGCAGTGTGGACAAGCAGACTACGGATGGTTACAGGCCCGGTATACTTTTTCCTTTGGACACTACTTCGACCCTAAATTGTTAGGCTACGCCTCCCTGCGCGTGCTCAATCAGGAAGTGCTGGCTCCAGGAGCCGCCTTTCAGCCACGAACCTATCCAAAAGTCGATATTTTGAATGTGATTCTGGATGGAGAAGCAGAATACCGCGACAGTGAAGGCAATCATGTTCAGGCCAGCGCCGGTGAAGCCTTATTGCTTTCTACTCAGCCGGGCGTGAGTTATAGCGAACATAACATTAGCAAAGACAAACCGTTAACGCGGATGCAGCTTTGGCTGGATGCCTGCCCGCAGCGAGAGAATCCGCTGATTCAAAAACTGGCGCTTAATATGGGCAAGCAGCAATTAATCGCCTCGCCCGATGGCACAGAGGGTAGCCTGCAACTGCGCCAGCAAGTGTGGTTGCATCATATTGTGCTCGCTAAGGGCGAAAGTGCGAACTTTCAACTTCACGGCCCGCGCGCCTATTTACAATCGATTCACGGCCAATTTCATGCAATTACGCATCATGAAGAGAAAGCGGCACTGACCTGCGGTGATGGTGCATTTATTCGTGACGAGGCTAACATTACGCTGGTTGCTGATTCCCCGCTGCGCGCTTTACTGATAGATTTACCTGTCTAGTTGTTTTTACAGGGAGAAGATGATGAGTAAAAAATCGGCGAAGAAACGCCAGTCAGTGAAGCCCGTTGTGGCGAAAGAAACGACTCGCGCAACTAAAAACTTTGGCTATGAAGAGATGTTGAGCGAGCTGGAAGCGATAGTAGCTGATGCCGAAACGCGGTTAGCCGAGGATGAAGCCGCCGCATAAAGACAGGTTGCCGGATGCGGCGTAAACGCCTTATCCGGCCTACAAAACCCAGCAACATCAATAAATTGCACCACTCGTAGGCCGGATAAGATGCGCCAGCATCGCATCCGGCACAAAACCCAACAACATCAATAAATTGCGCAACCCGTAGGCCGGATAAGATGCGCCAGCATCGCATCCGGCTTCAGGTACAAAACCCAACAGCATCAATAAATTGCGCAACCCGTAGGCCGGATAAGATGCGCCAGCATCGCATCCGGCTTCAGGCACAAAACCCAACAACATCAATAAATTGCGCAACCCGTAGGCCGGATAAGATGCGCCAGCATCGCATCCGGCTTCAGGCACGATACCCAAGGCCAGCCGCTTATCTGGCCTTGCTCGCCATAATCTCGATAATCTGCCGATCCGTTTGCTGCATCGAATGGCTTGCCAGCGCACACAGATTGGCAATCGACTGCTCAACATCATGCGCCACAATCCCTTCATTGCCGGTCACGGCGGTATCATCCAGCGCCATTAACACCGCTTTCCACGCTGCCGAAGCACTGGTCGAAACCTTCATCGCACAACTGTTCGACGCACCATCGCAAATCATGCCGCTGACATCGCCGATCATACTGCTGATAGCCATAGAGATCGTTTCATAACGCCCATCCACCAGCCACGCCATCCCAGCGGCAGCCCCCATTGCTGCCGTCGTCGCCGCGCACAGCGCGGATAAACGCGGCAACTGGTTATGGATGTAAATCGCGCTCAAATGCGAAAGCATCAGCGCACGCGCCAGCCGTTCATCATCCGCCCCGAAGTGTTCCGCGACCACCACTACGGGCATTGTCGCGGTGATCCCCTGGTTACCAGAACCGGAGTTACTCATCGCCGGAAGCGTTGCGCCGCCCATACGCGCATCAGATGCCGCGCTGGTACGAATCACAATCGACGAGGAAAGATCCTTCGCCAACAAACCGCGCGCACACTGTTTTTCCAGCGTTGCGCCAATATGCAGCCCCCAGTTGCCACTCAAACCTTCCTGCGATAATGCACAGTTTAACTTCGCAGAATCGAGAATAAAGCGGATCGCCTCAAACGGGACTTCATTGACGAACTTCAGGATCTCGGCGAGCGTCGTTCTGGAGAGCACCGCCAGCGGCGACTCTTGCTCCCCCTCTGTCACACATGCCTGCTGGGCAAATACCACGCCATTGTGCGTCTCAATATGCACAATGTTGGTATGTCCACCGACGATGGTGACACACGCCCACTTCTCGCCGTTCCAGACTTTGGCGCGTGAGAAGAGGATCTCGTCGCAAGGTTCCTGGATCTTAACCGAGACTTTCCCCGCCGCCAGCAATGCTTTGGCATCGGCAATCGCCTGCGCAGTTGCGTCTTTCAGCACTTCCAGCCCGGCTTTGGCATTTCCACCTAACGCTCCCAGCGCCGCCGCAATCGGCAGTCCCACCATTCCCGTGCCGGGAACAGTAACGCCCAGACCGTTCTTCATCAGATTTGGCGAAACCCAGGCTTCTACACGTTCAACCGGACCTTCCAGTTCTGCCGCAGCAACCGCCGCTGCCAGCGCCAGTGAAATAGGTTCAGTACATCCCAGCGCCGGTTTTACTTCCTCCTGAACGGCGAGGATGTAACGCTGCCATAACGGATTTAAAGTCGAATCAAACATAATAAAAACCTTAAAATTTCAGGTAAATCAAGAAAATGCCAGGAACGGAGAAACGCAAAGCAACAAACCGGTGACGATAATCAGGTACAGAGACATCCCTTTGTATTTGTGCAATGCCGGTACTTTGTAAACCAGCCACGCCGGGATCAGGCACCCTACCATGCCGAATATCGGGCTACAGATAGAGGTGAAGCTCAACACCGGCGCGTTCAGTACGATGGCGCTCCAGGCCAGTAAAATGGCGAAAATCATGATGCCGCGCTGAACGAGAGTTTCGTTAATCTTCTCGGCCGGTATCTTGCGGCGCAGGATGTTCATTACGATCCCTTGCGTTGCTTCACGGAAGCCTAAATAGACGCCAAAAAACGCGGTCATTACGGCAAAGATATTGAGAATGACACTAACCACTTTTACCCACGCTGCACCGTCACCGCTAATAAACTGTGCGGCAATCGCCAGCGCGGAAATATTCTGCTCGTAGGCTTTTACCGCTTCGTCATGTCCCATCGCCAGCGTGAACGACACGGCGTAGAAAAAGACGGTAACAAACAGAATGCCGAACGCGATGTTCATTGCCCGCAACGCTTTATGCCGCGCTACTTCAATCGATTTTTCCCGCGAGCGATAGGAAATCACCATCGGGCTTAATGTCTGGATAAACAGAATCGACGTCAGGGTAAACGGCAGCGTAATAATGGCGTTTTTCACCAGTAGCCCCAGCGGCGGCAGCGAACCCACGTTATACAGATGCCACATTCCCACCATCGACACGCCCAGCGCCGCGACCACCAGTAGCTTGGTCAGAACCATGCCAGTCGAAATCTTGAATAACAGTTTCTCGCCGCGTGAGGAGATGGCTACCAGAATGCAAATCAGTACCAGTCCATAAAACGGATTGTCTGATAGCACGCTTTCCGTCACGCCAAAAGTATGTAAATAGGAGGCGCTATCGTTGGTGATGGCGGTGGAATAGACGAACATCCAGATCACCAACATCACGAAATAGAGTGCACCTAACAGGATGCCCCAGTTTTTACCTAAATAACCGCTGATGACGCTGGGGTAATCTTTACACTCCGGTGATTCTGCCAGCGTATTAATAAACAACCGCTGAAACAGATACATTGCCGGGTAACCAATCACTGATGAGAGCAAAAATACCCACAATCCCATCAAACCGACCTGTACCGGGAGAAAAACAATCCCCGCGCCAATCGCCATCCCGATACTCATAATCACCCAGCCGGTGTCGGTACTGTCGAATTTGATTGCTTCACGCCATTCACTTTCACTCATTCCAGCACGACCCGCCGGGGTCGAAGCGTCTGCAATAACGCCTTTATTCGTTGCAATTTCCATAATTTCTCGCTCAATATTTTGTAGGGCTTTTTATTTTTTTCGAGCCGCATCAAGGCGATACGCGGTCTACGTTTTTTTGCAGGCGAGTTATTAGAATGAAGAAATGATACGCGTGAGGTTAGAGAAAATCTTCACAATCAAGACTTTGAAATAGCAGTTATGGATAATAATTTTCTATCAAATAAATAGAAAAGAAACAATTATTCTCTATTTGCGGCAGATCACAATAAAAAAGGGTGCACATTTTGTGCACCCAAAGATAAATGCGGATGAAATATCAGCCGCAGACCACTTTTATCGCCAGTCCTCCGCGTGAAGTTTCGCGGTATTTATCGTTCATATCTTTGCCGGTTTCATACATCGTCTCGATCACTTTATCGAGCGAAACACGCGGTGCAGAGGTACGCCGCATTGCCATCCGCGCGGCGTTTACCGCTTTCACAGCGTTGATAGCGTTACGTTCAATACACGGAATTTGCACTTGTCCGGCAACCGGATCGCAGGTCAGCCCAAGGTTATGCTCCATAGCGATTTCCGCCGCATTGCATACCTGCGCCGGGCTGCCGCCCAGCAGTTCGGTTAACCCTGCCGCCGCCATAGAACAGGCCACGCCAATTTCGCCCTGACACCCCACTTCCGCACCAGAGATGGAGGCATTCATTTTATACAGCGCGCCAATAGCGCCAGCCGCCAGTAGAAAACGGGCGATGGATCGCTCATTGAGCGGACGGCGGAATTTATCGTAATAGGCCAGCACTGCCGGAATAATACCGCAAGCGCCGTTAGTTGGTGCTGTCACTACACGTCCGCCAGCGGCGTTTTCTTCGCTGACCGCCAGAGCAAACATATTGATCCAGTCGATGACGTTCATTGGATCGTTAGAGATATTGTCACTAGAGACCAGCAAACGGCGCAGCGCCACCGCCCGGCGTGGGACATTGAGCGGGCCAGGCAATACGCCTTCGGTATTCATGCCGCGTTCAATACCGTCGTGCATCACCTGCCAGATACGAGCAAACCCTGCATCAATTTCCGCTTTGCTGCGCAGCGCCAGCTCGTTATGCATCATCAGGCCAGAAATAGACAGGCCGTTGTAATCACACATTTTCAGCAGTTCGCCTGCCGAGTGGAAGTCATAAGGTACGGGTGTTTCGACATCGTGCGACAGGCCGAAGTGTTCTTCTTCAACGATAAACCCGCCGCCGACAGAGTAATAGGTTTTGCTTAATAGCTCTTCCTGCCCGTTCCAGGCAGTAATCCGCATCCCGTTCTCATGACGAGACAACATTTCGGGATGGAAGATAATGTTCTTTGCTACAGGAAAATCAACAATATGCGCACCAGAAGCCACCGGCAGTCGCCCACTGCGCGTCACAAGTTCAATAAATGCAGGGATCTCATCAATAACAACATCCTGCGGGCTGTTTCCTGCCAGTCCCATAATGATGGCGATATCCGTGGCATGGCCTTTGCCCGTCAGTGACAACGACCCGTAAAGATCGACCACAATATGACTTGTTGCAGTTAATAAGCCACTACTCACCAGTCGGTCGATAAAACTTTTTCCAGCATTCATTGGCCCCACGGTATGCGAACTGGAGGGGCCAATACCAATTTTGAAAATATCGAATGCACTAATCATAACCACACTCTCGGATTGCCATTCTGTGAAGAGGGCGGGACGACTCTGCAATCGCCCCGCTCCGGGCTTTACACGCTACGTACTGCGATAGCTTCAATTTCCAGCTTCACATCTTTCGGCAAACGCGCGACCTGCACGCAGCTACGGGTCGGGTAAGTCGCCTGATGCTCATCGAAGAACTGCTTATAGACTTCATTGATGGTGGCAAAGTCGTTCAGATCGGTGATGAATACCGTCATCTTGATGATATCGCCCACGGTGAGGCCAGCAGCAACCACGATCGCTTTGACGTTTTCAAGGCTTAAACGCGCCTGATCTTTCACATCAGCCGGGATCTCGCCAGTCTGCGGGCAAACCGGAATTTGTCCGGAGGTGAAGACCATGCTGCCTAAATCAACGCCCTGAACATAAGGGCCGATTGCGCCAGGGGCACGTTGCGTTTCGATAATCTTTTTCATACATCCTCCGGCGTCAGAGCGCCTGGGTAAAGGTACGTGAAATCACATCCTGTTGCTGTTCGCGAGTCAGCGCGTTAAAGCGCACAGCGTAGCCAGAGACACGGATTGTCAGGTTCGGGTATTTTTCCGGGTGCTCAATGGCATCCAACAACATTTCCCGATTCATAACGTTAACGTTGAGATGTTGACCGCCTTCGATGTCCGCTTCGTGATGGAAATATCCATCCAGCAGACCAACAAGGTTGGTTTTGCGTACCGGATCTTCTTTACCCAGCGCCGCCGGGACGATCGAGAAGGTGTACGAAATACCGTCTTTGGCGTAAGTGAACGGCAGTTTCGCCACGGAAGTCAGCGAGGCTACCGCGCCTTTGCGGTCACGACCGTGCATCGGGTTAGCGCCCGGCGCAAACGGCGTACCCGCGCGGCGACCGTCCGGTGTGTTACCGGTTTTCTGTCCGTACACCACGTTAGAAGTGATAGTCAGGATCGACTGGGTCGGCACGGCGTTACGATAGGTTGGCAGTGCTTTAATTTTCTTCATAAAGCGTTCAACCAGGTCACAAGCAATACTGTCTACACGCTCGTCGTTGTTGCCGTACTGTGGATATTCGCCGTCGATTTCAAAGTCCACCGCCAGACCGTTTTCGTCACGGATGGGTTTCACACGGGCATATTTAATAGCGGAAAGTGAATCCGTCGCCACCGACAGACCCGCGATGCCGCAAGCCATGGTGCGATAGACATCACGATCGTGCAGCGCCATCAGCGAGGCTTCATAGCTGTACTTGTCGTGCATGTAGTGGATGATGTTCAGCGCGCTGATGTACTGCACCGCCAGCCAGTCCATGAAATGGTCGAGGCTGTCCATGACTTTGTTGTAATCCAGCACGTCGTCCATCAATGGTGCCGTTTTCGGGCCGACCTGAATCTTCAGCTTCTCGTCCACCCCGCCGTTGATTGCGTACAGCAGTGTTTTCGCCAGGTTAGCGCGTGCGCCGAAGAACTGCATCTGCTTACCAATCACCATTGGGCTGACGCAGCAGGCAATCGCGTAATCGTCGCTGTTGAAGTCAGTACGCATCAGATCGTCGTTTTCATACTGCAAAGAAGAGGTGACGATAGATACTTGCGCCGCATATTTTTTGAAGGCAATCGGCAATGCTTCCGACCACAGAATAGTCAGGTTTGGTTCCGGCGCTGGTCCCATGGTGTGTAGGGTATGCAGATAGCGGAAGGAGTTTTTAGTCACCAGAGTGCGGCCATCCAGCCCCATCCCGCCGATCACTTCCGTCGCCCAGATGGGATCGCCGGAGAACAACGAATCAAATTCCGGTGTACGCAGGAAGCGCACCATGCGGATCTTCATGATGAAGTGGTCGATCAGTTCCTGCGCCTGCTGCTCATTAAGCACACCGGCTTTAAAATCGCGCTCGATGTAGATATCGAGGAACGATGCGGTACGACCCAGAGACATTGCGCCGCCGTTTTGCGATTTCACCGCCGCCAGGTAAGCGAAGTAGAGCCACTGCACCGCTTCCTGCGCATTCTGCGCCGGACGGGAGATGTCGAAGCCGTATTTCGCCGCCATTTCCTGAATCTGCAACAGCGCATGACGATGTTCTGCCAGCTCTTCACGCAGACGGATGGTGGCTTCAAGATCCTCACCTTTTTCCAGACGAGACTGGAGATCGGCAAATTGCAGTTCGCGTTCACGTACCAGATAACTGATGCCGTACAGCGCCACGCGGCGATAGTCTCCGATGATACGACCACGACCATAACCGTCCGGCAAACCGGTCAGTACGCCAGATTTACGGCAGCGCAGCATATCAGGTGAGTAAACATCAAATACGCCCTGATTATGGGTTTTACGCAGATCGGTAAAGATGTACTCAAATTCGCTGTCCATTTCACGGCCATATGCGTGGAATGAACTTTTAATCATATTAATGCCGCCAAACGGATGCAGCGCGCGCTTTAACGGCGCATCGGTTTGCAGACCAACAATTTTTTCCAGCGGCTGATTAATATAACCAGCATCATGGGCGGTAATGGTAGTGGCAATATTAGTATCGAAATCAACCGGCGCGTGGGTCGCATTTTCGATACGAATGCCTTCCATTACTTTTTCCCACAATGCCGTGGTCGCTGGCGTTGCTTCAGCAAGGAAAGATTCATCACCTTCATAAGGCGTATAATTGTGTTGAATAAAATCGCGGACATTAATTTCGTTTTTCCAGTCCGTACCTTTAAAGCCAAACCATGCGTCGGCGTACAGCTTATCGCTGGTATCAATATCTACCTTCATGAAAAATAATCTCTCTACAAGACTTCAACTAAATTATGCAAATTCTGCGGGAGCGTTAACTTTGCCTAAATGAATTGCATCTAAGGCAATCATTTTTTCTTCATTAGTCGGAATAACGGCGCAAATTACGCGCGCATTTTCACTGGAAATAATACGTTCACCGTAGGAATTAGATTGATTATTCATTTCCACATCAATCTCAACGCCTAATACGGCTAAATGTTCCATGACCAGACGACGAATTAAACTTGAGTTTTCGCCTATTCCGCCGGTAAATATAATGCCATCCAGACGATGTAATGAGGCAGCGTGTCCGGCAATATGACGGGCAATTCGATGAACAAAAGTTTTAATTGCCAGTTGTGCGCGCTCGTGTCCTTCATGCCAGGCTTTTTCCAGTACGCGCAGGTCGGAAGAAAGACCGGAAATACCTAATAATCCCGACTCTTTATTCACTATGCGTTCCAGATCGCCCAGGCTCTGATTGGTTTGACTGGCAACCCAGGACATCGCGCCGAAGTCGACATCACCACTGCGCGTCCCCATCATCAAGCCTTCCAGCGGCGTCATTCCCATTGAAGTATCTACGCTCTGACCGTTACGAACCGCGCAGATTGACGCGCCATTGCCAAGATGCGCCACAACCAGCCCGGAGTCATCTTCCGCCAGGTCCAGCAGCGAATGGGCGCGCTGGGAAACATAGCGGTGCGAGGTTCCGTGGAAACCATAACGGCGCACACCTAACTCTTCATAATATTTCCACGGCAGGCCGTATAAATAAGCATCCGGAGCCATAGTCTGGTGGAAACTGGTATCAAATACCGCCACCTGAGTTACGCCAGGAAATAATTGCTGCGCCGATTCAATGCCACTTAAATTGGCGTAATTATGCAGCGGCGCCAGTGGAGAAACGCGGCGGATATTATCAATGACCTCATCGGTAATAATAGCGGACTCGGTAAAAATACTGCCGCCGTGGGCGATGCGGTGGCCAATTAAGGCCACACTGTCATTTAAATTCCGTTTTTCCAGTTCAAATGCGATTGCCTTCAATGCACCTTCGTAGCTGTGGTGAGCCAGCGGTGCTGGCTCTCCCCCATTTACGGATAAGAATGCATTTTCCGAGTTAATACCATCGGCAATACCTGACATTAATACTTCACAGTCACAGGTATCGAGCACGGAAAACTTAATCGAAGACGAACCACAGTTAATAACCAAAACAACCGGAAATTCATTCATCTCTTTTCTCATCCTGAGTTACGGATTAAAACAGTTTGTATACGATGTTCAGGATGGTCAGCAGACCAATCACGGTAACAAACACGTTATCCAGACGACCACGGTATTTCGCCAGAGACGGCGCCTTACGGATGGCGTACATCGGCAACAGGCACAGCAGGGATGCGATAATCGGTGCGCCCATGGCTTCAATCAGATCCAGGATGTTCGGGTTGGCGTAGGCAACAACCCAGGTTGAACCCATGATGAAGATCATGCTGAGAGTATTCAGTTTACCCAGCGACACTTTGGTTTTGTCGCCTTTATAACCGAACTTCAGAATCAGACCGTTCAGACCTTCCAGCGTCCCCAGATAGTGACCGAAGAAAGATTTGAAGATAGCAACCAGCGCGATGATGGACGCCGCATATTCCAGAATAATAGCGAACGTCGTTTTGGTGCCGGTCATGGATGCAAAGTGGTTAGCCAGGTAAGAAAGCACCGGAATATTCTGCGCTTTTGCTTCCGCCATGTTCGCCGGAGACAGCGTAAACAGGCAGCTGAAGGCAAAGAACATGACCACTGCAACCATCAGCATACTGGCGCGAGAGATGATTTGTGAACATTTCTGCTCAGTGAAGTCGCGACCAAAGTCTTTCTCATACTCTTCACGCTTAGAAACGACGAAAGAAGAGACGATTGGTGAGAAGTTAAAGGAGAAAACCATGATGGAAATCCCCAGCCAGACGGTGATCAGGATACCGTCATGACCTGTTAACGACAGCGCACCAAGGTCAACTTGATCGATAACCGCAGAGTTCCAGTAAGGGATCAGCGACAGAGAAATCAGCACCAGGCTGGCGATAAAAGGCCATACCAGGTAGCTCATCACTTTAACCATCAGATCTTTACCAAACCAAATGACGAACGCCATCAGCAGCAGCAGGAACAGCGCCACGAAGCCACGATTCAGCGGCGCAAAACCGAGCTGGTTTTCCCAGAAGGTCATAAAGGTGTTGGTAATGGTAACGCCATAAATCCACAACAGTGGGCAAATCGCGAAGAAATACAGGAACGTGATGACCACACCGCCGGTTTTACCAAAATGCTCTTCTACCGTTTCCGTAATGTTGCCGGAAGGGTTAGAGCCAGAGAGACACAGACGCGCCAGCGCCCGGTGGCAATAAAACGCAATCGGGTATGCCAATACCAACATCAGAAGAATCGGGATCAGTCCGCCAAAACCTGCGCGGATAGGGAAGAACAGCACCCCGGCGCCGATTGCCGTACCAAACAAGCCTAACGTCCATGTGGTATCTGATTTACGCCAGGACGATTGTTTTGTCTGGCTGGATACAATGCTATCTGAAGTACTCATATCCTATCCTCAACGAATTAATTAAGCGTCAACGAAACCGGTGATTTGAGAGACGCGAGAAAGATCGATATTACCGCCAGAAATAATACTGACGGTTTTTCTGTTTTGAATATATTGGTCTAATTTACCGCTTAATAATGCAGCACATGCCAAAGCGCCTGCACCTTCGGTAACGACTTTATTACGCTGAATTAAGGCAATCATACTGTTTCTGATTTCGTCTTCACTAACCAGCACGATGTCATCGACTAATTCACGAACGATTTCGTAAGTTAAATTACCCGGGCGGGCGACATCACAACCATCCGCCAGGGTGCCGGTAGTTCGGTGCGTGGTTATTTCTCCGGAGTGGAAAGAAGCCGCCATGCCGTGAACGTTTTCTGACTGCACACCAATAACACGAATGGTCGGGTTAATAGATTTAATTGCCACCGCAATACCGGCAATTAAACCGCCACCGCCAATTGGCACAATGACGTTATCGACATCATAAAGATCTTCCATAATTTCCAGCCCAATGGTTCCCTGACCGGCAATCACTTTCGGATCATCATAAGGTGGAATAAAGATGCGACCTTCCGTTTCGACAATTTCGCTCACTTTGGCGATGGTGTCGTTGAAGTTATCGCCGTGCAGTACCACTTCAGCAGAGTAGTCACACGTTGCCGCAACTTTTGATTTTGGCGCGCCTTTCGGCATTACAACTTTACCATCAATCCCCAACATCGCACAGGAGAGCGAAACCCCTTGCGCGTGGTTCCCTGCTGAACAGGCCACGACACCTTTACGTCTCTCAGCATCAGTTAAGGAGCTTAATTTATTAAATGCGCCACGAATTTTAAATGACCCGGTACGCTGCATGTTTTCAAACTTAAGGAATATTTCACCTTTGCAACGTTCGCTAAAATAGTTAGATCGAGGCATGCCTGTTTTATAAATTCGCCCAGCCAGACGTTGTTTTGCTTCAATAATGTCATCAATAGCAACCGGCAGATCGTATGTAATATGCATTATAAAACCTCTTAGCCTGAATTAAATATGTAGGTAACCGTAACCAGCACCTGCAAAAAGGCAGGTGGATTATTTATGTTTAAATAAAAAAACAAATAACTAACAAGATTCTATTAATTGCTTTCGTCTACACCCATTATAAGATGAATATTCTTTGGCTAATTCCACCAAAACCGATGCTGCTTTTTTAATACGATAATTTTTCGACCATACTGCGGCATATTGCGCTACCGGTAATGTTTCCTCAACCGGAATGGTAATAAATTGATTAGAACCAAAAGGTGAAGTCATATCGCAGGGAATCACGGTTAAGAAATCAGCATTGAGAACAAGATTATAAATTGTCACGACTGAGTCGGTTTTAACAATGTTTTCAATACTGATGCCATTTCTTTGTAACGTGGTGAGTAGTTCGCTGTAGTATCCCATATTCGTTTGCGGCAACACCCACTGTTCGTTTTTCAAAGACTCCAGCGTGGTGGTGCCGGTGGATGTTCGGGACTTACTGGCAACCAGTACGAACTCTGACTCGAACAGCGGCTCGACATGCAAATCCTGAAGCTTCATTTCTGCACTTAACGTACCTATCGCAAAATCCAGACGCCCGTCGCGGATAGCCGGTAAGAACGAGGACAATTGCGCTTCATACATTGAGACCTGCGCTTTCGGGAACACCTCTTTGAATTTGTTGATCATCCCGGACATAAAGGTAAAGCCGATCAGCGATGGAAAACCAAATGAAACCTCCACGACTGCATCAGAGGACATACCGCTAATCTCATTAACCATATTTTTCATTTCGCGGGTAATGGATTCGGAGCGTGAGAGCAACAATTGACCAGCTGGCGTCAGCGTTACGCCGGTATTTTTCCGCACCACTAATTCCACGCCAAAATAATCTTCGATATCGTTAATGATTTTACTGACCGCTGGTTGAGTTAACCCTAATTCTTTTGCAGCCGAGCCAATAGAGCCACTTCTAATGACTTCCTGAAAGACTACCAGGTGTTGCGTTTTAGGAAGAAGAATAGTGCTCATAACAACCCGCGTTAATTACCTCATTGACGGTATGAAGTGTATCAAAATGCAATGAATAGGATATGTGCGACCACTCACAAATTAACTTTCATTAGTTTTCCAGGTATATCCTTAAAGGCATACAATCATTTAATATCAATGAGTTAGATAAATAAAATCAACACAAAGGCTGACTTTTATCAAAAAAACAAGGGGGGATAACCATATTTTATGGCGATAACGACACACTTAATTTTTGTTATTAAAAAATGCTCTTAGACGATATTTCAAGCAATTATCGTGTATTTCGCAGACGACTTTTAAGTTAAATTTAATTAGCAAGTTATCAAATTTTATTATAAATAAATCATTTCCACAGATAAATAATGCGGTACATCACATTTTTTTGCGCTATTTGTTGGAGATAGAACATTTATTTTATCAATATTTTAAAATCTCGAATACAGATATTGATCATCTCGAACAATTGATTAACGTCATTCATTGTCTCTTTTGCAGAACGTCATTTTGTGAATGCAATCGTTTTCCATGATTTATTCTCGCATTCCGGTTGCGGAACAGTATTTTGTGTTGAGGATCACAAAACTAATAATTGCCATTCGAAGTAAGTTATCAGAAGAGAGCACGGGGTGACTAAAAAGAGTGTTTATATTGGGCTTCCTTTTGGGTATAGCGTCGTGGACAGTCATTCATCTTACCGCTCGCTCCAAAAGCAAAAACCCGCCAGTTTGCACTGCCGGGTTTTCGTTAAAACAGGTGAAACTGACCGATAAGCCGCTTTCTTTTGGGTATAGCGTCGTGGACAGTCATTCATCTTACTGCCTGCTTCAAAAGCAAAAACCCGCCAGTTTTGCACTGGCGGGTTTCTGTTGAAGAGGTGAAACTGACCGATAAGCCGCTTTCTTTTGGGTATAGCGTCGTGGACAGTCATTCATCTTACCGCCCGCTCCAAAAGCAAAAACCCGCCAGTTTTGCACTGGCGGGTTTCTGTTGAAGAGGTGAAACTGACCGATAAGCCGGGTTCTGTCGTGGACAGTCATTCATCTAGGCCAGCAATCGCTCACTGGCTCAAGCAGCCTACCCGGGTTCAGTACGGGCCGTACCTTATGAACCCCTATTTGGCCTTGCTCCGGGTGGAGTTTACCGTGCCACGGACTGTTACCAGCCGCGCGGTGCGCTCTTACCGCACCCTTTCACCCTTACCTGATCCCACTTGCGTGAGCCATCGGCGGTTTGCTCTCTGTTGCACTGGTCGTGGGTTTCCCCCCCAGGCGTTACCTGGCACCCTGCCCTATGGAGCCCGGACTTTCCTCCCCTCCGCCCGTCTCCCCCGAAGAGGACGACGACGAAGCGGCGACTGTCTGGTCAGCTTCGGCGCGAAGTATAGAGGGTTTGCGCGCCCTTGTCACCCCGCGTTACGCATTCCAATCGCCAGCGTCGCGGCGATATTGCGTGAAGCACGGTAAATATTGTCATAAGCCCCTCTGAAAGCTTCATCCAGCGTAACAATACTGTTCAACACGCTGAATACAGCATCGATGCCATGCTGATGCACAACGCCGACATCCTTCGTCAGACTACCCGCAATACCAATTACCGGTTTATTGTATTTCTTCGCGACGTTCGCTACGCCAATCGGCACTTTACCGTGAACGCTCTGGCTATCAATGCGGCCTTCTCCGGTGATCACCAACGAGCAATCATGAATATGTTCTTCCAGATTGAGCGCCGTCGTCACAATCTCAATGCCGCTCTTTAGCTCTGCGCCAAGAAACGCCATTAGCGCCGCCCCCATGCCGCCTGCCGCCCCTGCACCAGGAACGTTTTTCACATCAACATGCAGCAATTTTTTGATGACATCAGCATAGTGAGAGAGATTCTTGTCCAGCTCGATAATCGTGGCTTCATTAGCCCCTTTTTGCGGGCCAAAAATACGCGAAGCACCGTTATCGCCCACCAGTGGATTAGTGACATCGCAGGCGACGCGAATAGCGCAATCTTTTAAACGCGGATCGAGGCCGGAGATATCAATATCATTCAGGGTATTAAGACTGCCGCCGCCAAAACCGATTTCATTACCGTTGACATCGCTTAACTTCGCCCCCAGCGCCTGCATCATCCCCGCACCGCCGTCGTTGGTGGCACTGCCGCCGATGCCAATAATAATACTGGTCGCGCCACTCTCCAGCGCCTGCAAAATTAACTCTCCCGTGCCGCGAGAAGTCGTCACCAACGGATCACGCTTTTCCGACGGTACTAACGCCAGCCCACTGGCCGCCGCCATTTCAATAAACGCGGTTTTACCATCGCCAGAGATCCCCCAACTGGCATTCACCTTCTCGCCCAGTGGCCCTGTAACCCAGGCGTGACGTTCGGAACCCTGGGTAGCTGCAATCATCGCTTCCACCGTTCCTTCGCCGCCATCAGCAACCGGAACAGAAACGTACTGTGCATCAGGAAAAATTTCCCGAAATCCTTTTTCTATCGCCTGCGCAACCTCGCTGGCAGATAAACTTTCTTTATAAGAGTCTGGGGCGATTACGATTTTCATACCTGTGCCTGTTACCACATGACGCCGGAGGGCGTTTCTCTTATTCGGCCTGGATTCCAGGCCCGGATTGCAATACGCCATCCGGGCGCGACGTCATTAACGAGTAACTTCGACTTTCGCCAGTTTTTCGTAGTAGCACGCCAGGGCGCTATGATCCGCCGTTCCCAAACCATCGGCACGTAGTGCCTGCATCATCTCCATAACCGCAGCAGTTAGCGGCAATTGCGCACCAACGCCGTGGGAGGTATCCAGCGCATTTGCCAGATCCTTAATATGCAGATCAATACGGAAGCCTGGCTTGAAGTTTCTGTCCATGACCATAGGCGCTTTGGCGTCAAGAACGGTACTGCCCGCCAGTCCACCGCGAATTGCCTGATAAACCAGATCCGGGTTAACGCCCGCCTTGGTTGCCAGCGTTAACGCTTCTGACATCGCGGCAATATTCAGCGCCACAATGACCTGGTTTGCCAGTTTGGTGACGTTACCTGCACCGATTTCCCCGGTATGCACCACGGAACCCGCCATCGCTTTCATCAAATCATAGTATTTGTCGAAAATAGCCTTGTCGCCGCCCACCATCACTGACAGCGTACCGTCGATGGCTTTCGGTTCACCGCCGCTCACCGGGGCGTCCAGCATATCAATACCTTTCGCTTTCAGTGCTTCGCTGATTTCACGGCTTGCCAGCGGAGCGATTGAACTCATATCGATCAATACCGTACCTGGCTTCGCGCCTTCAATGATGCCATTTTCACCCAGCGCCACCTCTTTCACATGAGGGGAGTTTGGCAGCATGGTTATGATGACGTCGCACTGTTCAGCGATAGTTTTAGCCGTAGACGCTGTTTCTGCGCCTGCGGCAATCACTTCAGCAATGGCTTCAGGGTTACGGTCAGCAACCACCAGCGAGTAACCTGCTTTCAGGAGGTTTTTACTCATTGGTTTACCCATAATACCCAGGCCAATAAAACCAACTTTCATAGTCATATCAATCATCTCTCTTGTTGCGGTGGTGGTTATTTTTTAAAGGTATCTGCCAGTTTCTGCGTGGCGGAACGGAATACGCCGAGATCGCTGCCGACGGCCACAAACGTAGCGCCCCATTCCAGATAACGACGCGCATCGGCTTCGACAGGGGCGAGTATGCCGCAGGGTTTGCCGTTGGCTCTGGCGCGATTAAAAATATGTTGAATCGCTTTTTGCACATCCGGATGCGACGCATTGCCGAGATGACCTAATGCCGCTGCCAGATCGCTGGGGCCAACGAAGATACCGTCCACGCCTTCGGTTGCGGTGATAGCATCAACGTTATCAACGCCTTGCTGGCTTTCAATTTGCACCAGAATGGTGATGTTCTTATTCGACTGAGCGAAGTAATCCGCCACGGTGCCAAACATATTGGCGCGGTGAGAAACGGAGACGCCGCGAATACCTTCTGGTGGATAACGGGTAGATGCCACCGCCTGCACCGCTTCTTCTTTCGTTTCCACAAAGGGGATCAGGAAGTTATAAAAACCGATATCCAGCAGACGCTTGATGATCACCGGTTCGTTGGTCGGTACACGCACCACTGGCGCGCTGACGCTCCCCTTCAGAGCCATCAACTGAGGAATGAACGTGGAGATATCGTTTGGCGCATGTTCGCCATCCAGCACCAGCCAGTCAAAGCCAGCTAAACCAAGAACTTCCGTGCTAATTGGGTTAGAAAGTGCTGACCAGCAGCCAATCTGTACCTGTTTCGCTGCCAACGCGGCTTTGAACTTATTTGGGAAAATATCGTTATTCATCGCTTATACCTTTGCTTATTTCTGCAATTCCATACGTTTAATGTCGCCAATCAGGCTTCCTGGTGCAGTATTGAAAGAGGGCAATCTCTTCGATGACAATAAAAATAGGCAGTAAGATTAAAAAGGCACATGCGTTCCTTATTCATCAATCCCACTAATCATGTTTATATTCAGTCGATAGCAAAAAGGTCAGTGCTATTTATTAAATATTCTATTAACGAATATTGGCCACTGCACAATAATAAATCCGTTTTCGACAATGAGTATAATCAGCACAGAAACAATAGGCATTGTGCAAATGCTCATTATGTTTGTCTGATATAAATATTATTTTGAGCATATGCCTATCACGCTGCGTGCCAATGCACATATTTACGCTTTGCCTGCCCCGGTTGCCCTGCTATCACGATAATTAGTGATGTTGATCACATACTGACTTTTCATCTCCTGACACTCTTATTCCATCTCGCAGATAAAATTATTTCTGTCATCAGAATCAATCAACATAAATTTATTATTACCAGCGACCGGAGAAAACGGGATAATGGCCAACATCGAAATCAGACAAGAAACGCCGACTGCGTTTTATATAAAAGTTCACAACACAGATAATGTGGCAATTATTGTTAATGATAATGGCCTGAAAGCAGGAACGCGTTTTCCGGATGGGCTGGAATTAATTGAACATATTCCCCAGGGGCATAAAGTCGCATTGCTGGACATTCCGGCTAATGGTGAAATTATTCGTTATGGCGAAGTGATTGGTTACGCCGTGCGCGCGATCCCACGCGGAAGTTGGATCGACGAATCAATGGTAGTACTGCCGGAAGCGCCGCCATTACACACGCTGCCACTGGCAACTAAAGTGCCGGAACCCTTACCGGCGCTTGAAGGTTATACCTTTGAAGGCTATCGCAATGCCGATGGCAGCGTGGGAACCAAAAACCTGCTCGGCATCACCACCAGCGTCCACTGTGTGGCGGGCGTGGTGGATTACGTGGTGAAAATCATTGAACGCGATCTGCTGCCGAAATACCCGAACGTCGATGGCGTGGTGGGGCTGAATCATCTGTACGGTTGTGGCGTGGCGATTAACGCTCCGGCGGCGGTGGTGCCTATTCGTACTATTCACAACATTTCGCTTAACCCAAACTTTGGCGGTGAGGTGATGGTGATTGGTCTGGGTTGCGAGAAATTGCAACCTGAGCGCCTGCTGATCGGCACGGATGATGTACCGGCTATTCCAGTGGAAAGTGCCAGTATTGTCAGCTTGCAGGATGAAAAACATGTCGGTTTTCAGTCAATGGTCGAGGATATTTTGCAAGTTGCCGAGCGCCATCTGCACAAATTAAATCAACGGCAGCGAGAAACCTGTCCAGCTTCAGAACTGGTTGTCGGTATGCAGTGCGGCGGCAGCGATGCGTTTTCTGGTGTAACGGCAAACCCGGCAGTGGGTTATGCATCTGATTTACTGGTGCGCTGCGGCGCAACGGTGATGTTCTCAGAAGTCACGGAAGTGCGTGACGCCATTCATCTGCTGACGCCGCGCGCTGTTAACGAAGAGGTTGGCAAGCGCCTGCTGGAAGAGATGGAGTGGTACGACAACTATCTCAATATGGGGAAAACCGACCGCAGCGCCAACCCTTCGCCGGGTAACAAAAAAGGCGGTCTGGCAAACGTGGTGGAAAAGGCGCTCGGCTCCATTGCTAAATCGGGTAAAAGCGCGATTGTAGAAGTGCTGTCACCCGGTCAGCGTCCGACCAAACGCGGATT
The DNA here is from genome assembly GCF_031323975.1 of Escherichia ruysiae. NCBI lineage: Bacteria > Pseudomonadati > Pseudomonadota > Gammaproteobacteria > Enterobacterales > Enterobacteriaceae > Escherichia > Escherichia ruysiae. Next base: position 2,006,851 of record NZ_JAVIWS010000001.1, read on the forward strand.
AATTTACGCCGCGACGCCAGCCAGCGATTTCGTCTGCGGCACCCAACAGGTGGCTTCAGGGATTACCGTGCAAGTATTTACGACCGGTCGCGGCACACCGTACGGTCTGATGGCGGTGCCGGTCATTAAAATGGCGACCCGCACCGAACTGGCGAACCGCTGGTTTGATTTGATGGATATTAATGCGGGCACTATCGCCACCGGCGAAGAGACCATTGAAGAGGTGGGCTGGAAGCTGTTCCACTTTATTCTCGATGTCGCCAGCGGGAAGAAGAAAACCTTCTCGGATCAATGGGGACTGCATAACCAACTGGCGGTGTTTAACCCGGCGCCGGTGACCTGATTTCTTTTGGAACGCGCCTCGCAAAACATGGCCTTAGTGCCATGTTTTTATTGTTTCAAGTCCCGTCATTCATTAATAATGCATTTGCATTACCTTAGTTGAAGATTATAATTTGAGCAGAAAAAAGGCTGTAAAAGGACAGTGAACAATGCCCGCTAATGCTCGCTCTAACGCTGTACTGACCACTGAATCAAAGGTCACGATACGCGGACAAACGACTATCCCCGCGCCAGTGCGTGAGGCCTTAAAACTGAAGCCAGGCCTGGACAGCATTCATTACGAAATCCTGCCTGGTGGGCAAGTATTTATGTGCCGTGTGGGAGATGAACAGGAGGATCATACTATGAATGCATTTTTGCGTTTTCTGGATGCAGATATCCAGAACAACCCGCAAAAAACTCGTCCATTCGAAATTCAACAAGGAAAGAGACTTGTCGCTGGCATGGACGTCAACATTGATGATGAGATTGGCGACGACGAATAATGGATTTTCCACAAAGGGTTAATGGTTGGGCGCTATATGCTCATCCCTGCTTTCAGGAAACCTACGACGCTTTAGTTGCCGAAGTTGAGACATTAAAGGGGAAAGATCCTGAAAATTATCAGAAAAAAGCCGCCACAAAGTTATTGGCGGTAGTACATAAAGTTATTGAGGAGCATATCACGGTCAATCCATCATCACCGGCATTCCGTCATGGCAAGTCGTTAGGCTCAGGGAAAAATAAAGACTGGTCACGGGTAAAATTTGGCGCTGGTCGTTATCGTCTCTTCTTTCGTTACAGCGAAAAAGAGAAAGTCATCATTCTGGGATGGATGAACGATGAAAACACGCTGCGCACCTACGGTAAAAAAACAGATGCCTATACCGTATTCAGCAAAATGTTAAAAAGAGGACATCCTCCTGCCGACTGGGAAACCCTCACCAGAGAGACTGAAGAAACCCATTGATGGTGTTCACAATGCCCGCCGAACGCATCCGTTTTGACCAGCGGGCACCATTTCTCACTCCCCGACCAGAATCACCTCAACCCCAGCCTTTCGCAGTCCTTCCAGACTATCCGCAGGAATGCCTTCATCGACAATGATCATATCGATCCGCTGAGTATCGATGATCTTATGTAAACTGGAGCGGTTGAACTTACTGGAATCGGTGACCACGATGATCCGTTCCGCAACTTCGCACATCCGGCGGTTTAAACGAGCTTCATCTTCATTGTGCGTGCTGATGCCGCGCTCCAGATCGATAGCGTCTACGCCGAGAAACAGCATATCGAAGTGGTAATTTTGCAGCGATTGTTCAGCCTGATCGCCGTAAAAAGATTGCGACTGGCGGCGCAGATGCCCTCCGGTCATCAGCAGTTCCACCCCTTCAGCTTCCAGCAACGCATTAGCCACGTTCATACCGTTGGTCATCGCAATTACGTCGGTGTGCTTGCGCATCAGACGGGCAATCTCAAAGGTGGTGGTCCCGGAGTCGAGGATCACCCGATGACCTGGCTTAATCAACTCAACGGCAGCTTTCGCAACGCTGCGTTTCATCGCCGTGTTCAGCGCGCTTTTATCTTCTACCGAAGGCTCGACTGACAGCGTCGTGCCATCGCAGATCAACGCGCCACCATACGCACGCACGGCGATCCCCTGTTTTTCCAGAAACGCCAGATCATTGCGGATCGTCACGGTAGAAACGCCAAATAATGCTGACAGATCGTTAACCTGCACACTCCCTTGCTGACGCAGGCGCTGAATGATCTGCTCTCGTCGTTCGCTGGTGCCAGTCACTCGTTTCTCACCTGATGCGTCGGTATTACTCATAGAAAATCCTTTCGTAAAGCTTTCGTTTCATTTCGTTTTTATTATTAATACCGTTCTATTAAGCAAATGCAAGCCCACCTTGCCCGTTGACGCAAGCGACTCCTGTTTCAGAAGCTTTCATTATGTTTCTTTTGTGAATCAGATCAGAAAACAATTACCTTTCGTTTTATTTTTACCTCACCATGACGCAGTATCAACTGAAACAAAACGAAAGATCAGCAATGGCAGTTATCTGGCCTGGAGAGGAAAGTGAAATATCTGATAGAAATGGTGAGACAGCACAAAGAGGGCAAAACAAATGGGATTTATGCCGTTTGCTCCGCGCATCCGCTGGTACTGGAAGCCGCCATCCACTACGCCTTCGCAAACCAAACGCCGTTACTGATTGAAGCAACCTCCAATCAGGTGGATCAGTTCGGCGGATATACCGGAATGACGCCCGCCGATTTTCGCGGCTTTGTTTGCCAGCTTGCCGACTCGCTGAATTTCCCGCAAGACGCGTTGATTCTCGGCGGTGACCATCTGGGGCCAAACCGCTGGCAGAATCTGCCTGCCGCTCAGGCGATGGCCAATGCCGATGATTTGATTAAAAGCTACGTCGCGGCAGGGTTCAAAAAAATACACCTTGATTGCAGCATGTCCTGTCAGGGCGATCCGGTTCCCTTAACCGATGACATCGTGGCTGAACGCGCTGCCCGTCTGGCAAAAGTCGCGGAAGAAACCTGCCGCGATCACTTTGGCGAAGCCGATCTGGTGTATGTCATTGGTACTGAAGTGCCCGTGCCTGGCGGCGCTCATGAAACCTTAAGCGAACTGGCGGTCACCACGCCGGATGCCGCCCGCGCCACGCTGGAAGCTCATCGTCACGCTTTTGAAAAGCAGGGTCTGAATGCCATCTGGCCACGCATCATTGCCCTGGTAGTACAACCCGGCGTCGAATTCGATCACACCAACGTTATTGATTATCAGCCAGCCAAAGCGACCGCCTTAAGCCAGATGGTTGAACACTATGAAACGCTGATTTTCGAAGCTCACTCTACCGATTATCAAACGCCGCAATCGCTGCGCCAGTTGGTAATCGACCACTTTGCCATTCTGAAAGTTGGCCCGGCGCTGACCTTCGCCCTGCGTGAAGCCCTGTTTTCTCTGGCGGCGATTGAAGAAGAGCTGGTGCCAGCGAAAGCCTGTTCCGGTCTGCGTCAGATACTGGAAAACGTGATGCTCGATCGCCCGGAATACTGGCAAAGCCACTACCACGGTGACGGCAACGCACGTCGTCTGGCACGCGGTTACAGCTACTCAGATCGCGTGCGCTACTACTGGCCGGACAGCCAGATTGATAACGCTTTCGCCCATCTGATTCGTAACCTGGCGGATGCCCCAATTCCGCTGCCGCTCATCAGCCAGTATCTGCCGCTGCAATACGTCAAAGTTCGCTCCGGCGAGCTACAACCAACGCCGAGGGCGCTCATTATCAACCATATTCAGGACATCCTGGCGCAGTACCACACAGCCTGTGGAGGCCAATAACCAAAACAAGAGGAACACGCTATGCCAAATATTGTTTTAAGCCGGATTGATGAACGCTTGATTCACGGTCAGGTCGGCGTTCAGTGGGTCGGATTTGCGGGGGCAAATCTGGTTCTGGTAGCCAATGATGAGGTTGCTGAAGATCCGGTACAACAAAACCTGATGGAAATGGTACTGGCAGAAGGGATCGCCGTGCGTTTCTGGTCGTTGCAAAAAGTGATCGACAATATCCATCGCGCCGCTGACCGGCAGAAAATCCTGCTGGTTTGCAAAACACCAGCCGATTTCCTGACGCTGGTAAAAGGTGGTGTCCCGGTGAGTCGCATTAACGTTGGCAATATGCATTACACCAATGGCAAGCAGCAAATCACCAAAACGGTTTCTGTAGATGCGGGTGATATCGCGGCGTTTAACGATCTGAAAACCGCCAGAGTGGAATGCTTCGTTCAGGGCGTCCCGACAGAACCTGCTGTGGAGCTCTTTAAATTACTTTGAGGGATTCATTATGGAAATCAGTCTGTTGCAGGCGTTCGTGTTGGGCATTCTCGCCTTTATCGCTGGCCTGGATATGTTTAACGGCTTAACCCATATACATCGCCCGGTGGTTCTTGGACCGTTGGTTGGGCTGGCACTTGGCGATCTACATACCGGTATTTTAACCGGCGGTACGCTGGAACTGGTATGGATGGGGCTGGCTCCGCTGGCAGGCGCACAGCCGCCTAACGTAATTATTGGTACTATCGTCGGTACGGCATTTGCCATTACCACCGGTGTGAAACCCGATGTCGCGGTCGGCGTCGCCGTGCCTTTCGCCGTCGCGGTACAGATGGGGATTACCTTCCTGTTCTCGGTGATGTCTGGCGTGATGTCCCGCTGCGACAGGATGGCGGAAAATGCCGATACACGCGGCATTGAGCGCGTGAACTATCTGGCGCTGCTGGCGCTCGGCATCTTCTATTTTCTCTGCGCTTTCCTGCCGATTTACTTCGGTGCGGAACATGCCAAAACCATCATTGATGTCCTGCCGCAACGCTTAATCGACGGCCTCGGTGTCGCAGGCGGCATCATGCCAGCAATCGGTTTTGCCGTGCTGCTGAAAATCATGATGAAAAACGTCTACATCCCCTACTTCATCCTGGGCTTTGTTGCCGCCGCCTGGCTCAAGTTACCGGTGCTGGCTATTGCTGCTGCCGCGCTGGCGATGGCGCTGATCGACCTGCTGCGTAAATCTCCTGAACCGATTCAACCTGCGGCACAGAAAGAGGAATTTGAAGATGGCATCTAATCAAACGACCCTGCCGAACGTCAGTGAAAACGAAGAAGCACTGCTGACTGGCGTCAATGAAAACGTATATGAAGATCAAAGCATTGGCGCGGAGTTAACGAAAAAAGATATCAATCGCGTCGCATGGCGTTCCATGCTGTTACAGGCTTCTTTCAACTACGAACGTATGCAGGCTTCCGGCTGGTTGTACGGTCTGCTGCCTGCACTGAAAAAGATCCATACCAATAAACGCGACCTGGCGCGCGCCATGAAAGGCCATATGGGCTTTTTCAATACTCACCCGTTTCTGGTGACGTTTGTGATCGGCATTATCCTTGCGATGGAGCGTTCTAAGCAGGACGTTAACAGTATTCAGAGCACCAAAATTGCTGTCGGTGCACCGCTCGGCGGGATTGGCGACGCGATGTTCTGGCTGACGCTGCTGCCAATTTGCGGCGGGATTGGTGCCAGTCTGGCGTTGCAAGGCTCTATTCTCGGCGCCGTGGTATTTATCGTGTTATTCAACGTGGTGCATCTCGGTCTGCGTTTTGGTCTTGCGCATTACGCTTATCGAATGGGCGTGGCGGCGATCCCGCTAATTAAAGCGAATACCAAAAAAGTCGGTCATGCGGCGTCTATCGTCGGGATGACGGTGATCGGCGCGCTGGTAGCAACCTATGTCCGATTAAGCACCACGCTGGAAATCACGGCAGGCGACGCAGTGGTTAAGCTACAGACTGACGTTATCGACAAACTGATGCCTGCCTTCTTACCGCTGGTCTATACCCTGACCATGTTCTGGCTGGTACGTCGCGGCTGGAGTCCGCTGCGCCTGATTGCAATCACTGTGGTTCTCGGCATCGTCGGTAAATTCTGTCATTTCCTTTAAATACAATGAGGTATTAGATGTTAAGTATTATTTTGACAGGGCATGGTGGATTTGCCAGCGGCATGGAAAAAGCAATGAAGCAAATCCTCGGTGAGCAATCACAGTTTATCGCCATTGATTTTCCGGAAACCTCAAGCACCGCGCTGCTTACATCGCAGCTTGAAGAAGCCATCGCCCAACTGGATTGTGAAGACGGCATTGTTTTTCTGACGGATTTGCTGGGCGGCACACCGTTTCGCGTAGCTTCAACGCTGGCGATGCAAAAACCGGGCTGTGAAGTGATCACCGGCACCAATTTGCAACTATTACTGGAAATGGTGCTGGAGCGCGAAGGGTTAAGCGGAGAAGAATTCCGTGTGCAGGCGCTGGAGTGCGGACACCGTGGGCTGACCAGTCTGGTGGACGAGTTAGGCCGCTGCCATAAAGAATGTCCGGTCGAGGAAGGAATATGAGGTAAGCGCCCCGCCGCTATTGGTAAAAGACTGTGAGTGGCGTTTTACACTTTCGTTTCTTTATCTGGCTTTCACTTCCCTCACAAGGCCTTTTTTCTTTTGTTTTGACTTTTGCACCGGTGTCGGATGCGACGCTGACGCGTCTTATCCGACCTACGGTTGGTGACAGCCAGGCTGGATAAAGCGTTTACGCCGCATCCGGCAATCGGTGCAAATATCCCCCCATCAAACAATCCCTTTATCTTCCCTTGTCTTTTCTTTCAACGATCACAAATTTCGTTTTATTTCCTTTCTCTTCATTGAACTTTCAGTTTCTTTTCTATAAATTTTAATCAACGAAAGATATCACCAAGTGAAATGAAACGAAAGGCAAGCGAAAGCTATAACGCCCGACGTCAAGTTCATCAGACTAAGGATTGAGTTATGCCAGAAAATTACCCCCCTGCCACCACCGGTACATGGACTGAAGAAGAGATCCGCCATCAGCCTCGCGCGTGGCTTCGTTCGCTCGCCAACATTGACGCGCTACGTTCCGCGCTCAATAACTTTCTTGAACCGTTACTGCGCAAAGAGAACCTGCGGGTAATCCTGACCGGTGCCGGAACCTCGGCATTTATCGGTGACATCATCGCGCCGTGGCTCGCCAGCCATACCGGCAAAAACTTCAGCGCCGTACCGACCACCGATCTGGTTACCAATCCGATGGACTACCTGAATCCAGCGCATCCGCTGCTGCTGATCTCCTTCGGTCGATCCGGCAATAGCCCGGAAAGCGTCGCCGCCGTGGAACTGGCAAATCAATTTGTACCGGAGTGCTATCACCTGCCGATCACCTGCAATGAAGCGGGCGATCTCTATCAAAACGCGCTCAACAGCGATAACGCGTTTGCCCTGCTGATGCCCGCAGAAACGCACGATCGCGGCTTTGCGATGACCAGCAGTATTACCACCATGATGGCCAGCTGCCTCGCGGTTTTCGCGCCTGAGACAATCAACAGCCAGACCTTCCGCGACGTGGCGGATCGTTGCCAGGCGATCCTGACCTCGCTCGGCGATTTCAGCGAAGGCGTGTTTGGTTACGCGCCGTGGAAACGGATCGTTTATCTCGGCAGCGGTGGCTTACAGGGCGCGGCACGTGAGTCGGCGCTGAAAGTGCTGGAACTGACGGCGGGTAAACTGGCGGCTTTTTATGATTCCCCGACCGGATTCCGTCATGGCCCGAAATCGCTGGTCGATGATGAAACGCTGGTCGTGGTGTTTGTCTCCAGCCACCCCTACACCCGTCAGTATGATCTTGATCTGCTGGCAGAACTCCGCCGCGACAACCAGGCAATGCGCGTGATCGCCATCGCCGCTGAAAGCAACGACATTGTTGCCGCCGGCCCGCATATCATCCTGCCGCCATCCCGTCACTTTATCGACGTTGAGCAGGCATTTTGCTTCCTGATGTACGCCCAGACGTTTGCACTGATGCAGTCGCTGCATATGGGCAATACGCCGGATTCCCCATCAGCCAGTGGCACCGTAAACCGCGTGGTGCAAGGCGTAATTATTCATCCGTGGCAGGAATAAGAGGATCGCATTATGAGCATTATCTCCACCAAATATCTGTTACAAGACGCCCAGGCCAATGGCTACGCGGTGCCTGCGTTTAACATCCATAACGCCGAGACGATCCAGGCGATCCTCGAAGTGTGCAGTGAAATGCGATCGCCGGTGATCCTCGCCGGGACGCCAGGGACTTTTAAACATATCGCGCTGGAAGAGATCTACGCCCTGTGTAGCGCCTATTCCACAACCTACAACATGCCGCTTGTGCTGCATCTCGACCACCACGAATCGCTCGATGATATTCGCCGTAAAGTCCACGCTGGCGTGCGCAGCGCGATGATCGATGGCAGTCACTTCCCGTTTGCTGAAAACGTAAAACTGGTGAAATCGGTCGTCGACTTCTGCCACTCGCAGGATTGCAGCGTGGAAGCGGAACTGGGTCGTCTGGGAGGCGTGGAAGATGATATAAGTGTTGACGCCGAAAGCGCGTTCCTCACCGACCCACAAGAAGCCAGACGTTTTGTCGAACTGACTGGCGTCGACAGCCTGGCTGTGGCGATTGGTACGGCGCATGGCCTGTACAGGAAAATACCGAAAATTGATTTTCAGCGGCTGGCGGAAATTCGTGAAATGGTAGACATCCCTCTGGTACTGCATGGCGCCAGCGATGTCCCGGATGAATTTGTTCGCTGGACTATTAAACTGGGTGTGACGAAAGTTAATGTCGCCACGGAATTGAAAATTGCCTTCGCCGGCGCGGTTAAAGCCTGGTTTGCGGAAAACCCGCAGGGTAATGATCCTCGCTATTATATGCGCGTCGGCATGGATGCAATGAAAGACGTTGTCAGGAATAAAATTAATGTCTGTGGTTCGGCGAATCGAATTTCAGCATAACCATTAAATTTATACGATTTATTAATAAGTACTGCTCGACTAATATCGGGTAGTGCCTTAATGGCAAAGGAAATGAGTAAACCTTAATAAATACATCAGTACAATATCGCAACAATAATATATTTAAAAAGATTATATTATTCAAATTTATGGTGAGGATTATACAATGAGCAGTCCAAATATTCTCTTAACCCGTATCGATAACCGTCTGGTTCATGGCCAGGTTGGCGTGACCTGGACATCCACCATCGGTGCGAATCTGCTGGTGGTCGTGGATGATGTTGTCGCTAACGATGATATCCAACAGAAACTGATGGGTATTACTGCGGAAACCTACGGCTTTGGTATCCGTTTCTTTACTGTCGAAAAAACCATTAATGTCATCGGCAAAGCTGCACCACATCAGAAGATTTTTCTGATTTGCCGTACGCCGAAAACGGTACGTAAATTAGTAGAAGGTGGCATTGAGCTGAAAGATGTCAACGTCGGCAATATGCATTTCTCGGAAGGGAAAAAGCAAATAAGTAGTAAAGTTTATGTCGATGATCAGGATCTCACGGACTTACGCTTTATTAAACAACGCGGCGTGAATGTTTTTATTCAGGACGTCCCGGGCGATCAAAAAGAACAAATCCCTGACTAAATCTAACATCGCCTTAATACTGGTTTGAGGTAATAAAAATGCATGAAATAACCCTACTTCAGGGATTATCCCTGGCGGCATTAGTTTTCGTTCTGGGGATTGATTTTTGGCTGGAAGCCTTATTTTTATTCCGCCCGATAATCGTTTGTACCCTTACAGGTGCTATTCTCGGTGATATTCAGACTGGCTTAATTACCGGTGGCTTGACAGAGCTGGCTTTCGCCGGATTAACCCCTGCCGGGGGTGTTCAGCCGCCCAACCCAATTATGGCGGGTCTGATGACCACCGTCATTGCGTGGTCTACGGGCGTCGATGCCAAAACGGCAATTGGTCTTGGCCTGCCGTTTAGTTTGTTAATGCAATACGTCATTCTGTTCTTCTATTCCGCTTTCTCATTATTTATGACCAAAGCCGATAAATGCGCGAAAGAGGCGGATACAGCAGCGTTTTCCCGACTTAACTGGACAACGATGCTGATTGTTGCCTTTTCGTATGCGGTGATTGCTTTCCTCTGTACTTACCTGGCGCAGGGTGCGATGCAGGCGCTGGTAAAAGCAATGCCCGCCTGGTTGACCCACGGCTTTGAAGTGGCTGGCGGCATTCTGCCTGCCGTTGGTTTTGGCCTGCTGCTGCGCGTGATGTTCAAAGCGCAATATATTCCTTACCTGATCGCCGGTTTCCTGTTTGTTTGCTACATCCAGGTCAGCAACCTGTTGCCGGTTGCCGTACTGGGCGCAGGCTTTGCGGTGTATGAGTTTTTCAATGCGAAATCCCGGCAGCAAGCGCAACCGCAGCCCGTTGCCAGTAAAAATGAAGAAGAGGACTACAGCAATGGGATCTGAAATCAGTAAAAAAGATATCACCCGCCTGGGCTTTCGTTCGTCGCTGCTGCAAGCGAGCTTTAACTACGAAAGGATGCAGGCAGGCGGTTTTACCTGGGCAATGTTGCCGATCCTGAAAAAGATTTATAAGGACGACAAACCGGGCTTAAGCGCGGCAATGAAAGATAACCTCGAATTTATTAATACCCACCCAAATCTGGTCGGATTCCTGATGGGGTTATTAATTTCGATGGAAGAGAAAGGGGAAAACCGCGACACCATTAAAGGTCTGAAAGTGGCGCTGTTTGGCCCAATCGCCGGGATTGGCGATGCGATTTTCTGGTTTACCTTGTTGCCGATTATGGCGGGGATTTGCTCATCATTCGCCAGCCAGGGAAACCTGTTGGGGCCGATTCTATTCTTCGCCGTTTACCTGCTTATCTTTTTCCTGCGCGTCGGCTGGACCCACGTCGGTTATTCGGTCGGCGTGAAGGCGATCGATAAAGTGCGAGAGAACTCGCAGATGATCGCCCGTTCGGCAACCATCCTCGGGATCACGGTAATCGGCGGACTGATCGCTTCGTATGTGCATATTAACGTGGTGACGTCGTTTGCTATCGACAGTAGCCACAGCGTCGCACTGCAACAGGATTTCTTCGATAAAGTCTTCCCGAATATTTTACCGATGGCCTATACCCTGCTGATGTATTACTTCCTGCGGGTGAAAAAAGCGCATCCGGTGCTGTTAATCGGCGTGACGTTTGTGCTCTCAATTGTTTGTTCCGCATTCGGCATTTTGTAAATGGAACGAGGCACTGCGTCTGACGCAGCCTCAGATTGTTGACAAAGTGCGCTTTGTCCATGCCGGATGCGGCGTGAACGCCTTATCCGGCCTACAAAATCATGCAAATTCAATATATTGCAGAAACAATGTAGGACTGATAAGCGTAGCGCATCAGGCAATTTGGCGTTTGTCATCGGTCTCCGTATCACACCTGGTGGTGCCTCTCTACACAAGGAATTTCTCCTCATGCAAACCTTACAGCAAGTTGAAAACTATACGGTGTTAAGTGAACGCGCCAGCGAATATTTATTGGACGTGATCCGTAGCAAACCAAATGCCGTGATTTGCCTGGCGACCGGAGCGACGCCATTACTGACGTATCATTATCTGGTAGAAAAAATCCACCAGCAGCACGTTGATGTCAGCCAACTGACCTTCGTGAAGCTCGACGAATGGGTGGATCTGCCATTAACCGTGCCCGGCACCTGCGAAACTTTCCTTCAGCAGCATATCGTGCAGCCGCTGGGGTTACGTGAAGACCAGCTCATCAGCTTTCGCTCCGAAGAGATAAACGAGACAGAGTGCGAGCGGGTAACGAATCTGATTGCGCGCAAAGGCGGTCTCGATTTGTGCGTTCTCGGACTAGGGAAAAACGGTCATCTTGGGCTGAACGAACCGGGAGAAAGCCTGCAACCGGCCTGCCATATCAGCCAACTTGACGCGAAAACCCAGCAACATGAGATGTTAAAAACCGCTGGTCGTCCCGTGACTCGCGGGATCACCTTAGGCTTGAAGGATATTCTCAATGCCCGCGAAGTTTTATTACTGGTGACTGGCGAAGGAAAGCAGGATGCGACAGAACGTTTTCTCACGGCTAAAGTCTCCACCACGATCCCGGCTTCGTTTTTATGGCTGCATAACTATTTCACATGCGTAATTGATGAGATGTGTCGCCGTTAACTCACCAAGTACAGGCATCGCAGCTCTGTTCCTGCTGCAATGCCTGTAATCACTCCCCTTGCTGCTCCAGCGCATACTTATACAGCGCGTTTTTCTTCACGCCGTGAATTTCTGCTGCCAGCGCCGCCGCTTTTTTCAGCGGCAGTTCTGCCTGTAGCAGCGCCAGCGTGCGCAGTGCATCGGCGGGTAAGTCTTCTTCCTGCGCTTTATGTCCTTCGACAATCAGCACCATTTCGCCTTTGCGACGGTTTTCATCTTCTTTGACCCACGCCAGCAGCTCGCCAACGGGCGCGCCGTGAATGGTTTCCCAGGTTTTGGTCAGTTCTCGCGCCAGCACCACGTAGCGGGACTCCCCCAGCACCGCGACGATATCTTCCAGGCTATCTAACAGACGGTGGGTCGATTCATAAAAAATCAGCGTGCGCGGTTCCGCTTCAATCGCTTTTAGCGCATCACGGCGACCTTTCGATTTGGCGGGCAGAAAGCCTTCATAACAAAAGCGATCGGATGGTAAACCAGCGGCGCTTAATGCAGTAATAGCAGCACACGGTCCCGGTAGCGGCACCACGCGAATCCCCGCTTCACGGCAGGTACGTACCAGATGGTAGCCAGGGTCGTTAATCAGCGGCGTTCCGGCATCAGAAACCAGCGCAATGTTTTGTCCCTCTTGCAGCTTCGCCAGCAGCGTTTCGGCTTTCTGTTGTTCGTTATGGTCGTGCAGGGCGAACAGTCGGGCGTTTATCCCAAAATGTTGCAGCAGCAAACCGGTATGACGCGTATCCTCGGCGGCAATCAGATCAACGGCCTGTAATACCTCCAGCGCACGCTGGGTGATATCCGCCAGATTGCCGATTGGCGTCGGTACAATGTAGAGCTGACCTTGAGAATTATCCGCCGATTGGTGTTGTTTCATTGTGTCGTCCGTATTGCCGATTTAATATTGAGAATTGCGTAAAAAAAATATCACTGGATACATTATGGTACCCTCAACATTTTCTCGTTTGAAAGCCGCGCGTTGTCTGCCTGTTGTTCTGGCAGCCCTGATTTTCGCCGGTTGTGGCACCCATACACCCGATCAGTCCACTGCCTATATGCAGGGCACGGCGCAGGCCGATTCTGCCTTTTATCTTCAGCAGATGCAGCAAAGCTCTGATGATACCAGGATCAACTGGCAATTACTCGCCATTCGTGCACTGGTGAAAGAAGGTAAAACCGGGCAGGCGGTTGAACTGTTTAACCAGCTGCCGCAAGAACTGAACGATATCCAGCGTCGCGAAAAATCTCTGCTGGCGGTAGAGATTAAGCTGACACAAAAAGATTTTGCTGGCGCGCAGACCTTGCTGGCTAAAATTACTCCGGCAGATTTAGAGCAGAACCAGCAGGCGCGTTACTGGCAGGCAAAAATCGATGCCAGTCAGGGACGTCCTTCCATTGATTTATTGCGCGCATTAATTGCTCAGGAACCGTTACTCGGTGCGCAAGAAAAACAGCAGAATATCGATGCCACCTGGCAGGCGCTCTCTTCCATGACCCAGCAGCAGGCAAATACGCTGGTGATCAACGCCGACGAAAACATCCTACAAGGCTGGCTGGATCTGCAACGCATCTGGTTTGATAACCGCAATGACCCCGACATGATGAAAGCCGGGATCGCCGACTGGCAGAAACGTTACCCGAACAATCCGGGCGCGAAAATGCTGCCAACGCAGTTGGTAAATGTAAAAGCGTTTAAACCTGCGTCAACCAACAAAATCGCCCTGCTGTTGCCGTTGAATGGTCAGGCCGCAGTGTTTGGCCGCACTATTCAGCAAGGCTTTGAAGCGGCGAAAAATATCGGCACTCAGCCAGTAGCGGCTCAGGTAGCAGCCGCGCCTGCCGCTAACGTAGCAGAACAACCCCAGCCGCAAACCGTAGACGGCGTTGCCAGCCCGGCACAAGCGTCTGTTAGCGATCTGACAGGTGAAGAAACCGCCGCACAGCCGGTGCCTGTAAGCGCCCCTCCGGCAAGCACCGCAGCGGTAAGCTCTCCGGCGAATCCATCCGCAGAACTGAAAATCTACGATACCTCATCACAACCACTTAGCCAGATCCTCAACCAGGTTCAGCAGGATGGCGCGAGTATTGTAGTCGGTCCACTGCTAAAAAATAACGTTGAGGAGTTGCTCAAGAGCAACACCCCGCTGAACGTGCTGGCACTCAATCAGCCGGAAAATATCGAAAACCGCGCCAATATCTGTTACTTCGCGCTATCGCCAGAAGATGAAGCGCGCGATGCAGCGCGTCATATTCGTGATCAGGGTAAACAAGCACCGCTGGTACTGATCCCACGCAGTTCATTGGGCGATCGCGTAGCCAATGCGTTTGCGCAAGAGTGGCAGAAACTCGGCGGCGGCACCGTTTTGCAACAAAAATTTGGTTCCACCAGCGAATTACACGCGGGTGTTAACGGCCGTTCAGGTATCGCTTTAACAGGTAGCCCGATTACACCCAGAGCGACAACCGACTCCGGCATGACGACCAACAATCCAACCCTGCAAACCACGCCGACCGGAGACCAGTTCATCGATAATGGCGGTCGTGTCGATGCGGTGTACATTGTGGCAACGCCAGCCGAAATCGCCTTCATCAAACCGATGATCGCCATGCGTAACGGCAGTCACAGCGGTGCAACGTTGTACGCCAGCTCCCGCAGCGCAGGAGGCTCTGCTGGCCCGGATTTCCGACTGGAGATGGAAGGCTTGCAGTACAGCGAAATCCCGATGCTGGCAGGCGGTAATCTGCCGTTAATGCAGCAGGCGCTCAGTGCGGTAAATAATGATTATTCGTTGGCGCGCATGTATGCGATGGGCGTCGATGCCTGGTCACTGGCGAATCATTTCTCGCAAATGCGCCAGGTTCAGGGTTTTGAAATCAACGGTAATACCGGAAGTCTGACGGCTAACCCGGATTGCGTGATTAACAGGAAGTTATCATGGCTACAGTACCAACAAGGTCAGGTAGTCCCCGCCAGTTAACCACTAAACAGACCGGCGATGCGTGGGAAGCACAAGCGCGTCGCTGGCTGGAAGGCAAAGGACTGCGCTTCGTCGCCGCTAACGTGAACGAGCGTGGCGGCGAGATTGATCTGATAATGCATGAAGGCCAGACCACCGTTTTTGTCGAGGTGCGTTACCGCCGTTCTGCACTTTATGGCGGCGCGGCAGCCAGTGTGACCCGCAGCA
The DNA here is from genome assembly GCF_031323975.1 of Escherichia ruysiae. NCBI lineage: Bacteria > Pseudomonadati > Pseudomonadota > Gammaproteobacteria > Enterobacterales > Enterobacteriaceae > Escherichia > Escherichia ruysiae. Next base: position 2,022,015 of record NZ_JAVIWS010000001.1, read on the forward strand.
AACAACACAAATTATTACAGACTGCCCGCTTGTGGCTCGCGCGTCATAATGGGAGTTTTGATACTGTGGATTGCCGGTTCGATGTGGTAGCCTTCACCGGGAATGAGGTTGAGTGGATTAAGGACGCCTTTAATGACCACTCATAATTAAGGTTTAAGGATTAGCGTGCAAGAAAGAATCAAAGCTTGCTTCACTGAAAGCATTCAAACTCAAATTGCAGCGGCAGAGGCGCTTCCGGATGCCATCTCCCGTGCAGCCATGACGCTGGTTCAGTCTCTGCTCAATGGCAACAAAATCCTCTGTTGTGGTAATGGAACTTCCGCTGCCAATGCACAGCATTTTGCTGCCAGCATGATCAACCGTTTCGAAACGGAACGACCCAGCCTACCTGCCATTGCACTAAATACTGATAATGTTGTCTTAACGGCGATTGCCAACGATCGCTTACATGATGAAGTGTATGCAAAACAGGTGCGGGCGCTGGGACATGCGGGAGATGTGTTATTAGCCATTTCTACCCGTGGCAACAGCCGCGATATCGTAAAAGCAGTTGAAGCCGCCGTGACACGTGATATGACCATTGTGGCATTGACCGGCTATGACGGCGGCGAACTTGCCGGTTTGTTAGGGCCACAGGACGTGGAGATCCGCATTCCTTCGCATCGTAGTGCTCGCATTCAGGAAATGCATATGCTGACGGTAAATTGCCTGTGCGATCTGATCGATAACACGCTTTTCCCTCACCAGGATGATTAAGGAGAATACATGAAGGCATTATCGCCAATCGCAGTCCTTATTTCCGCGCTGCTGTTGCAAGGTTGTGTTGCCGCTGCCGTAGTAGGTACTGCCGCTGTGGGTACTAAAGCGGCGACCGATCCCCGCAGTGTCGGCACCCAGGTGGACGATGGTACTCTGGAAGTGCGCGTGAACAGCGCATTGTCAAAAGACGAACAGATTAAGAAAGAAGCACGCATTAATGTAACGGCCTATCAGGGCAAAGTGCTGCTGGTTGGGCAGTCTCCAAATGCTGAACTTTCGGCTCGCGCCAAACAGATTGCTATGGGCGTAGACGGTGCCAACGAAGTGTATAACGAGATTCGTCAGGGGCAGCCGATTGGTCTGGGCGAAGCGTCTAACGATACGTGGATCACCACCAAAGTGCGTTCGCAACTGTTAACCAGCGACCTGGTGAAATCGTCTAACGTGAAAGTGACCACCGAAAACGGCGAAGTGTTCCTGATGGGGCTGGTGACTGAACGTGAAGCGAAAGCGGCGGCAGATATTGCCAGCCGGGTAAGCGGCGTGAAGCGGGTGACCACGGCGTTTACGTTTATTAAATAAGCCATTGATCGGTCGTTGAAGTAAATATTCACACCTTAGCCGACCTGTTCCCCTCACCCTAACCCTCTCCCCAAAGGGGAGAGGGGACCGTCCAGTGCTGTATTCAGGAGCATCCAACATCTTAGGCCAACAGCGCCAGCCCGCCGACAATCACACCAGACACCGCCACCATCGCCCCGGTCAGCCATAAGGCTTTCGCCGGAAACGCTTTACGCAACATAATCAGTGACGGCAAACTCACCGCCGGGAGCGTCATCAACAATGCCAGCGCCGGAGCGGTTCCCATACCTGCCAGCATCATCGTTTGCACAATCGGAATTTCTGCCGCCGTGGGAATGACAAACAAGCATCCTGCTACCGCCATCGCCACTACCCACATCAGGCTGTTATCAACAGCGCCATCGGCATGGGGGAATAACCAGACGCGAGCGGCACCCAACGCCAGTACTGCAAGGATATAAACCGGGATCGTACTCCAGAACAGCGTCCACAGCGCCCTGCCCCAGCGGCTAAAAAATCCGCCCTGCGCTTCCGGCATGTCAATTTCGACCGGTGCCTGCGTTTGCGGTGTCTCACGCACCCATTTTTGCACCAGTGTCGCAATCAACAACACCATCACCAGCCCCGCAACCAGACGAATCGCCACAAAGCCCCAGCCGAGAACAAACCCCATAAACACCAGCGTCGCCGGGTTTAACAACGGATTCCCCATCCAGAATGCCAGCGCACCGCCCATCGACACTTGCTGGCGACGCATCCCCGCCGCGACCGGAGCCGCACAGCAGGTACACATCATACCCGGAAGCGAAAACAGCGTTCCCAGCAAAGTTCCGCGAAAGCGCGATTGCCCCAGCGTGCGCAGCAGCCAGTCACGTGGAATCAGCACCTGAATCAACGACCCAAGCATCACCCCCAGCACCGCCGCTTTCCATACCGCAAGGAAATAGATCATCGCGTAATCCCACGCCGCCTGCCACGGATTGGCATCCGCCTGTGCGAGTATTGATTTACCGATGCTGTGGGTTTCGGCGGCGGTAAACGCTTTGCCGTAGTAGGGTTGCCATTTCACATACCAAAGTCCGGCAATGACAACGAGAAAGAAAAGCGCGGGTTTCCACCACTGAATGGGCGTTGCCGCCTGAGATGAAGACTGACCAGTCATAGCATTCCCCAGGAATAAGTTATGATAATTGAGCGCGTGAATATTACGCTCACTATCAATCCTTGGGAATAATTATTCAGCTCTTTTGCGTAGTTCTGAAGAGCTTAAAATAGTCACCCCTTCATGTTCAGGCCGCATGGCTTCTGCCAGCATGACCCGCGCCACATCCCGTGCATCAATGGATTTCCAGTTGCCAGGCAGCAAACGAAACAGCGGCGCAAAAAGCGTTTCGTTCATCCGCTGTTTGCTACGATCGCCCAGCAACATCGACGGGCGAGCAATGGTCAATTTCGGCCAGTTTTGGGCAATTAACGCTTCTTCCATCTCCCCTTTGACGCGGTTATAGAAAAAGGGCGAATGCGCGTTTGCGCCCATGGCACTAACCACCAGCATATGCTGTGCACCCAGCCGCCGTCCGGTTAACGCGGTGTCCACGACCAGCGTGTAATCGGCATGAATAAACGCTTCTTTGCTACCCGCCTCCCGCCGCGTGGTGCCAAGACAACAAAACACAATATCTATCGGATCGGTGACCTGCGCCAGCGCGTCGGTCAGTTGTGGATCATGGGGATTAAACACGCCTGGCATATCGCCCAACGGGCGTCTCGTCGGCGCAGCAATGGCGTTTACTTTCGGTTCGTTAATCAACATCCGCAGCAGGTGACCGCCCACCAGCCCCGTTGCGCCTGTAATCAGTACCTGACTCATCTTCGCTCCTTTACAGAATTGTCCGCCTTGCACTCCCCGGTACATGCACCAGGCTTAATAGTCTACGTGGTAATTATCCCCGATTGTGGGAAATTCGCCTCATTCAATGCAACAACGCGGAGGAAGCATGAGTAAAAAGATTGCAGTTTTAATCACTGATGAATTTGAGGATTCAGAATTTACTTCACCCGCAGATGCATTTCGTAAAGCCGGACACGAAGTTGTCACCATTGAAAAGCAAGCGGGTAAAACGGTGAAAGGAAAAAAAGGGGAAGCCAGCGTGACTATCGATAAATCCATCGATGAAGTGACGCCAGCAGAGTTTGATGCCCTGCTGCTTCCTGGTGGTCATTCACCGGATTATCTGCGTGGTGATAATCGTTTTGTCACCTTCACGCGAGATTTTGTGAATAGCGGTAAACCGGTCTTCGCTATCTGCCACGGCCCGCAACTGCTGATTAGCGCCGATGTGATTCGCGGTCGTAAGCTGACCGCCGTTAAACCGATTATTATTGATGTTAAAAACGCGGGCGCGGAATTTTACGATCAGGAAGTGGTGGTCGATAAAGATCAGCTGGTTACCAGCCGGACGCCGGACGATCTGCCAGCGTTTAACCGCGAGGCGTTACGCCTGCTCGGTGCCTGAGTCACGTAACCAAATTATTTTTTTACCAAAGCCCAGCGTGTTGTCGGTGAATTTGATTTCATCGAGCCGGATTTCCCAAACCGGTGCCGACAGCATTCTGGCAACCGGAAAGCGGCGATTGTACGCCTGACGCGCAAGGTCGCTTTCCTCACCTTCCAGTTTGCGGATCTCACCTTTAAATTGCACGCCACGAATTAACGCTACTGTTTTCGGCTGACCGTTTACCGTTCCGGCAACAGCCGCCTGCGATCCGCTCATCTGCGCGTGACGCGTTTTTTCTTCCGTCAAAATGTAGAAGGCGACTTTCTGTGCATCAAAAAGATAAAAGGCATTGGCGCACCACAGTTCCCCTTCCTGCTGCACACACCAGGTGACAACATGTTGTTTTGCCAGCCAACGGCTGATGGCGGTGAGTGTTTCCATTGCTGTTCTCTTTTATACTGTTGGCCTGACCTTAACATGTGACGCAAACGATGACACCCTGGTATCTCTATTTGATTCGTACCGCCGATAATAAGCTTTATACCGGGATTACCACGGATGTCGAACGTCGCTATCAGCAGCACCAGAGCGGTAAAGGGGCGAAAGCACTGCGTGGGAAAGGTGAACTGACGCTGGCGTTTTCCGCACCAGTTGGCGACCGTTCGCTGGCGCTACGGGCGGAATATCGCGTTAAGCAACTAACCAAACGGCAGAAAGAGCGTCTGGTAGCGGAAGGCGCAGGGTTTGCAGAGCTGTTAAGCAGTCTGCAAACCCCGGAGATTAAAAGCGATTGAAATGATCGTGGTATTCAACCAGACCAGTTACGCCATTCAGCGCGTCATCCGCTAAACGATGTACCTGGAAGGCGCTTTCAGTGCCCGGCCAGCGGCAACGCAGATCGTGATGTGCAGCCAGCTCAAAGCCGAAACGACTGTACAGCGCCGGATCGCCCAGCGTCACCACTGCGGCATAGCCGAACTCATTAAGCGAATCGAGTCCTTCATAAACCAGTTGGCGTGCCAGCCCCTGCCCACGGTATTTTTCATCAACCGCCAGCGGTGCCATGCCGACCCATTGCAGATCTTCTCCCTGCACATCAACCGGACTAAATGCCACATAGCCAATGACCTGACCTTCGTCATCTGTCGCCACCAGCCCCAGCGTCAGAAAGCCATCTTCACGCAGATCGTGAACCAGCTTCGCTTCCGCATCGCTTTCGAATGAACGACGCAGCAGGGCATCAATACCCGGCGCATCAATGGGAATTTCTACTCGAATTAGCATGGTTCACCTACCGATGTCTGTTTGGTTTCAGGCGTGGTTTTCATTCCCGCCTCAACAAAATCCGCCAGTTGCAGCAGCATCATGCGTAAGGCTTTCGGCATTTGCTCCAGTTCAATGGCGTCCATCAGGTTTTTCACATACAGCCCCAGCTCCGTATCACCTTCAATCACCAGTCGACGCTGGAAGAAGAGCGTGTCCGGATCTTGTTTACGCGCCGCAATCATCAGCAGATCGCTGGCGTCGGCACTAAAACTCACATCAGCTTGCGCGTTCTGGCTGACAACCAGTTTGCCATTCACCACCGAGGTAAACCATTGCAGGTCAATATCACGCACATGAATACTTAACCAGCGGCCTTCAAGAAACTCAAGCTCGCCGTCGTCCAGCGCCTGACGGAATTGCCAGCTTAAGACCTGCTCAAGAACCTGGCGTTTTAGCGCAAATGGCGTCAGTTTTACCGGTACACTCAACAGAGATGGCCCCAAATGCACAATACGGGAACGCAGTTTATCCAACACGAGTTTTACTCCCTGTTTCAACAATCGTCCTATTTTGCCATATCAGGAAAATAACATAGCGGTATAAATCAACAATTCCATATGAAATTGCTGCTACCACCAATACAACTTTAACTGCCTTAAATCAAAAATTGTCGCAGCAAGGTTAACTAAAATCCCAGTTCGTTAACATTTTTGCGCTTTGATAGCGCAACCTTCAGGAAAAATTATGGAGCTGCTCTGCCCTGCCGGAAATCTCCCGGCGCTTAAGGCGGCCATCGAAAACGGCGCAGATGCTGTTTATATCGGGCTAAAAGATGATACCAATGCCCGCCACTTCGCCGGCCTTAACTTTACCGAGAAAAAATTGCAGGAAGCGGTGAGTTTTGTCCATCAACATCGCCGCAAACTTCACATCGCGATTAACACTTTTGCGCATCCGGACGGTTACGCCCGTTGGCAGCGCGCCGTGGATATGGCGGCGCAGCTGGGTGCCGACGCGCTGATCCTCGCCGACCTCGCCATGCTGGAGTACGCCGCCGAGCGTTATCCACATATTGAGCGTCACGTATCGGTGCAGGCTTCAGCGACCAATGAAGAGGCGATCAACTTTTATCATCGCCATTTTGACGTTGCCCGCGTGGTGCTGCCGCGCGTGTTGTCGATTCATCAGGTGAAACAACTGGCACGGGTTACCCCTGTACCACTGGAAGTGTTCGCTTTCGGCAGCCTGTGCATTATGTCGGAAGGCCGTTGCTATCTGTCGTCATATCTGACGGGTGAATCGCCCAACACCGTCGGTGCATGTTCTCCGGCTCGCTTCGTGCGCTGGCAACAAACGCCGCAGGGGCTGGAATCCCGTCTTAACGAAGTGCTGATCGACCGTTATCAGGACGGCGAAAACGCGGGTTATCCAACGCTGTGTAAAGGGCGTTATCTGGTGGACGGCGAACGCTATCACGCGCTGGAAGAACCAACCAGCCTCAATACCCTGGAACTACTGCCAGAGTTAATGGCGGCAAATATTGCTTCGGTGAAAATTGAAGGCCGCCAGCGTAGCCCGGCGTATGTCAGCCAGGTGGCGAAAGTCTGGCGTCAGGCTATCGACCGTTGTAAAGCCGATCCACAAAACTTCGTACCGCAAAGCGCGTGGATGGAGACGCTCGGGTCGATGTCCGAAGGCACGCAAACCACCCTTGGCGCGTATCACCGTAAATGGCAGTGAGAAAAGCAATGAAATATTCCTTAGGGCCGGTGCTGTGGTACTGGCCAAAAGAGACGCTGGAAGAATTTTATCAGCAGGCCGCCACCAGCAGCGCCGATGTGATTTATCTCGGTGAAGCCGTGTGCAGCAAGCGTCGGGCAACCAAAGTTGGCGACTGGCTGGAGATGGCAAAATCGCTCGCCGGGAGTGGCAAGCAGATTGTGCTCTCCACGCTGGCGCTGATGCAGGCATCCTCCGAACTGGGCGAACTGAAACGCTATGTTGAGAATGGTGAGTTCCTGATTGAAGCCAGCGATCTCGGCGTGGTGAATATGTGCGCTGAACGTAAACTGCCGTTCGTCGCCGGGCACGCGCTAAACTGCTACAACGCGGTGACGCTGAAAATATTGCTCAAACAGGGCATGATGCGCTGGTGTATGCCGGTGGAGCTTTCCCGCGACTGGCTGGTGAATCTGCTCAATCAGTGCGATGAGCTGGGCATTCGCAACCAGTTTGAAGTGGAAGTCCTGAGCTACGGTCATCTGCCTCTGGCGTACTCTGCCCGCTGCTTTACCGCGCGTTCGGAAGACCGCCCGAAAGATGAGTGCGAAACCTGCTGCATTAAGTATCCGAACGGGCGCAACGTGCTGTCGCAAGAGAATCAGCAAGTGTTTGTGCTCAACGGCATTCAGACCATGAGCGGCTATGTTTACAACCTCGGTAACGAGCTGGCATCCATGCAGGGGCTGGTTGATGTGGTTCGTCTGTCGCCGCAGGGTGCTGACACTTTCGCTATGCTCGACGCCTTCCGCGCCAATGAAAATGGCGCTGCTCCACTGCCATTGACGGCAAACAGCGATTGTAACGGCTACTGGCGACGGCTGGCTGGGCTGGAGCTGCAAGCGTAAGTAAATAGCTCACTTTGTTAACAACTTTAACTACTCTTTAATGCAGTATTAAAGATTAATCGGTAACAAAGTGAGCTGTTATGACTGATAAAACTATTCCTTTTTCGCTACTCGATCTGGCTCCCATCCCCGAAGGTTCTTCAGCGCGGGAAGCGTTCTCCCACTCTCTCGATCTCGCCCGTCTGGCTGAAAAGCGCGGCTATCATCGCTACTGGCTGGCGGAACACCACAATATGACCGGCATTGCCAGTGCTGCCACATCGGTGTTAATTGGCTATCTGGCGGCGAACACCACCACGCTGCATCTGGGTTCCGGCGGCGTGATGTTACCTAACCACTCACCGTTGGTGATTGCCGAACAGTTTGGCACGCTCAATACGCTCTATCCGGGGCGAATCGATTTGGGGCTGGGTCGTGCTCCGGGCAGCGATCAACGGACAATGATGGCACTGCGTCGCCATATGAGCGGCGATATTGATAATTTCCCCCGTGATGTTGCAGAGCTGGTGGACTGGTTTGACGCCCGCGATCCAAACCCGCATGTGCGTCCGGTGCCGGGCTATGGTGAGAAAATTCCCGTGTGGTTGTTAGGTTCCAGCCTCTACAGCGCACAACTGGCGGCGCAGCTTGGTCTGCCGTTTGCGTTTGCCTCACACTTCGCGCCGGATATGCTGTTCCAGGCGTTGCATCTTTATCGCAGCAACTTCAAACCGTCGGCACGGCTGGAGAAACCATACGCGATGGTGTGCATCAATATTATCGCCGCCGACAGCAACCGCGATGCCGAATTTCTGTTTACCTCAATGCAGCAAGCCTTTGTGAAGCTGCGCCGTGGCGAAACCGGGCAACTGCCGCCGCCGATTCAGAATATGGATCAGTTCTGGTCGCCGTCCGAGCAGTATGGCGTGCAGCAGGCGCTGAGTATGTCGTTGGTAGGTGATAAAGCGAAAGTGCGTCATGGCTTGCAGTCGATCCTGCGCGAAACCGACGCCGATGAGATTATGGTTAACGGGCAGATTTTCGACCACCAGGCGCGCCTGCATTCGTTTGAGCTGGCGATGGATGTGAAGGAGGAGTTGTTGGGGTAAGTGCATTTTCCGCGCCGGGCAGTCCCCTCTCCCTGTGGGAGAGGGTTAGGGTGAGGGCATCAGACCTCACCCTTACTGATACACCGGCAGCAAATTAAAGCTCGATAAAATATGGATCAGAGCGTTGCCAATGCCAAACACCAGAATCAGGACAATCATCGGCTTGCCGCCCCAGACGCGGAATTTCGGGCTACCGAAGCGTTTACGCGATGCGCGAGCCAGCAGCGCCGGAACAATTGCCGCCCAGATGGTAGCCGCTAAGCCAGCATAACCAATGGCATACAGGAATCCGTTCGGGAACAGCAGGCCACCCACAACAGGCGGTGCAAAGGTCAACAGAGCCGTTTTAAAGCGACCCAGAGCCGAGTCGTCGAAACCAAACAGATCTGCCAGATAATCGAACAGACCAAGCGTTACGCCGAGGAATGAACTCGCTACCGCAAAGTTAGAGAACACCACCAGCAGCAGATCCAGACTACGGCTGTTCAGCACGCCACTTAATGCCTGTACCAGCACATCTATATTGCCGCCCTTCTCTGCGATGCCGATAAACTCCGGACGTGGGATGTTGCCCATCGTCGCCAGCAACCAGATGGTATACAGCGCCAGCGCCATCAGCGTACCATACACCAGGCATTTGACGATGGTTTTCGGATCTTTACCGTAATATTTCATCAGGCTCGGCACGTTACCGTGATAACCAAACGACGCCAGGCAGAACGGCAGGGTCATCAACAGATACGGTGCATAAGACGCATTGCTTTCGGCGACGTTGAACAATGTCGCAGGCTGTACATGCCCCAGCAGGCTGCCGAAAGTGAGGAAAAACGTAATGACTTTCGCCCCCAGCACAATCGCCGTCATGCGGCTGACAGCTTTAGTGCTCAACCACACCACGAACGCCACCAACAGTGCAAAACCAAATCCCGCCGCCCGTGCAGGCACATTTAGCGACATCTCTGCGAAGGTGTGATGCAGAATCGAACCGCTGGCAGAAATATAAGCGTAAGTCAGGATATAGAGCACAAAGGCAATGGAAATGCCGTTGACCACGTTCCAGCCTTTGCCCAGCAAATCTTTGGTGATGGTGTCAAAGCTCGAACCGATTCGATAATTGAGGTTAGCTTCCAGAATCATCAAACCGGAATGCAGCATACAAAACCAGGTGAAGATTAGCACCGCCATTGACCAGAAGAACCACGCACCGGACATGACCACAGGCAGAGAAAACATTCCTGCGCCAATAATGGTGCCGCCGATAATCACCACGCCGCCAAGCAGCGACGGTGACGTTTGGGTGGTGGTTAGTGTTGCCATAAGGGCTTCTCTCCAGTGAAAAATAGTGCGACTGCGTTGTTATGTGTTGCACTGTACCAGTACGCGAGTACAAAAGACAGAAAAAAAGCCCCGATTGTTAAAATCGGGGCTGTATATATTATTTTACAGATTGTTTTCGCTGTTCAGCGATGATTACGCATCACCACCGAAACGACGACGACCGGTAGAGTCATCACGACGCGGTGCGCGGCCTTCACGACGTTCGCCGCTAAAACGACGACCATCACCACGACCACCTTCACGGCGTTCACCGCTGAAGTTACGACCGCCTTCACGACGTTCGCCACTGAAACCACGACCACCGCCACGACGCTCTCCGCCAGTATGCGGCTGTGCATCGCCCAGCAACTGCATGTTCATCGGTTTGTTGAGAATGCGAGTACGCGTAAAGTGTTGCAGTACTTCACCCGGCATACCTTTCGGCAGTTCGATGGTGGAGTGAGAAGCAAACAGCTTGATGTTACCGATGTAACGGCTGCTGATGTCGCCTTCGTTAGCAATTGCGCCAACGATATGACGAACTTCAACACCATCATCGCGGCCCACTTCAATGCGGTACAGCTGCATGTCGCCAACATCACGACGTTCACGACGCGGACGATCTTCACGGTCGCCACGCGGGCCACGGTCGTTACGATCGCGCGGACCACGGTCGTCACGGTCACGGAATTCACGTTTCGGACGCATCGGCGCATCTGGCGGAACAATCAGAGTACGTTCACCCTGTGCCATTTTCAGCAGTGCGGCTGCCAGAGTTTCGAGATCCAGTTCTTCACCTTCTGCAGTCGGCTGAATTTTGCTCAGCAGTGCACGGTATTGATCCAGATCGCTGCTTTCCAGCTGCTGCTGTACTTTAGCGGCAAATTTTTCCAGACGGCGTTTGCCCAGCAGTTCTGCGTTCGGCAGTTCTACTTCTGGAATGGTCAGCTTCATAGTACGTTCAATGTTGCGCAGCAGACGACGCTCGCGGTTCTCAACGAACAGCAGCGCGCGGCCAGCACGACCCGCACGACCGGTACGACCGATACGGTGAACGTAAGACTCAGAATCCATCGGGATATCGTAGTTAACCACCAGGCTGATACGCTCAACGTCCAGGCCACGAGCCGCAACGTCGGTCGCAATCAGGATATCCAGACGACCATCTTTCAGGCGTTCCAGAGTCTGCTCACGCAGCGCCTGGTTCATGTCACCGTTCAGCGCGGCGCTGTTGTAGCCGTTACGCTCAAGGGCTTCAGCCACTTCCAGAGTCGCATTTTTGGTACGAACGAAGATAATCGCCGCATCAAAATCTTCCGCTTCCAGGAAACGTACCAGTGCTTCGTTTTTACGCATACCCCAGACAGTCCAGTAGCTCTGGCTGATGTCAGGACGGGTAGTCACGCTGGACTGAATACGCACTTCCTGCGGCTCTTTCATAAAGCGGCGGGTAATGCGACGAATCGCTTCCGGCATAGTGGCGGAGAACAGAGCGGTCTGATGACCTTCCGGGATCTGCGCCATAATGGTTTCAACGTCTTCAATGAAGCCCATGCGCAGCATTTCGTCAGCTTCATCCAGAACCAGACCGCTCAGTTTAGAGAGATCCAGAGTGCCACGTTTCAGGTGGTCCAGCAGACGGCCCGGAGTACCGACAACGATCTGCGGCCCCTGACGCAGGGCGCGTAATTGCACGTCATAACGCTGGCCGCCGTACAGGGCAACCACGTTTACGCCGCGCATGTGTTTAGAGAAATCCGTCATTGCCTCAGCAACCTGTACCGCCAGTTCGCGGGTCGGTGCCAGCACCAGAATCTGTGGTGCTTTCAGCTCAGGATCAAGATTCTGCAACAGAGGTAAAGAGAATGCTGCAGTTTTTCCGCTCCCCGTCTGGGCCATACCCAGAACGTCGCGGCCATTCAGCAGATGTGGAATACACTCTGCCTGAATTGGAGATGGTTTTTCGTAACCCAGATCGTTAAGGGCTTCAAGGATAGGAGCCTTCAGGCCCAGATCTGCAAAAGTGGTTTCGAATTCAGCCATGTAGTACGTGTGCCTCAAAATTAATGGCGGCCAGTCTACATAACTCATCATGAAATTGATCAGCAATTTTCATTGAAAAGTGTGAACCGGCTCAAAGTAGGTGTATTAACGAACAACAACGCCCTCACCCGTTAAGGTGATGGCAATCAAATAAGATTACGGGCTGATGTGTACGTCAGCTATTGCTGGTCCGATTCTGCCAGGTCATCTTGGTCCTGGCCCAGGAGCGATAATTCCAACAATGCGTATCGGTGCTCAACAAAGTTATGAACGTTGTTGGCAACCGCCAGTTTGAACAGTGCCGTGGCGCTGTCCAAATCCCCCAGACTTAGGTAGTACTTACCTAAATAGAAGTTGGTTTCACTGAGATGCTCAGCGAGCGAGGTGTTATCCGTTGCGTCCGCCTTGAGCCTTTCCATTAACGTTTGTTCGCTAATGTTGCCCAGGTAGAACTCGACAATGTTCCATCCCCACTGCTCCTTGTCCGATTTTTCGAAGTGCCGTTTCAACACTTCTTTAGCCTGCTTCTCATCGAGCTTCTGCTCGGCGAGATAAAGCCACAGACTACGGAAAGGATCATTGGGATCGTCTTGATAAAACGCCAGCAGATCATCTTGCGCTAACTTGTCACGACCGCCGTAATATAATGCGATCCCGCGATTCAAGTGCGCGTAGTTGTAAGTTGGATCAAGCTCAAGTACAGAATCAAACGCTTCATAGGCAGCATCAAAATTGCCTGCCTGCGTTAAATATATGCCTAAGTAATTGAATACTTCAGGCATATCCGGTCGGATTGCCAGCGCCTGCGAAAAATCGTTACGCGCTAATGCCCTCAGACCGAGACTATCATACAACACTCCGCGCTCATATAAAAGCTGTGCGCGCTCGTCATCGGTTAAAGCCCGACTGGCAAGGATCTGTTCCATACGTGCCAGAATCACTTCCTGCTGTAAAGTCGGTTGCAATGGCACTGCGAGGACTTCACTTTTACGCCAGGAAGTATTACTGCATCCTGCAAGCGTAAGTGCTGTCGCAACGAAACACCAGCGCAAAAAAGGCTTCATTTCCCACTCCCGAAGACCACGGTTGAATGAACGTCCTGTTCCCGGTTGCTAACAAGGCGTCCTGCCCGGTTAAAAGCCCCCCGCCGCAGCGGAGGGCAAATGGCAACCTTACTCGCCCTGTTCAGCAGCCGGAGCTTCCGGTGCTGCAGCAGGTTGAGACTGCTCAGTCGCTTCTTTAATGCTCAGACGGATACGGCCCTGGCGATCAACTTCCAGAACTTTCACCGGCACTTCCTGACCCATCTGCAGGTAATCGGTCACTTTCTCAACGCGTTTGTCAGCGATCTGAGAGATGTGTACCAGACCTTCTTTACCGCCACCGATGGCAACAAAGGCGCCAAAGTCAACGATACGGGTCACTTTACCATTGTAGACGCGGCCCACTTCGATTTCTGCAGTGATCTCTTCGATACGACGAATAGCATGTTTCGCTTTCTCGCCGTCGGTCGCTGCGATCTTCACAGTACCGTCATCTTCGATTTCGATGGTTGTGCCGGTTTCTTCGGTCAGGGCACGGATAACAGAACCGCCTTTACCGATAACGTCTTTGATCTTGTCTGGGTTGATCTTGATGGTATGGATACGCGGAGCGAACTCAGAGATATCGCCACGTGGCGCGTTGATCGCCTGTTCCATTACGCCCAGGATATGCAGACGCGCACCTTTAGCCTGGTTCAGCGCAACCTGCATGATCTCTTTGGTGATACCTTCAATTTTGATATCCATCTGCAATGCAGAGATACCGTCGCGGGAACCCGCAACTTTGAAGTCCATATCGCCCAGATGGTCTTCGTCACCCAGAATGTCAGACAGTACAACGTAGTTGTCGCCTTCTTTCACCAGACCCATTGCGATACCCGCAACGGCGGCTTTGATCGGCACACCTGCGTCCATCAGCGCCAGAGAAGCGCCGCACACGGAAGCCATAGAAGAGGAACCGTTGGATTCGGTGATTTCAGACACAACACGTACGGTGTACGGGAATTTGTCCATATCCGGCATTACAGCCAGCACGCCACGCTTCGCCAGACGACCGTGACCAATTTCACGACGCTTCGGAGAACCGACCATGCCAGTTTCGCCTACGGAGTACGGAGGGAAGTTGTAGTGGAACAGGAAGGTATCGGTACGCTCGCCCATCAGTTCATCAAGAACCTGCGCGTCACGTGCAGTACCCAGCGTTGCGGTAACCAGCGCCTGAGTTTCACCACGGGTGAACAGCGCAGAACCGTGAGTACGCGGCAGCACGCCAGTACGGACATCCAGACCACGGATCATATCTTTTTCACGACCGTCGATACGCGGTTCGCCTGCCAGTACGCGGCTACGAACAACATTTTTCTCGATAGCGTGCAGAATTTCACCCAGTTCGTTTTCGTCCAGGGTTTCGTCTTCAGCAAGCAGCGTCGCGATGGTTTCAGATTTGATCACGTCAACCTGTGCATAACGCTCTTGTTTGTCGGTGATGCGGTAAGCATCGCTCAGACGAGCTTCAGCCAGTGCAGCAACGCGTGCGTTCAGCTCTTCGTTTACCGGCTCCGGCTGCCAGTCCCAACGCGGTTTACCGGCTTCTTTCACCAGTTCATTGATGTTCTGAATAACAACCTGCTGTTGTTCATGACCGAACACCACTGCGCCCAGCATCTGGTCTTCGCTCAGCAGTTCAGCTTCAGATTCAACCATCAGTACAGCGGCTTCAGTACCCGCAACAACCAGATCCAGTTTGCTCTCTTTCAGCTCGTCCTGGGTCGGGTTCAATACGTACTGATC
Source organism: Escherichia ruysiae (assembly GCF_031323975.1). Lineage (NCBI taxonomy): Bacteria > Pseudomonadati > Pseudomonadota > Gammaproteobacteria > Enterobacterales > Enterobacteriaceae > Escherichia > Escherichia ruysiae. Next base: position 2,037,029 of record NZ_JAVIWS010000001.1, read on the forward strand.
ATTGATGTAACCCACACGGGCAGCACCAATCGGACCATTGAACGGAATACCAGACAGAGACAGTGCTGCAGAAGCACCAATCATCGCGACGATATCCGGGTTAACCTGCGGGTTAACAGAAACCACGGTGGCGATAACCTGAACTTCGTTGACGAAGCCTTCCGGGAACAGCGGGCGAATCGGGCGGTCAATCAGACGCGCGATCAGGGTTTCGCCTTCGCTTGGGCGGCCTTCACGACGGAAGAAGCTACCCGGGATACGACCAGCAGCGTAGGTACGCTCCTGATAGTTAACGGTCAGTGGGAAGAAATCCTGACCTGGTTTGGCTTTTTTCTGACCAACAACGGTAACGAATACCGCAGTGTCATCCATGCTAACCATAACAGCGGCAGTGGCTTGACGCGCCATCATGCCAGTTTCCAGAGTTACGGTGTGTTGACCGTACTGGAATTTACGAACGATCGGATTAAGCAATGTAATATCCTTTCTCTTTCTTAGACAGCACCTTAACGGCGCTGGTGTTAATACCCGATCTTCTGCGCATCCTCGCGACTAATGACAACCCTAACCCAGCCTGATGTGGGTAAAGCCTCTCATTAGCCGCGCGAACCTCTGCAACGGAAGATCATTCATAGCAACAATACATTAGTTTCCAGTGAATTGCTGCCGTTAGCTTGAAAAAAGGGGCCACTCAGGCCCCTTTTCTGAAACTCGCAAGAATTAGCGACGCAGACCCAGACGCTCAATGAGCTGGGTGTAACGTGCTACGTCTTTACGTTTCAGGTAGTCGAGCAGTTTACGACGCTGAGAAACCATGCGCAGCAGACCACGACGGCTGTGGTGATCTTTTTTGTGCTCTGCAAAGTGACCCTGCAGGTGGTTGATCTGTGCAGTCAGCAGTGCTACCTGAACTTCGGTAGAACCGGTGTCGTTTTCACCACGACCAAACTCAGAAACGATTTTAGCTGTTGCTTCAGTACTTAGAGACATTTTAAAACTCCAAAGTATATAGAATGAAAGGACGCCGATCTCTAATTCAGCGATCCCAGTGTACGTTACGCAAAGTGTTAAACAATTTACGCGACGTTAAGCGGCAGTATTCTACTCGTAGCGACCTGTTATCGCAAGACGGTTAACATTACGCCGGGTATTCAACCACCAGGCGACGAGGCGCGACACGGCCTTCATCGTCAATTTCGCCCATACCGATAAACTTGCCGTTCTCACCTTCTGTAACACGAACCAGTCCTTCCAGCGGCGCACCAGATGTACGAACCGGGTTACCATTTTTGAAGTAAACAGAAGATGTTAACGGAAGATTCACTACCGGGTAGTCCGAAGCTGGACTGTCCATTGGCATCAATAATGGATCAAGCAATTGTGCCGCCGGAATCTCTTGCTGTTCAGCTTGCTCAACCAGTTCACGCAGATGTTCCAGAGTCACCATCCGTTCGACTGGATATTTACTTACTGCCAGACGGCGCAGGTAAATAACATGCGCGCCACAGCCGAGTTTTTCACCCAGGTCGTCAATGATGGTGCGGATATAGGTGCCTTTTGAGCAATGAATTTCCAGTTCCAGCTCATTGCCTTCATGACGAATAAACAGCAGTTCATAAACGGTAATCGGACGCGCTTCGCGTGGGACTTCAATGCCCTGACGCGCGTACTCATACAGTTTTTTGCCCTGATATTTCAGCGCCGAATACATCGAAGGGATCTGTTCGATATCGCCACGGAACGTATCCAGTGCTGCCGCCAGTTGCTCTGCACTAAAGGTTACCGGACGCTCCTCAACGATTTGTCCGTCAGCGTCGGAAGTATCGGTACGCTGCCCAAGACGCGCAATCACCCGATAACGTTTGTCGGAGTCCAGCAGATACTGGGAAAACTTCGTCGCTTCCCCAAGGCAAATCGGTAACATGCCGGTTGCCAGCGGATCCAGCGCGCCGGTGTGTCCGGCACGGTTGGCGTTATAAATGCGTTTCACTTTTTGCAGCGCATCGTTGCTGGACATACCCTGCGGTTTATCCAGCAACAAAACGCCGTTAATGTCGCGACCGCGACGACGAGGACGACTCATTAGTCCTCCTTGCTGTCGTCCGGGTTAACACGACGTTCTTCGTCATGTTTGACCACGCTGGTCACCAGGTTTGACATACGCATCCCTTCAACCAATGAGTTGTCGTAGAAGAAGGTCAGTTCCGGCACGATACGCAGGCGCATCGCTTTGCCCAGCAGGCTGCGGATGAAACCAGAGGCTTCCTGCAACGCTTTGATGCCTGCTTTAACCGCGTCTTCATCTTTGTCGTTAAGGAACGTCACATATACTTTCGCATACGCCAGGTCACGAGACATTTCGACACCGGAAACGGTGGTCATCATGCCCAGACGAGGATCTTTAATTTCGCGTTGCAGGATGAGAGCGATCTCTTTTTGCATTTCCTGCGCTACGCGCTGCGGGCGACCAAATTCTTTCGCCATAATAAATTCTCCTGACAAAAAAGGGGCCATAAGCCCCTTTTTAAAATTAATTTCAGGTGGAAGGGCTGTTCACATAGGCCTGAGAAGACGCGCCAGCGTCGCATCAGGCAATCCATGCCGGATGCGGCGTAAACGCCTTATCCCGCATGGAACCCTAAAAACCTTAAGCGATGGTACGTTGGATCTCGATGATTTCGAATACTTCGATCACATCGCCAGTGCGGACGTCGTTGTAGTTCTTAACGCCGATACCACATTCCATACCGTTACGGACTTCGTTAACGTCATCTTTGAAGCGGCGCAGGGACTCCAGCTCGCCTTCGTAGATAACCACGTTGTCGCGCAGAACGCGGATCGGGTTGTGACGTTTAACCACACCTTCGGTAACCATACAGCCTGCGATGGCGCCGAATTTCGGTGATTTGAACACGTCACGCACTTCTGCCAGACCGATGATCTGCTGTTTCAGTTCCGGAGACAGCATACCGCTCATCGCCGCTTTAACTTCATCGATCAGGTTATAGATGACGGAGTAGTAACGCAGATCCAGGCTTTCCGCTTCAATCACTTTACGCGCAGAGGCATCAGCACGAACGTTGAAGCCAACCAGAATCGCGTTGGATGCAGCCGCCAGGGTCGCGTCGGTTTCGGTGATACCACCTACGCCAGAACCGATGATCTTCACTTTAACTTCGTCAGTAGACAGTTTCAGCAAGGAATCGGAAATCGCTTCCACAGAACCCTGAACGTCAGCCTTCAGTACGATGTTCACTTCATGAACTTCGCCTTCGGTCATGTTGGCGAACATGTTCTCGAGTTTAGATTTCTGCTGACGCGCCAGTTTAACTTCACGGAATTTGCCCTGACGGTACAGTGCAACTTCACGAGCTTTCTTCTCGTCACGAACAACGGTAACTTCGTCACCCGCAGCCGGAACACCGGACAGGCCAAGGATTTCCACCGGAATGGACGGGCCTGCTTCCAGCACTTCCTGACCGAGTTCGTTACGCATTGCACGAACACGACCGTATTCGAAGCCACACAGAACGATGTCGCCCTTGTGCAGAGTACCTTCACGTACCAGTACAGTTGCAACCGGACCACGACCTTTATCGAGGAAGGATTCGATGACCGCACCGCTCGCCATCCCGTTACGCACGGCTTTCAGTTCCAGAACTTCAGCCTGCAGCAGGATCGCATCCAGCAGTTCGTCGATACCTGTACCTGCTTTTGCAGATACGTGTACGAACTGGCTTTCACCGCCCCACTCTTCCGGCAGAATGCCGTACTGGGACAGTTCGTTCTTAACGCGATCCGGATCGGCTTCTGGCTTATCGATTTTGTTCACAGCAACCACAACCGGCACACCCGCCGCTTTCGCGTGCTGGATTGCTTCAATGGTCTGCGGCATTACGCCGTCATCTGCAGCGACAACCAGAACTACGATATCCGTTGCCTGCGCACCACGTGCACGCATTGAAGTAAACGCGGCGTGCCCCGGGGTGTCCAGGAAGGTGATCATGCCGTTTTCAGTTTCAACGTGGTATGCACCGATGTGCTGGGTAATGCCACCTGCTTCGCCAGAGGCCACTTTCGTTGAACGAATGTAGTCCAGCAGGGAGGTTTTACCGTGGTCAACGTGACCCATGATGGTCACGACCGGCGCGCGCGGTTCAGCCGCAGCGCCAGTATCACGGTCGCTCATTACCGCTTCTTCCAGTTCGTTTTCACGACGCAGGATAACTTTGTGACCCATCTCTTCGGCAACCAGCTGTGCGGTTTCCTGGTCGATGACCTGGTTGATGGTTGCCATTGCGCCCAGTTTCATCATCGCTTTGATGACCTGAGAGCCTTTAACCGCCATCTTGTTCGCCAGTTCGCCAACGGTGATGGTTTCGCCGATCACCACGTCACGGTTAACGGCCTGAGCTGGCTTCTGGAAGCCCTGCTGCAGTGAAGAACCTTTACGTTTTCCGCCTTTACCGCCACGTACTGCTGCGCGCGCTTCTTCGCGATCGGCCTTAGATTCAGAGTGTTTGTTGCCTTTTTTCGGACGCGCTGCTTTCGCGTTACGACCACGGCCACGGCCGCCTTCGACTTCACGATCGCTTTCGTCTTCTGCCTGGCGAGCATGTTGAGAGGTTGTAACGTGATAATCGCTGGAATCTTCGGTCGGTTCCGCGCTATCAGTCCATTTGTTTTCTTCCGCCATACGACGTGCTTCTTCAGCAACGCGACGTGCTTCTTCTTCGAGTTTACGACGCGCTTCTTCTTCAGCTTTACGCTTGAGCTCTGCAGCTTCCTGCTCACGGCGGGCTTTTTCAGCCTGGGCGTTTTTAGTCATATCGTCTTGTTGATTGCTCACTTTGTCTTTTTCCGCAGCTTCACGTTTCGCTTGTTCAGCGGCTTCACGTTTAGCTTGTTCTGCGGCCTCACGTTCAGCTTTTTGTTGCGCCTCGCGTTTGGCCAATTCTTCTGCCTCACGACGGGCTTGCTCTTCCGCTTCACGCTGCGCTTGCTCTTCCGCTGCAAGGCGTTCAGCCTCTTGCGGATCGCGTTTCACAAAGGTGCGTTTCTTGCGGACTTCGATTTGTACCGATTTGCTTTTTCCACCGGTACCAGGAATGTTAAGGGTGCTACGTGTTTTACGTTGCAGCGTTAATTTGTCCGGCCCTGAATTTTTCTGATTCAGGTGGTCAATTAAAGTCTGTTTCTCTTGTGCAGTCACAGAGTCGTCAGCAGACTTCCGGATACCTGCATCAGCAAATTGCTGTACCAGGCGTTCCACGGAGGTCTGTCGCTCTGCGGCCAGCGTTTTAATCGTTACATCTGTCATGCTGTTCCTTCCTGCTACAGTTTATTACGCTTCGTCACCGAACCAGCAAATATTACGGGCAGCCATAATCAGTGCTCCGGCTTTTTCGTCGGTCAACCCTTCGATATCAGCCAGATCATCAATGCCCTGTTCGGCGAGATCTTCCAGCGTACAAACGCCACGGGCGGCCAGTTTGAATGCCAAATCACGATCCATCCCTTCAAGGTTCAGCAGATCGTCAGCCGGTTTGTTATCACCGAGGCTTTCTTCCTGGGCCTGTGCAATGGTGGCCAGTGCATTTTTAGCACGCTCGCGCAGTGCTTCAACAGTCGGCTCATCAAGGCCTTCAATTTCCAACAGCTCTTTCATCGGCACATAGGCCAGTTCTTCCAGCGTCGAGAAGCCTTCTTCTACCAGGACAGTGGCAAAGTCTTCGTCAATGTCGAGATAACGGGTGAAGGTATCGATCGCTGCGTGTGCTTCCGCCTGATGTTTAGCCTGCAGGTCGTCAACGGTCATTACGTTGAGTTCCCAACCACTCAGCTGCGAAGCCAGACGCACGTTCTGACCGTTACGGCCAATTGCTTGCGCCAGATTACCAGCTTCAACGGCGATATCCATGGTGTGTTTATCTTCATCCACCACGATAGAAGCAACGTCTGCCGGTGCCATTGCATTAATAACGAACTGCGCCGGGTTATCATCCCACAGGACGATATCGATACGCTCGCCGCCAAGCTCGGTGGAAACTGCCTGAACACGGGCACCACGCATACCGACACAAGCACCTACTGGATCGATACGTTTATCGTTGGTTTTCACCGCGATTTTCGCACGAGAGCCAGGATCGCGAGCGGCAGCTTTAATTTCAATCACTTCTTCGCCGATTTCCGGCACTTCAATGCGGAACAGTTCGATCAGCATTTCCGGTTTGGAACGGGTGACGAAAAGCTGCGCGCCACGCGCTTCCGGGCGAACGGAATAAAGCACGCCACGAACGCGGTCGCCAGGGCGGAAGTTTTCACGCGGCAGCATGTCTTCACGCAGGATGACAGCTTCAGCATTGTTACCCAGATCCAGAGAGATGTTATCGCGGTTTACTTTTTTCACCACGCCGGTGATGATTTCACCTTCGTGTTCACGGAACTGATCAACAACCATCGCGCGTTCGGCTTCACGAACTTTTTGCACGATAACCTGTTTTGCCGTCTGGGTCGTAATGCGGTCAAAGGTGACAGACTCAATCTGATCTTCAACGTAATCGCCCAGGTTCAGGCTTTCATCTTCAAAACGCGCAGCTTCAAGGGTGATTTCTTTGGTCGGCTGTGTGACTTCATCAACAATCAGCCAGCGACGGAAGGTGTCAAAATCACCACTTTTGCGATCGATCTGTACGCGAACGTCGATCTCTTGTTCATATTTTTTCTTGGTTGCTGTAGCCAACGCGCTTTCCAACGCTTCGAAAATTTTCTCGCGAGGCAGCGCCTTTTCATTGGAGACGGCTTCAACTACAGCCAAAATTTCTTTGTTCATCGCGGGGTTTTCACCTCATCCAGACTATTAAAAGTGGGGAACCAGGTTCGCCTTCTGGATATTACTCAGCGCGAACACTTCATCTTTACCTTCGACGGTAACTGTGATCATTTCACCGTCTACCGCTTTGATAACGCCCTGCCATTTACGACGGTTTTGTACCGCCATGCGGAGAACCAGAGTCACCTCTTCTCCGACGAAACGGGCGTAGTGTTCAGCCGTGAACAGTGGGCGATCGAGACCCGGTGAGGAGACTTCCAGGTTATAAGCAACGGTGATGGGATCTTCAACATCCAACACGGCACTTACCTGGTGGCTCACATCAGCACAATCATCAACATTGATGCCATCTTCACTATCAATATAGATGCGCAGTGTGGATGTGCGACCGCGAATAAACTCGATGCCAACCAGTTCAAAACCCAGGGCCTCAACTGGCGCAGTAATCATCTCTGTTAATTTTTGCTCTAATGTGGACAAGCCCACCCCCAAGACATAAAAAAAGGGCCTAAAGCCCAGTTATTCTGTAGTCAGATAACAAAAAACCCCGATAAATCGGGGCTTTATATAACTGAACCCTATAACCGCAAATGCGGTCTGGAGCACTTTCCAGAAGGATTTTTTCAAATCCCACTACGAAGGCCGAAGTCTTCACAGTATATTTGAAAAAGAACTCTAAGGGAAAGTGGTTGCGGGGGCCGGATTTGAACCGACGACCTTCGGGTTATGAGCCCGACGAGCTACCAGGCTGCTCCACCCCGCGCCTGAAACGTGGCAAATTCTACTCGTTTTGAGTAAAAAATGCAAATACTGCTGGGATTTGGTGTACCGAGACGGGACGTAAAATCTGCGGTCATTATAGTGATCTACGCCACATTTTGTCAACATTTATTGCTACTCACGTGAATGGATATCCTGTTCACTTTCATTGATTGAATAATTTCTACCTCACCTTACTTCTTTTAAGCGCATTATTTTACAAAAAACGCACTAAACTCTTCCGGTCTCCGATAAAAGATGATTAAATGAAAACTCATTTATTTTGCATAAAAATTCAGTTAGAGCGGAAATCCAGGCTCATCATCAGTTAATCAAGCAGGGTGTTATTTTATGACGACGATTCTCAAGCATCTCCCGGTAGGTCAACGTATTGGCATCGCTTTTTCTGGCGGTCTGGACACCAGTGCCGCACTGCTGTGGATGCGACAAAAGGGAGCTGTTCCTTATGCATATACTGCAAACTTGGGTCAGCCAGACGAAGAGGATTATGATGCGATCCCTCGTCGTGCCATGGAATACGGCGCGGAGAACGCTCGTCTAATCGACTGCCGCAAACAACTGGTGGCCGAAGGCATTGCTGCTATTCAGTGTGGTGCTTTCCATAACACCACTGGCGGCCTGACCTATTTCAACACCACGCCGCTGGGCCGTGCCGTGACTGGCACCATGCTGGTTGCTGCGATGAAAGAAGATGGCGTTAACATCTGGGGTGATGGCAGCACCTATAAAGGAAACGATATCGAACGTTTCTATCGTTACGGCCTGTTGACCAACGCAGAACTGCAAATTTACAAACCGTGGCTTGATACTGACTTTATTGATGAGTTAGGCGGTCGTCATGAAATGTCTGAATTTATGATTGCCTGCGGTTTCGACTACAAAATGTCGGTCGAGAAAGCCTACTCCACCGACTCCAACATGCTTGGTGCGACGCACGAAGCGAAAGATCTGGAATATCTCAATTCCAGCGTCAAAATCGTCAACCCGATTATGGGCGTGAAATTCTGGGATGAGAGTGTGAAGATCCCGGCAGAAGAAGTCACGGTACGTTTTGAACAGGGTCATCCGGTGGCGCTGAACGGCAAAACCTTTAGCGATGATGTGGAAATGATGCTGGAAGCCAACCGCATCGGCGGTCGTCACGGCCTGGGCATGAGCGACCAAATCGAAAACCGTATCATCGAAGCGAAAAGCCGTGGCATCTACGAAGCTCCGGGGATGGCGCTGCTGCATATCGCTTATGAACGTCTACTGACCGGTATTCACAATGAAGACACCATCGAGCAGTATCACGCGCATGGTCGTCAGTTAGGCCGTTTGCTGTACCAGGGACGTTGGTTCGATTCCCAGGCATTGATGCTACGTGACTCTCTGCAACGCTGGGTTGCCAGCCAGATTACAGGTGAAGTTACTCTGGAGCTGCGTCGCGGGAATGATTACTCCATCCTCAATACCGTCTCTGACAACCTGACTTACAAACCAGAACGTCTGACGATGGAAAAAGGTGACTCGGTGTTCTCGCCAGATGATCGTATCGGTCAACTGACCATGCGTAACCTGGATATCACCGATACTCGCGAGAAACTTTTCGGTTATGCCAAAACGGGTCTGCTCTCATCTTCTGCCGCTTCCGGCGTACCGCAGGTTGAGAATCTGGAAAACAAAGGCCAGTAATTCGACGTTAACCCTGCCCATCAAGGGCGGGGTTATCTGGATTTCCTCTGTAAAATCTTTTCTGACAGTCAAATAAGCAAAGATGTCATGATTTGCATTAACAATGTGTGCCAGTGAGCAGCGAAGTAGATGTCAACATTGCGGAGTTCATAGCCTTTGAAAAACTCTTTTCCTCACCGCTTATAAAAACATCACATCTCATTTTACTGGCAACGCCGTCAGAGAGTGCTTTGACACGATGTCATTCATCTTATCCACCCGAACCAGTCAATGGAAAATGATATGCCTGCTGCCCTTCGGGTCATAGGGAAGGATAAATAACTCGTCATCAAATATCTGCTCATGGGGATGAGCAGAGAAACATGCAGTAACACTGGAGTTTATCTAGTGGATAAGCCGATGCAGAACGCTGAATGAAGTACGGGAAATCACGGAGAAATGGTTATCAGAATATAACTGTGAACGCCCACATGAATCACTGAACAATATGACACCAGAGGAATATCGACAGCACCATTATTTGGTGGGGAACTAAAACGGATCTACTTACAACCCCAAACCATCCAGAACTAAGCGCAGAGATGGGATCTGGCACACCATCGCTATCATGATAAACCACTTCAGACAATCCTCAGCGCAGTCATGCTCTCGGAACAAAAAGCAGTAAGGTTAGCTATAACGTCTTCACACCGGGAGAGCAGACGAAGGTCTATGTCTTTCTTGATGATAAGATGAAGGTGGTAACGACTATTGGTGTATCGCGATATATAGAATTAATTATTTATCTTAAAATTTAGGTGTTAAAATCCTCTATCACTGTAACATATTGCTCGAATCCTCAGCACAAGCCATTCAAATCCCGCCACAACAAACATACGCCCTTTAAGTGCTTATTGATCGTTTTCATCTATGTCTGTAATCGTTATGATTAGAAAACTTGCTCCAGTGTCGTTTTTGAGAGCTGTCGTGTAATTAGCCGCAACCGCAATAGTCCCCAAAGGTTATTACGCGAAAAACTTATTGAATTATAAAGAATGATGGAGAGACAACTATGTCATTACTTGAATATATCAGTGATGAAGATCTTTTTAACGAAGTTGAAACCTTATTAACGAAAGCTAAAAAGAAAAAAGACGCCGCTGAGAAGACTTTTACCAGCAATGTGATTGACCCTTTTGGTGCACTTTTTGAAGCTCCGGGGTTCTCATCCCATGAAGAGTGGCGAAACTCCGAACTTGCACGACAACAGCAGAAAACCATTCAAAATCATGTTGGTACGTTTCACCAAAAAATTCTCGGCCATGTTGAAGGATGGAGGGATATGGGGATTGGTGGCATCGTTGATCTTCTCAACGAAGAAAGAAGAATCATCGCTGAGGTGAAAAATAAATACTCAACGGTTACTGGCGGGGATTTAGCAGATAAATATAAAGGCTTAGATGAGTTGGTATCACCGAAACATAGCCGATTTAAGGATTACTGTGCGTACTTTGTTAATATAATCCCTCGTAAACCTATCAGATATAACAGCCCCTTTACCCCTTCCAATAAAGGTAGTGGTACTCTGTGTCCTTCGAACCCTAACATTCGAATCATTGATGGTGCGAGTTTCTATGAGCTTGTCACTGGCAGACCAGATGCTCTGCAAGAACTCCATAGTGCTCTCCCTCACGCAATTGAGTATATTTTGAGCGAACGTCTTGGGCAGCAAGGTTTTTCCATCCCTGATAAAGATAGTTTTATTAAGTATTTTGGGCTCGCTTACGGCTGATAACCATGATCAATGTTTGACAAAGCACATGTAAACCCATACAGTAGTAACCATGACTAATGTTGGCATGGTTACTAAATATGTTAAAGGAAGAGTTTTCACTTTCAGAAGTTGCAGACATTTTGGGCGTTTCAAAAGAAACTTTAAGGCGTTGGGATACTGCTGGAAAATTAGTTTCTCAAAGAAATGACGAAAACAACTATCGATTTTATAAAAAAGAGCAACTTAAAAATTTTGAACAAGCTCAGTTTTTATTTAAAAGCCAGTGGCCTGATGAGACTAAAATAAGCAATAATGTTTATACTGTATTAGAGTTATTTGCTGGCGCAGGGGGGATGGCTTTAGGTTTAGAAAAAGCCGGTTTAAAATCTGTTTTACTAAATGAAATTGACTCCCATGCTTGTAAGACGTTACGAAAAAATAGGCCTGAATGGAATGTGGTTGAAGGTGATGTGAGCCAAGTAGACTTCACCCCTTATAGGAATACCGTTGATGTGCTGGCTGGTGGCTTTCCTTGCCAGGCATTCTCTTATGCAGGCAAAAAACTTGGTTTTGAAGATACACGGGGCACCCTTTTCTTTGAATTCGCCCGAGCCGCTAAAGAAATCAATCCGAAAGTTCTTTTAGCAGAGAATGTTCGAGGGTTGCTAAATCATGATGATGGACGAACTTTAGAAACAATAAAAAATATTATCACAGACTTGGGCTACACTTTATTTGAGCCAAGAGTGCTTAAGGCTATTTTCTACAAAGTACCGCAAAAACGCGAGCGTTTGATCATTGTAGCTGTAAGAAATGATCTTGCTGATGGCATCGATTATGAGTGGCCTTCTTCTTACAATAAAATATTAACCCTTAAAGATGCATTAAAAAAGGGAGAGCTGTACGATAGCGACGTGCCAGAATCTGAAGGACAAAAATATCCCAAAAGAAAAGCAGAGATCCTAAGTATGGTTCCTCCCGGTGGCTACTGGAGAGATCTTCCTGAAGATATTCAAAAAGAATACATGCTCAAGAGTTTTTACTTAGGTGGGGGCAAAACTGGTATGGCTCGTCGCTTGTCATGGGATGAACCAAGCCTAACATTAACATGCGCCCCAGCACAGAAACAAACAGAGCGTTGCCACCCAGAAGAAACAAGACCATTAACTGTGCGTGAGTATGCAAGAATACAGACCTTCCCCGATGAATGGGTATTTGAAGGCCCAATGTCAGCGAAATATAAGCAAATAGGAAACGCTGTTCCTGTTAATCTGTCATTTGCTGTTGGCAAATCTGTGGTACATCTTTTAGATAAGATAAATAAAAGATAGACCCTGTAAATAATTCTGTGTAATTGCTGCCATATTAAAGGTGATCGCTCAGGCGGTCACCGAACTCGATAATAAAGCGACTCATCGCCAGCCGCCAGCTCTGGATTGGCATATTCCATTTTTTTGATGCATCCTTGATCGCCAGAGAAATGACCTTCCGCAGCGAGTCGTCAGTCGGGAACACTTTACGCTTCTTAATGGCCGCACGGATCACGCTGTTCAGCGATTCGATAGCGTTCGTGGTGTAGATGGCCTTGCGGATATCGGGCGAATAGCCGAAGAACGTGTTGAGATTTTCCCAGTGCGCACGCCAGCTTTTGCTGATTTGCGGGTATTTATCGTCCCAGACATCCGAGAACTGCTCCAGTGCCACTAGCGCCGCCTCTTCTGTTGGCGCCTGATACACCGTTTTTAACCCGCCGGTGACGGCTTTGTAGTCCTTCCACGATACGTATTTCAGGCTGTTGCGCACCATATGAATGATGCACAACTGGATGTGCGTCTGCGGATACACGCTGTTTATCGCATCCGGGAAGCCTTTCAGACCGTCCACGCAGGCAATAAGGATATCCTGAAGCCCCCGATTCTTAAGCTCTGTCAGCATACCCAGCCAGAACTTCGCCCCTTCGTTCTCGGCCAGCCACATGCCCAGCAACTCTTTCTGGCCTCCAGTATTAATACCGAGTGCAAGGAACACCGCTTTGTTAATTACGGTGCCACCTTGACGAACTTTCACCACGATACAGTCAAGGTAAACAATGGGATACAGTGCATCCAGAGGTCGATTTTGCCATTCTGCAACCTGCTCTTTGACCGCATCAGTGACTTTACATATCAGCGTGGGTGACACATCTGCGTCGTACATCTCTTTGAAGGTGGCGACAATTTCGCGGGTAGTCATATCTTTGGCGTAGAGGGATAAAATCTGGCTGTCCATCTGCGTAATGCGCGTCTGGTGCTTCTTAATCAACTGCGGTTCGAAGGTGTTTTCACGGTCACGCGACGTGTTCAGTTCGATCTCGCCGTCATCGCATAACACCGTTTTGACGAGTAGCCATTGCGGGTGTTTGAGCCTGTTTTGGGCACATTTTTCTCATACCCGAGGTGGTCAGTCAGCTCCGCATTGAGCGCCGTTTCGACGGTACGCTTCGTCAACATGCGGGAAAAAGCATTGAGATCTGCTTCGGTTTTAAGGCCTTTAGCCAGTTCAGCCACAAGGGCTTTGAGTTTCTTTTCGTCCATAATTGCCTGTCTCCGTTACTGGAGTGAACATATCAAAATCAGGCAATTACACAATTTTAATCACAGTCTCTACAGGGTAGGTTTCATGGCCTACCCTTTTATTCTTACTCTATGTTGGATGCGTTAGATTTATTCCAGAATAATTATTATGATAAAAATGAAGTGTTTTCCTCCTCTTTATATTATTTTTACCAAATAATTTTTAACAAAAGCTCTGAAGTCTTCTTCATTTAAATTCTTAGATGATACTTCATCTGGAAAATTTTCCCAATTAGTAGCATCACGCTGTGAGTAAGTTCTAAACCATTTTTTTATTGTTGTATTATCTCTAATCTTACTACTCGATGAGTTTTCGGTATTATCTCTATTTTTAACTTGGAGCAGGTTCCATTCATTGTTTTTTTCATCATAGTGAATAAAATCAACTGCTTTAACACTTGTGCCTGAACACCATATCCATCCAGAAGGTTCTAGTTTTTCAGCAAGATACCTTTCAAGCAAATCACCTACAATATTCTCAGCAGCCATCGACAATCTATGTTCTTCTTTTATTCTCTCAAGATTTTCAGGCTGTATATTAAAACTTATATTAAGAACTATGCTAACCACCTCATCAGGAACCGTTGTAGGTGGCGTGGGTTTTCTTGGCAATCGACTCTCATGAAAACTACGAGCTAAATATTCAATATGTTCCTCTTGACCAACTTTATTCTGCATTTTTTTTGAACGAGGTTTAGAGCAAGCTTCAGGAAACTGAGACAGGAATTTTATTAAAAATTTAAATTTTGAAGAAAGTTCAGGGTTAATAGCATCCATTTTTTGCTTTGCAAGTTCCTCAGCATTCTTAACAAAAGACGTCTCTTTTGACATTGTATTCTCCCGACATCCATTAAGTGTTTGGATGTAGTATAATTTTCTGACTTTGAAAGTTACAGCAAAAGTTTTACTCTCTCACAACTTATGTCGTGGTTTACTGAATTTGGCCACCTGAACAGAAGTGATAAGCCCACCTCATAACAACACAGGTGCACCAATGAAAAGAAGAAGTTTTAGTCCAGAATCCAAACGCGAATCCACTCAACTGGTTGTTGACCAGAACTACACAGTGGCAGATACCTTCAAAGCTATGGATGTCGGCCTTTCCACGATTACAAGGTGGGTCAAACAACTGCGTAATGAGTGTCAGGGCAAAACACCCAAAGCCTCCCCCGATAACTCCGGAACATTATCAGGATAACTGTGTACCTTTGCAGGGGCATGGCTGAAATGCTGGCAGAGCCTGCATATCGTTTACAGATACACACCACCATAGACTTGTTTACGCCGCCATTCAGATCTCAAAATCAGATACAGGAAGACAGCACATCGGGCTTGAATGCTTAGTTAGTCTGCTTTGGAAGGATTTATAGACGTGGTATCGTCATCAGCTTCGAGTTTTTAATACCTGTTCGAGCAGTACAACTAGAGGCCGTTACAGTTAAGATCTCCCATTACCATCATCAACCATAGCGGCAGTCCAAGGTAATAGATTACGGGAAAAGATTAGTAGCAATAGACAGGGTTTTCACCACAACTCGTTGAAAAACATGTTATTGCATACGGTATGGTGCGAAGGCCGGACTCAAACATCAAAATAAGTTAATGATAAAAAACAAATAATAAAACACAACAATGAAATATGCCCCCTTTTGTGCCCCCACTGTTTTTCTGACCAATCTATTTTCAGCCCATCAATAAATCGGAAAGTTAAATCATTTTTAATCAGTAAGTTTGGATCCGTAGCTCGGATCCAAACCAGTGCATCTTTTATCCACATAAAAAATTTTTTTTCGAAAGAACTGTTCACACTGTTCACCTTTCTGTTTTCTCCTTTTATTTCATAGTGATAGGTGGTGAATAATGGGTGAAGGGTGAACATTCGATTCTTCACCTCCGGCATTCTGCCGGTGTGACTCATACCGGCGATTAGTCCCCTGCACTGAAAATCACGCAGGGAGAAAAAAGTTTTTTTTTGATTTGATTGTTCACACTGTTCACCTTTCGTTTTTCTCTTTTAATTTCAGTGTGATAACGGGTGAATATACGGTGAAGGGTGAACAGTGGATTGTTCACCTTCGGGGGATGTCGGGATAAAAAAAGACCGGCAGATGCCGGTCAGATGAGTCATGAGGGTCAGGTTGTTGCAGGGTCGTCACATTTTGGCAGCCAGTCGCCGTAGCTTTCCTCTTTCAGCGTCAGGTTGGTCTGTATCCCCTGTTTGGTATGGCGCTTCTCGTAATTCAGTCCGTATTCCTTCAGCATCACCGGCAGCCCCAGCCCGAACATTTTCAGACTGAGTACATTCCGGTAGCCGTTTGCCTCCATGTAGGCCAGATAGGCGTGATAGAGGTATTTACGGTAATTACGCGGGATGATACTGGCGTTCCCCATATACATGCCGCTGGTCTGCGGCAGGGTTTCCAGATAGCCGATAAAATCAAACGTCGGGTCGGCATCCCGTTTGATGTTCAGCGCCTCGTCTGAGTTCTGCTGGGACTGAAGCAGTGACCGGGCGAGCATCGGGTCGCTGAATTTCTGCATCAGGTGACGCACGATGACCGCCAGCTCGCGGGTGATTTTGTCCTTAAGCTGCGGGTCGCGCTCCTGCGGGGCTATCTGTTCCGGGAAGTGAATAATCACCCGCCGGCGTGACACGCCGCCGCTGCGGTCGGTGAAGCGCATCGGGTTATTGTTCACGGCCAGAATCACCGCCGGGATGTGCGTGGAGTACGCATCCCGGTATTTCGGGTCAACGGACACCGCATCGCCGCCGGTGATGGCCTTGAGTCCGGCTCCGTCGCCGCTCCATTTTTCCTGGTCCGGCAGGCGTATCAGTGAGAAGCCAGTTAACGCGGCACGTTCACGCGGGGATTCCAGCGTCTCGATGGTGGCCGACGTGGCGTTATCCTCCCCGGCCAGCAGGGTGGCTATTTCGGCCATGATACTTTTGCCGCTGCCGCCGGGACCGGTCACCTCCAGAAAGAGCTGCCAGTCGTAGCGGTTTGCCAGCACCATAAACAGTGCGGCCAGAATCACGTCGCGTTTTTCCGCACGGCCACCGGCGGCACGGTCAAGCCAGCGCCAGAACGCGGGGGCGTGGGTTTCCAGCGTTTCACCGTCCACCGGCGGGGTGAAATCCACATCACACAGGGTACGCATCCAGTGTGACGGACTGTGCGGGTGGAACGTGCCGTTCTGCGTGTCGAGCACGCCGTTACGAAAGCCAATCAGGCGGCGGGAGGGGGCTTCCTGCTGCGGAATAATCAGCTTCAGGGTGTCCACCACGGAGGCCACCTTCCCGGAGGAGAACGGCGCACGCAGCCGCTGAAACAGCCCGGCCACATCCCGGGCAAAGTCCTGTGGCGGCAGCACCTTCCAGACACCATTTTCATAGCGGGACAGAAGCTGGCCGTTGGCATCGACCGCGAGCGCCTCGCCGTAATGCTCATAGATACGCATGGCCTTTTCGCTGGTACTCATGGCGGAAAACTCCGCTTCGCTCATGGTGTCGAACGGGCTTTCAGCCGGTGGCCGGATGGCATCATAAATGGCCTTACGGGTGGCTTCCCCGCCGTACTGCGTGAAGGCATCATTCCAGTCACCGAAGACCGGCGGCAGGGCAACAACACCTTCACACGCATCTGCGGCTGCGGCGGCTTTTTTCTGGCCGTCACCGCTGAGGTCACGGTCTGCGGCAAGGACAATCTGACAGGCCGGATGCTTCTGCCGGGCAAGGCTGGCCAGAGAAAGGAGGTTCACGGAAGAAAGCGCCACCATCACCGTTTCACCGGTCAGGTGATGCACGGTAAGTGCGGTCGCGTATCCCTCCGCTATCCACAGACGTTTTCCGGCCTGATTCTGTCCTTCAAGGGTGTGACAGGTGCCCCTGACCTGTCCGCCTTTCAGGGTGCGCTTATGGCCGTCAGCACTGATTAACTGAAGGTTAACCAGTTCGCCGCTGTCGTCATACAGTGGCACCACAAGGTCACCGGCGCGCCAGCTCACGCCACCGGCTCTGTGTGTGCCGGTCAGCATCCGGCATTCCCGGCCGGGAAAGCCCTTGCGGGTCAGGTAGGCGTTACCGGTTCCGGGACGGGTTTTCGCCATCAGGGTTTGTGCCAGTGCGGCGGCGTTCTTCCGGGCAGCGTCTGTTTCAGCACCGGCGGCAGCCGTCACTGCCGGGTCAGCCGGGGGCAGGCTGCCGGTCACGGCAGCCACCTTTGCGGCCGCATCGGACGGGGAAACACCAAACACCTTTTCAACCAGTTTCAGGCCGTCACCGGCACCACACTGATTGCAGTACCAGGTGCCGCGCCCCTCCCTGTCATCAAAACGGAAACGGTCACTCCCGCCACAGACCGGACAGGGCTGATGACGGTTCTTCAGCACCTGAATCCCCAGCGCCGGGAGAATACGCGGCCAGTGGCCGAGCGCATGGCTGACGGTGGCGGTTACGTTCATTTTCATGGTGTTGTTCTCCTTCAGTGCAGTACCGGCGCTTTTATGTGACGGGCACAGAGTTCATCCATCACAACCAGCCCGAGAAAGGACAGCGACGGCGCGGCCTTCAGGGGGCCGGATTCCATTAAATCTTCCAGCAGGGCACAGGCTATCTGACGCCCTTTTTCCTCACCGTGCTGGCGCAGATAAAAGCCTTCCAGCTCAGCGGCGATGGCCGCCTCCAGTGACTCAAGGGTGAGATGCGGGTAGCGGTGCTGACGTTCGCACACGGTCAGCCAGGCACAGGCGACAGCGCGACGGTAAAGGGCAGCGCGTAAGACGGGCGGTAAGGGTGTTTTCATTTGTTTTCCTCCCTGTGACAGATGACTGCATTCCGTGCCGGTTGCATTAACTGATAAGGCATATCTGCGTCTCCTGAAGACGTGCGTATCCCTGCGCGAATACGCACATTTAATTTTTCGGGGGTCGTTTTTTAATTACAGATAATTGCGGTAACTGTTATCCGGGGTGATTTCCGGGTCAGGCTCTGTGCGGGGAATTTCCCGCCATTCCCGCGCCACCGGTGCCGCCCGGCTCACCGGAACAGGGTCCTGCGGGTAAATATCCAGATATTTTTCCCGCCATTTCTGTAATTCCGGGTCTCCGGCCATTTCTTTCAGTACCGCATGCCGGTTTACGGGGCTGCGTCTGAACAGGTCAGGACGGTCACAGGTAAATTCCCGCAGAAAACGCCCCAGCGGGATGTCTGTGGTGCGCCCGTCAGCGAGGATACGCACAAGGATGCTGAATTTACGGCGGTACGGATTCCAGACAATGTCCGGGCAGCGGTACGGCATTTCCCACGGAATACCGTCTTCCAGAATGCCGACCACGGCCACATCGGGAAAACCGGCAGAACGGTAAATCTCACCGGGCTGGGGAAAATCAAACATGCGTCCTGTCTCCCCGGTCTTTCTGCTGGGCGAGAAAATCGCGGCACAGGCCTTTGGCTTTCAGCTCATTCAGCACAAAATCAATATCTTCATTCAGGTAGCTGAAAATATGCGGAATGTAGAGCTGATGCAGGCCGGAGAGTTCACGGTGAATCAAATCACCCCCAACAAACTGGGATACGGCGCTGGCGCGGTTGAGCTTATGGTAAGCCTCAATGCTGAGGTGTTCACGGGCGTCATGACGCGCTGAGACGGTCTGAGGGGCTTTTTTATTACGCACGGGACACCTCCACCACCGGCAGACGGGCAGCAAGGGAGAGCACATAGTCACGGACAAGGGAACGGCGGGCGCTGCGTTCATCACCGGCGACGGTGCGAAGCATGCAGATACGGGGATGACGGTCTGCGCGACGGACAGCCGCAAACACAAAGACAAATTCAGGGTGTGAAGGGGTAAGGGTTGTAGCCATAAGGCAACCTCCGATAACAGCGTAAATGACGCTATCGCCGGAGTTCTCACGCTCGATGGCGATAGCCCAGACGGGGGTGAGAATACCGGCGTTATCGGAAACCGGCCAGCCCGGAGGCTGCCCCGCCTGAGCTACCATTGACTCAGAGGCATAACATGCGATTGCGAACAGGATCATACCTGCACGGCAAACCACACGCCACACCATAATCTGGTGCTCTGTGGCGTTGATTGCGACACAAAAAAAGACGCATGGCGCGTCATATGTCGCCGATAACATACTCGGGTTCTCACGCCCGGCTGCCGATTTTGCGGCAGCGGAAAAACTATATCCGCAAATGCCGGAAAAAGGCAAGCCAGAAAAAGGGAGTTTTTGCAGAACAGGCATCATCATGCGTCGTACCCCCGTTTGCGTCCGGCGATGCGCCCGGCCATCCATGCAGTGACTTCAGAGTGCAGCCAGGCCACATTTTTACCACCAAGACTCACCTGCGGCGGAAATTCCCCCTTACGGATGAGTTCATAGATGGTCGAGCGTGACAGGCCGCACAGGTGCATCACTTCCGGCAGACGTAAAAAACGCTCCTGCGTGATGTCCGGCAGCGGCATCAGTGGCGTCACAGGGGCGGGAGACGGGGAAGAAAAAACAGCTTGCATCGGGCTACCTCGTTAATGTCCATACAGCACCGGATAAGTCCGTCCGGCTTCGGGTAGCGCTTTATTTTGTGAATATTTTTGGCAGACGCAACAGGGGGGATTTGTTCCGGCAGCCTTACAATGGTTGTGTGTTTTTTGTTCATTTCCACTTAAAGTCATTTAAAGCCACTTAAAGCAATTTGTAATTTTTATAGTGAAATACAAATCGTTTCTTCTTATTCATTCCCGGCGAATTAATAAAAACAAACAGTAGTAAACAGCACAAAAAGTCCATGAGCGGGTGAACAGTGGTGAACAGACGGTGAACAGTCATTACTGCGATTGTTCACCCTTTAACTTACTGTATTACTTATCTTTTTTATTAAGGTGAACAGAGGTGAACAGTAAAATATAAAAAAACAAACAGTAAGCCGGTTTTTCCTGCGACCTTTTCCTGGCTTGCCGGTGTGAGGATGAGTCTCCTGTGTCAGGGCTGACACATCTGCAATACGTCGTGTTGTTGTCCGGTGTACGTCACAATTTTCTTAACCTGAAGTGACGAGGAGCCGGAAAATGTCTGACCACACTATCCCTGAATATCTGCAACCCGCACTGGCACAACTGGAAAAGGCCAGAGCCGCCCACCTTGAGAACGCCCGCCTGATGGATGAGACCATCACGGCCATTGAACGGGCAGAGCAGGAAAAAAATGCGCTGGCGCAGACCGACGGAAACGACGCTGACGACTGGCGCACGGCCTTTCGTGCAGCCGGTGGTGTCCTGAGCGACGAGCTGAAACAGCGCCACATTGAGCGCGTGGCACGCCGGGAGCTGGTACAGGAATATGACAATCTGGCCGTGGTGCTGAATTTCGAACGTGAACGCCTGAAAGGGGCGTGTGACAGCACGGCCACCGCCTACCGGAAGGCACATCATCACCTTCTGAGTCTGTATGCAGAGCATGAGCTGGAACACGCCCTGAATGAAACCTGTGAGGCGCTTGTCCGGGCAATGCATCTGAGTATCCTGGTACAGGAAAATCCGCTCGCCAACACCACCGGCCATCAGGGCTACGTCGCACCCGATAAAGCTGTCATGCAGCAGGTGAAATCATCGCTGGAACAGAAAATAAAACAGATGCAAATCAGCCTCACCGGCGAGCCGGTTCTCCGGCTGACCGGACTGTCAGCGGCAACACTCCCGCACATGGATTATGAGGTGGCAGGCACACCGGCACAGCGCAAGGTGTGGCAGGACAAAATAGACCAGCAGGGAGCAGTGCTTAAGGCCAGAGGACTGCTGTCATGATGCGCTGCCCTTTCTGTCGTCATTCAGCGCATACCCGCACCAGCCGGTATGTGAGTGACAATGTCAAAGAAAGTTATCTGCAGTGCCAGAATATTTACTGTTCGGCGACATTTAAAACGCATGAGTCAATTTGTGCCGTGATTCGTTCTCCGGTCACGGAGGAAAAACCAGCACCGGCAAGCACAGCACCGGCTGTTGTCCGAAAAGTTAAAGGCTGTTACAGCTCACCATTCAACCATTAATCAGGAGACGGGGTGTGACCACAATGTCATTACAGCAGGCTTTTGAGGTCTGCCAGAATAACAAAGCAGCATGGCTGCAACGCAAAAATGAGCTGGCAGCGGCCGAACAGGAATATCTGCGGCTTCTGTCAGGAGAAGGCAGAAACGTCAGTCGCCTTGACGAATTACGCAATATTATCGAAGTCAGAAAATGGCAGGTGAATCAGACCGCCGGTCGTTATATTCGTTCGCATGAAGCCGTTCAGCACATCAGCATCCGCGACCGGCTGAATGATTTTATGCAGCAGCACGGCACAGCACTGGCGGCGGCACTGGCACCGGAGCTGATGGGCTACAGTGAGCTGACGGCCATTGCCCGAAACTGTGCCATACAGCGTGCCACAGATGCCCTGCGTGAAGCCCTTCTTTCCTGGCTTGCGAAGGGGGAAAAAATTAATTATTCCGCACAGGATAGCGACATTTTTACGACCATCGGATTCAGGCCTGACGCGGCTTCGGTGGATGACAGCCGTGAAAAATTCACCCCTGCGCAGAACATGATTTTTTCGCGTAAAAGTGCGCAACTGGCATCACGTCAGTCTGTGTAAAATTCCCCGAAAATCCGCCCGTTTTTACTGGAAAAAGCCATGCATCGATAAGGTGCATGGCTTTGCATGCGTTTTCCTGCCTCATTTTCTGCAGATCGCGCCACGCCCGGCGTGGCCTGAGCGTGTCAGCGCAACTGCATTAAAACCATCCCACAAAGCGGGCGGGCGAGGCGGGGAAAGCACTGCGCGCAAGGCTGATAACATAAATAAAATACAATGAACTCATTACGTTTTATTAAATGCCGCAATGATCACACACAATAATCTATCAATAGAGGATATTAATTTAGTAACTACAAAGGAGAACGTATGCGCGATAAATTCATTGATGCCATTCATAGTTGTTTAAAAATTCAGCTAACTTTTTATTCAAAAGAAGATAACGCGACAATCACAAGATTAACTGCGCCTATGGACTTCGGTCCTAGTCGTAGAGCTCATGATAAAAGTGACAGATTCCATTTTTGGGATTACGAAAGCGATAAAAAAAGTCATGTTCTCAGTTTGCAACCTGAAGCGATTGTATCTCTAGTTGTAATCCCT
The DNA here is from genome assembly GCF_031323975.1 of Escherichia ruysiae. NCBI lineage: Bacteria > Pseudomonadati > Pseudomonadota > Gammaproteobacteria > Enterobacterales > Enterobacteriaceae > Escherichia > Escherichia ruysiae. Next base: position 2,059,858 of record NZ_JAVIWS010000001.1, read on the forward strand.
CAAAACTTTCATCCGCAAGAGTTTGTTAGCTGGACGCCAAACTGGTTTATTGCCAGAGATTGGGGCCAGTACTCTTAAATACATGAGGCTACATACGTAGCCTTTTAAATGGAATCTCCAGGGAATACGCGCGTACATTACCCGCCTCCAAAAGCCCACACTTTAAAAACGCAGGCATCATTATGATTTAATTGATTTTTATTATCTTCTTTGATGCTTAAATTGATGTTATACTGTTTTTATATACAGATACTAGGGCAGATAAGGAGGATAATATGTTAAATAAGCTTGCCAAATATCTTCTTACTGCCAGCTCAGTTGCTCCGGTATTTTTTACCTTAGCTTTTCTTTCATGTATATCAAAACACTATAAATTTATGATTGCTTACTTATCATTGTGTGCAATTATACTTTTACTGTGTGTTTTGATTGTTAAATACGCAATTAAATATAATTCTGTAACCAGTAAAAAATTAACTACCGCTTCTCCAGCAGATAAAGAGATAACAAATTATTTCTTAACCTATTTATTTCCCTTAATCAGTGGTCCAGATGCATTTATGGATATTAGGATTGCTTCTTTCTTTGCTGTGAGTTTATTTTTTTACATCAGTTTTTCAGGTTCCTACAGTTTCAACCCATTATTATCATTTTGGGGATATAAATATTATGAAGCCGAAGACGATACAGGCGTAAGCTTTGTTATATTATCGAAAAAGCCACTGTTAAAAGCATCAGGCAATCGTGTTAATTTGATTAAGCTTACTGATTACACATATATAGCAATATAGGAATAAATATGGAATTGTTTGCAATAACAGATAATACAGTTGGCACACGCATTGTAAAAATTGTTACTGACAGGCCGACTCAAAATGTAATCACACAGCTATTCAATGAACAAAAAACTTTTTTTGAAGAACGCTATACAGAAGGCGTAGAATTTTCAGGTGGCTACATCACTAGTGGAGATGAGTTTTTTGTCATTCCTGACTTTGATGATGTTATCGCTGTATTAGATGCTATTAATAATCCCACAACTATCCCTCCATGGGAGCCGGAAGAAATATCAGTCTTCAATATAATCGCTCTGTTTTCAGGCTATCCTGAAGAGGATGGAAAACCTGCAACTGCCTTAATCCAAAGCTTCGATAAAAGGCAAGTTATTGATAACAGAAGAACAATTTTCCAAAAACCATTTCAGGCAAGCAATACCTTTTGCCAGTCTACTGAGCATGGTATAGTCATCGACAATAAGCTAACAGCTATTCTTGCAGGTACAGAATTAAAGTTTAAAAGCTTCCATATGCTCCGCAGGATATTTGATGTAGATGCTTATTTCAGAGAAGCCACTAATGAAGAATTAACAAGTTTTTCTTCTCATGAAAAATTTTCAGTAGCTCCGGGTTTTGATTTAACAACAATTGCTGACTCTGTTATTAGAAAGAAAGTTTCCTTGATTAATAAATCAAGAATACTTGAGGACTACTCTGTGACTGAGTTAAGAATATCAGCGGCTGAAATTGGTGTTGTTCTAGAAACTGAAAAAATCGGTGAATTAGAAAAAATAAAAATGCCGCAAATAAGAAAAGATGTAAAAAGATTATTGCATTTTTTAGATGAGGACTATTTCACATCCCATATAACCAGAACGCTATATCGCGCAAACTCTAAACGTCGAGAAGATGTTTAATTTTTATAAAAGTTTGGGGGGGGAATCCCCCCGCTTCAAAAGTTGATTTTTATAAACTCACTTTATATTAGATATTTTCCCGTAATCAAATGGTGTTATCATTCTTAGTTTATTCTCTTCCAAATAATCAGCCCACCACTGTACCATCAATCGACGTTCGTCCAAATGCTCAGAAGTATGGATATAAGCCGCGCGTACATTATTTCGTTCTGTATGGCTTAACTGACGCTCTATCGCATCATCGCTCCATAGCCCCGACTCCCCCAGTGCACCACGCGCCATCGTTCTAAATCCATGCCCACAAACTTCGGTTTTAGTGTCATATCCCATCGCCCGTAATGCGTTGTTTACTGTGTTTTCACTCATAACCTTAGTTGCGTCATGATCGCCCGGGAAAAGCAGTTTCTTATCACCACTAATCTGCTTCAACTGGCCTAACAAATTCATCGCCTGACGACTAAGCGGAACAATATGCTCCTCTTTCATCTTCATACCACGATACGAGTAACGCACCCCCTTAATTTCCTCCCGCTTTGCAGGTACGCGCCAAAGGGCTTTATCGAAGTCGAACTCATTCCAACGCGCGAAACGTAACTCACTGGAACGCACAAAAGTCAGTAAGGAAAGCTCGACTGCGATCCGTGTCATTACACGACCACGATATGCAGCGAGACGTGCAAGAAACTCAGGTAACCGGCAGGAAGGTAACGCAGGGTAATGTCGCACTTTGGTTGTAGATAGCGCACCAGCCATATCACTGGCCGGATTCGAGTCAATGTAATCGTTCTGTACAGCATAACGCATAATGGCCGTTACACGCTGTTGCAGGCGCTGAGCGACGTCGTGTTTTCCACTAGCGTCAACTTTTTTAATTGGGGCTAACAGGTGGCTGGTTTTGAGTAGACGAATATCGGACGAACCAATATGAGGGAAGATATAAAGCTCAAGATATCGAAGAACGCGAGATCGATGGTCTTCACTCCAGCGCTTGTTGCTGGCATGCCATTCACGAGCAATGGTTTCGAAAGTATATGCCCCCGAGTTCTCGGCCTGAGCCTCTTTCTGTTCGGCTTTTGGATCAATGCCCTGCACTAATAGCTTTTTGGCTTCATCGCGCTTTGCTCTTGCCTGAGCAAGCGTCACAGTAGGCCAAACACCAAAAGCGAGGCGATCCTCTTTTTTGTCAGAGGGGCGTCTGTATTTCATACGCCAATATTTTGATCCTTTGGCCGAAACCTCAAGGTACAAACCGCCGCCATCGGCCATTTTGTAGGTTTTATCTTTTGGTTTTGCGGTCTCGACCTGTCTGGCGCTGAGCTTCATTTGGGGGCACATTTCTAATCGAAGTTAAGATGCCCCCAATTATGCCCCCAATGACATCCGGATTTCAACGGACAACCTCGGACAACTCAGGACGTAAAAATCGCTGCAATCATTGATTTTTAAGGAATAATTGGACTTTCTCGGATGGTCTTGGAAGAGCTAATGGTGCCGAAGGCCGGACTCGAACCGGCACGTATTTCTACGGTTGATTTTGAATCAACTGCGTCTACCGATTTCGCCACTTCGGCACTGAAGAGGTATGCGGAAAACGTTGTGGATTATACCTGTCACGCGTCACCATGCAAGCGCCAGCTTACGCCTGCCTCGCTAAGTGCTGAAAATTTCAGCATTGTCTTCCACGATGTGTAACCTCTATCACACTCCAGGAACCCCACCCGACCATGCTCTACACTTCCCGCAGCAAAGTCGCACCAACAACCGAACGGTTCCCGATGTCGAAAATTAACGATGCCATCCAGCATGTACGTGACGGTAAGGCGCGCTACCGCGTGGTTCTGAAAGCTGTCTTCTGATCCCTTTACCAGGTCGATTCTGCCCGGCCTTTAAGACATCTCGCAATCGGCTGAATTTAGTGGTGAAAACTTTTCAACCGTGCCTATACTCCAGGCAGGGAACTGGAGGAAATCTCATGAGCGAACCACTTTTAATTGCACGCACGTCGGACACGGAACTGTTTTTATTACCCGCTATGGCTAACCGTCACGGGCTGATTACTGGCGCAACGGGGACGGGTAAAACTGTCACGCTGCAAAAACTAGCGGAATCACTGTCAGAAATCGGTGTACCTGTGTTTATGGCCGATGTGAAAGGCGATTTGACCGGGGTTGCACAGGAAGGTACGACCTCGGAAAAACTGCTCGCTCGGTTAAAAAGTATCGGTGTCAACGACTGGCAACCGCATTCGAATCCAGCGGTGGTGTGGGATATTTTTGGTGAGAAAGGCCATCCAGTAAGGGCAACGGTCTCCGATCTGGGGCCGCTGTTGCTTGCACGACTGTTAAATCTTAACGACGTGCAAACTGGCGTGCTGGATATCATCTTCCGCATTGCTGACGATCAGGGACTGTTGTTGCTCGACTTTAAAGATCTTCGGGCCATTACCCAGTACATCGGAGATAACGCCAAATCATTCCAGAATCAGTATGGCAATATCAGTAGCGCATCTGTTGGTGCAATCCAACGCGGATTACTGTCGCTGGAGCAGCAAGGAGCGACGCATTTCTTTGGTGAACCGATGCTGGATATCAAAGACTGGATGCGTACTGATGCTAACGGTAAAGGCGTCATCAATATACTTAGCGCCGAAAAGCTCTACCAGATGCCAAAACTGTACGCTGCCAGTCTGCTGTGGATGCTTTCTGAATTGTATGAGCAACTGCCGGAAGCAGGGGATCTGGATAAACCGAAACTCGTCTTTTTCTTCGATGAGGCGCATCTGCTGTTTAACGATGCACCGCAAGTGCTGCTGGATAAAATTGAGCAGGTCATACGGCTTATCCGCTCGAAAGGCGTGGGCGTCTGGTTTGTCTCGCAAAACCCTTCGGATATACCCGACAACGTACTCGGGCAGTTGGGGAATCGCGTTCAACACGCTCTGCGCGCCTTTACGCCGAAAGACCAGAAAGCGGTGAAGACGGCAGCGCAAACCATGCGACCCAATCCAGCGTTTGATACAGAAAAGGCGATCCAGGAGCTGGGAACCGGCGAAGCGTTGATCTCATTTCTTGATGCGAAAGGTAGTCCTTCTGTGGTGGAGCGTGCAATGGTGATTGCACCTTGTTCACGGATGGGACCGGTGACAGAAGATGAGCGTAACGGCCTGATTAATCACTCCCCGGTGTATGGCAAGTATGAAGATGACGTGGATCGGGAATCTGCCTATGAGATGCTGCAAAAAGGTGTGCAAACCAGTACCGAACAGCAAAATAATCCACCAGCCAAAGGAAAAGAGATGGCTGTGGATGACGGTATTCTCGGTGGGTTAAAGGACATTTTGTTTGGCACTACCGGACCGCGTGGCGGAAAGAAAGATGGCGTAGTACAGACTATGGCGAAAAGTGCCGCCCGCCAGGTCACGAACCAGATTATACGCGGTGTGCTGGGGAGCTTGCTTGGGGGGAGAAAAAGGTAAGTCTGGTGCGATTTGTCTTTGCCTGATGCGACACTATCGCGTCTTATCAGGCCTACGCCACTGCAATATATTGAATTTGCATGATTTTGTAGGCCGAACAAGGCATTCACGCCGCATCCGACATGAACAAAGCGCACTTTGCCAACAATGTAAAAGGGAGCTTTCGCTCCCTTTCTTCACTCATCTGGTTACGATTTTCTCATTAACAGCCACAGGCTGATTAAGAAGAAACTTGCACTTGGCAACAGTGCGCCGATGATCGGCGGGATGCCGTAAACCAACGTCAGCGGGCCGAAGATCTGATCCAGTACATAGAACACAAAACCGAAGCTGATACCGGTAACCACGCGCACGCCCATCGGCACGCTACGCAGTGGACCGAAGATGAACGACAGTGCCATCAGCATCATCACCGCCACGGATAGCGGCTGGAAGATTTTGCTCCACATGTTGAGCTGATAACGTCCGGCGTCCTGACCGCTCGACTTCAGATACTTCACATAGTTGTGCAAACCGCTGATGGAGAGTGCATCCGGATCCAGCGCCACCACGCCCAGTTTGTCTGGCGTGAGGTTGGTTTTCCAGGTGCCGCTCACGGTCTGAGAACCGGTGATTTGTTTTGGATTGGTCAGGTCAGATTCATCAACCTGCGACAGACGCCAGACTTTATGTTCAGGATCAAACTTCGCGGAAGCGGCATAGCGCACAGATTGCAGACGACGATTTTCGTTAAAGGCATAAATACTAATACCCCCTAACTCTTCGTCACCTTTAACCCGCTCAATGTAAACAAAGTTGTTGCCATCTTTTGCCCATAAGCCTTGCTGGGTAGAGAGCAACGAGCCGCCGTACATCGCCTGCGCACGGTAGTTACGTGCCATCTGCTCGCCCTGCGGCGCGACCCATTCTCCGATCGCCATCGTCAGCAATACCAGCGGAATGGCGGTTTTCATTACCGACAACGCTACCTGCATACGGGTAAAACCAGAAGCCTGCATCACCACCAGTTCGCTGCGCTGCGCCAACATCCCAAGACCAAGCAACGCACCCAGCAGAGCCGCCATCGGGAAGAAGATTTGCACATCTTTCGGCACGCTCAGCAGGGTATACATTCCTGCGCCTAACGCGTCGTAACTCCCCTGCCCGGCTTTTTTCAGCTGATCGACAAATTTGATAATGCCGGAGAGCGACACCAGCATGAACAGCGTCATCATGATGGTGGTGAAAATAGTTTTACCGATATAGCGGTCAAGTACGCCAAAAGGTTGCATCACACCGCTCCTTTACGCGAAAAACTGGCGCGCAGGCGGCGAACCGGCACCGTATCCCAAAGGTTGAGAACAATCGCCAAAGCCAGATAAATCAGGTTAACGGTCCACATCCACAGCGTCGGATCCAGCTTACCTTTGCCGCCGTTCGATTTCAGGGAGGTCTGGATCAGGAAGAAAAGCAGATACAGCAGCATGGCAGGCAGCATCGACAGTACACGCCCCTGACGCGGGTTAACCACACTCAGCGGTACGACCATCAACGCCATCATAAACACGGTGAATACCAGCGTGATACGCCAGTTTAGCTCCGCACGGGCGCGATCGGTGTCGGTGTTCCACAATGTACGCATGTCCATCTGGTCGGTATCGTTCGGGTCGAGCGCCACCGCCTGGTGACCAATGATCGCCTGATAATCCTGGAAGTCAGTAATGCGGAAATCACGTAACAGTGCAGTGCCTTCGAAACGCGTTCCCTGATTGAGAGTCACCACCTGAGAGCCATCCCGCAACTGAGTTAAATGTCCGGAATCGGCCACTACCACGGAAGGACGTGCATTACCTTTTGGTCGGATTTGCGCGAGGAACACATCTTTGAAGTCGCTGCCGTCAACGCTTTCGATGAACAGCACCGAGCTGCCATTGGTCGCTTGCTGGAATTGCCCTTGCGCCAGCGCCGCCATGCCTGGGTTAGCTTTCGCTTCTGCCAGCACCTCATCCTGATGACGCGATGACCACGGCCCCGCCCACATGACGTTAACCGCCGCGACAATCGCCGTGAACACCGCGAGAACCATTGCCGCTTTCACCAGAACCGCTTTGCTCAGGCCGCAGGCATGCATTACCGTAATTTCACTTTCGGTATACAGTTTACCCAACGTCATCAGCAGCCCGAGGAACAGGCTTAATGGCAGGATAAGCTGCGCCATTTCCGGCACGCCCAACCCGAGAAGGGAGAGCACCAGGTTCGCCGGAATATCGCCGTCAACCGCTGCGCCGAGGATCCTCACTAACTTTTGACAGAAGAAGATCAAAAGCAAGATGAAGAGTATCGCCAGCTGGCTTTTGAGCGTCTCCCGCACCAGATATCTTATGATTATCACTTTAAATACGCCCGTAAAAACTCGTCTTTTGCAGGATTTTAGCTTGTTTCATGGCTTAAACGTCATTTATTCTCTTGAGTCGTCGAAATCGTCGCTAAGATAATTATACTCAACGGATTCACCTCTCAGATTTTGTTCTGACGTGCCAATGCCGTAATAACGTTAAGATTAACACGAAGTCATCGCAACAGCGGACATGAGTTACGAAAGCTTGCAATTCTATCTGTAGCCACCGCCGTTGTCTTTAAGATTCAGGAGCGTAGTGCATGGAGTTTAGTGTAAAAAGCGGTAGCCCGGAGAAACAGCGGAGTGCCTGCATCGTCGTGGGCGTCTTCGAACCACGTCGCCTTTCTCCGATTGCAGAACAGCTCGATAAAATCAGCGATGGGTACATCAGCGCCCTGCTACGTCGGGGCGAACTGGAAGGAAAACCGGGGCAGACATTGTTGCTGCACCATGTTCCGAATGTACTTTCCGAGCGAATTCTCCTTATTGGTTGCGGCAAAGAACGTGAGCTGGATGAGCGTCAGTACAAGCAGGTTATTCAGAAAACCATTAATACACTGAATGATACTGGCTCAATGGAAGCGGTCTGTTTCCTGACTGAACTGCACGTTAAAGGCCGTAACAACTACTGGAAAGTGCGTCAGGCGGTCGAGACAGCAAAAGAGACGCTCTACAGCTTTGACCAGCTTAAAACGAATAAGAGCGAGCCGCGTCGTCCGCTGCGTAAAATGGTGTTCAACGTGCCGACCCGCCGTGAGCTGACCAGCGGTGAGCGCGCGATCCAGCACGGTCTGGCGATTGCGGCCGGGATCAAAGCCGCGAAAGATCTCGGCAATATGCCGCCGAATATCTGTAACGCCGCTTACCTCGCTTCACAAGCGCGCCAGTTAGCTGACAGCTACAGCAAGAATGTCATCACCCGCGTTATCGGCGAACAGCAAATGAAAGAGCTGGGGATGCACTCCTATCTGGCGGTGGGGCAGGGTTCGCAAAACGAATCGCTGATGTCGGTGATTGAGTACAAAGGCAACGCGTCGGAAGATGCGCGCCCGATTGTGCTGGTGGGTAAAGGTTTAACCTTCGACTCCGGCGGTATATCCATCAAGCCTTCAGAAGGCATGGATGAGATGAAGTACGATATGTGCGGCGCGGCGGCGGTTTACGGCGTGATGCGCATGGTTGCAGAGCTGCAACTGCCGATTAACGTTATCGGCGTACTGGCAGGCTGCGAAAACATGCCTGGCGGTCGTGCCTATCGTCCGGGCGATGTGTTAACCACTATGTCCGGTCAAACCGTAGAAGTGCTGAACACCGACGCCGAAGGCCGTCTGGTGCTGTGCGATGTATTAACTTATGTTGAACGTTTTGAGCCGGAAGCGGTAATTGATGTGGCGACGCTGACCGGTGCCTGCGTGATCGCGCTGGGTCATCACATCACCGGCCTGATGGCGAACCATAATCCGCTGGCCCATGAGCTGATTGCCGCGTCTGAGCAGTCTGGCGACCGCGCATGGCGTTTACCGCTGGGTGACGAGTACCAGGAACAACTGGAATCCAATTTTGCCGATATGGCGAACATTGGCGGACGTCCTGGCGGGGCGATTACCGCAGGTTGCTTCCTGTCGCGCTTTACCCGTAAGTACAACTGGGCGCACCTGGATATCGCGGGAACCGCCTGGCGTTCTGGTAAAGCAAAAGGCGCAACCGGTCGTCCGGTAGCGTTGCTGGCACAGTTCCTGCTGAACCGCGCCGGATTTAACGGCGAAGAGTAAGTTTGCGTTTTACCCTCACCCTAACCCTCTCCCTAAGGGAGAGGGAACCGATCGAGCGCAATAGAAATTCATTGCTCATCTTTCAGGGTGAGGAATGCAGCAATATTTAAATCCACCACAAGAAGCCCCATATATGAAAAACGCAACGTTCTACCTTCTGGACAATGACACCACCGTCGATGGCTTAAGCGCCGTTGAGCAACTGGTGTGTGAAATTGCCGCAGAACGTTGGCGCAGCGGTAAGCGCGTGCTCATCGCCTGTGAAGATGAAAAACAGGCTTACCGGCTGGATGAAGCCCTGTGGGCGCGTCCGGCAGAAAGTTTTGTTCCGCACAATTTAGCGGGAGAAGGACCGCGCGGCGGCGCGCCGGTGGAGATCGCCTGGCCGCAAAAACGTAGCAGCAGCCCGCGCGATATATTGATTAGTCTGCGAACAAGCTTTGCAGATTTTGCCACCGCTTTCACAGAAGTGGTAGACTTCGTTCCTTATGAAGATTCTCTGAAACAACTGGCGCGCGAACGCTATAAAGCCTACCGCGTGGCTGGTTTCAACCTGAATACGGCAACCTGGAAATAATGGAAAAGACATATAACCCACAAGATATCGAACAGCCGCTTTACGAGCACTGGGAAAAGCAGGGCTACTTTAAGCCTAATGGCGATGAAAGCCAGGAAAGTTTCTGCATCATGATCCCGCCGCCGAACGTCACCGGCAGTTTGCATATGGGTCACGCCTTCCAGCAAACCATCATGGATACCATGATCCGCTATCAGCGTATGCAGGGTAAAAATACCCTGTGGCAGGTCGGTACTGACCACGCCGGGATCGCTACCCAGATGGTCGTTGAGCGCAAGATTGCCGCAGAAGAAGGTAAAACCCGTCACGACTACGGCCGCGAAGCTTTCATCGACAAAATTTGGGAATGGAAAGCGGAATCCGGCGGTACGATTACCCGTCAGATGCGCCGTCTCGGCAACTCCGTCGACTGGGAGCGTGAACGCTTCACCATGGACGAAGGCCTGTCCAATGCGGTGAAAGAAGTTTTCGTTCGTCTGTATAAAGAAGATCTGATTTACCGTGGTAAGCGCCTGGTAAACTGGGATCCGAAACTGCGCACCGCTATCTCTGACCTGGAAGTGGAAAACCGCGAATCGAAAGGTTCGATGTGGCATATCCGCTATCCGCTGGCTGACGGCGCGAAAACTGCTGATGGCAAAGATTATCTGGTCGTTGCGACTACCCGCCCGGAAACCCTGCTGGGCGACACCGGCGTGGCTGTTAACCCGGAAGATCCGCGTTACAAAGATCTGATTGGCAAATTTGTCATTCTGCCGCTGGTTAACCGTCGTATTCCGATCGTTGGTGACGAACACGCCGACATGGAAAAAGGCACCGGCTGCGTGAAGATCACTCCGGCGCACGACTTTAACGACTATGAAGTGGGTAAACGTCACGCCCTGCCGATGATCAACATCCTGACCTTTGACGGTGATATCCGTGAAAGCGCCCAGGTGTTCGATACCAAAGGCAACGAATCCGACGTTTATTCCAGCGAAATCCCGGCAGAGTTCCAGAAACTCGAGCGTTTTGCTGCGCGTAAAGCAGTCGTTGCTGCGGTTGACGCGCTCGGCCTGCTGGAAGAAATTAAACCGCACGATCTGACCGTTCCTTACGGCGACCGTGGTGGCGTGGTTATCGAACCGATGCTGACTGACCAGTGGTACGTGCGTGCCGATGTACTGGCGAAACCGGCGGTTGAAGCGGTTGAGAACGGCGATATTCAGTTCGTACCGAAGCAGTACGAAAACATGTACTTCTCCTGGATGCGCGATATTCAGGACTGGTGTATCTCTCGTCAACTGTGGTGGGGTCACCGTATCCCGGCATGGTATGACGAAGCGGGTAACGTTTATGTTGGCCGCAACGAAGACGAAGTGCGTAAAGAAAATAACCTCGGTGCGGACGTCGCGCTGCGTCAGGACGAAGACGTTCTCGACACCTGGTTCTCTTCCGCGCTGTGGACTTTCTCTACGCTCGGCTGGCCGGAAAACACCGACGCCCTGCGTCAGTTCCACCCGACCAGCGTGATGGTTTCTGGCTTCGACATCATCTTCTTCTGGATTGCCCGCATGATCATGATGACCATGCACTTCATCAAAGATGAAAATGGCAAACCGCAGGTGCCGTTCCACACTGTTTACATGACCGGTCTGATTCGTGACGACGAAGGCCAGAAGATGTCTAAATCCAAGGGTAACGTGATTGACCCGCTGGATATGGTCGACGGTATTTCGCTGCCAGAACTGCTGGAAAAACGTACCGGTAATATGATGCAGCCGCAGCTGGCGGACAAAATCCGTAAGCGCACCGAGAAGCAGTTCCCGAACGGCATTGAGCCGCACGGTACTGACGCGCTGCGCTTCACCCTGGCGGCGCTGGCTTCTACCGGTCGTGACATCAACTGGGATATGAAGCGTCTGGAAGGTTACCGTAACTTCTGTAACAAACTGTGGAACGCCAGCCGCTTTGTGCTGATGAACACAGAAGGTCAGGATTGCGGCTTCAACGGTGGCGAAATGACGCTGTCGCTGGCGGATCGCTGGATTCTGGCGGAGTTCAACCAAACCATCAAAGCGTACCGCGAAGCACTGGATAGTTTCCGCTTCGATATCGCCGCAGGCATTCTGTATGAATTCACCTGGAACCAGTTCTGTGACTGGTATCTGGAGCTGACCAAGCCGGTAATGAACGGTGGAACTGAGGCCGAATTGCGCGGTACTCGCCACACGCTGGTTACGGTACTGGAAGGTCTGCTGCGCCTCGCGCATCCGATCATTCCGTTCATCACCGAAACTATCTGGCAGCGTGTGAAAGTGCTTTGCGGCATCACCGCTGACACCATCATGCTGCAGCCGTTCCCGCAGTACGATGCATCTCAGGTTGATGAAGCGGCGCTGGCCGACACCGAGTGGCTGAAACAGGCGATCGTTGCGGTACGTAACATCCGTGCAGAAATGAACATCGCGCCGGGCAAACCGCTGGAGCTGCTGCTGCGTGGTTGCAGCGCGGATGCAGAACGTCGCGTAAATGAAAACCGTGGCTTCCTGCAAACGCTGGCACGTCTGGAAAGCATCACCGTGCTGCCTGCCGATGACAAAGGTCCGGTTTCCGTTACTAAGATCGTCGACGGCGCTGAGCTGCTGATCCCGATGGCTGGACTCATCAACAAAGAAGATGAGCTGGCGCGTCTGGCAAAAGAAGTGGCGAAGATCGAAGGTGAAATCAGCCGTATCGAGAACAAGCTGGCGAACGAAGGCTTTGTCGCACGTGCACCGGAAGCGGTCATCGCGAAAGAACGTGAGAAGCTGGAAGGTTATGCGGAAGCGAAAGCGAAGCTGATTGAACAACAGGCGGTTATTGCCGCGCTGTAATACGCACAGTGATAACGAAGGCCGGAGAATGCTCCGGCCTTTTTATTTAGATAAACGGAACATACGGCATAATACCGCGAGATATCCACATTAACGGACCGCTATCCTGCGGTTTTTCATCATTCGCTAACGCCAGTGAATCAAGGTCACCCTGCACATGGGTATTATTGGCAATCCAGCTAATCATCCACATTTTCAGCCAAGGATAAGCCAGTCCACAGGTAATTGAAGAACCCATTAATACCGCAAACATGCGTAAAAGCACACCGAACGTGGTAACGGACGAATGAAAACGAATTGTTCCATTTGCCAGTGTCAGGTTATTCAGAAACAAACTACGTAACGTGACATAGAGATAACTGGCAAAAACAAAAATCGCAACAAAATAAAGGAAATAAGAAGCCATAATCTGTGGGTAATATTGCAATACAAGCTCACCACCAGCATCAGACCTACCCAACATGGTCATCATCATTACCTGCTGAAATACTGGCGCAATCATAATACCAATCACAATGATGAAAGGAACCATGGTTAATATTGCGAGCATACAACCTTTAATGCATTCTTTTACGTTTACCTGAACAGAAAACTTATGAATGCCAAAAGTTGCATTGTTACCCAGCAATGGCATCCATTTACTGTAGGTTATACCATTGACGACACCCAGCCCGATGGCAGAAAGCAAACTTAACGCGACTAAGTTAAAGAATAATCCTCCTATCGATGTCGTCAATTGCGCAATAAGATACAGTGCGAACCAAAACGCTAACGCCAACAAAACAGGCAGACCTAACATAACCCACCATGCACGGAGCATCGAGCAGTTAAAGCCAAAGCGAATGCCATTCAGTGAGGTCATGTTCGCCTGATATTGTAGACTCTTCACTGCCATGCAAGGAATACCGCAGCTCAAGAGAGCAAACAGGAGAAAACCAAGAACAAAGTGCTGGCCTGAAAAACAAGAAATACTGAGAAGATAAACGACAATAATAAGGAACATGCTAACGAAAATGGCACCACCAGTTCCCTTATAACTAAATGGTTGCCCATTGAGTGTCACATGTTGATAAATATAACGACGGCATTTCACCAATGCCCACGGCCCATATATTCCCAGAGTAATAATTGTCAGTAAAAAATTCACAAGACAAATAAGAAAATACTCACCACCTTTGCCTGTAAAAACAAACGCGTGACGAGAATTATCTTTCCCGACGTTTACACCATTCATGAATCATATCCCTAAAATAAATTCCATTCATATAGATAATAATCCCAGTAAATTAATACTGGTACGCCTAGAATACGCTTTCTCAAAGAGATATATGCTTAATATTTTCTGATTTATCTTCTTCTTGCACCGCATAAGCGAGGGTGGTATTAAAGTGAGCTATAAATCATACATTTGAAATTGAGCTATGCTATGAATGTTGTCACTTCTCCCGCGCTCCGTTTGCGCAAACTTACTGCCGCCGATAATCCCGCCATCGCCAGCGTCATCCGCCAGGTATCCGCAGAATACGGTCTTACCGCTGATAAAGGCTACACTGTCGCCGATCCCAATCTCGACGAATTGTATCAAGTGTATAGTCAGCCCAGTCATGCGTATTGGGTAGTTGAATACAATGGCGAAGTGGTGGGTGGCGGCGGGATTGCGCCATTAGCAGGTAGTGAATCGGACATTTGCGAACTGCAAAAGATGTATTTTCTTCCTGCTATTCGCGGTAAAGGACTGGCGAAAAAACTGGCCTTAATGGCGATGGAGCAGGCGCGAGAAATGGGCTTCAAACGCTGCTATCTGGAAACGACCGCTTTTTTAAAAGAAGCGATTGGTTTGTATGAACATTTAGGTTTTCAACATATCGATTACGCACTTGGTTGCACGGGCCATGTCGATTGTGAAGTGCGGATGCTGCGTAAACTCTAAAAAAATGCCCGCTAGTGTGTACTAGCGGGCATTTTAATCAATTAATTAGTGACGAACACCGTCATCATCTTCGTCGACATAATCTTCATCGTCGCCATCTTCGCCGTTAGGATCTTCAAAGTAAGTGCCCCAACCGTCGTATTCAACGTCGAACTTCTCTGCCAGGTTCATCAATTGCTCAACCTGGGCGTCGATAAGATCGGCATTCAACGCGCATTCGCTGAGGATGTCACAGCAAATTACGATATCGCCATCTTCCACTTCCAACTCTTCCGGATCGGTCACTTCGTAACCGAGTTTAAACGCTTCAACCGCTGCTTTTTCCAGGGTTTCCAGATCGTCTGCGGAAAGGTGATGTTCGATGGTGTACAGCGCGTCCGGATCGCTGCCATCTTCCAGTAATTCTTCAATAATCAAACGCGTTTCTTCACGCTGTTCTTCCAGTTGTTCCGGGTTTGCCATGGCTCATTCCTCTTAATGTCCTGCCGATACTCTTATTGTCACACACCACTGACATTGCCTCCACCTTTGTGACAAAGATTTATGTTTTAGGCTTGCAAATGAATAATCATCCATATAAATTGAATTTTAATTCATTACGGCGTTAGCCACAGGAGGGATCTATGTCCGGGTTTTATCATAAACATTTCCTGAAATTACTCGATTTCACGCCAGCTGAACTCAACAGCCTGCTGCAGTTAGCTGCGAAGCTGAAAGCCGATAAGAAAAACGGCAAAGAAGAAGCCAGACTCACAGGTAAAAATATCGCGCTCATCTTCGAAAAAGACTCGACCCGTACCCGATGCTCTTTCGAAGTTGCCGCATATGACCAGGGTGCTCGCGTCACTTATCTCGGCCCCAGCGGCAGCCAGATTGGCCATAAAGAGTCGATTAAAGATACCGCCCGCGTGCTTGGTCGCATGTATGACGGTATTCAGTATCGCGGCTATGGTCAGGAGATTGTCGAAACGCTGGCGGAATATGCAGGTGTGCCGGTATGGAACGGCCTGACTAATGAGTTTCATCCTACACAGCTTCTGGCGGATTTGCTGACCATGCAGGAGCATTTACCAGGTAAAGCGTTCAATGAGATGACGCTGGTTTATGCCGGAGATGCACGCAACAACATGGGTAACTCAATGCTGGAAGCTGCGGCGTTGACCGGTCTGGATTTACGCCTGGTAGCGCCACAAGCGTGCTGGCCGGAAGCTTCGCTGGTTACGGAATGCCGCGCCCTGGCACAGCAAAATGGCGGGAATATAACGCTGACAGAAGATATCGCAGCAGGCGTTAAAGGTGCCGACTTTATTTACACCGATGTGTGGGTGTCGATGGGGGAAGCGAAAGAGAAATGGGCAGAACGTATTGCATTACTGCGTGATTATCAGGTGAATAGCAAAATGATGCAGTTAACCGGTAATCCAGACGTCAAATTCCTGCACTGCCTGCCCGCGTTTCATGACGACCAAACGACGCTAGGTAAAAAGATGGCAGAAAAGTTTGGCCTGCACGGTGGGATGGAAGTGACGGATGAGGTCTTTGAATCTGCCGCCAGTATTGTTTTTGATCAGGCGGAAAACCGCATGCATACCATCAAAGCGGTAATGGTTGCGACGCTCGCCCAATAACGCCAGTACCGGAGGCGGCGTAACGTCGCCTCCGGCATAATCCACTTACGCCATCAGCATTTTCACAACCGCTTTGCGAACCTGGGCTGGCTCGCCCACTGCGCACAGTGGCTTGTGTACTTCACCCGGATAGAACACGACAAAGTCGCCTTCATTGAGGATAACTGTTTTCTCCTCAACACCTTCTGGCAAAAAGGCGATGTCTTTATCGGCTAACCAATCGGTATCCGGCGTGCCCGCAGGTTGTGTGCTGAAGGTCATGCCTTCCTGCCCTTTTAGCACAATCTGAATATCGAGATAGCGGGCATGGTACTCGGCGCGGCGTGCTTCATACGGCTCGGTCATATCTTCAGAGATAAGATAAAACAGACGGTTGCCTTCGATGTCGTGCTTACCTTTTGGCGTTTCTGCCGTAACGTGCGCTTTAATATAATCAATCGCCTGACGTAATTCTTCCGGCAACCATTGCTGGAGATTATGAATATTTCCGATGATCATTTTTTTCATTCCCTCAATTAAAACATCGTTTCATTTCTCTTGTTATACGTAATTCCTTACTGCCATACCAGCATTTTTTGCCGCCTGATTGCGCCAGCGCATATTTTCCCCCCACATTCCCCCCCCCCTAAATTCATTTCGTTATAAATTCAAATTTTAAGCATATAAATTCACAACAATCGTTTACCTTGGAAGTTTCTTGCATTAATCGCTTGATCCCACTTTCTGGCTGAGTATAATGCCGGACAATTTGCCGGGAGGATGTATGGTTCAGTGTGTTCGACATTTTGTCTTACCGCGTCTGAAAAAAGACGCTGGCCTGCCGTTTTTCTTCCCGTTGATCACCCATTCCCAGCCCCTCAATCGAGGGGCTTTTTTTTGCCCAGGCGTCAGGAGATAAACATGGCTAATCCGCTATATCAAAAACACATCATTTCCATAAATGACCTTAGTCGCGATGACCTTAATCTGGTGCTGGCGACAGCGGCGAAACTGAAAGCAAACCCGCAACCAGAGTTGTTGAAACATAAAGTGATTGCCAGTTGCTTCTTCGAAGCATCAACCCGCACCCGCCTCTCTTTCGAAACCTCGATGCACCGCCTGGGCGCTAGTGTGGTGGGATTCTCTGACAGCGCAAACACCTCACTGGGAAAAAAAGGTGAAACGCTGGCTGATACCATCTCGGTTATCAGCACTTACGTCGATGCAATTGTGATGCGCCATCCGCAGGAAGGTGCGGCGCGCCTGGCAACCGAGTTTTCCGGCAATGTGCCGGTGCTGAACGCCGGTGATGGTTCCAACCAACATCCGACGCAAACCTTGCTGGATCTGTTCACCATTCAGGAAACCCAGGGACGTCTGGACAATCTTCGTGTCGCAATGGTCGGCGACCTGAAATATGGTCGCACCGTTCACTCCCTGACCCAGGCGCTGGCGAAATTCGACGGCAACCGTTTCTACTTCATCGCCCCGGATGCGCTGGCAATGCCGCAGTACATTCTGGACATGCTTGATGAAAAAGGTATCGCCTGGAGCCTGCATAGTTCCATTGAAGAAGTGATGGCGGAAGTGGACATTTTGTATATGACCCGCGTGCAAAAAGAGCGCCTGGACCCGTCCGAATACGCCAACGTAAAAGCGCAGTTTGTCCTGCGCGCCAGCGATCTTCACAACGCCAAAGCCAATATGAAAGTGCTGCATCCGCTGCCGCGTATTGATGAAATTGCGACGGATGTCGATAAAACGCCGCACGCCTGGTACTTCCAGCAAGCAGGCAATGGGATTTTCGCTCGCCAGGCGTTACTGGCACTGGTTCTGAATCGCGATCTGGTACTGTAAGGGGACATAGAGATGACACACGATAATAAATTGCAGGTTGAAGCTATTAAACGCGGCACGGTAATTGACCATATCCCCGCCCAGATCGGTTTTAAGCTGTTGAGTCTGTTCAAGCTGACCGAAACGGATCAGCGTATCACCATCGGTCTGAACCTGCCTTCTGGCGAGATGGGGCGCAAGGATCTGATCAAGATCGAAAATACCTTTTTGAGTGAAGATCAGGTAGACCAACTGGCGCTGTACGCACCGCAAGCCACGGTAAATCGTATCGACAATTATGAAGTGGTTGGTAAATCACGCCCCAGCCTGCCGGAGCGCATCGACAATGTGCTGGTCTGCCCGAACAGCAACTGTATCAGCCATGCCGAACCGGTTTCTTCCAGCTTTGCAGTGCGAAAACGCGCCAATGACATCGCGCTCAAATGCAAATACTGCGAAAAAGAGTTTTCCCATAATGTGGTACTGGCCAATTAATTGCGGTTGGTAATAAAAGTCTGGCTCCCTATAATGAGCCAGACTTTTTACCGCTGTAATAAAGGAGAAATCATGAGTAAAACTATCGCTACGGAAAATGCACCGGCAGCTATCGGACCTTATGTTCAGGGCGTTGATCTGGGCAGTATGATCATCACCTCTGGTCAGATCCCGGTAAACCCGAAAACTGGCGAAGTACCGGCAGACGTCGCGGCACAAGCGCGTCAGTCTTTGGATAACGTGAAAGCGATCGTGGAAGCGGCTGGCCTGAAAGTGGGCGACATCGTTAAAACCACCGTGTTTGTGAAAGATCTGAACGACTTCGCAACCGTAAATGCCACTTACGAAGCCTTCTTCACCGAACACAACGCCACCTTCCCGGCACGTTCTTGCGTTGAAGTTGCCCGTCTGCCGAAAGACGTGAAGATTGAGATCGAAGCGATCGCTGTTCGTCGCTAATCTTGATGGAAATCCGGGCTATCGTGCCCGGATTAAGTCTGATGACAAAAGCAAAATCGCCTGATGCGCTACGCTTATCAGGCCTGGGTGATTCCTGCAATTTATTGAATTTGTAGGCTGGATAAGGCGTTTACGCTGCATCCGGCATGAACAAAGCTCACTTTATCTGCAATCTGAATCCGGGCCACCATGCCCAGCTTATTCTTTACTGCCAACCATAACGACGGCTATAGAACCCTTTCACCAACTGCGTTAACGTCATATATCCTGCCAGAATCGCAATCAGCCACGGGAAGTAACTTAACGGTAGCGCCTGCAATTGCAGATAACTGGCCAGCGGCGAAAACGGCAACGCGATCCCGACAATCATCACGATTACGGTCATGATCATTAACGGCCACGATGCACGACTCTGAATAAACGGTACACGACGGGTACGGATCATATGCACAATCAGCGTTTGAGACAGTAATCCCACCACGAACCAGCCCGACTGGAACAGTGTTTGCGTTTCCGGCGTGTTGGCATGGAATACCCACCACATCAGGCAAAACGTCAGAATATCGAAGATCGAACTGATCGGTCCGAAGAAGATCATAAAACGCCCCAGATCCGCCGGATTCCAACGCTGCGGCTTTTGAATTTGCTCGTCATCAACGTTATCAAACGGGATCGCCACCTGTGACACATCGTACAGCAGGTTCTGGATCAGTAAGTGTAACGGCAGCATCGGCAGAAAGGGCAAGAAAGCACTCGCCACCAGCACGCTGAACACATTACCGAAGTTAGAACTCGCCGTCATTTTGATGTATTTCAGCATGTTAGAGAAAGTCCGGCGCCCTTCAATAACCCCCTCTTCCAGCACCATCAGGCTTTTTTCCAGCAGGATGATATCAGCCGCTTCACGGGCAATATCTACCGCGCCGTCCACAGAAATGCCGATATCCGCAGCGCGTAAGGCGGGCGCATCATTAATACCATCGCCCATAAAGCCAACCACATGCCCTTCGCGCTTTAGCAACGTTACGATGCGTTCCTTATGCATCGGCGTCAGGCGAGCAAACAGCGTGGTGCGCTGTGCGAGATTTGCCAGTTCGTCATCAGATAGCGTTTCAATATCACTACCAATGACCACCTCTCCCGCGTCCAGCCCCACTTCATGGCACACTTTCGCCGCCACTAATTCACTGTCACCAGTGAGGATTTTCACGGTAATTCCACTCGCTTTTAATGCCCGCAGCGCCGGAGCGGTTGTCTCTTTTGGCGGATCAAGAAAAGCGATATATCCTTCGAGGATCAGGTCGGATTCATCCGCCCGCTGGTAATCTCCTTCACGCGCGGGCAGATATTTCGTCGCCACCGCAACCACGCGCAGCCCCTGACGATTCAGCGTATCAGTAACCCGCTTAATCTTACGCAGCATGGTGTCATCGAGCGGCACAATCTCGTCATTGTGGCGCACCTGTGAACACACATTAAGGATCTCCTGCAATGCGCCTTTGCACACCAGCTGATGATGTTCGGTATTTTCTGCCACTACCACCGACATCCGGCGACGCTCAAAATCAAACGGAATCTCATCAATTTTCTGCCAACGGCTGGCCAGCGAACGCGCCGACTCTTCATCCGTACCTTCGAGCACCGCTGTATCAAGCAGGTTTTTAAGCCCGGTCTGGTAATGACTGTTCAACCACGCGCTATGCAGCACGCGTTCGCTGGTTTTACCGGAGATATCGGTATGATTCTCCAGCACAATTTTATCCTGCGTCAGGGTGCCGGTTTTATCGGTACACAGAATATCCATAGCGCCAAAGTTCTGAATGGCATCCAGATGTTTGACGATCACCTTCTGTTTCGACAGCTTTACTGCGCCACGCGCCAGCGTTGAGGTGACAATCATCGGCAACATTTCCGGCGTTAAACCCACCGCTACCGAAAGCGCAAACAGCGCCGCTTCCCACCAGTCGCCTTTGGTGTAACCGTTGATCAACAGCACCACCGGTGCCATCACCAGCATAAAGCGAATCAGCAGCATACTGACGCGGCTGATCCCTTGCTGAAAGGCATTCGGCTCGCTTTCCTGCTCACTAACACGCCCCGCCAGTTGACCAAACCAGGTGTTGGCACCTGTGGCAATCACCATTGCTTGTGCCGTGCCGCTCACCACGGTGGTGCCCATAAAACACAGGGTGTCACACTCCAGCGGATTGCTGTGCTCCGGCTGGCGAGTGGTTGCAGCTTTTTCTACGGGCAGAGACTCACCGGTTAACGACGCCTGAGCGACGAACAGATCCCGCGCCTGCAAGATACGCAAATCTGCCGGGATCATATCCCCCGCCGCCAGTTTAATAATATCGCCGGGCACCAGCTGGTCGATCGGGATCTCCAGCCAGCCATTTTCGCCTTTGCTGTTAATAACGCGCAGCACCGTCGCGGTATTGCTGACCATCGCTTTCAGGGCATCTGCCGCTTTGGTGGAACGCGCTTCCTGAATAAAGTTCAGCAGCGTGGAAATAGCCACCATTAACGCGATAACGCCTGCGGCAAATAAATCTTCCGTGGCGTAAGAAATGCCGCCAAGGAGCGTGAGCAAAATATTAAAGGGGTTGCGATAGCAGACCCACAAATGTACCCACCACGGCGATGGTTGTTGCGCAGGTAATTTATTTTCGCCATGTTTTTCACGGGCAACTTCCACTTCCGCCTGATTCAACCCTTCCGGGTGGGTGTCGAACGTGTTCCATAATTCTTCTTCGGGCATCACCGCCATTTTCAGGCAATGCGCGCTTAAGGAAGGCGGGATTGGTGCATTCGCTGTCTGCTGCGCACCCGGTAGCGGATCGCGACGGATCAGACGGGAAGGTAAATGGCGAGTGAGCCGGGTAAAAATTTCTTTAAACATAGGGTGTCCCTCCGCACTGTCTGGAACAGTGCAGAAATATCTTCAGGCGTGGCGAAGCCTTACCTGAAGGTAATAAATATGAGCAGGGACGTTAAAACGTCACGGCCTTACGCATCCGGTAACGCCGTGAAAAGACGGGCTTACCGGAAAAGTTTTAATCTCCGTCGAGGGAGAGGCGTGGGATCAGGTTCCATATAACCTCCGGTAAGTGAATAAATAGCGCCGCGAATACAATAATATTCGTAGCATTTATGCCGATATAATACCTGTCGGCAACTAAACCAACGATAAACCAGACTTTGCCCATTGCTGAATGCGCGGGTAAAGTTAGTCTCTAATAATTAAACAACACGTTACGGGATAACAGGATGCAAAATCGGCTGACCATCAAAGACATCGCGCGCTTGAGCGGCGTGGGAAAATCCACTGTTTCCCGGGTGCTGAATAACGAAAGCGGCGTGAGCCAGCGCACACGTGAACGTGTTGAAGCAGTGATGAATCAGCATGGATTTTCCCCTTCCCGCTCTGCGCGCGCCATGCGTGGGCAAAGCGATAAAGTGGTCGCCATCATCGTGACACGTCTGGATTCGCTGTCAGAAAATCTCGCGGTTCAGACCATGCTGCCGGCGTTCTATGAACAGGGTTACGACCCCATCATGATGGAAAGCCAGTTTTCACCACAATTAGTTGCCGAACATCTGGGCGTTTTGAAACGTCGTAATATCGACGGCGTAGTGCTGTTTGGTTTTACCGGTATAACCGAAGAGATGTTAGCCCACTGGCAGTCATCGCTGGTGCTGCTGGCACGCGACGCAAAGGGCTTTGCTTCAGTCTGTTATGACGACGAAGGGGCGATCAAAATCCTGATGCAACGGCTGTATGACCAGGGGCATCGCAATATCAGTTATCTCGGCGTGCCGCACAGTGACGTGACGACCGGTAAGCGACGTCATGAAGCCTACCTTGCGTTCTGCAAAGCGCATAAACTGCATCCCGTCGCCGCTCTGCCTGGCCTCGCCATGAAGCAAGGTTATGAGAACGTGGCAAAAGTCATTACCCCTGAAACCACCGCGTTGCTGTGCGCAACTGACACGCTGGCACTTGGCGCAAGTAAATACCTGCAAGAGCAACGCATCGATACCTTACAGCTGGCGAGCGTTGGTAATACACCGTTGATGAAGTTCCTCCATCCGGAGATCGTCACCGTTGACCCAGGCTACGCAGAAGCCGGACGCCAGGCGGCCTGCCAGTTAATCAAACAGATAACCGGGCACAGCGAACCGCAACAAATCATCATCCCCGCCACCCTGTCCTGATCGTTTCCTGAACGATAAATTGTGATCTTTGCCGTGTTTCGGGAACGTTCCCGTTTTTAAATTTTTCCGCGCAATATATTCTGCAGCCAACCAAAAATGTCATCTGCCATGGGGCTTTATGATGAGCAAAGTGAACCAAACGGATATCGATCGGTTGATTGAACTGGTCGGTGGGCGCGGCAATATTGCGACGGTGAGCCACTGTATTACTCGCCTGCGCTTTGTCCTCAACCAACCGGCCAATGCCAGACCGAAAGAAATTGAACAACTCCCCATGGTGAAAGGTTGTTTCACCAATGCCGGGCAATTTCAGGTGGTGATTGGCACCAACGTTGGCGATTACTACAAAGCGTTATTAGCAACGACCGGACAGGCGCAGGTCGATAAAGAGCAGGTGAAAAAAGCCGCCAGGCAGAATATGAAATGGCATGAGCAGTTGATCTCCCATTTCGCAGAGATCTTCTTCCCGTTACTGCCCGCGCTGATTAGCGGCGGTTTGATCCTCGGTTTTCGTAATGTGATCGGCGATCTGCCCATGAGCAACGGTCAGACGCTGGCGCAAATGTACCCTTCCCTGCAAACGATCTACGATTTTCTGTGGTTGATCGGTGAGGCGATCTTCTTCTATCTGCCGGTCGGGATTTGCTGGTCGGCGGTGAAAAAGATGGGCGGCACGCCGATCCTCGGTATCGTGCTTGGCGTAACGCTGGTTTCTCCACAACTGATGAACGCCTATCTACTCGGGCAGCAGGTGCCGGAAGTGTGGGACTTTGGCATGTTCAGTATTGCGAAAGTAGGCTATCAGGCGCAGGTGATCCCGGCGCTGTTAGCCGGGCTGGCGCTGGGCTTTATTGAAACTCGCCTTAAGCGCATCGTGCCGGATTATCTCTATCTGGTGGTTGTACCGGTCTGCTCGCTGATCCTCGCGGTGTTCCTCGCCCATGCGCTGATTGGTCCGTTTGGTCGCATGATTGGCGATGGCGTTGCCTTTGCGGTACGTCACCTGATGACTGGCAGCTTTGCCCCTATTGGCGCGGCATTGTTTGGCTTCCTCTATGCGCCGCTGGTCATTACCGGCGTACACCAGACCACGCTTGCCATTGATATGCAGATGATTCAAAGCATGGGCGGTACGCCAGTCTGGCCGCTGATTGCCCTTTCGAATATTGCTCAGGCGTCGGCAGTGGTAGGAATTATTATCGCCAGCCGTAAACAGAACGAGCGGGAAATTTCGGTTCCAGCGGCGATCTCCGCTTATCTTGGGGTTACTGAGCCGGCAATGTACGGCATCAACCTGAAATATCGCTTCCCGATGCTGTGCGCGATGATTGGTTCCGGTCTGGCGGGATTGCTCTGCGGCCTGAACGGCGTTATGGCGAATGGCATCGGCGTCGGTGGTCTGCCTGGTATTCTCTCCATTCAGCCGAGCTACTGGCAGGTATTTGCGCTGGCAATGGCTATCGCCATCATCATCCCGATTGTGCTCACCTCGTTTATCTACCAGCGAAAACACCGCCTGGGCACGCTGAACATTGTTTAATTTTCTTCGGGGCGCACTTGCGCCCCCTCGCATTTGCAGGAATGACGTAATGACTAATCTTCCCCACTGGTGGCAAAACGGCGTTATCTACCAGATTTATCCAAAGAGTTTTCAGGACACCACGGGCAGCGGCACCGGCGATCTGCGAGGAGTCACCCTACGCCTCGACTATCTACAAAAACTGGGCGTTAATGCTATCTGGTTGACACCTTTTTATGTCTCCCCACAGATCGATAACGGATACGACGTAGCGAACTATACGGCGATTGATCCCACCTACGGTACGCTGGACGACTTTGATGAACTGGTGGCGCAGGCGAAATCGCGCGGTATTCGCATTATCCTTGATATGGTGTTTAACCATACTTCTACCCAACACGCCTGGTTTCGCGAGGCGCAGAACAAAGAAAGTCCTTATCGTCAGTTTTATATCTGGCGTGACGGCGAACCAGGAATACCACCAAATAACTGGCGTTCTAAATTCGGTGGCAATGCCTGGCGCTGGCACGCAGAAAGCGAACAGTATTACTTGCATCTGTTTGCACCAGAACAGGCCGATCTCAACTGGGAAAACCCAGCAGTACGCACAGAACTGAAAAAAGTCTGTGAGTTCTGGGCCGATCGCGGGGTAGACGGGCTGCGCCTGGATGTGGTGAATCTGATTTCCAAAGACCAGAACTTCCCCAACGATCTGGATGGCGACGGGCGTCGCTTCTACACCGACGGACCACGAGCACACGAGTTTTTGCACGAAATGAACCGCGATGTCTTTACGCCACGCGGATTAATGACTGTGGGTGAAATGTCCTCCACCAGCCTTGAACATTGTCAGCGATACGCGGCACTGACAGGCAGTGAATTGTCGATGACCTTTAATTTTCATCACCTGAAGGTCGATTATCCCGGCGGTGAAAAATGGACGCTGGCTAAACCTGACTTTGTGGCGTTAAAAACATTGTTCCGCCACTGGCAACAGGGAATGCACAACGTTGCGTGGAATGCTTTGTTCTGGTGTAACCACGATCAGCCGCGCATTGTTTCTCGCTTTGGTGATGAAGGTGAATACCGCGTGCCTGCGGCAAAAATGCTGGCGATGGTGCTGCATGGTATGCAGGGAACGCCGTATATCTACCAGGGCGAAGAGATTGGTATGACCAACCCACATTTCACGCGCATTACTGACTATCGCGACGTGGAGAGCCTCAATATGTTTGCCGAGCTGCGCAACGATGGGCGTGACGCCGAAGAGCTATTGGCAATCCTCGCCAGTAAATCCCGTGACAACAGCCGCACGCCAATGCAATGGAGCAACGGCGATAACGCAGGGTTTACTACCGGCAAGCCGTGGATTGGTCTGTGTGATAACTATCGCGAAATCAACGTAGAATCTGCGCTGGCCGATGAATCTTCGGTGTTTTACACCTACCAGAAGTTAATCACGTTGCGTAAACAAGAACCCATTCTGACATGGGGCAATTACCAGGATCTCCTGCCAAACAGTCCTGTATTGTGGTGCTATCGCCGCGAATGGCTGGGGCAAACTTTATTGGTGATTGCCAACCTTAGCCGTGACGTACAGCCCTGGCAACCAACGCAAATCAGCGGCGACTGGCAACTGTTAATGCATAACTATGAAGAAGCCTCCTCTCAACCGGGAGCCATGACATTGCGGCCATTTGAGGCTGTCTGGTGGTTGCAGAGATAATTCTTCTCCAGGCCCCGGTAAAGCGAGTATTTCCGGGGCCTTATCTGTCAGCGCATTGTTTTTGTTGGTTTTTTGAACAGAAAATTATTAAAAAATTTACACATCGCTGTAGCGCCCGTCATCCGTACACTCTGCTTTTTACTTTGAGCTAAATCAAAAAAACCTTAAACATCCTTAATGCAAAGCACTATATATAGACTTTAAAATGCCTCTCAACCCAATATGTTGTATCCGTCGACTATACTTGCACCAAGACACACGCCAACAAAGCCGACAAAATTGTGGATAAAGCGGATTGGGATTGCAGTAACTCCCCGTAAAAAGAGCTAAATAAAGCGGGGCGCACTTCCCAACTTTCTGTGTATAACCTGTTCTTAAAAATATGGAGCGATCATGACACCGCATGTGATGAAACGAGACGGCTGCAAAGTGCCGTTTAAATCAGAGCGCATCAAAGAAGCCATTCTGCGTGCAGCTAAAGCAGCGGAAGTCGATGATGCAGATTATTGTGCCACTGTTGCCGCTGTCGTCAGCGAGCAAATGCAAGGCCGCAACCAGGTCGATATCAACGAAATCCAGACCGCAGTTGAAAACCAGCTGATGTCAGGCCCGTACAAACAACTGGCTCGTGCTTACATCGAGTACCGTCACGATCGCGACATCGAACGTGAAAAACGCGGTCGCCTGAACCAGGAGATCCGTGGCCTGGTCGAGCAGACCAACTCTTCGTTACTCAATGAAAACGCCAACAAAGACAGCAAGGTAATTCCAACCCAGCGCGACCTGCTGGCCGGTATTGTTGCTAAACACTATGCACGCCAGCACCTGCTGCCGCGTGACGTGGTGCAGGCGCATGAGCGTGGCGATATTCACTACCACGACCTCGATTACTCGCCGTTCTTCCCGATGTTCAACTGCATGTTGATCGACCTGAAAGGTATGCTAACTCAGGGCTTTAAGATGGGGAACGCCGAGATCGAACCACCGAAGTCGATCTCCACTGCCACCGCAGTAACTGCGCAGATTATCGCCCAGGTTGCCAGCCATATTTATGGCGGCACCACCATTAACCGTATCGACGAAGTTCTGGCTCCGTTTGTCACCGCCAGCTACAACAAGCACCGTAAAACGGCGGAGGAGTGGAGCATTCCGGATGCTGAAGGCTACGCCAACTCTCGTACCATCAAAGAGTGCTACGACGCCTTCCAGTCGCTGGAGTACGAAGTAAATACCCTGCACACCGCCAACGGTCAAACACCGTTTGTAACCTTTGGCTTTGGTCTGGGCACCAGCTGGGAGTCGCGCCTGATTCAGGAATCCATCCTGCGTAACCGTATCGCAGGCCTCGGTAAAAACCGTAAAACTGCGGTGTTCCCGAAACTGGTGTTTGCGATTCGCGATGGCCTGAACCATAAAAAAGGCGATCCGAACTACGACATCAAACAGCTGGCGCTGGAGTGCGCAAGCAAGCGCATGTATCCGGATATCCTGAACTACGATCAGGTAGTGAAAGTCACCGGTTCGTTTAAAACCCCGATGGGCTGCCGCAGCTTCCTCGGCGTGTGGGAAAATGAAAACGGCGAGCAGATCCACGATGGTCGTAACAACCTCGGCGTGATCAGCCTGAACCTGCCGCGTATTGCTCTGGAAGCAAAAGGCGATGAAGCCACCTTCTGGAAGCTGCTGGATGAACGTCTGCTGCTGGCACGTAAGGCGCTGATGACCCGTATCGCTCGTCTCGAAGGCGTGAAAGCGCGCGTGGCTCCTATCCTCTATATGGAAGGTGCTTGTGGCGTGCGTCTGAATGCCGACGATGATGTTTCTGAAATCTTCAAAAACGGTCGTGCGTCTATTTCGCTGGGTTACATCGGTATCCACGAAACCATTAACGCGCTGTTCGGCGGCGAGCATGTTTATGACAACGAGCAGCTTCGCGCGAAAGGTATTGCGATTGTTGAACGTCTGCGTCAGGCGGTGGATCAGTGGAAAGAAGAGACTGGCTATGGTTTCAGCCTTTACAGCACGCCAAGTGAAAACCTGTGCGACCGCTTCTGCCGTCTCGATACCGCTGAGTTTGGCGTGGTGCCGGGCGTGACCGATAAAGGTTACTACACCAACAGTTTCCACCTTGATGTGGAGAAAAAGGTGAACCCGTACGACAAGATCGACTTTGAAGCACCTTACCCGCCGCTGGCTAACGGTGGTTTCATTTGCTACGGCGAGTATCCAAACATTCAGCACAACCTGAAGGCGCTGGAAGATGTCTGGGATTACAGCTATCAGCATGTACCGTATTACGGCACCAATACACCGATTGATGAGTGCTACGAGTGTGGCTTTACCGGTGAGTTTGAGTGCACCAGCAAAGGCTTCACCTGCCCGAAATGTGGTAACCATGACACCTCCCGTGTGTCGGTGACTCGCCGCGTGTGCGGATATTTAGGTAGCCCGGATGCGCGTCCGTTTAACGCCGGTAAGCAGGAAGAAGTTAAGCGCCGCGTTAAACATTTGGGTAATGGGCAGATCGGTTGATCTTCACTCTGCGCTACGCAAATGCCGGATGCGGCGTAAACGCCTTATCCGGCCTACATTTGGCAACGGCTGTAGGCCTGATAAGACGCGACAGCGTTGCATCAGGCGTTGATTACCGGATGCAGCCTACACGCGGACTGATAAGCCAGGCGAAATAATGAATTATCATCAGTACTATCCTGTCGACATCGTCAACGGCCCCGGCACTCGTTGCACCCTGTTTGTCTCCGGGTGTGTTCATGAATGCCCCGGTTGCTATAACAAAAGCACCTGGCGGGTAAATTCCGGTCAGCCATTTACCAAAGCAATGGAAGACCAGATCATTAACGATCTGAATGACACTCGCATCAAACGCCAGGGGATTTCCCTCTCCGGCGGCGATCCGCTGCATCCGCAAAACGTGCCGGATATTCTGAAACTGGTACAACGCATCCGCGCCGAGTGTCCGGGTAAAGACATCTGGGTGTGGACAGGCTATAAACTCGACGAACTCAACGCTGCGCAAATGCAGGTTGTTGATTTGATTAACGTGCTGGTCGACGGCAAATTTGTGCAGGATTTAAAAGACCCTTCCTTGATCTGGCGCGGCAGCAGCAATCAGGTGGTGCATCATTTGCGTTAATCACTCATCCAGCCGTTTAGTCGCGTCTTCATAAACGGCTGAGTTCTCTCTCTTACCAATAGCTATCACCAACACGAGCAACTCTTTATCGTTAACCTGATAAACCAGGCGATATCCCTGTGTGTGCAGCTTAATTTTGTAGCAGTCCGGTAAATCCCGCAGTTTAGCCGATGGATTGCGCGGCCTTTTCAGCACATCCTCAAGCTTTTTTTTAAATTGTTCCAGGACTGTCACGCCCAGTTTTTGCCACTCTTTCAGCGCCCGCAGATCAAAAGCCAGCTCATAGTTCATCCAGTCGGACCTTAATGGCCTCTTGTGGGTTGGCCAGTCGTTCCCTGACAGTGCGTAACAAGGCTTCTTCACTATCACTGACAGTGAGCGTTTTTACCGGCATTCGTCCATTTTCCGCAACGTACTGAAACAGCAGCCGCACTGCTTCAGTAGGCGTGATATTTAATTTTTCCAGCACCGCATAAGCCTCATTTTTCAGTTTGTCATCCAGGCGGACGTTAAGTGTGGCCATTATGCCTCCGGTAATTATGAAAAGTGTAATGCATTATAGCATTACATATGCATTACATTCATTTCTGGAAAACGCCTCGCAAAAATGAGGACGACACGCAGGAATATGCCGTGGTGAAGATAGATATTGCGGTGATTTTACGAAGGGAGAAGAAAGCGTTGGGCGGTAACGTTTCACCGCCCAATAAGGAATTAACGATACTTCTGGTGATAGGCGTTGCGGGTCGTTTTCAGTTGCTCTGCGGCGGCCTGTGCTTCTTTGACTTTACCTTCATTAGCCAGCTTCAGCGCGTCGTCAATCTGACCGACCAGAATGTCGAAACCGTGGCGGAAGTCTTTCATCTCCGGGCTGTCCGGTGATTTGCCTTCCAGCTTCGGTGGCGTCGCTTTTTGCGCATCCAGCGCAGCAGCACGCATTTTGGTTAACGCGTCTTTGACTTGCGCCGCGTTATCGGCTTTTTCGACCACTTTTAAATTGTCGTTGAGGGTTTCCATATTGTCTTCCAGCTCAGCGGCAAACGACGCCGAACTGAATACCAACGAGGAGACTGCAAGAATAGCTAACAGGCTTTTACGCATTACTCACTTCCTTTTTTATTTACACTTCATCCTTCACACTACCTCATCGACGGCTACGCTCATTCGCCCGAGTCACGTACTACGAGTACGCTCCCCGGCTCTCATTCACTTTCCGTCTCGATGCAGTGCGAATGATTTTGTGTAATTTTTTAGTTTAAGCGCGGCAGGTCGCGCCAGTTTTTTACTGTCCGGCGATTTTCATCTCCGGTAACAGAACAGAACCACACTGTATATTACTGCGTGTTTCAATATCGTTACCAACAGTGACGATATTGCGCCACATATCTTTCAAATTACCTGCGATGGTGATTTCGCTAACCGGATATTGGATTTCGCCATTCTCTACCCAGAAGCCCGCTGCACCACGGGAATAATCACCGGTAATTGCACTCACGCCCTGGCCCATCAGTTCCGTCACCACCAGGCCGGTGCCCATTTCTTTGAGCATCTGCTCAAAGCTGAGTCCTTGCCCGGCAATACGCCAGTTGTGGATGCCGCCCGCATGACCGGTACTTTTCAGCCCCAGTTTGCGCGCGGAATAGCTGGTCAGCAGCCACTGAGTCAGGATGCCATCTTTAATAATATCGCGACGCTCGGTACGTACCCCTTCGCTGTCGAATGGAGTAGATGCCAGCCCTTTCAGCAGATGCGGATGTTCTTCAATGGTCAGCCAGTCCGGCAGAATTTGTTTACCCAGCGAGTCGAGCAGGAAGGTGGATTTACGGTAGACAGCACCACCGGCAATTGCGCCAACCAAATGACCAAACAATCCGGTTGCGACTTCATTGGCAAAAATCACCGGCGCTTTCATGGTGGAAAGTTTACGCGGCGACAGTCGCGATAAAGTGCGGCGAGCGCAGTCTGCCCCAACCCACTCCGGCGTTTGTAGATCGCTCATCGCACGGCCAATGGTGTAGGCGTAATCACGTTCCATATCGCCATTTTCTTCGGCAATCACACAGCTGGAGAGTGAATGACGCGTTGAGCAGTATCCCTGCAACATGCCGTGGCTGTTGCCAAATACTTTTACGCCGTAGTGGCTGTTAAAGCTGCCGCCTTCGGTATTGGTGATGCGTTTGTCCGCCTGCAATGCCGCCTGTTCAGCACGAGCCGCCAGTTCAATGGCTTCATCCGGGGAAACGTCCGCAGGGTGGAACAAGTCGAGATCCGGCGCGTCAAAGGCCAGCAGCTCTTTATCTGCCACGCCTGCGTAAGGATCTGGCGAGGTATAACGGGCAATATCCAGCGCCGCCTGTACGGTGCGGGCAATAGCCTGCGGGCTTAAATCGGTGGATGATGCGCTACCTTTGCGGTTTTGGTGATAAACGGTGATCCCCAGCGCGCCATCGCTATTGAATTCGACATTCTCCACTTCACCATAGCGCGTGCTTACGCTAATGCCGGTGGTCTTGCTGACGGCAACTTCCGCACCGTCCGATTTGCCTGAGGCCAACTCCAGCGCAGTCGAAACTGCTTCTTCCAGAATCTTGCGCTGCGCTTCAACTTGAGAGATTACTTTCATTGCAAGTGCCATAATGTAGAGAGTTTCTCTGAAGTCTAACAGAGAACCGTTTTTCAGTGCGCATCTTAACTGGTAACATTAGCCTCTTTTTTTAAGGAGCCTGACATGACTAAGCAGCCCGAAGACTGGCTCGACGACGTTCCCGGTGATGATATCGAAGACGAAGACGATGAAATTATCTGGGTCAGTAAAAGTGAAATTAAACGTGATGCCGAGGAGCTAAAACGCCTGGGCGCGGAAATTGTTGATCTGGGGAAAAACGCGCTGGATAAGATCCCGTTAGATGCGGATCTGCGTGCGGCTATCGAGTTAGCCCAGCGTATTAAAATGGAAGGTCGCCGCCGCCAGTTGCAGCTCATCGGTAAAATGCTACGCCAGCGCGATGTAGAGCCTATTCGTCAGGCGCTGGATAAGCTAAAAAACCGCCACAACCAGCAGGTGGTGCTGTTCCATAAACTGGAAAACCTGCGCGACCGTCTGATCGATCACGGTGATGATGCCATCGCTGATGTATTGAATCTGTGGCCCGATGCCGATCGCCAGCAACTGCGTACTCTGATCCGCAACGCGAAGAAAGAGAAAGAAGGGAATAAGCCGCCGAAATCCGCGCGACAGATTTTCCAGTATCTGCGCGAGCTGGCAGAGAACGAAGGGTAAGTTTTGTTGTTGATATGAGTATGGTTTGCCGGATGCGGCGTAAACGCCTTATCCGGCAATGCTACCCCAGGCTGAAGCTTCAGAATTACTGCGCAGCTTCCGCCTTCTTCGCCAGACCATCCAGCAGTTTCTGATGAATCCCACCAAAACCGCCGTTGCTCATCACCAGAATATGGTCGCCTGGCTGGGCGGTTTTCACCACCATATCTGCCAACGCATCGACATCACCACTCCAGTGCGCAGGCTGAATACAGGCTTCTGCCACTTCAGCTACCTGCCACGGAATATGCGCCGGTTGCAGCAGGAAGACTTCATCGGCACGACCTAATGACGGTGCCAAATCGTCTTTGCAGACGCCCATCTTCATGGTGTTTGAGCGCGGTTCCAGCACGGCAATAATACGCGCCGTACCACCGACTTTACCGCGCAGCGCCGCCAGCGTTGCCAGAATCGCCGTCGGATGATGGGCAAAATCGTCATACACCGTCACGCCATTCGCTTCACCGCGTAACTCCAGACGACGACGAGCGTTGATAAACGACCCCAGCGCATTAGCAGCATCTGCCGGCGCAACACCAACATGGCGAGCCGCAGCAATCGCCATCAGGCCGTTGTGCATGTTATGTTCGCCAACCAGTGACCATTTCACCTCACCCACTTTTTCGCCGTCCAGCAATACTTCCCATTCGGAAGCATCGGTGGTCAGCTTTTTCGCCTGCCAGCGCCCCTGCTCGCCCACCTGTTCCTGATCGCTCCAGCAGCCCATCGCCATGGTCTGTTTCAGGTTGATGTCGTTTTCCGGCCAGATAATACGCCCCTGCCCAGGAACAATACGCACCAGATGATGGAATTGTTTCTGGATCGCTTTCAGGTCGTCAAAGATATCGGCATGATCGAACTCAAGGTTGTTGAGGATCAGCGTGCGCGGGCAGTAATGGACAAATTTGGAGCGTTTGTCGAAGAAGGCGCAGTCATACTCGTCCGCTTCGATAACAAAGAAGTCGCTTTCGCCCAGACGCGCCGAAACCTCAAAGTTTCCAGGCACACCGCCAATAACAAAACCCGGTTTATAGCCGCACTGTTCCAGAATCCAGGTCGCCATTCCCGCCGTGGTGGTTTTGCCGTGTGTACCGGCAACGGCCAGCACCCAGCGGTCGCGCAGCACGAAATCGTGCAACCACTGCGGCCCCGACATATACGGAATGTTTTTTTCCAGTACCGCTTCCACACACGGATTTCCACGGGTCATGGCATTACCAATAATCACCAGATCCGGCTGCGGATCGAGTTGGCTGGCATCGTAACCCTGAATCAGCTCAATGCCTTGCTTCTCAAGTAAGGTGCTCATCGGCGGATACACATTGGCGTCCGAACCCGTTACTTCATGGCCTAACTGGCGTGCCAGAATCGCCAGACCACCCATAAACGTGCCACAAATTCCTAAAATATGAATGCGCATACGTCATTATCCTTTTTTAATCTACCGCTCATTTTACGCATATGTCGGGCAAGTGAGAAACGCATTTCAGGATAATCCGTAATTTGCTGGCGCGATTCACCTGAGCGCAACATTCAGATTATTTGTTAAGATTGTTGCGGTCGCTTTACTCCATAAACATTGCAGGGAAAGTTTTATGAAAACGTTAGGTGAATTTATTGTCGAAAAGCAGCACGAGTTTTCTCATGCTACCGGTGAACTCACTGCTTTGCTGTCGGCAATAAAACTGGGCGCCAAGATTATCCATCGCGATATCAACAAAGCAGGACTGGTTGATATCCTGGGTGCCAGCGGTGCTGAGAACGTGCAGGGCGAGGTTCAGCAGAAACTCGATCTGTTCGCTAATGAAAAACTGAAAGCCGCATTGAAAGCGCGCGATATCGTTGCGGGCATTGCATCTGAAGAAGAAGATGAGATTGTCGTCTTTGAAGGCTGTGAACACGCAAAATACGTTGTGCTGATGGATCCACTGGATGGCTCGTCCAACATCGATGTTAACGTCTCTGTCGGTACGATTTTCTCCATCTACCGCCGCGTTACACCTGTCGGTACGCCGGTAACGGAAGAAGATTTCCTCCAGCCTGGTAACAAACAGGTTGCCGCAGGTTACGTGGTATACGGCTCCTCTACCATGCTGGTTTACACCACCGGATGCGGTGTTCACGCCTTTACTTACGATCCTTCGCTCGGCGTTTTCTGTCTGTGCCAGGAACGGATGCGCTTCCCGGAGAAAGGCAAAACCTACTCCATCAACGAAGGAAACTACATTAAGTTTCCGAACGGGGTGAAGAAGTACATTAAATTCTGCCAGGAAGAAGATAAATCCACCAACCGCCCGTATACCTCACGTTATATCGGCTCACTGGTTGCGGATTTCCACCGTAACCTGCTGAAAGGTGGAATTTATCTCTACCCAAGCACCGCCAGCCACCCGGACGGCAAACTGCGTTTGCTGTATGAGTGCAACCCGATGGCATTCCTGGCGGAACAAGCGGGCGGTAAAGCGAGCGATGGCAAAGAGCGTATTCTGGATATCATCCCGGAAACCCTGCACCAGCGCCGTTCGTTCTTCGTCGGCAATGACCATATGGTTGAAGATGTCGAACGCTTTATCCGTGAGTTCCCGGACGCGTAATCTCCTGCGCCTCTCCACACGGAGAGGCGTTTTTATCGCTGCGCAATGTTGACTCTTGTCACTGGTGAACTCTGACGATTCTCCCACAGCACCGTTAGCCCACGCTGTAAGGCAATAAAAATAAACAACAAAATGCCGATGGCGATTTTCGTCCACCATGAACTCAGCGTACCGTCAAAGTTTATGTAAGTCTGAATGAGTCCCTGAATCGCCACGCCAAAAAGCGTCCCCAATACCGTCCCTACCCCACCACTTAACAACGTGCCGCCAATCACCACCGACGCGATAGCGTCCAGTTCCACACCTACGCCTGCCAGCGCGTATCCGGCCTGGGTGTAAATCGAGAAGACAATCCCCGCCAGCGTTGCCAGTCCGGTGGAAAGCATATAAATGCGAATCGTGGTGCTGCGGGTAGAAATCCCCATCAGGTTTGCCGACGTCGCGTTGCCGCCAATGGCATACACCTGATTACCAAAGCGGGTGCGATGCGCGAGGAAAATACCGATAACCACGACCGCCAGCATCAGTAATCCCATCGCGCTTAAACGCCCACCGCCGGGAATTTTCCACGCAAGGCTTGAGAGTGTGTCGTAAATCGGATGGTTAATCGGGATCGACTCTTCCGAAACGAGATAGCTGACGCCACGCAAAAAGAACATTCCCGCAAGGGTAATAATGAATGCCGGGATCTTCAGCGCGTCGATCAGAAGCCCCATAAATGCGCCGAATGCACACCCCATCAGCAGCACCAGCGGGAAGGCCAATAGTGGTGAAATCCCAAAGTCGCCAATCACTTTTGCCAGAAACACGCCGGTAAAAGCGATCACCGAACCGACGGAAAGATCGATCCCGCCGGAGAGGATCACAAAGGTCATACCGACAGCAATAATCCCCAAAAAGGCGTTATCGGTCAGGATATTGCATATCACTCGCGTGGAAGCAAAACCGGGAAACTGCGTCAAGCAGTAGAGATAGCCCAGCACAAAAACGCCGATGGTGATCATCAGTGGCAAGTTACGTTTTATCACGGCTACGCACTCCTTTAATCAGACTGATAAAGCGTTGCGACTGGACAATCAGCACGCAAAGCACCACCACCGCTTTCACCACCTGGTTCATCTCTGGCGGAAAGCCCGAAAGTAAAATCCCGGTGTTCATTCCCTGAATGATCAGCGCCCCCACTACCGAAAGCAGCAGGTTAAAACGCCCGCCCATCAGCGATCCACCGCCGATCACCACCGCGAGTATAGCGTCCAGTTCCAGCCATAATCCGGCGTTGTTGGCATCGGCACCGCGAATATCCGCCGCCACGATAATGCCCGCGATTGCCGCACACAGCCCGCTCAACACGTAGGTAAGCATGACGATGATCCGCGTGTTTACTCCGGCATTTTTTGCCGCCCGAATGTTGATACCAACGGCTTCGATAAACATCCCCAGCGCCGTTTTGCGGGCCAACAGCCAGAACAGGAGAAGCGTCAGCACGGCGATAATGACTGGCGTTGGCAGGAACAGCAGCGATCCACTGCCGAACCACGAGAGATCCGGCGAGTTAAACGTGACGATCTGCCCGGAGGTGATCAGTTGCGCCACGCCGCGCCCGGCGACCATCAGGATCAGAGTGGCGACAAACGGCTGAATTTTGAGGATCGCCACCAGAATGCCGTTCCACAATCCCGCCAGGATGCCGGTGCCAAGGGCGCTTAGCAAAACAATCGGCAGGCTGAATCCCGCCACCGTCATCGCGGCAGTTGTGGCTCCTGCGATAGCCATCACCGCGCCTACTGAAAGATCGATACCGCCAGTGGCGATCACCAGCGTCATGCCAATCGCCAACAGCGCAACGGGTGCTGCACGGTTAAGAATGTCGATGGGGCTACCGAACAAACGCCCATCCTGAAGTACCACCTGCCAGAAATGTGGGGCGACCAGACTATCGACCAGCAACACCAGCAACAGCGCCGCCAGTTGCGGCATTCCCGTCGGCCAGCGAAAACGCCTTTTCGACGACGCGGTGTCAGGGAGAGATTGAGGCATCACACTGTTCTCCTTACGCCGCAATGGCATTCATGATCGCCGGAACGGAAAGCTCTGCCAGCGGGATCTCCGCCACCTGTTTGCGATCGCGCATGATGATCACCCGATCGGCATAGCCCACCAGCTCTTCCAGTTCTGAGGAGATCACCAGCAGCGCCAGGCCATCGGCACACAGCGTTTCAATCAGGCGGATGATCTCAGCATGGGCGCCAACGTCAATGCCGCGCGTTGGCTCGTCGAGGATCAGAAATTGCGGACGAGTCAGCAGCCAGCGTGAGAGCAACACTTTTTGCTGATTGCCACCAGAGAGAAACTCTATCGGTTGTTCAGTTGAAGGTGTGCGAATGCCAAGCTGGCGGATAAAACGTTCGGCAATCTCTTGCTGTTCTTTGCGAGAGATCGGCCGTAGCCAGCCGCGCTGGGCTTGTAAGGCAAGGATGATATTTTCCCGCACCGAGGCGGCGGCAATGATGCCATCGGTTTTTCTGTCTTCCGGACAAAAACCAATGCCCAGTACCGAAGCCTGATGTGGCGATCGCAGGGTTTGTGGTTGGCCTTTGATCAGCGCAGTACCGCTGTCAGCGGGTTTGATACCGAAGATAACTTCAGCGGTTTCGGTACGCCCTGATCCCAGCAATCCTGCCAGACCGACGATCTCGCCGGGGCGTACTTCGAGATCAAACGGTGCGATCGTGCCTTTTTTACCGTAATTTTTGAACGCGGCAACGGGTTTGTCGCTAAGTAATGTCCGCCCAGCACGTTGTAGCGCGTGGGTGTCGAGTTCGCGCCCAAGCATCATTTTGACCAGTTCGATCTGCGGTAGCTCGCGGGTTTCCCGACAGCCAACGAAGTTGCCGTTGCGTAAGACGGTGATCCGATCGCTGACTTGATAAACCTGATCGAGAAAGTGCGTAACAAAGATCAGGCTGACGCCGCGATCGCGCAACTGGCGCATCAGGCCAAACAGCAACTCTACTTCCTGAGTGTCGAGGCTGGCGGTAGGTTCATCAAGGATCAGCACTTTGGCGGAGAGATCGATAGCCCGACAAATGGCGACGATTTGCTGCATCGCCACCGAAAAACGGTTGAGCGGTTCACGCACGTCGAGGGAGAAGCCATACGATGCCATCAGTTCTGTAGCGCGCTTTTCCATCTCTTTACGGCGTAGCAGGCCAAAACGCCTGGGTTCGCGGCCTATGAATAGATTGTCGGCTACCGACATGTTGGGTAACAGGTTGACTTCCTGATAGACGGTGCCGATGCCAAGTTGTTGTGCGTGGGCGGTGTTTTTTGGTGAAATAGTCTGACCATCCAACCAGATAGTACCGCGATCGGCGTGGTAGACACCGGTAAGTGCTTTGATCAGCGTCGATTTACCGGCTCCGTTTTCACCGAGCAGCGCCATAATTTCACCGCGCCGTAGGCTGAAGTCGACGCTGTCTAACGCTTTGACGCCGGGGAAAAATTTACTTAATCCTTCGGTACGGAGGATTTCCTGGTGTTGGTCGGTCGTCATGGTTTCCCCCTTAGCCACGCTCTAAAAGTCTGGGAATAGATCGTGCCTGATGTTAAGAGCTGCGCCGTTTGTCCCCCTCACCCTAACCCTCTCCCCGAAGGGGCGAGGGGACAGATTGTGCATGGTGTTAAGTCCGGTACTGCACAACTGCCGGATGCGGCCTAAACGCCTTATCCGGCGGCGTACAAGTTGGCATCAGGTATTGATGTCCCTCAATACCCCATATTTTTCTTCTTCTCTAACTCTTCTTTTGCAGTATCAGGCAGGTAAAGGGTGGATTTGGTCAGGGTCAACTTTTCAGGCATAGTGCCGTCTTTTTTGTATTTCTCCAGCGCATCAAAAGCGGGGCCTGCCATATTCGGCGTCAGTTCAACGCTGGCGTTCGCTTCGCCATCAATCATCGCTTTGTAGATATCCGGTACGCCGTCAATGGAACCCGTGAGGATATCTTTACCCGGTTTCAGGCCCGCTTCTTTAATTGCCTGAATTGCACCAATCACCATGTCGTCGTTATGGGCGTAAACCATGCAGATATTTTTGCCGTTGTTTTCCGCTTTGATAAAGCTCTCCATAACTTCTTTGCCTTTACTGCGGGTGAAGTCACCGGACTGTGAGCGGATGATTTTGATGTTTGGCGCATTCTTAATAGCTTCGGCAAAGCCTTTTTTACGGTCGATGGCAACACTTGCCCCAACAGTACCCTGCAACTCAACCACGTTACATGGTTTACCGTTGACCTCTTTCACCAGCCAGTCACCAATCAACTTGCCTTCCAGAATGTTGTCGGCAGTAACGGTGGTCATATAGAGAGATTTGTCTTTCACGTCGATGGAACGGTCGAGCAAAAAGACCGGAATTTCGGCATCTTTCGCCTCTTTTAATACCGGTTCCCAACCCGTCGCCACCACTGGAGCAATAAAGATTGCATCTACCCCTTGTGCAACAAAGGAACGTACCGCTTTAATCTGGTTTTCCTGCTTTTGCTGACCATCGGCAATTTTCAGCGTGATACCGCGTTTTTCGGCCTCACTTTTCGCCACGTTGGTTTCTGCGGCGCGCCAGCCGGATTCTGATCCGACCTGCGAAAATCCTACGGTTAATGGAGCGGCCAACACCATAGACGACATGGCTGCCGAGACTGCAGAGACTACAAGTAAGCGTTTCCACATAGGGTTGTCCTCGTCGGGATAGTTATTATTGGTGAAAAGATGTTCGCGAAAAAACTATAGACAATTCGTTATGTAACGGATTGCGTTACATCACACTTCAAAAAAGTAAATAAAACGTTAATCACAAGTTTGTAATCGCTTTCATATCACTATGAAAAATGCGGCTACGGTTATGGATTTTCCTGCTCCACAAGCCGTCTTAAAACTGGCGAAAAAGGAATATGAGGACGAAAACAAGCGAAGACATTCGGCGCGAGTTGGCTATAATACTCGGCACTTGTTTGCCACATATTTTAAAGGAAACAGACATGAGCTTACTCAACGTCCCTGCGGGTAAAGATCTGCCGGAAGACATCTACGTTGTTATCGAAATCCCGGCTAACGCAGATCCGATCAAATACGAAATCGACAAAGAGAGCGGCGCACTGTTCGTTGACCGCTTCATGTCCACCGCGATGTTCTATCCGTGCAACTACGGTTACATCAACCACACCCTGTCTCTGGACGGTGATCCGGTTGACGTACTGGTTCCGACTCCGTACCCGCTGCAGCCGGGTTCTGTGATCCGTTGCCGTCCGGTTGGCGTTCTGAAAATGACCGACGAAGCCGGTGAAGATGCGAAACTGGTTGCTGTTCCGCACAGCAAGCTGAGCAAAGAATACGATCACATCAAAGACGTTAACGATCTGCCGGAACTGCT
Organism: Escherichia ruysiae; assembly: GCF_031323975.1. Lineage (NCBI taxonomy): Bacteria > Pseudomonadati > Pseudomonadota > Gammaproteobacteria > Enterobacterales > Enterobacteriaceae > Escherichia > Escherichia ruysiae. Next base: position 2,100,886 of record NZ_JAVIWS010000001.1, read on the forward strand.
GAAGGCTCAGATCGCTCACTTCTTCGAGCACTACAAAGACCTCGAAAAAGGCAAATGGGTTAAAGTTGACGGCTGGGATAACGCCGAAGCCGCTAAAGCTGAAATCGTTGCTTCCTTCGAGCGCGCAAAGAATAAATAAGTTCTTCTAGCGCAATAACCCTGAACGCTGGGCTTCGGTTAGTAAGGGTTTTTTATGTCCGCGATAAATAAACACATCTTATTCTATCACCGCCTGCAAACGTAATAACACGTCTTCCACCACCTCGTCCGCAGCCAGACCAATACGTTTTGCCTGACAGGCGCGTAAATCCATCATTCGTACCTGATTCACCAATACTACGCCATACACATCGCCTTCTTCGCAATGTAACGGAACGCTAAATCCGGCATAACGGGCAAAATTTCCGCCCTGAGTAATGGGAGCAACCAACGTCATTCCCAGTTGATTAAAGGCTTGAACGGAGAGCACAAGCGCAGGCCGACCAGCACCTTGCTGTTCATGGCCGCTTGCTGGATCAAAGCCGACCAGCACAATGTCTCCCCGTTCAAATTCACTTTTCTTTACCATATTTCGTCACCCGCAGGGGTGGATTTACCCCAGACATCCTGCTCGCTAAGTTCCGGGGCGTTCATGTCGCACTGCATCAGCAGTTCATCAAGCGAGTAGCGCCTGGAGATGGGGGTCAGAATCAGTTGATTGTTGCTCACCTGTGCCTCAACGCTCTGCCCCGGCTGCAAGTTAAGCTCTTTCATCACAATATTGGGAATGACCATACCTGCACTGTTCCCCCATTTTTTTATGGTTATACGCATCCGCACCTCCTTAGGTTATACAAAGTATAACTCACGGTGCGACAGGAAACGTTTTACCCCTGCGCATTTGTGAACACCAGCAGAGTTTTTTATGCGTTAACAGATATGGAAAGCGGCTCGGAAGGAAAAGAAACAGGCGGGGAAGTTACAAAAAAGAATGCGAGATACCTCGAAAAAACAACGCCACCCGAAGGTGGCGTGTTTATATTATGACTTATCCCTGTCTAACCAGTCGCCGCTTTCAATCAGCGTTAATCCATCGACGGGTCGTTGATAAACGTACATCCATGCACTCCCGTACGGCGTCTGAATCAACTGGCGCGCGTATTCACCGCCCCTGGTGCGCAAGGCATCAAGTTCGGCCAGCGTGGCGTTGTCAATACGATAAACTTCACCGTGTACCGTTCCGTTGCCCGGAACTGCGCCTGGATAGTGGCCCAGGCTGTACAGTTGATAGTTATCGATACTGAAATCGCCCAGCAACTGGGCATTGGTCATCCAGTGGCTGTTGCCTTGTTTGTGACGTAAACTGCCGTAGACAAATATTCGCATCGCTAAAACTCGAACTGATAGAGCAAATCCAGTGCCTGATCTACACCAGACACGGCTTCCAGATATAGCTTTGGCATCAGGCGATAACGTAACGTGAGTGTTGCTATAGAGTCAAATATCCCCACGCCGTATTTCACTTGTAGACCTGGTAATACATAGCCGCTGACCACCACCTGGGAGGAGTCGCCTACTCCCTCGGTGTCGAGAGCTAAATTACTTACGCCAAATGTCTCGCCGATTTTACCCACAATCTGACCACTTTGTGCAACCCCCAGACCAATCAGCATCGAGGTCATCGCCGCGCTGTCGCTCTGATCGCTTTCCAGCCCTTGTCCACGCAACAAGTAAGACAACGCAGCCTGTTGCGACATCGCCGGGTCAGAGAAGATCTCCGCTTTCGGTTCATCCGCCAGTCCGGTGACGCGAACACCGGCGATTACGTCGTCTTCTGTAGCATCCGGGTTACGAATTGCTTCGATATTAAGATACGGTTGATCCGGTGGACCAGAGAACAGCAACTCGCCTTTGCGAACGATCAGATCCTGACCATAGGCATGGAAGCGACCTTCCGGAATGTTGATCTGTCCGTTCAGCCCCAGTCCCTGTTTGTCCTGTACGACATTGAGATCGCCCGTCAGCCGCGCTTTCAGGCCAAAGGCATCAATGCGCACATTGTTGCCGACGTGGACAATCAGGTTGCTGTTAATCGGAATCGACGCAGTTTTCGCCTCCTCCGGTTGTAGGTTATCGTTGAGCATCACGACATCGCTGGAGACGCCCACCGCACTTTCTGGCAGATCGTGCACCACAATGCGCGCCCACGGTACATCAACGCGACCATCAAGGGTAAACAGGCTTGGTGTGGCTTCGAATACGACATCTGGCGACACATCCATACGCACCATCGGCGGTACGGTGATCCGCACCTTACTGCCTTTTGCCGTCACCCGCGCGCGCCAGTTTTCAATCTGACTCCAGTCTGCATCCCCGTTCAGGTAAATGTCACCCTGCTGGGTTCGCACGGTGCCCGCAAGCGTCGAGCGCATACCGTTAAAGTTGACCGCAAGCTGGCTCGGCTGCATATCAAACGGCATAAAGTTGCCATCGATATCCACACCCGTAACCTGGAGCTGACCAAAGAGCTGCGGGCTTTGTACATCACCGCCCAGACGTAAATTAGCACTCACCATCCCCGCCGCTTTTTCCCCACGCGTAAAGATGGGGTTTACCATCGCGAGGTTAAAGTTGCGGATGTTGACGTTGCCACCGAGATTGCGGCGGCCTTGTGGATCGGTCACCTGCACCTGACCATCGAACTGACCATTATTAGTCAGGCGGATGGTCCAGCCCAGTTCAGCGCGGTTGTTGCGCAGTTCCGCCGTCAGATTCAGTGTCTGAAACGCCACCGGCAGCGCCGCGTCGTTGACAGTTTGCGTCACCTGCACGTTACGCCCGGAAAGGGTGATGCTACCCTGCGGCAGCCCTTCTTTGGTGGTGTCCCAGGCAACGTCTGCTTTACCTGTAAAGATGCCGCTTGCCTGAGTGGTTTCCGGCATAAACGGTTTCAGCATGGCCAGGTCGAAACGATTGAGATTCACCACCGCACGCCCTTCAGCCCCGGCATCAATGGTTTGCGGCACGCACAGTTCCGCGTTCGGGTTTACCCAGCAGTGCGGCCCGATGCTGACTTTTTGCTCCTGATTGCGGTAATCCAGCGCAATATCGCGGGACAGCGACCACGGGCCGACTGGCGTCTGGAAGCGGGTATTACTCAGCGTTCCCTTCCAGCGTTCTTCTTTGCGATCAAAACTGCCCGCCAGATTGAGCTGTCCGGAAACCGGCTCGCCCTGAATCCGCAGTTGTAGCTCGTGCTGCTTTTCGCTGCCTTTCGCATTCAGGGTGACGAGGTTGATATTCACATCCGGCTGCGAAATTTGCTCAACGCGCACATCGAGTTTACCCGCAATCTGATCGGTGGATTTTATATCGCCTTCCACGCGAACCTGCGCCACGGAGAGTTCCTGCCAGCGCAGGCTGCGCGCGGTGATATCCGCCAGCAACTGCGGCGCGTCCACCGTACCGCGAACCTTCACCAACCCTTTCGCTGTACCGCCCAGCCCTGGCAGCGCGTTATCCAGACCCGGCGCGTTGATCGTGGCATCAAGATTGAGATCTTTTACTCCCAGTTCACCTTTCACTTCGGCACTGTTAGATCCCAGTTCCAGATGCAGACCAGGGATCATCCACTGCATATAACTGTTGCCTTTCAGCGTACCGTCAACGTTCACTTTGTTCTGTTTAACGTTACCAGTCAGCTTCAACTCCGGCACGTCCATCTGCCAGGTGCCGCCGTACAGGCTGCCGCGCGTTTTGATTAAACCATTGAGTTTCGACGGCCAGTCCGGAAACTCTTTCGCGGTGTTAATGCCGTTAAGCGTTAACTCACCACGCCAGCTAATCGCCTGCTGCCAGTCGAGCAACGCTTTCAACTCAGTTTTCCCTTCCAGCGCCGCGACGGTGAGTTTGTCGAGATTCACCTGCTGTTCATTACCTTTCGCATCGAGGGTAATGGTGGCTGGCGGGATCTCCTGTCCCTTCACTGCCGTGCGCATAGAGAGCGTGTAATCGGTCATTTTGCCGGTGAGTTTCAGTTTCAGATCGTCCGCCTGATACTGTTTCTCGCCGGTAAACGGCCAGTAAAGTTGCTTGCTGTTGACTTCGACATTGAGCGGCAGTCCAGCCTCCGCCAGCCGCGTCTGAGCACGCAGATCCATATCCACCTGACCAGAAAGGTTAACGCCAATCTCCAGTTGTTCGCGCAGCGCACCGCCCACTTTCAGCTTCACTTTTTCACCCTTCAACGGCTCCACGTTCAGTGTGCTGTTGAGGGTGATATCCACCGGCCAGTTACCGGACAGCTGCGCCGTACCGCTGGCGTTAACGATCCCCTGGTTAGAGTCGATATCCAGCGCGTCCAGTTTGGTATTGCCGTCAATACTGCTCACTTTCAGCAGCATGGTGCGCACGGTGATGTCCGTGTCGCCCGTCACGCGCAATTGCTCGCCCTTAAACTCTTCAATATTCAGGTTGAGCGGCAAATGCACGTCGGTCATTTCCGGCAATACCGGGCGAGAAAAGAGATCTTTCAGCGTTTCGCCGAGCGGTTTTTCATCCGGCTGCGGATTTTCAATTTTCGGTTCAACGACTTCTTCCTGCGCCACTTCCGCCACTTTCGGCAAGGCAATCAGCAGGCCTTTCAGCGATGTCGGTTTCAGGGTCAGGGTTTTCTCCTGCCAGTTCAGACCGGAGGTGAAGTCCATCACCGACACCGTGGTGTCATCAATTTTGATATTGACGTTATCCAGCGCCACCCGCGTCAGGGTGATGGGATACGGCGTGGAGAGATCCAGCGGGCCGCTGTCTTCCTCTTCTTCAACCTGCTCTGAAGGGGGCATTTTTTTGCTGTCTATATTGACCTGAATGTCTTTCAGCGCCAGGTCATTAATACAAACGCTGCTGTCCCACAGGCACTCCAGCCCAACCGCCAGATGCAGATTACCCGCTTTAACCGCCACACCTGGCTGCTCATAACGAACGTCAGACAGAGTAAGGTCGCTCCAGCCGCCGGTCACCTTACCGATATCCAGCCCTGGCACCCAGCGATCTGCCGCTTTAAATACCAGATGCAAACCACTGGTGGTGCCCACCAGAAATGCCACCGATCCCAGCAACAGTAAGAGGACGACAACCGCGCCGAGGCTGATTTTTTTCCATAAACTCATAATTCTGGCCCCAGACCGATGTAAAACTGTAAACCATGCTCGTCTTTGTCAGCGACCGGAACGGCGAAATCGAGCTTGATCGGCCCGACTGGCGATTCCCAGCGCACGCCAACCCCGGTGCCAGTTTTAAAGTCACTGCGGCGAATATCGCTTACCGCTTCGCCGCTATCGACAAACACCGCGCCCCACCATTTTCCGGTCACGTTGTACTGATACTCCAGCGATCCGGTTATCAGTTTTGATGCCCCTTTCAGGTCACCATTGGCGTATTTCGGCGCAATAGATTTGTATTTATAGCCGCGAATGCTACGGTCACCCCCGGCAAAGAAACGCAGATCAGGCGGCACTTTGTCGAAGTCACCCGTTTCAATCCAGCCCAACGTGCCGCGCGTGACAAAACGATGGCGATCGTAGAGTGTGCGTATCCAGACGTTTTGCGCCTGAAACACAGAGAAATCGACGTCCGAGCCCCAGGCCGTGTTTGAATAGTCGATTGAGTAGCGTTGCGAGTCGCCCCAGGTCGGCATCAGGCCGCCGCGTGAACGCGTGCGGCTAATCATCACGCCTGGATAAAACAGCATCGTGGTGTTGGTAATTTCACCCTGGGTAAAGTGGTCAAGACTCCAGCGTAAGTTAATGGCGCGCTGCCAGCCGCTGGAGAGATCCCAATAACGGGAGGCCACCAGAGTTGTAGAGTCGGATTCCGTATCGTTCAGATCGGTGCGCTTAAAACCGCCCTGTACCAGATAATATTGTTCCAGCGGGTTCTTAAGCAGCGGCATTTTATAGCTAAAGTCGAGAGTCTGTTCCGGTGCAGAGATACTTGTGCTGGTGGTCAGGCTGTGACCGTAAGAGTTCATCCACGGCTTTTTCCACGTCGCTTTAACACGTGGACCTACGTCCGTTGAGTACCCTACCCCGGTTTCAATCGTATTTTCCGTGCGCGGCGAAACGACGCCGGTAAGCGGCAATACTTTTGTTTCTCGCGCTTTATCAAACTGCGGTGCGACCACCACCGAGTTAAACCAACCAGTGGCGGAGAGACGGCGGTTCAGCTCTGCCAGGTCTTTTGACTCGTATTCATCACCTTCTTTAAACGGAACAAGGTTTTGCAGATACTCATCGCGGATCTGTGAGCCTTCGAAGGTCACATGCCCAAAGCGGTAGCGTTCGCCACTGTTGTAATCAATATCCCAATAGGCTTTATGCAAGCCAAGTGCAATACCCAACTGGGCTTTGGTAAATTCACTATCGAAATAGCCTTTGCGCAACGCGATGCTGGTTAAGGACTTTTTGAAATTTTCGTAGTCACCCTGATTCAGCACCGTGCCTATAGCCGGGCGAGTATCGAGCAACTTCAAATAGTCTTTATCGGTCCGTGCACCACCGCGCAGCACAACATCGGTGCCGCCAATCAAAATGGGTACGCCGGGCGTGACTTTGGCGATCAAAACCTGTCGCCCTTTCTTTGGCGGTGGTCGGAGATCAAATTCAATGGTCGGCTGGTAATAGCCCAGCGCCTTCAGGCCTTCGCGGATGGCATCATCGACACGCGCGCGAAATCGCCGGTCTGGCGTCACTTCATCACTTTCAATCGTAGAAAGCTGTGCACGAACATTTTTTTCCAGCTGTCCTGATAACCCTTCGACCTGTAGACGGACGTTCGCGGCGATAGCAGAACCACCAAAGCAGAGTAAGCTTACACAACATAACTGTCGGATATAGCGCACATTTTCTCCTGAATATCCTTTGTTCCTGCCCCTGGAACCCCGTTAAACGGCTTAACAAAAAACCAGCAATATGGATTTAAAAGCAGACTAAATCCAAAATATTTCTTATGTTTTACTTTATACACATTCACGAGAGTTATTGTGTGCAAATACGTCTCTTGTTACAACCTAAACCCCAAAGACCGATTTCGGGAGAGCGATACCATGAGTTTATTTGATAAAAAGCATCTGGTTTCCCCCGCCGATGCCCTTCCTGGACGTAATACCCCGATGCCCGTAGCCACGTTGAATGCAGTCAACGGTCACTCAATGACAAATGTGCCTGACGGAATGGAAATCGCCATTTTTGCTATGGGCTGTTTCTGGGGCGTGGAACGCCTTTTCTGGCAACTTCCCGGTGTTTACAGCACCGCCGCAGGTTATACCGGCGGCTACACGCCAAACCCGACTTATCGGGAAGTGTGTTCTGGTGATACCGGCCACGCCGAAGCGGTACGCGTGGTTTACGATCCGTCAGTGATCAGCTACGAACAACTGTTACAAGTATTCTGGGAGAATCACGATCCCGCACAAGGGATGCGTCAGGGCAATGACCATGGCACGCAGTATCGTTCCGCGATTTATCCGCTAACACCAGAACAGGATGCTGCCGCCCGCGCCAGTCTGGAACGTTTCCAGGCCGCGATGCTTGCCGCCGATGACGATCGTCACATCACCACGGAAATCGCTAACGCGACACCGTTTTATTATGCCGAAGATGACCACCAGCAATATCTGCATAAAAACCCGTATGGTTATTGCGGAATTGGTGGGATCGGCGTTTGCCTGCCGCCTGAAGCGTAGCAATAAAAGGCCGAACTAAAGCGAAATGAAGCAAAAATTTAACCCTCTGGCGACTTTACAGTACCTTACGCTATACTAGCCACTGAAAATGTCGGTTCACTCTCTTCGAACCGGCTTTCAATGTGTATTTCACACAAATTAATCAACTTCCCCTTCCGAGGATCTGACCTGAACGGTCGGATAAGATATGTTAAACAGTATTTTAGTCATACTCTGCTTGATCGCTGTGAGTGCGTTCTTCTCGATATCCGAGATCTCGCTTGCCGCCTCACGCAAAATCAAACTTAAACTGCTGGCTGATGAAGGCAATATAAACGCCCAGCGCGTTCTGGATATGCAGGAAAATCCCGGCATGTTCTTTACCGTGGTGCAAATTGGTCTGAACGCGGTGGCAATACTCGGCGGTATCGTCGGTGATGCGGCGTTCTCTCCGGCTTTTAATAGCCTGTTCTCCCGCTATATATCGGCGGAACTCTCTGAGCAACTGAGCTTTATTCTCTCTTTCTCGTTAGTGACTGGCATGTTTATTCTGTTTGCGGATTTAACCCCGAAACGCATCGGTATGATTGCGCCAGAAGCTGTGGCTTTGCGTATCATCAACCCGATGCGCTTCTGCCTGTTCGTCTGCACCCCTCTGGTGTGGTTTTTCAACGGCCTGGCGAACATGATCTTCCGTATCTTTAAATTGCCAATGGTACGTAAAGATGACATCACATCTGATGACATCTACGCAGTCGTGGAGGCCGGTGCGCTGGCTGGGGTATTGCGTAAACAGGAACACGAACTGATCGAAAACGTGTTTGAACTGGAATCCCGTACCGTGCCGTCTTCCATGACGCCGCGTGAAAACGTGATTTGGTTCGATCTCCATGAAGATGAGCAAAGCCTGAAGAATAAAGTGGCGGAGCATCCGCACTCGAAATTCCTCGTCTGTAATGAAGATATCGATCACATTATCGGTTATGTCGATTCAAAAGATCTGCTGAACCGCGTGCTGGCCAATCAAAGCCTGGCACTGAACAGCGGCGTGCAAATTCGCAATACGCTGATCGTGCCTGATACGCTGACCCTCTCTGAGGCGCTGGAAAGTTTTAAAGCTGCGGGTGAAGACTTTGCGGTAATCATGAACGAGTACGCACTGGTGGTGGGGATCATCACCCTCAACGACGTGATGACCACGTTGATGGGCGATCTGGTCGGTCAGGGGCTGGAAGAACAGATTGTGGCGCGTGATGAGAATTCATGGCTAATCGATGGCGGTACGCCGATTGACGACGTGATGCGCGTGCTGGATATCGACGAGTTCCCGCAGTCGGGCAACTACGAAACCATCGGCGGCTTTATGATGTTTATGTTGCGTAAGATCCCGAAACGCACTGATTCGGTGAAGTTCTCCGGTTACAAATTTGAAGTGGTGGATATTGATAACTACCGCATCGACCAGCTACTGGTTACGCGAATCGACAGTAAAGCCACCGCCCTTTCGCCAAAACTGCCTGACGCCAAAGATAAAGAAGAAAGCGTCGCATAACCCCAGAAACATCAACGGCTCCTGAATCAGGAGCCGTCTTATTACTGCATAGCACTTGGTTAAGCCATCTCTGTTTGCAGACGCATAACCTGACGGTTAACTTCGGACATCACTGACAAATGCAGTTTATCCTTCACTTTTGGGATAAGAATCTTACCCTTATCAAATTCAAAAGCGCCAACGTCCTTGATGTATAACCGTCCACGGAACAGGATCTTCACGTACTTCGCCACCTGAAGTGGGTTGTACCGTTGGAAAATTTTCATTGTTGTCTCCTGCTGAGTATTACGCCTTTGCGGTGCCACAATCGGCCCAACTATTATGAGGCGCAAATTTTAATGCCTAATGACTATAGACTATCGGGGTAATGTTTCCAGCGTGTATAAATTTTTTTACCCCACTGTTACAATTATTCAGAATTATCTCTTCACCTAACCACAATCTTCAGTATAAACATTCATTTTTCATATGATTTGTGCGCTTGTCCGCAAACTGGCACCGCACTTGCGGGAAATTCGATAAATAGCACATATGATTAAAAGCCAGACCCAAGTGGTCGGATCACCTGCATACGATAAGAAGGAAACACTATGACCCTACGCAAGATCCTCGCGCTGACTTGCTTGCTACTGCCGATGATGGCCTCCGCGCATAAATTCGAAACTGGTCAGCGCGTACCGCCGATTGGTATTACCGATCGTGGCGAGTTGGTGTTTGATAAAGATCAGTTTAGCTACAAAACCTGGAACAGTGCGCAGTTAGCGGGAAAAGTGCGAGTACTGCAACATATTGCCGGTCGCACCTCCGCAAAAGAGAAAAATGCGACGCTGATTGAAGCAATTAAATCGGCGAAATTGCCGCACGACCGCTACCAGACCACCACCATTGTCAACACCGACGACGCTATTCCCGGCTCAGGTATGTTTGTGCGCAGCAGCCTGGAGAGCAATAAAAAACTCTATCCGTGGTCGCAGTTTATTGTCGACAGCAATGGCGTCGCGCGCGGAGCCTGGCAACTGGATGAAGAGAGTTCTTCCATTGCAGTGCTGGATAAAGACGGTCGCGTGCAATGGGCGAAGGACGGGGCGTTAACCCAGCAAGAAGTGCAGCAAGTCATGGACTTGCTGCAAAAATTGCTTAATAAATAGAAACCCGGAATCCAGGATTCAGGAAGGATTCGCGCGGAGTGTAATCCAGCGGTTTGCCCTGCCAGTCGTGAACGTGTGCTCCGGCGGCGGCGGCCACGGCATGACCGGCAGCGGTATCCCAAATATTCGTCGGCCCGAAACGCGGGTAGAGCTGCGCCTGACCTTCCGCCACCAGGCAGAATTTCAGTGAAGAGCCGATAGATGTCGTCTGGTGTTCACCAAGCTGTTGCAGATACTCTTTCAGCTCGGCATCCGCATGGGAACGGCTAATGACCACCAGCGGCGGACGGGCGTCGCGTACCTGAATCTGCTTGCGCACGCCGCACTCTTCTTTCCAGGCTTTGCCTTCCGCCGCGCTGTACATGACGTTCATTACCGGCGCATACACCACACCTAATACCGGTTTGCCTTTGTCAATCAGCGCAATGTTAACGGTAAATTCACCATTTCGTTTAATAAACTCTTTGGTGCCGTCCAGCGGATCTACCAGCCAGTAACGTTGCCAGTGCTGGCGGACTTCCCAACCGGGAGGATCTTCTTCGGAAAGAACCGGAATATCCGGCGTTAGTGTACGTAAACCGTCCATGATTACGGTGTGCGCGGCAATGTCCGCCGCCGTCACCGGTGAGTTATCCGCTTTGCTGACGACGTCCATCGGTTTTGTCCCGTCGTAGACCTGCATAATGGCATCGCCCGCATTCCGTGCGAGTTGACATACTTGTTCTAACATTCTCCACCTCTTTTGTTTCAGTGGTGTTAACTTGTTGTTTTACTTATACCCTATCGTTAAAGAATCCGCCAACTGTGATGGCGTCATCGTTTCCTGATTTATTATTTATGGCATCCTTCACGCTCCGTATGAAAGACGTCTCATCTTCTCGTTCATAAAAGGATGCCCAGATGGTTAAGTTTAGTGCAACGCTTCTTGCTACGCTGATTGCCGCCAGTGTGAATGCGGCAACAGTCGATCTCCGCATAATGGAAACCTCTGATTTGCATAGCAACATGATGGATTTCGATTATTACAAAGATACATCCACAGAAAAATTTGGACTGGTACGCACTGCGAGCCTGATTAATGACGCGCGCAATGAAGTGAAAAATAGCGTACTGGTCGATAACGGTGACCTGATCCAGGGTAGCCCGCTGGCGGATTACATGTCGGCGAAAGGATTAAAAGCGGGTGATGTTCATCCGGTCTATAAGGCGCTGAATACGCTGGATTATACCGTCGGCACGCTTGGCAACCACGAGTTTAACTACGGTCTGGATTACCTGAAAAATGCGCTGGCGGGAGCGAATTTCCCCTATGTGAATGCCAACGTCATCGACACTAAAACCAAACAGCCGATGTTCACACCGTATTTAATTAAAGATACCGAAGTGGTCGATAAAGACGGAAAAAAACAGACGCTGAAGATTGGCTATATTGGCGTCGTGCCGCCGCAAATCATGGGCTGGGATAAAGCTAATTTATCCGGAAAAGTGACGGTGAATGATATTACCGAAACCGTGCGCAAATACGTGCCTGAAATGCGCGAGAAAGGTGCCGATGTTGTTGTCGTTCTGGCGCACTCTGGTTTGTCTGCCGACCCGTATAAAGTGATGGCGGAAAACTCAGTTTATTATCTCAGTGAAATTCCTGGCGTTGACGCCATTATGTTTGGCCATGCTCACGCCGTTTTCCCGAGTAAAGATTTTGCTGATATCAAAGGGGCTGATATCGCCAAAGGCACGCTGAATGGTGTTCCGGCAGTGATGCCTGGCATGTGGGGCGATCATCTCGGTGTGGTCGATCTGCAACTCAGTAATGACAGCGGTAAATGGCAGGTGACGCAGGCAAAAGCGGAAGCACGACCGATTTACGACATCGCCAACAAAAAATCACTGGCTGCGGAAGACAGCAAGCTGGTCGAAACGCTGAAAGCCGATCACGATGCCACCCGCCAGTTTGTCAGCAAACCTATCGGAAAATCTGCCGACAATATGTATAGCTATCTGGCGCTGGTGCAGGACGATCCGACCGTTCAGGTGGTGAACAACGCGCAAAAAGCGTATGTCGAACATTACATTCAGGGCGACCCGAATCTGGCAAAACTGCCGGTACTCTCTGCTGCTGCACCGTTTAAAGTTGGCGGTCGCAAAAATGACCCAGCCAGCTATGTTGAAGTGGAAAAAGGTCAGCTAACCTTCCGCAACGCCGCCGATCTCTATCTCTACCCCAATACGCTGATTGTGGTAAAAGCCAGCGGTAAAGAGGTGAAAGAGTGGCTGGAATGCTCCGCTGGACAGTTTAACCAGATTGATCCCAACAGCACTCAACCGCAGTCTTTAATTAACTGGGACGGTTTCCGCACCTATAACTTTGATGTTATTGATGGCGTGAATTACCAGATTGACGTCACCCAGCCAGCCCGCTATGACGGTGAATGTCAGGTGGTTAATGCTAATGCGGAAAGGATTAAGAACCTGACCTTTAACGGCAAACCAATTGATCCGAACGCGATGTTCCTCGTTGCCACCAATAACTATCGCGCTTATGGCGGCAAATTTGCCGGAACCGGCGATAGCCATATTGCTTTTGCTTCTCCGGATGAGAACCGCTCGGTGCTGGCAGCGTGGATTGCTGAAGAATCGAAGCGTGCGGGGGAAATCCACCCGGCGGCAGATAACAACTGGCGTTTAGCACCGATCCCCGGCGATAAGAAACTGGATATCCGTTTTGAAACATCCCCGTCAGATAAAGCCGCAGCGTTTATTAAAGAGAAGGGGCAGTATCCGATGAATAAAGTCGCGACCGATGATATCGGGTTTGCGATTTATCAGGTGGATTTGAGTCAGTAATAGACATCTTTTTCGGCCTACAAATCATCAACCGCATCCGGCACTTATTGTCGGATGCGATGCTACCGTATCTTATCCTCCCTACAAGCCATAAACCGTAGGCCGGATAAGCGCAGCGCATCCGGCAGTTATGCCACACGTTCATCCCGCACCGCCAGCACCTCTGGCAGATGAATCTCAATCCAGTCCGCCAGCGCAGCAACCTTTTCACTCACCTGCTCGCCCAGCGGCGTGAGGCTATATTCCACATGCGGCGGCACCACCGGATACGAGATACGGTTAACAAAACCATCCTGCTCCAGCGCCTGTAACGACTGCGCTAGCATCTTTTCACTCACCCCGCCCATTTTACGGCGCAGGTCGCTAAAGCGATGAGTGCCTTCGCGTAGCGCCACCAGAATCAACACCCCCCAACGGCTGGTGACGTGTTTCAGCACCTCGCGCGACGGGCACTGTTCAGCGAAGAGATTTCCCTCTTTCAGTTGTTGCGACAGACTAACCTGACTCATTTCATACTTACCTTTTTGTGCGTACTTACTAAAAGTAAGTTTAGGTGTTAGCGTATTTAAACACAAGACAAACTGATGGAGGCATCCCATGATTGCTATTACCGGCGCAACCGGCCAACTTGGTCACTATGTTATTGAGTCCCTGGTGAAAACCGTTCCTGCCAGCCAAATAGTGGCTATCGTTCGTAATCCGGCAAAAGCCCAGGCCCTGGCAGCACAAGGCATTACCGTGCGTCAGGCTGACTACGGCGATGAAGCCGCACTGACATCTGCGCTACAGGGCGTGGAAAAACTACTGCTGATCTCTTCCAGCGAAGTGGGTCAACGTGCCCCGCAGCATCGTAATGTTATTAATGCCGCAAAGACGGCTGGCGTGAAATTTATCGCTTATACCAGCCTGCTACATGCAGATACCTCCCCGCTCGGCCTCGCCGATGAGCACATCGAGACGGAGAAAATGCTGGCTGATTCTGGCATCGTTTACACCCTTCTGCGCAACGGCTGGTACACCGAAAACTACCTCGCCAGCGCCCCGGCAGCACTGGAACACGGCGTATTTATCGGTGCGGCGGGCGATGGCAACATTGCCTCAGCAACGCGGGCAGATTATGCAGCCGCTGCCGCGCGCGTGATTAGCGAAGCTGGTCACGAAGGCAAGGTTTACGAACTGGCGGGCGACAGCGCCTGGACGCTGACACAGTTAGCGGCAGAGCTAAGCAAACAGAGCGGCAAACAGGTTACCTATCAAAATCTGAGCGAAGCCGATTTCGCCGCTGCACTGAAAAGCGTCGGACTGCCCGACGGACTGGCGGATATGCTGGCGGATTCTGACGTTGGCGCGTCAAAAGGCGGTCTGTTTGATGACAGCAAAACGCTGAGTAAACTAATTGGTCGCCCAACGACAACGTTAGCCGAAAGCGTAAGCAATCTGTTTAATGTTAATAACTAGTTAATTAAAGTGGCATCCTCCCGCATCCTCTCTGATAATGACGGGATGCCGGGAGCAATCATGTCTGCTTCCTGAACGTTTCTTCTGACAGATCAATGGATGCCAGTAATGATTAGCGGCGTGCTGTACGCCCTGTTAGCAGGGTTGATGTGGGGACTTATTTTTGTCGGGCCGTTGATCGTGCCGGAATACCCGGCAATGTTGCAGTCGATGGGGCGTTATCTGGCGTTAGGGTTAATTGCGCTGCCCATTGCCTGGCTGGGACGCGTGCGTCTGCGTCAGTTGGCGCGTCGCGACTGGCTTACTGCGCTGATGCTCACTATGATGGGCAACCTCATTTATTACTTCTGCCTTGCCAGTGCCATTCAACGTACTGGCGCGCCTGTTTCCACGATGATTATCGGCACCCTGCCGGTGGTGATTCCTGTCTTTGCCAATCTGCTTTATAGCCAGCGCGACGGCAAACTCGCGTGGGGGAAACTCGCCCCGGCACTGATTTGTATTGGCATTGGCCTTGCGTGTGTGAATATTGCTGAGTTAAACCACGGACTCCCCGATTTTGACTGGGCACGTTATACCTCTGGCATCGTGCTGGCGTTAGTTTCCGTGGTCTGCTGGGCATGGTATGCCCTGCGCAACGCCCGCTGGCTGCGGGAAAATCCCGACAAACATCCAATGATGTGGGCGACAGCGCAGGCGCTGGTCACGCTGCCGGTTTCGCTCATCGGTTATGTTGTCGCTTGTTACTGGCTGAATACGCAAACGCCGGACTTCTCCCTACCCTTTGGCCCCCGCCCGCTGGTGTTTATTAGTCTGATGATTGCGATAGCCGTGCTTTGCTCATGGGTCGGCGCACTTTGCTGGAACGTCGCCAGCCAGCGATTACCAACCGTGATTCTCGGGCCGTTGATTGTTTTCGAAACGCTGGCAGGTTTGCTGTACACCTTTTTACTCCGCCAGCAAATGCCGCCGTTGATGACACTGGGCGGTATCGCGCTGTTAGTGGTTGGCGTGGTCATTGCAGTCAGAGCAAAACCGGAAAAACCTTTAACTGAATCTGTCTCAGAAAGTTGACATGCTGGCTGTGAGTTAAATAAGCCTCTGCTACGTAAGGGTTATAGCATTTGCCTTAAAGATGCATTTAAAATGCACCTTATCTTATTAAGAATGAGGTATCAGCTATGGCTTATCGCGACCAACCTTTAGGTGAACTGGCGCTCTCTATTCCTCGCGCTTCGGCTCTGTTTCGTAAATATGATATGGATTACTGCTGCGGCGGTAAGCAGACGCTGGCGCGCGCGGCGGCACGTAAAGAGCTGGATGTTGACGTCATTGAAGCCGAACTGGCAAAGCTTGCTGAACAACCGATTGAGAAAGACTGGCGTAGCGCGCCGCTGGCGGAAATCATCGACCATATCATCGTGCGCTACCACGATCGTCACCGCGAACAACTGCCGGAACTGATCCTGCAAGCTACTAAAGTCGAGCGCGTTCACGCCGACAAACCAAGTGTGCCAAAAGGGCTGACAAAATACCTGACTATGCTGCATGAAGAGCTTTCCAGCCACATGATGAAAGAAGAGCAGATCCTCTTCCCGATGATTAAACAAGGCATGGGTAGCCAGGCAATGGGGCCTATCAGTGTGATGGAAAGCGAGCACGATGAAGCGGGCGAACTGCTGGAAGTGATTAAACACACGACCAATAACGTCACACCGCCGCCGGAAGCCTGCACCACCTGGAAAGCGATGTATAACGGCATTAATGAACTGATTGATGACCTGATGGATCACATCAGTCTGGAAAACAATGTACTGTTCCCACGCGCGCTGGCAGGTGAGTGATCTAAAAGCTGGATGGCATTGCGCCATCCAGCATGATAATGCGGTTATTTCCGCAGTTCAGCAGCCCGCTTCTTACCAATAAACAACCAGCCCAACCCCAGCGCGATAAACCACAGCGGGGTAACCAGCAGCGCCTGGCGGGTGTCCTCTTCCAGCGTCAGCAGCACGATGACGAATACAAAGAACGCCATACATACCCAACACATCAGCTTGCCGAGCGGCATCTTGTAGATCGACTTCTCATGCAGGTGCGGACGTTGTTTGCGGTACACCAGGTACGAACAAAGGATAATCGTCCAGACAAACATAAACAGAATCGCGGAAACGGTTGTGATCATCGTGAACGCACCAATCACGCTTGGATTCACGTACAACATCACCACGCCGCCGAGCAGACAGATGCAAGAGAAGGTCAGCCCTTTCGCGGGTACTGCGCGTTTAGAGAGTTTAGCGAATGCTTTCGGCGCGACGCCTTCCTGCGCCAGACCAAACAGCATACGGCTGGTAGAGAATACGCCGCTGTTAGCGGAAGACGCCGCAGAGGTCAGCACCACAAAGTTAATTACGCTGGCAGCAGCAGGCAAACCTACCAACACAAACAGTTCAACAAACGGGCTTTTCTCCGCGACCACAGAACTCCACGGCGTCACAGACATAATTACAATTAGCGCGAAGACGTAGAACATAATGATGCGGATCGGAATGGAGTTAATCGCGCGTGGCAGTGATTTCTCCGGATCTTTCGTTTCCGCAGCCGTTGTACCGACCAGTTCAATCCCCACGAAAGCGAAAACCGCAATCTGGAATCCGGCAAAGAAGCCGCTTAAGCCTTTCGGGAACCAGCCGCCGTCATTCCACAAATGCGCGAACGACGCTTCCACACCGGTCGGAGACTGGAAGTGCATCATCACCATGATCAGACCAACGACAATCAGCGACACGATGGCGACGATTTTGATCATCGCAAACCAGAACTCCATCTCACCAAACATTTTCACGGTGGCGAGATTAAGAACCAGCAACAGAATGATCACCGCCAGCGAGGCGACCCAGTCGGAGAGATCGGGGAACCAGAACTGAGCATAAGCCGTGATCGCCACCACGTCTGCCATACCGGTTACAACCCAGCAGAACCAGTAAGTCCAGCCGGTGAAATATCCCGCCCACGGCCCCAGTAAATCGGAAGCGAAGTCACTAAAAGATTTGTATTCCAGATTCGAAAGCAGCAATTCCCCCATTGCCCGCATCACGAAAAAGAGCATAAAACCGATGATCATATAAACGAAAATGATCGACGGCCCGGCAAGACTGATTGTTTTACCGGAACCCATAAACAACCCTGTACCTATGGCACCGCCAATGGCAATAAGCTGAATATGTCGGTTTGTGAGATTGCGCCGTAGCGACTGTTCAGCCGGAGCCTGATCATCGGCAACGACTTTTACCTGATCTACCATGTTTTTTTCTTCCTGTACCTGTCTGTGTTGTTCAGGCTCTGCGGCCTTTAGTCAGTCTATGATACGACGAATCTGTATCGGGACTCATCGATATTAGGTAACAATACGCGGGATGAATACTAAGATTTAGATCTAATGTTAATTTTATGTTTAAAGTGGGTGTCATATCACGGTGATAACGCGAAACAGCTCACAAAAATACACGCTTACGGGGTCTTTTCAACACAAAATAGCGTCGTTTGGCAAACTGAAGGGTTTATTGCTGAATGCCTGCTCCCCTCTGGTTCGAGGGAACAGAATGCGCTGCTTAGAGGATTTCCAGCAGTTCGACTTCAAACACCAGGGTGCTGAACGGAGGGATGGAGGCGCCAGCGCCGCGCTCGCCATATGCCAGTTCCTGCGGGATGGTCAGTTCCCATTTAGAACCTACCGGCATCAGAGTCAGTGCTTCAATCCAGCCAGGGATCACGCCGTTAACCGGGAATTCAGCCGGTTCGCCACGGGCAACGGAACTGTCAAATACAGTACCGTCGATCAATTTACCGGTGTAATGAACACGAACGCGGTCGGTACGTGCCGGAATTGCGCCTTCACCCTGGTTGATCACGCGGAATTGCAGGCCAGATTCGGTGCTATTCACACCTTCTTTTTTAGCGTTTTCTTCCAGGTATTTCACACCTTCAGCAGCCATCGCCTGGAAACGCTGACGACGAACGGCATCGGCACGTTCGTGAATTTCACGCAGCGCGCGGTGCACCACATCAACCGGAACAGCCGGATGTTTACCTTCCAGTGCATCGGCAATGCCTGCAACCAGTGCTTCTGGCAGCAGCCCTTGCAGGCCAGATTCACTCAGTTGTTGCCCTACCTGCAAACCTATACCGTAGCTTGCTTGCGCTTCGATGGTGTCAAAAGTTGGGGTGGTCATCGTATTTCCTTTCTTCGGGTATAAAGTAGCGGGCAGCATATCAGCCACACTTCTTTGGGTAAAACTTTGTCGCGGGAATGATGACAAATCCCGGGGAAAAAGAAACAATAGCAATATCCCGTATGAATATAATAAAGGCGGGTTTACCACGGACATCATAGCGTTAGCTTATTCATAGGCTATGATTGAGGAACAAGACGCGGAGCAGGAGGAAACCATGCCCGGGCGCTTTGAACTAAAACCAACCCTGGAGAAAGTCTGGCACGCGCCGGATAATTTTCGCTTCATGGACCCGCTGCCGCCGATGCATCGTCGGGGGATCATTATTGCTGCCATTGTATTGGTGGTCGGTTTTCTGCTTCCGTCTGATGATACGCCCAACGCGCCGGTAGTGACGCGTGAAGCGCAGCTGGATATTCAGTCACAATCACAACCGCCAACGGAAGAGCAACTACGGGCGCAATTAGTTACCCCACAAAATGATCCTGATCAGGTAGCTCCAGTCGCCCCTGAACCGATACAGGAAGGCCAACCGGAAGATCAGCCACAAACCTCGCAAACGCAACCATTCCAGCCAGATAGTGGAATAGATAATCAGTGGCGCTCTTATCGTGTCGAACCAGGTAAAACGATGGCGCAGCTATTCCGCGACCACGGACTACCCGCCACCGATGTCTATGCGATGGCGCAGGTAGAAGGCGCGGGTAAGCCACTGAGTAATTTGCAAAACGGGCAGATGGTGAAAATCCGCCAGAACGCCAGCGGCGTAGTGACGGGCTTAACCATTGATACGGGGAATAATCAACAGGTTCTGTTTACCCGCCAGCCGGATGGCAGTTTTATTCGTGCGCGGTAGATGAAGGGTCAACGAGAAGCCAGCTAAGGATCGTCTCTTTGATGACCTTACGTCTGGCTTCCAGCGCCTGCGGTGAAACCATACTGAGGTGATAAACCAGGCCAAGCGTATGCTGGTTGATCAAATAATATCCCCCGAGCGCGGCAATATTAATATTCACCTGCAACGGGTCGATATCTGGATTAAAAATATTACGTTTCTTCCCTTCAGCCAACAAAGATTCCATTAACTGCAAATGCGCGTGGTTAATTTCCTGAAGACGCTGTGATTTTGCATAATGCACACCTTTGCTCTGGTTTTCACTATGCACAATTTTTAAAAACCAGGGGTTAGCAATGTAATAATCCCAGGTAAAATCGATGATTTTTTCAATTGCTTTTTGTGGAGGAAGACCTGAAACATCCAAGGATTTTTCTTTTTGCCGAATATCGTTCCAGGTATATTCCAGCACTTCGATAAATAAATTTTCTTTATTTCCAAAGTGGTGATAAACCGTCTGTTTACTGCACCCTGCGGCCTTCACAATATTATCGACTCTGGCCCCTTCATAACCATATTCGGCAAATTCATTAACCGCACATAATAATAGTTTTTCCTTCAGGCTTTGTACGTTGCTGGTATCAAGATACATAACGCTTCCCCATCTCCTCTTCATGATGTCTATCATAACCTGATTTGATTTCAGCTCCAGAAAAAAGGGCAAAAACTCGTACTTTCATCAGGTTATCAAATGTCCTGTGATCCTTATCGCAAATCAACCAACCAGATGGTTGATCTTTCTTGCCGCACGCCGCAAGCTAATCGTCACTTAGGGAAACAATATTTAAAAAGAGAGCTATTGTATGAAATCCACTCGTCCTGTTGCCGTTATCACTGGAGCCGCACGTGGCATTGGTAAGGGGTGTGCGCTGGAGCTTGCCCGTGGCGGATTTAATCTGTTGATTAACGATCGCCCCGATGCCGACAGCGTAGAAAAATTACATGCCACGCAACAGGAATGTCTGGCAGAAGGCGTGGAAGTGATTTGCTTCCCTGCCGATGTTGGCGATCTCTCCCTGCATGAAGAGATGCTCGACGCGGCGCAAAATCAGTGGGGGCGTCTGGACTGCCTGCTCAATAACGCGGGCATTTCAGTGAAAAAGCGCGGTGACCTTCTCGACCTCGAACCGGACAGCTTCGACCAAAACATTGCCATTAATACCCGCGCGCCGTTCTTCCTCGCACAGGCATTCAGTAAACGTCTGCTCGCACAGCCAAAACCAGAAACAGAATTCCCGCACCGCTCAATTATTTTTGTCAGTTCCATCAACGCCATCATGCTGGCGATGAATCGCGGCGAATACACAATTGCCAAAACCGCCGTTTCTGCCGCTGCTCGTCTGTTTGCTGCTCGCCTTTGCAACGAACAAATTGGCGTCTATGAAGTGCGCCCTGGTCTCATCAAAACCGATATGACTATTCCGGCAACGGCTTATTACGACGAATTGATTGCCAAAGGACTGGTGCCGTGGGGACGTTGGGGTTATCCGGCGGATATCGCCTCCACTGTCCGCGCGATGGCGGAAGGCAAACTGATTTACACCTGTGGTCAGGCAGTCGCCATCGACGGTGGCTTAAGTATGCCGCGCTTCTGAGGCTAAACCATGAGAGATCTGTTACAACGCCCGGATTTATTCAGTATCAATACCGCGACGCTGGGCTATAAAGTGCCGCTGCCCGCCATTATTGATGCCTGTGCCGCACGCGGTATCGGTGCGATCGCCCCCTGGCGCAGAGAGTTGCAGGGTGAAGATCTTCAGCAGATCGCCCGCCAGCTTGCCGTCAATAACATGCGCGTTTCCGGTTTATGCCGTAGCAGCTACTACACCGCGCCGACGCTGGCGGAACGCAAACTGGCAATTGATGATAACCGCCGGGCGCTGGACGACGCAGCGGTGCTGAACGCCGCCTGTTATATGCAGGTGGTTGGCGGTCTGCCAACGGGCACTAAAGATCTATATGAAGCGCGAGAACAAGTGAAACAAGGGATTCGCCAGTTGCTGCCACATTCGAAAGATGTCGGCGTGCCAATTGCGCTGGAGCCGCTGCACCCAATGACCGCCGCCGATCGCTCTTGCCTGTGCACGTTACGCCAGGCGCTGGACTGGTGTGATGAACTCGATCCCGATGGCGAATTTGGCCTCGGCGTGGCTGTGGATGTTTACCATGTCTGGTGGGATCCGGATCTGGCCAGCCAGATCCTGCGCGCCGGAAAACGTATTCTCGCGTTTCATGTTTCCGACTGGTTAGTGCCGACCACCGATCTGGTCAATGACCGGGGAATGCCGGGAGATGGCGTGATAAATATTCCGTCAATTCGTCGACTGGTTGAAAACGCCGGATTTAATGGCGCTATTGAACTGGAAATATTCTCACCGTACTGGTGGCAGAAAGATATTAACAGCACGCTGGATATTAGCGTCGATCGCATCGCGCATTATTGCTAAGGAATAATCATGAGTGACCAACCCGTTCTGTTCAGCAGAGCGGCGGCTTCCTGCCGTCTGACGTTGAACCGTGAAGATAAATGTCATGCTATTAACGAAGAGATGATTGAATCTCTCGACCATTATTTAAATGAAATTGAAAACGACACCACATTACGATTAGTCGAATTAACGGCAACCGGCGATAAATTCTTTTGTGCGGGCGGTGATATTAAATCGTGGTCGGCCTATTCGCCATTAGATATGGGCAGAAAATGGATTAAACGCGGTAATGACGTTTTTAATCGCCTGCGCAATCTACCGCAATTAACGGTTGCGAATCTCAACGGTCATACCATCGGCGGCGGTATTGAACTTGCCTTGTGCTGCGATATTCGAATCGCTCGCCCCTGCGCGAAATTTTCTAACCCGGAAGTCATGCTCGGCATGGTGCCTGGCTGGATGGGCATTGAACGCGTGCTTAATCAGGTCGGCCCGGTGGTCGGTCGCCAGATGCTGATGCTAGGTAAACGTCTGACGGCGCATGAAGCCCAGGCGGCGAATTTAATTGATGAAGTAGTAGAAAAAGAACAGGTGGAAAGCTGGATGGCGAACCAGTTAGCGCAGCTGGAAAAATGTGGTCCGGTGGCACTGGCGCATATTAAGCAGCTGATTCTGGCACTGGAAAATAAACACGCTGAATACCCACACCAGTTACTGGCTGGATTAATGTCCGCCACTCAGGATTGCCAGCAGGCGACGCAGGCATTTGCCGAAAAAAGTAGCGTGAGCTTCCATAATCAATAAGGAAATTGTATGCGTAAGATAACAACCGCCGAGGCACTGGCGGCGCAAATTCAGGATGGCGCAACCATTGCCATTAGCGGTAACGGCGGCGGCATGGTGGAAGCCGACCATATTCTGGCAGCCATTGAAGCGCGTTTCCTGCAAACCGGACACCCGCGCGATCTGACATTAATCCACTCGCTGGGCATTGGCGATCGCGACTGCAAAGGCACGAACCGCTTCGCTCATGCTGAAATGCTCAAACGCATTATTGCCGGACACTTTACCTGGTCGCCCAAAATGCAGGCGCTGGTAAAAAATAACGCGATTGAAGCCTATTGTTTTCCTGGTGGCGTTATTCAGGCGTTGCTACGGGAGATCGGTGCTGGACGTCCGGGGCTTTTTACCCACGTTGGGCTGGGATCGTTTGTTGATCCACGCAATGGCGGCGGAAAGTCGAACGCTTGCACCACCGAGGATCTGGTAGAACTGATTGAAATCGATGGTGAAACCAAACTCCGCTATCGCCCTTTCAAAGTGGACTATGCCATTTTGCGTGGCACTTATGCCGACCCACGTGGCAACGTCAGCCTCGAAGAAGAAGCGATTGATATGGATAGCTATTCGATGGCACTGGCAGCACACAACAGCGGTGGCAAAGTGTTCGTACAGGTGCGCGATGTACTGGAAGCCGGTGCCATTGAACCACGCCGGGTCAAATTACCGGGGATTCTGGTTGATGGCATCGTTGAATACCGCGAACAACCGCAAACCTATCTTGGCGGTTACGACCTGACGATCAGCGGTCAACATCGCCGTCTGAGTTCTAACGACGCTATTGAACTGGTTAGTCATCCGGTACGTCGCTTAATTGCCCGTCGGGCAGCGCGCGAGCTGGTGGCAGGCGCTTCAACCAACTTTGGCTTTGGTATCCCCGGCGGTATTCCTGGGGTTGCGCTGCGTGAAGGCGTTCCTTACCAAAGTTTATGGCTAAGCGTCGAGCAAGGCGTGCATAACGGTATGATGCTGGATGACGCGTTTTTCGGCTGCGCCCGTAACGCCGACGCCATTATCCCTTCGCTGGATCAATTCGAGTTCTACAGCGGCGGCGGCATCGACATTACTTTCCTCGGCATGGGCGAGATGGATCAACATGGTAACGTCAACGTCTCACACCTGAACGGCAATTTAATCGGCCCCGGCGGATTTCTCGAAATTGCGCAAAACGCCCGTAAGGTGGTGTTCTGCGGCACGTTCGACGCCAAAGGCAGCAAGATTGATGTAACGCCAGATGGCTTGCATATCGCTCAGTCAGGTCAAATCCCTAAACTGGTTACTCAGGTGGAAAAAATCACTTTTAGCGCCGCCTACGCACAGCACAGCGGTCAGGAAGTGTTGTATATCACTGAACGCGCGGTGTTTCAGTTAACGGCAGAAGGCGTTGAATTAATTGAAATCGCGCCGGGCGTGGAGATTGACCGCGACATTCTGCCGTTCATGGCTTTCCGTCCAATTATCAACCAGCCGCGCCTGATGGAAAGTAGCCTGTTTACGCCAATGGAGGACGCATGAGCCAGACTGATGACGCCATCCTCGATGCGCTGACGCACGTCACTTTCCCGAAGGGTTTTGTGTCAGCAGAGCCAACGTCAATTGTCACGGTGGACGGTGTTGATTACCCACTCTGGCAAGTTGATGCTCTGGTCGTTGGTAGCGGCGCGGCAGGATTACGTGCGGCGGTTGAACTGAAACGTCGCCAGCAAAATGTGCTAATCGCCACCGCCGGGTTATACATGGGAACATCGGCCTGCTCCGGTTCCGATAAACAGACGCTGTTTACCGCCGCAACGGCGGGCAACGGCGATAACTTCGCAAAACTTGCTGAAGCACTGGCGAGCGGCGGTGCGATGGATCACGACACGGCGTATGTCGAAGCGGTCGGTTCCCTACATACCCTTGGCGGGCTGCAATATCTCGGTCTGGAATTACCGGAAGATCGCTATGGTGCAATTCTCCGTTATCAGACCGACCATGACGAAGCCGGACGCGCAACCTCCTGTGGACCGCGCACTTCTCGTCTGATGGTGAAAGTATTGCTCGAAGAAGTGCAGCGCCTCGCCATCCCACTGTTGACCAGTGCAACGGTGATTAAACTGCTGCATCAACGCGGTGAAAACGGCGAAGATCGTGTGGCCGGGGCTATCCTCGCAACCGGTTCCCGCGCCCATAACCCGTGGGGGCTGGCAATTGTCACTGCGCCCAATGTGGTACTGGCAACAGGCGGGCCGGGCGAGCTTTATCGCGACAGTGTTTATCCGCATAAATGCTTTGGCTCGCTGGGGCTGGCGCTGGAAGAAGGTCTGACGCTAACCAATCTGACCGAAAGCCAGTTTGGTATAGGCACGCCGCGCAGCACGTTTCCGTGGAATTTGTCTGGCACCTATGTGCAGGTGATCCCGTATATCTATTCCGTGGATGCCGAGGGTAACGAGTATAACTTCCTCGCGGATTACTATCGCACCACCCAGGAACTGGCTTCAAACATCTTCCGTAAAGGCTATCAGTGGCCGTTCCACGCTACGCGAGTGATGGATTTCGGCTCAAGCCTGTTAGATATGGCGGTGGCACAAGAGCAGCAATCAGGCCGCCTGGTTTTTATGGATTTCAAGCGAAATCCTGAAGCGGTGCCTGGTGATTTGCCCTTCTCATTAGATCGACTGGACGACGACGTTCGCGCATATCTGGAAAATAACGACGCTCTGGCGCCATCGCCTATCGAACGTCTGCAACGGATGAATCCATTGTCCATCTCACTGTATAAGATGCACGGTTACGATCTCACCACGCAGCCGTTGCAGTTTGCCATGAACAATCAGCATATGAATGGCGGCATTGAGGTTGATATCTGGGGGCAAACTTCTCTGCCCGGTTGTTTTGCGGTGGGAGAAGTCGCCGGAACTCACGGTGTTACCCGACCTGGCGGCGCGGCGCTGAATGCCGGACAAGTTTTTGCCGTGCGTCTGGCGCGTTTTATTGGCTGCACACAAAAGCGATCTGTTGAAGATGATGTCGCACAACTGGCATCTCCGGCACTAAATTCAATCAGAGAGATCATCACTCAGGCGCACGATAATGGAAACGGGATGCCGTTGTCTGCGGTGAGGGAAAAAATCCAGGCACGAATGTCTGACTACGCTGGGTTTATTTGCCATGGCGATAAAGTCCGGCGCGCCACTCGCGATGCCCTGCTATTGAATGAATTTGTACAACGGCATGGTTTGGCTATCAAACACGTGGGCGAAGTTGCCGAATTGTTTATGTGGCGGCATATGGCGCTGACGTCTGCCGCCGTATTGACACAGTTGACGCATTATATTGATGCAGGCGGCGGCAGTCGTGGGGCGAGGATGATTATTGATCCACAAGGCGAATGTCTACCACAAACTCGTTGCGGCGCAAAAGAAGAATGGCGCTTTCGCTCTGAACTCGCTGAAGACAAAAATCACAAATTAACGATTCAATATTCGCAAGGTTCTTTTATTACCGAAGTGAAGTCGTTACGTGTGCTACCGCGTATTAATGGTATTTACTTTGAAAAAAACTGGCCAGATTTCCTAAAGGGAGAGATTTACACATAATAATTTTTAATATGTTCTCTGTACCTGATTTTTATTAACTATTACACGGAATTACCAACAACCAGGGTTTATTAATATAATTAAAAGGTTTAAACATGAATAAAATAAAGAATTATCGGTGGCATATGATTGCCCTCGTATGCTTTATCACTGTAATCAATTATCTGGACAGAACGGCGTTAGGTATTGCAGCTCCAACTATTATGGAGACAACTGGAATAACCAAAGAGCAATATTCATGGATTGTCAGTGCATTCCAGTTGGCCTATACATTAGGGCAACCGGTAATGGGCTTCTTTATTGATACCGTGGGTTTGAAGTTAAGTTTTGCGATATGTGCCGCAGTCTGGGGGCTGGCAACAATGGGCCATGCGCTGACCGGAACATGGTCAGGTCTGGCATTTATGCGCGCCCTGATGGGTTTCAGCGAAGCGTCAGCCATTCCGGCGGGTGTAAAAACCGCATCAACATGGTTCCCGGCAAAAGAGCGTGGCGTGGCGACAGGTGTTTTCAATATGGGCACCTCACTCGGCGCGATGCTTGCACCACCGTTGATTGCCTGGTGCATTATGTTTCATAGCTGGCAATTTGCGTTTATTGTCTCAGGTAGCCTTGCTTTGCTCGCGGCTTTATTTTGGTTCTTTTGTTATAAAGATCCGAAAGATGCCAAACGCCTTTCTGATGAAGAGCGCCACTATATTGAATCAGGGCAAGAACAGCATCTTAAAACAGATAAGAAAGAAAAAACGTCAATCAAGCATATCCTCAGCCAACGTAATTTCTGGGGGATTGGCATCGCGCGGTTTCTCGCAGACCCGGCATGGGGAACCATTAACTTCTGGGTGCCGATTTTCTTCGTCGAAACGCTGCATTTTAGCCTGAAAGAAATTGCCATGTTCGTCTGGCTGCCTTTCCTGCTGGGCGACCTCGGCTGTTTAGCCAGTGGTTTTGTCGCGAAGTTCTTCCACGATCGCGGCGTGAGTTTAATTAACTCACGAAGAATTACCTTCACTATTGCAGCCGTCATTATGATGACGATTGGTCTGGTGAGTATTGTCGAAAATCCCTACATTGCCGTATTACTGATTAGTATTGGCGCGTTCTCGCATCAATGTCTTTCTACTGTGGCAGCAACTCTGGGTGGCGATCTGTTCAAAAAAGACGAAGTCGCTACCGCAGTGGGTATGGCAGGAGCCTGTGCGTGGAGCGGTCAGTTGATTTTCAACCTGTTCATCGGGGCATTCGTTCACATTATCGGCTTCGCGCCGTTCTTTATTGCCCTGGCTTTCTTTGACATTATTGGCGCTATTGCGTTATGGACGCTTATCAAAGTTAAAGATGAAGAACCGCAAGTACAGTTAGCGACAAGCTAATTAATAGATATCAGAGCGTTATATTGTCAGTTGTGACGCTTTCGCTATAAAGCAAAACGCCGACCAATGGTCGGCGTTTTTACGTCTCGTTGAATAACGAATTATTCAGCTACTACGTTTACGATCACTTTCGCGAATACTTCGCTGTGAACCTGGAAGCTCACTTCGTGTTCGCCAGTGGTACGCAGAACGCCGTTCGGCAGACGAACTTCGCTCTTAGCCACTTCAACGCCAGCTGCAGTTACAGCGTCAGCGATGTCGCGAGTACCGATGGAACCGAACAGCTTACCTTCGTCGCCAGCTTTAGACGCGATGGTAACAGTTTCCAGTGCATTGATTTTCTCAGCGCGAGCATTAGCAGCTGCCAGAACTTCAGCCAGTTTAGCTTCCAGTTCAGCGCGACGTGCTTCGAAGAATTCAATGTTTTTCTTGGTAGCTGGAACAGCTTTACCCTGCGGTACCAGGAAGTTACGAGCATAGCCCGCTTTAACGTTTACCTGATCACCCAGGCTACCCAGGTTTGCTACTTTATCAAGCAGAATAACTTGCATTACCTTATCCTCTCAAAGTCGTATTAATGGACCGTGACCGATTACTGATGGCGATCAGTGTACGGCAGCAGGGACAGGTAGCGAGCGCGTTTGATAGCGCGAGCCAGCTGACGCTGGTATTTTGCACGGGTACCGGTGATACGGCTTGGGACAATCTTACCGCTTTCGGTGATGTAGTTTTTCAGCGTAGCGATATCTTTATAGTCGATCTCTTGAACGCCTTCCGCGGTGAAACGGCAGAACTTGCGACGACGGAAATAACGTGCCATATGGCTAGTCTCCAGAATCTATCAATTCAATCTGCTCGGCATGCAAAACCATTTTGCTCAGTCCGTTCTTTGCCTTGTGGCATGAAATGAACCCCTGAACGGTTATGCGACTGCCGACCGTTATACTGTGAGTAATGGCCTGGTTTTCGTGTCCGCTAACAATAACGGGCATTTGGCACCACGCCTGCCGGTGAAAACCGGCTTCCTCCTGCACAGAACGATGCTCAAGCACGAACTGGCAGTGAGGAATTCCTGATGGACTGACCTTTCGAAGGGGAGTCCTGCACACGGTGCCGGACAACACCAGACGGTTGGTCATCAGAAATTACTCTTCAGAATCCCCAGCTTCAGCATCATCAGCGGTTTCGTTTGCGAAATCATCGCGACGCTCACGGCGCTCGTCTTTCGCTTTAACCATCGGAGATGCTTCGGTAACAGCGTGCTTGGTACGCATAACCATGCTGCGGATAACGGCATCGTTGAAGCGGAAGGTAGTTTCCAGCTCATCGATCACTTCCTGCGGAGCTTCAACGTTCATCAGAACGTAGTGTGCTTTGTGCAGTTTGTTGATCGGGTAAGCCAGCTGACGGCGACCCCAGTCTTCCAGACGGTGGATCTTGCCTTCTGCACCAGTGATGGCAGCAGTGTAGCGCTCGATCATGCCCGGAACCTGTTCGCTCTGGTCAGGATGGACCATAAAAACGATTTCGTAATGACGCATCGAATTGCTCCTTACGGATTATTCAGCCTCCTGTCTGGGTCAGCCGAATCCCGGGGAGGCAAGGAACGTGTTAAAGGTCGGCTGAAAAATGACGCGTTATAGTACTGGTATGCTCCGTTAAACTCAAGGCCAGCCGACAAATAAATCTCATCTTTCACCAAATCGTACTAACCCGCTGATTTGAAGTTCATCACATTCCATTACGGTATTTTTTTGAACAACTGCATCAGAAATGGTCACCATCAACTTCTTTATCATTGATTAAAATTAAATCAGAAGATCATCACAGAGGAGCGCGTACAAAGACAGCCGTCGAGGAGGTATCTATGTTCAGTCGTGTTTTAGCCCTTCTGGCTGTGCTTTTGCTAAGTGCAAATACATGGGCAGCTATTGAAATTAATAACCACCAGGCCAGAAATATGGACGATGTGCAAAGCTTAGGCGTGATTTATATCAATCATAATTTCGCCACTGAGAGTGAAGCACGTCAGGCATTAAATGAAGAGACCGA
This sequence comes from Escherichia ruysiae, assembly GCF_031323975.1. Classification (NCBI taxonomy): domain Bacteria; kingdom Pseudomonadati; phylum Pseudomonadota; class Gammaproteobacteria; order Enterobacterales; family Enterobacteriaceae; genus Escherichia; species Escherichia ruysiae. The sequence goes on from NZ_JAVIWS010000001.1 coordinate 2,130,986, forward strand.
TGCGCAGGGCGCAACGTACTACCACGTGATTCTGATGCGGGAACCGGGGAGTAACGGCAACATGCACGCCAGCGCGGATATTTATCGCTAGCACCAGGTATAACCAACGAAACATTGCCATAGTTTGCTTTGCCCCCTTCGCAGGGGGCTTTTTTACGCGGACATTCAACGAATAACGACTTCCGGGTCCGGCTCATGGGTAATGCGATTACGTAAGTCGCGGCGCATTATTTCTATTACCCAGAACCAGAAAATATGCCCAAGAATTTCAGAGGCATATTCGTCAAAAGGCAGTTGACTGAGCGGCGGCGTTAAATTCAGCGCCGGGCAAAAAATACCGTGAACTGCTACTGTCACAATAAGCCCTGCTAATACCCCCTGCCATAATTTCACTTTCGGGAAAATTTCCGCGACAACACAATAGCCTATCGCAAAAACCAGTGAGAAGATGATATGCGTTACCATTACCGGGTTAATGATATGTTCCGAGAATGTATACACCGTTTGTGTTGGATCGATGCCTAAATAATCCCGTAAAAAGATATACGGCGGATTAAATTCATCACGACCACCGGAAAATGTGCGTGGCGGCAACGGAACTTCTGCTCCCCATTTAACAAATGCCGAAATAATTCCTGAAAGAACCCCCACCAGTAACGCCACGCCATACCGGCGACGTTGCGGATCAGTTCTGACAAACAATCCACTGATAGTCATAAAAACACCTGTTGTTTATACGATTTTTTAACTGAAGAGGCCCCGGAATCAGACCAATTACATCCCTCAGGAGGTAATAATTCCGGGGCGCACTGATTACTTCTGCCCGTAATAGGCGTTGGGCCCGTGCTTACGCATGAAGTGTTTGTTCATGAGATAACTGTCGATGTGATTCAGTTGTGGGTTAATGCCGCGCGCAATCCACGCCATTTTTGCCACTTCTTCCATCACCACCGCGTTATGCACCGCATCGTGAGCATCTTTCCCCCAGGCAAATGGCCCGTGCTGATACACCACAATTCCCGGCGTATGCAGCGGCTCGGCATCGCCCAGCGTTTCGATAATCACTTTGCCGGTGTTCAGTTCATACTCGCCCTGCACTTCTTCTTCGCTTAATCCACGCGTACACGGGATGTCGCCAAAGAAGTAATCGGCGTGCGTGGTGCCTAACGCAGGGATAGCCAGCCCCGCCTGCGCCCATGCGGTGGCATGAGTGGAGTGGGTATGCACGATGCCGCCAAGCAACGGGTAACGGCGGTAGAGTTCGAGATGCGTCGCGGTGTCTGAAGAGGGACGATACCGCCCGTCTACCACTTCACCGCTCATATCAACCACCACCATATCGTCTGCTTTCATGGTTTCGTAGGCGACGCCGCTGGGCTTGATCACCACCAGCCCGCGTTCGCGGTCAATGGCGCTGACGTTGCCCCAGGTAAAGGTCACCAGCCCGTAACGCGGCAGATCCATGTTGGCTTCAAACACCTGCTGTTTCAGCTTTTGCATTATGCCGCCTCCACCATGCCTGCTTTGGCCATGCGCGCTTTCACCCAATCACGCGCTTTTGCCACTTCCGCCGCCGGGTCCTCCGCCGTTTCGCTCCACATCTCAATCAGGTACGGCCCGCAATAGCCACTCTGTTTGAGCGTTTCGAAGCAACGTTCGAAATCCACAACGCCTTCGCCAAACGGTACGTTTTTGAAGACGCCCGGTTTGGTGTCTTTCACATGCACCGCGACGATATGCCCGATTCCAGCCTGCAATTCCATCTGCACGTCGTTGTCCCACGCCGACAGGTTGCCGATATCCGGGTAGAGCTGGAACCACGGGTTGTTGAGATAGTGCGCGTAGCCCAGCGCCTTGCTGATGGAGTTCATCAGTGGGTAATCCATGATCTCCATCGCCAGCGTCACCTGCGCGCGACTCGCCATCTCAACGCTCTCTTTCAGGCCGTCACGGAAACGACGACGCGTTTCGTTATTGGCTTCCTGGTAGTAAACGTCATAGCCCGCCAGTTGGATCACGCGAATGCCGACGTCCTGCGCGAACTGGATAGCTTTGCGCATAATTTCCAGCCCCTGCGCCCGCACCGCGTCATCTTCACTGCCCAACGGGAAACGACGGTGGGCAGAAAGGCACATAGACGGCACGCGCACGCCGGTTTCAACAATCGCATTCACCAGCGCCAGACGCTGCTCGCGGCTCCAGTCGAGGCGCGACAGGCGATCGTCCGTTTCATCCACCGACATCTCGACAAAATCGAAGCCTAACGTTTTTGCCAGTTGCAGCCGTTCCAGCCAGCACTCCCCGGCGGGGAGTGCTTTTTCATAGATGCCAAGCGGGATTTGTTTGGACAACATATCCGCTCCTTAGCCCCACAGTTCGGCGATGGAACGTTTGAACTGACGCGCGGCTTCAACCGGAGACGCAGCGTCACGGATGCTGCGACCTGCGATAAACACATGAATCGGAATACCTTTGAACAGCGGCAGATCTTCCAGCGCCAGGCCACCGGTGACGGTCACTTTGAAGCCCATATCGGAAAGACGTTTGATCGCGGTAATGTCCGCTTCGCCCCACGCCACGCCTGCGGCCTGCGCGTCACGGCTGCGGTGATATACTACTTGCTGAATGCCTGCATCGCGCCACTGCTGCGCCTGTTCCCAGGTCCAGTAACCGGTCAGTTCGATCTGTACGTCACCGTTAAACTCTTTTGCCACGTCCAGCGCGCCTTTGGCGGTATTGATATCCGCACAGCAAATCACGGTCACCCAGTCAGCGGTGGCTTCAAAACACATACGAGAAAGAATTTTGCCCGCATCGGCAATTTTGGCGTCTGCCAGCACAATTTTATGCGGGTAGAGTGCTTTCAGATCGCGAACCGCACGCACGCCTTCGCCTACGCAAAGAATGGTGCCCACTTCGATAATGTCGACTTCTTCAGCAATCAGGCGAGTGGTTTCGTAGGCGCTATCCATAGTCTGGTTGTCCAGCGCGACTTGCAACATGGGTAATGACATCTTCAATTCCTTCTTAAGCAGCCGCGTTGGTGCGGTCAATTAAATCCAGTACTTCCTGCTCGGTACGGCAGGCACGTAAACGGTCGAAATTCTCTTCATCTTCAAACAGGTTGACGATTTGCATGATGCCCACTTCCTGGTGAGTGTTGGCATCGACCGCCGCCATCGTGATGAGGATATCTACCGGGTCGTTATCTTCGTGGTTGAACTCCAGTGGCTTTTTCAGCGTCACCAGTGCAAAGCCGGTTTTTTTGACGCCCTCTTCCGGGCGTCCGTGCGGCATTGCCAGGCCTGGCGCGAGCACAAAGTACGGGCCGTGCTGTTCAACCGCATCCAGAATCGCCTGGTAGTAACGCGGCTCGACAATGTCCGCCGCCACCAGCAGATCAACACCAATTTTTACCGCTTCCTGCCAGGTTTCAGCCTCAGCCTGTAGACGGATGGATTTATTTTCCGCCAGCGAATCACGTAATTTCATAGCGCGCCCTTACTTCACGTCCTGCGGGAAATGCTCTTTGATCACTTCCAGCAGTTTCGGGCCAAAGTCGGCAGGAGAGAGCATGTTGCGCACACCGACGACATATTTGTTGCCAGTCACGGTGATTTCACCCGCGATATGTGTGGATGCGATGATGATATCCGCACCGCTCAACTCGCTTTTGTATTCGCCAACCGCGCAGCTATTTACCGTGTGGTCGATGTTCGACTGGGTTAAAAACTGATCCACTTTCATCTTCATGATCATGGAACTGCCTTGTCCGTTGCCACACACAGCCAGAATACGTACGGTCATAATCAAAACTCCTTATTAAGCAGACTGTTCTGCCAGTTGTTTTTCTGCATCTTCTTCTGCGCGCAGTGCGCGGCCAGCGAAGAACATATAAGCCAGTGCAATGACGATGATGACGGCCATAAAGGCGATACCGATGGAGAAGAAGCCCTGCATCATTGGCGGCGCCAGAATCGACCAGTCCGCCATCCCCATCCAGGCGCTCATACCGGTGAGTTTCACCGCCCAGACACAGCCGAAGATTTCAATCATCCCCATCACCAGACAAATCTTCAGCGCCGCGCGCCAGCCACCGAAGTGGTTAGCGAACACGCCGATGGTGGCGTTGGAGAAGAACATTGGGATAAAGCCAGGAATAATCAGGATCGAAGAGCCACAGGCGACCAGGATGCCAACCGCAATCAACTGACCGATGGTGCCCCACATAAAGCCCCAGACCACGGCGTTCGGCGCGAAGCTATAGATAGCCGCACAGTCAATCGCCAGAACCGCACCAGGGATCAGTCGCTGGGAGATACCGTTAAATGCTTCAGAGAGTTCCGCCACAAACATGCGCACGCCCTGAGTGATGATGAAAATCGCTACCGCAAAGGAGAAACCGGTTTGCAGGATGTAGACCGTCCAGTGCACTTTGCCTGCCATCGCCTGTACGGTGTCGATACCGAAGGAGAGCAGAATGGCGCCAAAGAAGATGGTCATCACAATCGCCGTGGAGACGATGTTATCGTGGAAAATGTTCAACCAGCCCGGCAATTTGAGGTCTTCAACGCTCTCCTCTTTTTTGCCCAGGAACGGCGCGACTTTATAAGCAATCCATGATGCAAACTGCTGCTGGTGACCAATGGAGAAACCGCAGCCGTCCGTCACTTCCTGAGTCGGCTTGTACATCATGTTGGAGGTGATGCCCCAATAGAGCGAAACCAGAATCGCAGTGCAGATAATGGTCGTCCACATGGAGTAGCCGAAAATAAACAACGTAACGGCAATCAGCCCGGCCTGCTGGAACATAATGTGGCCGGTCAGCATGATGGTGCGAATGCCGGTAATACGACGCAGCAGCACGTAACAGATGTTCAACGCCAGAGCCAACAGCACCGCGTACCCCACCCAGCTATAGGCATCGCCCATACGCTCGATAGTGGCCATCATTGAGGCATAGGTATCTGAAATCGCACCGTTAATGCCATAAACTTCCGACATTTTCGCCACCACCGGTTTGAAGGTGCTGGTCAGGATGCCGGACCCTGCCTGCAACAACATGAAACCAATTATGGTTTTAATCGTGCCTTTAATAATCACGCTGACACTTTTGCGCAGTAGGATGTAGCCCAAACAGGTCACAATACCCAGCAGTAACGGGGCATTGGTCATGACCTGGTTAAAAAACACGGTAAAGATGTTGTAGAGGATCTCCATAACGATCTCCTGAAGAAGAGGTAACCGGGTATTCCACACACCCGGAATGTTGTGCACTCACTCTAATTTTCAAAAGTAATCACAACAAGATTATTTATGATTAAATGTGACGCGGCACGCAAATAATTCCACAACGAAAGTATGTGATTCACATAAAGAAACAATTAATCATTTAAATTCATTCGGTTAATTTGTTTACACATTCCATTAAATCTTTCCACAGCCAAAATTCACAACAACTCACCAGGCCGAAAGTCAAAAAATGGTCATTGCCTTCCTGAAAAAATAGTGTCAGGATTAATCAAAACCAATCAATTATTGATTCAAATTGAACCATCATGAAGGTAAATGGCGATGAGTAAAGTGAAAAGTATCACCCGTGAATCCTGGATCCTGAGTACTTTCCCGGAGTGGGGTAGCTGGCTGAATGAAGAAATTGAACAGGAGCAGGTCGCACCAGGCACATTCGCGATGTGGTGGCTCGGCTGTACCGGGATCTGGTTGAAATCAGAAGGTGGCACCAACGTTTGCGTCGATTTCTGGTGCGGTACTGGCAAACAAAGTCACGGCAACCCGCTGATGAAACAGGGTCACCAGATGCAGCGCATGGCGGGCGTGAAAAAACTGCAACCAAACCTGCGTACCACGCCGTTTGTTCTTGATCCGTTTGCGATTCGCCAGATCGACGCGGTGCTGGCGACTCACGATCACAACGATCATATCGACGTGAACGTGGCAGCCGCCGTGATGCAGAACTGCGCTGATGACGTACCGTTTATCGGGCCGAAAACCTGCGTGGATTTATGGATTGGCTGGGGCGTGCCGAAAGAACGTTGCATCGTGGTCAAACCGGGCGATGTAGTAAAAGTGAAAGACATTGAAATTCATGCGCTTGACGCTTTCGACCGTACTGCACTGATCACTCTGCCTGCGGATCAAAAAGCGGCTGGCGTACTGCCGGACGGCATGGACGATCGCGCGGTGAACTACCTGTTCAAAACGCCTGGCGGCTCCCTGTATCACAGTGGCGATTCCCACTACTCTAACTACTATGCGAAACATGGTAACGAGCATCAGATCGATGTGGCGTTAGGCTCGTACGGTGAGAACCCACGCGGTATTACCGACAAAATGACCAGTGCCGATATGCTGCGTATGGGTGAAGCCCTTAATGCGAAAGTGGTTATCCCGTTCCACCACGATATCTGGTCAAACTTCCAGGCCGATCCGCAAGAGATCCGCGTGCTGTGGGAGATGAAAAAAGATCGTCTGAAATATGGCTTCAAGCCGTTTATCTGGCAGGTTGGCGGCAAGTTCACATGGCCGCTGGATAAAGACAATTTCGAGTACCATTATCCGCGCGGTTTTGACGATTGCTTCACCATTGAACCGGATCTGCCGTTCAAATCGTTCCTGTAATCTGTCGCTTATACCGGATAGCGTAAAGATGTTCGCGCTATCCGGCGTAGTATTTTCTGGCTATTTCAAATATCATCTAAAAAAATCAAATTTTATCGGAATAGCTCATGACTGAAGCACAAAGACATCAAATTCTCCTGGAAATGCTCGCACAACTGGGCTTTGTGACTGTTGAGAAAGTCGTTGAGCGTCTGGGAATTTCCCCTGCTACCGCGCGACGCGATATCAATAAACTCGACGAAAGCGGCAAACTGAAAAAAGTGCGCAATGGCGCAGAAGCGATTACCCAGCAGCGACCGCGCTGGACGCCGATGAATCTGCATCAGGCGCAAAATCACGATGAAAAGGTACGTATCGCCAAAGCGGCCTCACAACTGGTCAACCCAGGCGAAAGCGTGGTCATTAACTGCGGTTCCACCGCGTTCCTGCTCGGACGGGAAATGTGTGGCAAGCCGGTGCAAATCATCACTAATTACCTACCTCTGGCGAATTACCTGATCGATCAGGAACATGAAAGCGTGATCATCATGGGCGGGCAATATAACAAAAGTCAGTCCATCACCTTAAGTCCACAGGGCAGCGAAAATAGTCTCTATGCCGGGCACTGGATGTTTACCAGTGGCAAAGGGCTGACCGCAGAAGGGTTATATAAAACCGATATGCTGACAGCAATGGCAGAGCAGAAGATGCTGAGCGTGGTAGGGAAACTGGTGGTACTGGTTGATAGCAGTAAGATTGGCGAACGCGCGGGAATGCTTTTTAGCCGTGCCGATCAAATCGATATGCTGATCACCGGCAAAAATGCTAACCCGGAAATCCTGCAACAACTGGAAGCGCAAGGGGTCAGCATTCTGCGTGTTTAAAGATGCTGCCGGAAAAATGTCACGGCGGTATCTAACGCCTCAGGTGTAATACGGTGGCGCACGCCTGGCTGCCATGAACAGGTTAACTGTTTATCCCGTCCCGTTTCTTTTAATGCCTGCTGCAAACGTAGTGATTCGTCGGCAGGCACGACGTCGTCGTCAAGGCCATGCCACAGCAGGAGCGGCCTGTCCCCGAGTTGTTCCAGGTGGTTTGTTGCTTCCCACTCCAACAGTGGCGCGATAATGTTATTAAATTCATTCTGCTGTGCTGCGGTTTCGGGTATTAGCGGCGGAAACAGAGAACGGGCAAGCGATGAGAAATAGCCCGATCCCATCATGCTGGCGGTACATTTCACCGTGGGGTGGCGAGCGGCAATCCCCAGCGCCGTCATCGCGCCCATCGATGCGCCACCAACCGCCAGGCGTTCATCAAGCAGCCATTTTTCTTCGGCTATTGCCGCACGTAAGGTAGTGAATTCCTGCATACTTTGTAGCAAGATTTGCCAGAATTGATTTAACCGTCGCGGTGCGTCGCCACTAAAACGGCTACCGTGATCGGGCGCATCCGGCATAATCACCCGCAAACCAGCCTGTGCCAACGCGACGGCAAAATAGCTATACACCAGGCTGGATGAAGTAAAACCGTGATAAAAAATCACGCATGGTAACGGTGTTTCTTTTTGCCCTGTGGGATAAGCGTGAAGAACGGGAATATCTGCCAGCACGCGCGATTCTAATTCAATCATCTATTTCTCCTTTGGGTCTGGTATGACATGAACAAATCCTTAGCACAAGTTTCTGCTGGCAGTATTAGTTCATAATGTTGAGATGTGGATTACGCTTTCGCTAAGTTTTCATTCGAAAATCGCGTACCAGGTAACAATTCGGGAACATTCCCCCAAAGTTAAATTAATAAGGCACTACACTATGGTTAGCAGGAAACGTAATAGCGTTATTTCCCGGTTTGCCAGTTTATTATTGGTGTTGATGTTAAGCGCCTGTAGCGCACTGCAAGGTACGCCACAGCCAGCGCCGCCAGTAACGGATCATCCGCAAGAGATTCGCCGCGACCAAACCCAGGGGTTGCAGCGAATAGGTAGCGTAAGCACGATGGTTCGGGGCTCTCCGGATGACGCATTAGCAGAAATCAGAGCGAAAGCTGTCGCTGCAAAAGCTGATTATTACGTTGTCGTCATGGTGGATGAAACCATCGTGACAGGACAGTGGTATTCACAAGCCATTTTATACTCTAAATAATTCGAGTTGCAGGAAGACGACAAGCGAGTGAATCCCCAGGAGCTTACATAAGTAAGTGACTGGGGTGAGTGAACGCAGGCGCAGCACATGCAACTTGAAGTATGACGAGTATATACCGTAAATAAATCAGACAACTTACATAGCCAGCTTTACATTGCTTTGCGTCCCTATGCGTTTACCTGTGCACAATAAATTACCGGCTGGAAGCTCGGGCGTTTATTACCGCGATGGAATGCCCTGCATCATGTGGGGAAACGAAAAATGGAGCTGACGATGAAACAATTACTTGCCTCACCCTCGCTACAATTAGTGACTTATCCTGCGAGCGCCACGGCACAGTCTGCAGAATTCGCCAGTGCTGACTGCGTGACGGGCCTGAATGAAATAGGTCAGATCTCGGTTAACAATATTTCAGGGGATCCGCAGGACGTGGAACGTATCGTGGCGTTAAAGGCCGATGAACAGGGGGCATCATGGTATCGCATTATTACCATGTACGAAGACCAGCAGCCCGATAACTGGCGCGTACAGGCGATACTGTATGCATGAATGTCATCAACATCGAATAAACAATGCCGGATGCGGCGCCTGCGCCTTATCCGGCCTACAGATCCTAAGATAAGACGCGCCAGCGTCGTATCAGGCGTACTCGCTTACAAAAACACGCCTCCCGTCGCCCGCAGTAATAAATCATTCTGGATCTGCTCTGACACCCGCACGCCACCGCGCGTATCTAACATTATCTGACACCACGCCTGTGCCATTGGCGGTGAAGCATATTTCAACATTTGTGCGCCGCAACCCAGCAGGAATAGCTGATGAGTGATCTCTCGCCCAAGCTCTTCAGTAGGTTTGCGCAGTTGCTGCTGTAATCGACGAACCGCACGATCAAAATAACGATCTTGCCCTTTCACTTCCATAAACGCTTCCGACAGTAAGTCGTATACGCCCGCCTGCTTATTGAGAACGCGCAGCACATCCAGACACATGATGTTGCCAGAACCTTCCCAAATACTGTTTACCGGCATCTCCCGATAAAGACGCGGCAGCTCGCTCTCCTCGCAATAGCCAATTCCGCCCAGCACTTCCATCGCTTCAGCCACAAACGGAATACCACTTTTGCAAATCACAAACTTCGCCGTTGGGGTGAATAAGCGCGCCCACAGGGCTTCTTTGGCATCGGCGCGTCGATCCCACGCCCGCGCCAGACGAAACAGCAATGCCGTTTGCCCTTCAAGCTGAAGCGCCATACGACTTAAGACATGACGCATCAGAGGCTGTTGGATCAATGGATTACCAAAAACATGGCGTTGATGTGCATGATAAATCGCCAGCGAGAATGCACGGCGCATCATGGCATGGCTACCCAGGGCGCAATCAAAACGCGTCATCCCGCCCATTTTCAGGATCAGGCGAATACCTTCTCCTTCCTGCCCCAACAACCAGCCAATGGCGTCCTGAAACTCCACTTCGCAACTGGCGTTAGAGCGATTACCCAGCTTATCTTTCAGCCGCTCGAGGCGAATCGCATTGCGTTGCCCGTCAGGCAAAAATCGCGGCACAAAAAAGCAGGACAGACCGCCCGTGGTCTGCGCCAGCACCAGATGCGCATCGCTTTGCGGCACCGAGAAAAACCATTTATGCCCCACCAGCCGATAAGAGCCATCTTCCAGACGCTCTGCCCGTGTGGTATTGCTCATAACATCAGAGCCGCCCTGCTTTTCCGTCATGCCCATGCCAATCAACAAACCGCGTTTTTGCCCGCCTGGCAATAAGTGGGAATCGTAGCGATCGCTCAACAGTGGCGTGGTCCAGTCCTGAAACGGCGCGGGTAGCATCTGTAACAACAATGGCGTGGCGGCAAAGGTCATCGTTATCGGGCATAACGACCCAGCCTCAACCTGCGCATGTAACATGAAACGCGCCGCCCGCGCCACAAATGCGCCGGAGCGAGCGTCTTCTTCCCAGGCCAGATTGTGTACCCGATTAGTACATAGCGCCTGCATCAGCAGGTGCCATGCAGGATGAAAACGCACATCGTCCAGACGGCGCCCCTGCGCGTCATAGCGCAACAATTCAGGCGGATTCACATTTGCCAGCCGCCCCAGTTCAAGGGATTCAGCCGTTCCTAACTGCTGACCAATACTGGCAAGAAAATCGCTATCCCAGCCAGCACCTTCACGCGTTACCGCTTCACAGAGCGCGCCATCAGACAGGTATAAGTTGCTGTTATTTAATGGTATAGGTTGATTGAAAACGGTGTGAGTTTGCCAGTGCACTGTGTCTCCCTCCATCAATGGCAGTCACCATTAGTATGGTCACTGCCACGGATTCCTGACAGAAAGAGATTGCTAAAACATTCTTAACCCGCAATGTAATGCGGAACAAAACGCGAAGTGTCTTTAGTGATCAGCGTGTTATCTTCGCGAATACCCATTCCGCACGCTTCATCATCGACAATCCAGCTACCAATCAGCGTGTAGCTATCGCCAAAACGCGGCAGCGGTTGAAATGCCTGGTAGATCATCGGTTCATCGGCGTAATCACCATCAGCATGGTCAACGACATCATTCTGACCGTTGAAAATGGTGACGTTGCCGCCTTCGCGCGAGTAGATCGGTTTACGCACATAGCTTTCGCCAGCGGCAATCTGCGGTTTTTCGCCCTCAAACCAGGATGCAAGAAGGTTAGGATGACCAGGGAAGAAGCGCCAAAGCAACGGCATTAACCCTTTATTGCTCAATATGCTTTTCCATAGCGGCTCCACCCATTGCTCACGGCGCTTGCGCAGCAGAGGACCGTTATCGTCACGCATCATCCACTCCAGCGGATACAGCTTAAATGCACGCTGGATGACGTTATCATCAAGATCGGTCAGCACGCCGCCGACGCCCAGGCCAAGATCTTCAATGTAGATAAACCGCGACTCCTGCCCTGCCTGCTGGGCGCAGTCCTGCAAGTACAGCACGGTACTCCTGTCTTCATCGGTGTCCTGACAGCAGCAAAAATAAAACGGCTCCCGACTGTAAAGTTCACTAAAGCGCGAGATGAGGCGTTCCTGAATGGCATTGTACTGATCGGCGTCACGTGGAATAACGCCGCTGCGCCGCGCATCCTCCAGCCATAGCCACTGGAAATATGCCGACTCATACAACGAAGTCGGCGTATCGGCGTTGTACTCAAGCAGCTTCACCGGCGCATTACCACACCAGGCAAAATCCATCCGACCATACAGCGAAGGATCGCGCGCCCGCCAGCTTTCAGCAATCACATCCCAGTACAACGGCGGGATCGCCAGTTGCGTCAGGATCTGTTCATCTTTAACCGCACGATCCACCACCTCAAGGCACATCTGATGTAACTCTGCGGTTGGTTTTTCGATCTGCTCTTCAATCTGGCGCAGAGTAAAGCGATAGGCTCGACTCTCATCCCAATAGATCTCATTATCGATGATATGAAAGTCGAAACCGTTGTCGGCGGCGATCTGGTCAAGATCCTGCCGCACAGGGACGTTATGTCTCAGCATGATTAGCCTCCCCAATGCCCACGGGCGCTGGAGGAGCGACCATAGCCGCCGCGCGAAACCGTTGAGGCTTTTCTGGTGGTAAAGCTGCCCGAGGAGTAAGACTCTTTTTTGCCAGAACCGGAGCGCCAGGAGTAATCACCGGAAGTGTTGCGCCAGACGGGGCGCGAAGCAAAAGAGGAACCGCCGCTGTTATAAACAAACTGCTCATCGCGATCTTTACGAATAACCCGGCTTAATAAAAATCCAGATATTACCGGGATCCAACTCTGTTCAACGTTGTCGTAGTAACAATTTTCATACTTAGACTGACAATTCTGCTGAGTCATATTCTTCGGAACATCGGCATAAAACGCCGCTTTGGCGTTGTTCCAGCCATGCGCACAGATATCTGAATTATTACCGTCATCAATACAATCCTGCACAGTCGAGTAAAACGTTCCGTCGCCGTCGTTATCGACATCGCCGCTATCGGCACAACCTTTCAATACGAAAAAAGCGGCACCGCCCATTAGCGCCAACGTTAAGTATTTTTGTGCGTAGCGATTGCGACGCGGTTCAAAAGGATTATTCGGTCTACCAATGCGACTGATCGCTCCGTGACCAATTTTACTGTTATTTCTTGATTTGCGTTTTCTGGCCATGATCGTCCATTACCATGTCATACAAGCTGCGTTAAAAATACCGCCAGCCAGCGCGGCGGTTCCCATAAACATTCCTGCCGCAGTGTTGTGATTAATAATTTTATCGCTTAATGCCGGCATATAAAGTCTGACGCCAGCAAAAACGAGTAACTGAATTACTAGTGCGATTCCGCCCCAGGCAAAATAATCTGGAATACTCACCGCATTGATTGCCGCACTGGATAATGGAATAACGTAACCCAACAACGTGCCGCTGAACGCCAGCGACGCCGCAGTGTTATTATTCTTGATCAACTGCCATTCATTATGCGGAGTAATTTTGGAATAGATAAAAAGAAAGATAATCACCATAGCTACACCGATAAAAAAATAGGCGCTAAAAGCGAGGAGTGAATCCAGTATATGCATTGTAAACGTCCCTGTAATTAACCAATAATATGAAGTGATGTCAGTGGGATATCGACACCCAGCGCGCGAGAAAATAACCACTCCGGTTCACCGAGGTCGTTAAAAGATTCCTCACCATTTAACAGCAAATATTCACAGGTATCTTCGGTCACCTGCCGTTGGTAGCCCATGGTAAAATTATGCACTTCCCATTTGGCATGGTTTTGATTTTCTACTTTTTCCAGCATGTAAACGGGTTCAATATTTCCCGGTTCTTCACTGTTAAAAAATCGCTGCCAGCATTTTTCCTGCCAGTTTAAGGTCATCGCCCCCATCGCTTTGGCGTTGATCGCCTCGCGCCAGTGGCTTTCTTTGCTGATACCGTAGCTCTCTTCATAGACAAAGAGCTTGATATCATCAATGTCATCAATATCTTCGCCGCCGGTGGTGTTGATTTGCAGAAATTCATCGCCGGAAGTGTAATAGCGAAAAATCTGACTACCGCCGCCCAGATCGATGCGGCTGACGGCAGCCACGGTATATTCTTCACCCGGTAACTCGATCAGCAATGCCTCTTCCAGCAAACGAAACGCTAACGTGTCGAGCGTAAAGCCACTATTGAGGTGGAGTCCCAGCGGACCACGATTAATAGCAGGCTTATCATCCTTGCCAAACAGGCGCTGGAAAAAACCAGACATATTTTATCCTTAAAATAGTTGCCTGCCTTGCAGTGAGGCTGGCAAAAAAATTACTCACCCTGTTGGCGTTGCAGTCTTGCCAGCACATCCTGGGCACTGCTTTTATTGGTGCCGCCAATTCCGGCTTCCGCCAGCTTTTCATCGAGGTCGCGACCGTCTGCGACTTTCTCCAGCTGTGCGGCAGCATCCAGACGAGCCTGACGTTCGGCCTGACGCGTTTGCAGGCGTTTTAAGGATTCTGCCGCTGTCGAAACGCTGGAAGACGCGCCAACTGTAGATGTCGTCACAGCCTGCTGCGCACGTTGCATAGCTTCAGTGGCCTTAACAACTTCCATTTGCTGCTCAAACTGAGCGATACGCTGTGCCGTCGCCGCAACCGCTTTTTCCACGCCATCGCGGGAAACTTCCAGATTCGACAATACTTGTTCTTCAGCGGTAATAAGATTCTCAAGACGCGCGATTTCTTCAGCAACTTCATTAATCAACGATGGATTAACGTTCTTACTTAACGCTTCCAGCGCACGGGCTTCCAGACCCGCTTTACGTGCACGTAAGTCTTTCAGTTTGTCGTTGCTTAATTTCACTCGTGCCAGCAGATCGACGCGAGATTTCCCGGCTTTATCCAGTTCAGCTTTAGCGTCGCGAATATGTTGTTCCAGCATCCGCACACCCTGGGTTTCTTCAATGGACTCTTCCGCCTGCGCGATAAATGATTTACCCAGCGTAAATAAACTTTTTAAAATCCCCATAAATACGAATCCTTGTAATTAGTGTGAATATTCTTCAGTAATTTCAGCCAGATCCAATGCGTTATCCACCAGCGTGGTTATCTCCAGCAGGATGTCGTCAAGGGAAGATTTAAGCGATAACGCCCCGAAAACAATGTAATACTCTTCCTGTTGCACGCTGGAGATTCCTACCGATGACAACGGCATCATCTTCTGATTTCTTAATAAGAAGGTATTAAATTCATCTGGATTGCTGATACTACTTACCGGACAAATAAAGGTTTCGATAATCATTTGGCGGGAAGTAAAAAGAATATTGATTTGCAAATCGCCATAATCATTCATTTTAATAATTAATGCGTTCTCGCTATTTGTTACATCAATATTTTGTTCAGGTACAGTTTGCAGCGCCGTCGCCAGCACCAACGGATTCCATGTCATATATTATTCCATATAGATTAAATTTAATTATTAATAAAATGAATATTCATAGAGCGTAATTATCTTACCAGCTATAGATAAAAAAAACCATCCAAATATGGATGGTTTTTTATAATTCAGAGAAATTAGCTACGCTGGCGAACTGCTTCAAATAAGCAAATTCCGGTCGCAACCGAAACGTTCAGGGAAGAAACGCTACCTGCCATCGGAATACTAATCAGTTCATCGCAATGTTCACGGGTCAGGCGACGCATACCTTCACCTTCCGCGCCCATCACCAGCGCCAGGCACCCGGTCATTTTGCTCTGATAAAGCGTATGATCCGCTTCACCTGCCGTACCGACGATCCAGATATTCTCTTCCTGCAACATACGCATAGTGCGCGCCAGGTTAGTCACCCGAATCAGCGGAACGCTTTCTGCCGCACCACAGGCCACTTTTTTCGCCGTGGCGTTGAGTTGAGCGGAGCGATCTTTCGGCACAATCACTGCATGAACGCCAGCGGCATCCGCGCTACGCAGGCACGCACCAAGGTTATGCGGATCGGTTACGCCGTCGAGGATCAACAGGAACGGCTGATCGAGCGAAGCAATCAGATCTGGCAGATCGTTTTCCTGATACTGCCGTCCTGGCTTCACACGGGCGATAATGCCCTGATGCACGGCACCGTCGCTTTTCTCGTCGAGATATTGGCGGTTTGCCAGCTGGATAACCACGCCCTGGGACTCAAGGGCGTGAATCAGCGGCAACAGACGTTTATCTTCACGGCCTTTTAAAATAAAGACTTCCTGAAAACGTTCAGGGGCGCGCTCCAGCAGGGCCTGCACTGCGTGGATGCCGTAAATCATTTCGCTCATTAATGTACTCGTTGTTTACGTTTTGCCTGATGCGCTACGCTTATCTGGCCTACGGATAATTCACCCTCTTCTTTTTGAAGAGAGCGAGATTGCTGACAAACAAGTTCACTCGTTAACGTGGGCACGGTTTTCTCCCCCTGGAAGGCGAATGGGCCCAGGTGAGGGCAATTATACGCGCCAGTGCTGGCCTGTTCCCCTCACCCTAACCCTCTCCCCAAAGGGGCGAGGGGACTGTCCGAGTGAATTTTTGCGTTGGTCATAATACTAACCCTCTTCTGTTTGAAGAGGGTTATGATCACTCTGCCACTTTTTTCTTCGCCGCACGCTTCGCTTTGGTTGCAGCGGCTATTTTCTGCGTTTTAGCCGATGGCTTCTTCGCTTTTTTCGCGTCTTTCTTCGCCGCTTTCGGCTTCGCTTTTTTCTCACCACGGAAGGCGCTGTCTGGCTCAAAGTTTACCTTTTTGCCGACCTGACGACGCTTACCGCCTTTTTTGCCTGCATCGCCTTTTTTGGCTTTCTCGCGCGCCGTTTTACCGACGTTGCGCGGTGCACGTTCGCTGGAGATCAGGCTAAAGTCGATTTTGCGCTCGTCCATATTAACCGCTTCGACGCGAACTTCCACGCGGTCGCCCAGGCGATAAGTCTGGCCGCTGGATTCGCCCATCAGGCGTTGTCCGACTTGATCAAAGCGATAGTAGTCGTTGTCCAGCGAAGAGACGTGAACCAGACCATCGATGAATAAGTCATCCAGACGAACAAAGAAACCGAAGCCTGTGACGCTGGAAATTACTCCTTTAAATACGTTACCAACCTGATCGAGCATGAAGTCACACTTCAGCCAGTCAGCCACATCGCGCGTTGCTTCGTCGGCACGACGTTCCGCCATCGAACAGTGCTGACCCAGTTGCAGCATCTCTTCCATCGAATAATGGTAGCCGCCAGTTTCAGTGGTGTTGCCCTGATGCCCCTGCTCTTTCGCCAGCAGATACTTAATGGCGCGGTGCAGCGTCAGGTCAGGATAACGACGAATCGGCGAAGTAAAGTGCGCATAGGACTGCAATGCCAGGCCGAAGTGACCACGGTTTTCCGGATCATAAATCGCCTGTTTCATTGAACGCAGCAGCATGGTTTGCAGCATTTCTGCGTCAGGACGATCGGCAACCGACTCCAGCAGTTCCGCGTAGTCGCGCGGTTCTGGCTTGTTACCGCCCGGCAGTTCCAGCCCCAGCTCTGCCAGTACAGAGCGGAAAGAGGTAATCGCCTCAGTGCTCGGCTTGTCGTGTATACGGAACAGTGCGGGTTCTTTGGCTTTCTCAACGAAACGCGCCGCCGAGATATTCGCCAAAATCATACACTCTTCAATTAATTTGTGCGCGTCGTTACGCTGAGTCTGTTCGATACGTTCAATACGGCGTTCAGCGTTGAAAATGAACTTCGCTTCTTCGCTCTCAAACGAGATCCCGCCGCGTTCTTCACGAGCTTTATCCAGCACTTTATAGAGGTTATGCAACTCTTCGAGATGCTTAACCAGCGGGGCGTACTGCTCGCGCAGATCCTGATCGCCCTGCAGAATATGCCAGACTTTGGTGTAGGTCAGACGCGCGTGAGAGCTCATCACCGCTTCGTAGAATTTGTAGCCAGTCAGGCGGCCTTTCGACGAAATCGTCATCTCGCACACCATACACAGGCGGTCTACCTGTGGGTTGAGCGAACACAGGCCGTTAGAGAGCACTTCCGGCAGCATCGGGATAACCTGCGACGGGAAGTACACCGACGTACCACGGTTACGCGCTTCTCTGTCCAGCGGCGTTGGCGGACGCACATAGTAGCTGACATCGGCAATTGCGACCCATAAACGCCAGCCGCCGCCGCGTTTTTTCTCGCAGTAAACTGCATCGTCAAAGTCGCGGGCGTCTTCGCCATCAATGGTGACCAGCGGTAAATCGCGCAGATCGACACGGCCTGCTTTTGCTTCTTCCGGCACTTCTTCTTTCAGTCCGGCAACCTGTTGCTCAACAGCCTGTGGCCAGATGTACGGGATTTCATGGGTGCGCAGAGCGATATCAACCGCCATGCCGGTGCCCATATTATCGCCAAGCACCTCGACGATTTTACCCACCGCTTTGGTACGACGAGTCGGGCGTTGGGTCAGTTCGACCACCACCACAAAGCCCATCCGCGCGCCCATGATCTGATCTGGCGGGATTAAGATATCGAAGCTCAAACGGCTGTCGTCAGGAACCACAAAGCCGACGCCCGCTTCGGTAAAGTAGCGACCAACAATCTGGCTGGTTTTTGGCACCAGTACACGGACAATACGCGCTTCACGGCGGCCTTTACGGTCAGCGCCCAGCGGCTGCGCCAGCACCTGATCGCCATGAATGCAGGTTTTCATCTGCTCGCTGGAGAGATACAAATCATCTTTACGTCCTTCAACCCGCAGAAAGCCGTAGCCATCACGGTGACCAATAACGGTACCTTTCACCAGATCGAGGCGTTCCGGCAGCGCATAGCACTGACGGCGAGTGAAGACCAGTTGACCGTCGCGCTCCATCGCGCGCAGGCGGCGACGCAGGCCTTCAAGCTGCTCTTCGCCTTCAATGTGCAGTTCTACAGCCAGCTCATCACGGCTGGCCGGTTTTTCACGTTTGGTTAAATGTTCGAGGATAAATTCCCGGCTAGGGATGGGATTCGCGTATTTTTCAGCTTCGCGTTCCTGGAAAGGATCTTGTGACATCTCGGTTCCTCCGTTGTCATCTCTGATGAAGATTTTCGTCACTCCACCAGCAATAATTTATAAAGCGGTTGATTCTCTTCAACCAAATCGGCAAGCGTGTAGTTATCCAGTTCCGTAAGAAAACTTTGCACGGCCTTAGAAAGTGCCTGTTTCAACCGACAGGCAGGTGTAATGTGGCAAAACTCACTGCTGCAATTCACCAGCGATAAGGGTTCCAGCTCGCGCACCACATCACCAATACGTATCGCACTCGCCGGTTTACCCAGGCGAATGCCGCCATTTTTTCCACGAACAGCAGTCACGTAGCCGGCACGACTAAGTTGATTGATTATTTTGACCATATGATTACGGGAGACGCCGTAGACGTCAGTCACTTCAGAAATACTGGTCATCCGCCCTTCTGGCAATGACGCCATGTAGATCAGCGCACGTAATCCGTAATCAGTGAAACTCGTTAACTGCACATCAACCTCAAAAGGGAAATCGGGAAAAAATACATTTACATTGATGATAAACCAGCCACAAGCTGTGTCGCTAATTTATTTCAGTTTGGGGAAGGAAAAAAGCGAGGATTTAACACTGTGTCGGATAGCATAATGGCTTACCCGACACAGCAATGTATCACACTGTTAGCCCGGCAGGCAAAATATCTGCCGGGCATACCAGGATTACGCGTCGAACGGGTCGCGCAGAATCATGGTTTCAGTACGATCCGGACCGGTAGAGATGATATCGATCGGCACACCGGTCAGCTCTTCAATGCGCTTGATGTAGTTCAGCGCCGCCTGCGGCAGGCCGCTACGATCTTTCACGCCAAAGGTGGATTCAGACCAGCCCGGCATGGTTTCGTAAATCGGCTCTACACCTTTCCAGTCGTCAGCTGCCAGCGGAGTGGTAGTCACTTCACGACCATCCGGCATACGGTAAGCCACGCAGAGTTTCACCTCTTTCAGGCCATCCAGAACGTCCAGTTTAGTCAGGCAGAAGCCAGACAGGGAGTTCAGTTGTACCGCACGACGAACGGCAACGGTGTCCAGCCAGCCGGTACGACGACGACGACCCGTAGTTGCGCCGAATTCGTTACCCTGCTTGCAGAGGAACTCGCCAGTTTCATCAAACAGTTCGGTCGGGAACGGACCTGCACCTACACGAGTGGAGTAAGCTTTGAGGATACCCAGAACGTAATCAACATAACGCGGGCCCAGGCCGGAACCGGTCGCCACGCCACCAGCAGTGGTGTTGGAAGAAGTTACGTACGGATAAGTACCGTGGTCGATATCCAGCAGCGTACCCTGCGCACCTTCGAACATGACGAAATCGCCACGCTGACGCGCCTGGTCGAGCAGGTCAGAAACGTCAACCACCATAGAAGTCAGGATGTCGGCAACAGCCATCGTATCATCCAGAACTTTCTGGTAATCAACCGCTTCAACTTTGTAGTAGTTAACCAACTGGAAGTTGTGATATTCCATCACTTCTTTCAGTTTTTCAGCGAAGGTTTCTTTGTCGAAAAGGTCGCCAACACGCAGACCGCGACGTGCTACTTTATCTTCATAAGCAGGCCCGATACCACGACCGGTGGTGCCGATCGCTTTCGCGCCACGCGCTTTCTCACGCGCGTTATCCAGCGCAACGTGATAATCAAGGATCAGCGGACATGCTTCAGACAGCAGCAGACGCTCACGAACGGGGATGCCACGGTCTTCCAGTTCTTTCATCTCTTTCATCAGCGCGGCCGGAGACAGCACAACACCGTTACCGATGATGCTGGTTACATTCTCGCGGAGAATACCTGATGGAATAAGATGGAGAACGGTTTTTTCACCGTTGATTACGAGAGTATGGCCTGCGTTGTGACCGCCCTGGTAGCGTACAACATATTTAGCCCGTTCAGTCAGAAGATCGACGATCTTACCTTTACCTTCGTCACCCCATTGGGTGCCCAGTACGACGACGTTGTTACCCATTTTTCAAAATCACCGTTTGCTTAAAAATGGATTCTACCATCGCTTTTTCAGAGTTACAGCACTTTTTGCATCCAAAAATGACCTTAATCAGTCTATTTTTTGTTCAGCCAATCGTTTTCCTCAACATGTAGTAGACCACAACGCCCGCAACCACAAGTCCACCACCAAAACGACGTAAAATATTATCGGGTAAATTGGTCATCGCAGAGATCATCTTCTTCCACGCCTGCGGGTAAAGCATCGGTCCTAAACCTTCCAGCACCAAAACCAGAGCAAGCGCCAGCCAGATTGTCGAATTCATTCATTGTCCTTATAGAAAAAGAAAACCACCGACATCCCTGAGGATGCGGTGGCTTTATTGACCTGTACCGCAGTCGTTATATTAACGCGTTGCGGAAGTCGGCGTCTTCATGTAGCGGAAGAAATCGCTGTCCGGGCTCATGACCATCACGTCCTGATTGCCAGAGAAGCTGTTCTCATAAGCACGCAGGCTACGGATGAATGCATAGAAGTCCGGATCTTTGCTGAATGCATCAGCAAACAGTTTGGCAGCTTCTGCGTCACCTTCACCGCGCATGATGCGACCCTGACGCTCTGCTTCTGCCAGCGTTCTGGTCACTTCATAGTCGGCAGTTGCGCGCAATTTTTCCGCTTCTTCCTGACCTTGTGAACGATGGCGACGCGCTACCGCTTCACGCTCGGCGCGCATACGGTTGTAGATCGCCTCAGACACTTCGGTCGGCAGGTTGATCTGCTTAATACGCACATCGACAACTTCAATACCCAGCGCCGCCATACTGTTCGGGTTGATGACCGGAACTTTGCCCTTCGTCTCAGCCGTTACACGCTCTGCCGCTTCGGCAATGGCGTTATCCGCTGCTGGGGTAGTGACTTCATCTTCAGTACCCGCAGAACCGGAGTTCAGCGCGTCACGCACTTCCAGAGTCAGACGACCACGGGAGTCGGTGACGATGTCTTTCACGTCCAGGCGACCAATTTCAGAACGCAGACGGTCAGAGAACTTACGTTTCAATAGCACTTCCGCTTGCGAAATGTCGCCACCACCCGTTGCCAGGTAGTAACGGCTGAAATCGCTGATGCGCCATTTGATGTAAGAGTCGACGATCAGGTCTTTCTTCTCTTTGGTCACAAAGCGGTCGGCCTGGTTGTCCATGGTCTGAATACGCGCATCGAGCATTTTCACCGTTTCAATGAACGGTATCTTGAAATGCAGACCCGGCTCATAAACCAGAGGTTTGTTGTCATCGTCACGCAGTACCTTACCAAAACGCAGCGTAATACCGCGCTCACCTTCTTTGACGACAAAGACAGACATGTAAAGCACTACCAGCACGATGATGATAATCGCGATAACTGACTTACGCATCGTTATTCCCCCTGACGCTGGTAGTCGTTACGCTGCGCGTTGGCGCGGCGTTGGTCCATAATATCGCCCTGACTGGTGGACGACGTGTTGCTTGCCCCACTGGTCGTGGAGGAAGAGGCTGGCGGCAGACGCAGCAGATTGCTGGCGCCGTTGTCGCTCTTCGCCGCTGGCGCGTTACCCCCTTTAAGCATCTGGTCTAACGGCAGAACCATCAGGTTGCCACCTTTATCGTTAACCAGCACTTTGCGGGTGTTGCCCAACACTTTTTCCATCGTCTCGATATACAGACGCTCGCGAGTAATTTCCGGCGCAGCTTTATATTCCGGCAGAAGTTTAGCAAAGCGCGCGACTTCACCCTGGGCTTCCAGGATAGTCTGAGCCTTGTACGCACGCGCCTCTTCGAGGATACGTTGCGCCTGACCGTTCGCACGCGGCTGAACTTCGTTGGTATACGCTTCTGCTTCACGAATGTATTGCTGTTCGTTTTCACGTGCGGCAATCGCATCGTCAAACGCTGCTTTTACTTCTTCCGGCGGACGAGCAGCCTGGAAGTTGACGTCCAGCAGAGTGATACCCATGTCATACGGACGAATCGTCTCTTCCAGTTCGCGCTGAGTATCGCTACGAATCACGGTACGACCTTCCGTCAAAATGCGGTCCATGGTGTATTTACCGATAACCCCACGCAGGGCGCTGTCGGTAGCCTGGCGCAGACTGTCATCCGGGCTGGTTACGCTATACAGGTATTTTTCCGGATTGGTGACGCGGTACTGCACGTTCATCTCAACGCGCACCACGTTTTCGTCAGACGTCAGCATCACGCCGGAAGCAGCCAGTTCACGCACGGCTTCCACGTTCACCGGTTTAACTTCGTCGATAAACGTCGGTTTCCAGTTCAGACCAGGTTCAACCAGATGGCTGAATTTACCAAAGCGTGTTACCACGCCGCGTTCGGCTTCTTTAATGGTGTAGAAACCACTGGCCGCCCAGATAATGACAATCGCTGCCGCTGCGATGGTAACGACACGACCGCCAAGCTGCGGGCGCGGGCCTTGCGATGAACTGCCACCGCCAGATCCAGTGCCTTTACCGCCGCCCAGACCACCGAGCTTTTTGCTCAGTTTGCGGAAGATATCATCTAAATCAGGTGGCCCTTGATCGCGACCGCCTTTGTTTCCATTTCCCTCAGAGTTGCCGCCAGGTTTGCTGCTTCCCCACGGGTCGCGGTCTTGTCCGTTATTACCGGGCTGATTCCACGCCATGTTTGTGCTCCATATTTGTTATGCGGTGATCCCTGTTGTCTTTCGACGCCAGAGGATATGACTCCACGCTTCAGACGCTTTGCCGGTTAGATCAGGTAATCGATCAACGCCGGTTCTTGTTTACAGAGGCGACGCCAGTCAACAATCGGCATACGAACTTGCAGACTTACGCTGCCGTCCTCCTCCATCCACTCTTTTTCTATTGCCTGAAGCTGATAAAAACGACTTCTCAGACGCCCTTCCTGCGGCGGCAGACGCAATGTATGCTGCGCCACCTCACCGGAAAGCCGCTCCGTCAAAGCCTGAAAAAGCTGTGGTATCCCCGCTCCGGTCTGCGCAGAAAGCCAGACACGGATCGGTTTGTTCTCTTCGTCCCGATCAATACGCGGTTCGAAATCTTCCAGCATATCGATCTTATTCATCACCAGCAGGGTTGGGATCTCGTGAGCATCAATCTCTTCAAGAACCGTATTCACCGCTTCGATGTTTTCTTGTACACGCACATCTGCCGCATCAATGACGTGCAGCAGCAATGTGGCTTGCCGCGTCTCTTGTAACGTGGCTTTAAACGCCGCCACCAGATCGTGCGGCAAGTGGCGAATAAACCCTACGGTATCTGCCAGCACGGTTTCACCGACATCCGCGACGTCAATACGCCGCAACGTCGGATCGAGGGTGGCAAACAACTGGTCTGCCGCGTAGACCCGCGCTTCGGTGATGCGATTGAAAAGGGTAGATTTACCGGCGTTGGTATATCCCACCAGCGAAACAGTAGGAACGTCGGCTTTGATACGCGATTGCCGCCCCTGCTCACGCTGCTTTTCAACTCTTTCCAGGCGCGACTGTATCTGCACGATGCGATTACGCAACAAACGACGGTCGGTTTCGAGCTGGGTTTCACCCGGACCACGCAAACCGATCCCGCCTTTCTGTCTTTCAAGGTGGGTCCAGCCACGCACCAGGCGCGTAGCCAGATGGCGCAGCTGCGCCAGCTCAACCTGCAACTTACCCTCATGGGTACGCGCACGTTGGGCGAAAATATCTAAAATAAGGCCGGTGCGATCGATGACACGACACTCGCACAAACGCTCCAGGTTACGCTCTTGCGCTGGGCTCAGGGCATGGTCAAAAAGAACGACCGAAGCACCCGTCGCTTTGACAGCTTCCGCAATTTCAACTGCTTTACCTTCACCTACAAAATACTTTGGGTGCGGCGCTTTACGGCTACCGGTAATCACCTGCAATGCTTCGACACCGGCGGAAGAAACCAGAGATTCAAACTCCTGGAGGTCTTCCATATCTTTGTCTTGCGTAAAATAGATGTGTACCAGCACCGCCTGCTCACCAGCATCATAACGGTCAAACAAGCGTAAAACCCTCTAAATAGATCAGCGGGGAACGCAGGATCGCTGGCTCCCCGTGTAAAAAAAACAGCCCGAAACCTTATTCGGTTTCTTCGCTGTCCTGTTGCGCGGAAGTATTCTGCGCGCTGCTACCATGATGGTAGTTACTGCTAGTACCGCCACCGGCGTTGTTACTGTGATGAGAAACCGGGCGAGACGGGACAACAGTAGAAATCGCGTGCTTATAAACCATCTGGCTGACCGTGTTTTTCAACAGGATCACGAACTGATCAAAAGACTCGATTTGTCCTTGCAGCTTAATACCATTCACCAAATAAATAGAAACTGGAACACGTTCCCGACGCAGTGCGTTCAGGAACGGATCTTGTAAAGATTGCCCCTTAGCCATTCTCTCTTTTCCTTATATGCTTATTTGTACTTTGAACCTTTCGATTCTGAAAAAATTGCGCACGATACGTCTCAATTGTACACATTCAGCCTGCGATAGCACCAACAACCTGTAATACTTCGTCACGCGCCTGTTCTGGTTTTTCACTGTCAAGCCAGTGAACCCCTTCCCAACCACGCAGCCAGGTTATCTGCCGCTTCGCCAACTGTCTCGTGGCGCAAACACCTCGATAAACCATTTCATCGTATGAGATTTCGCCTTCAAGGTAAAACCACATCTGGCGATAACCCACGCAACGAATGGAAGGCAAATCCGTATGCAAATCTCCTCGGGCAAAAAGCGCCCGGACTTCTGCTTCAAAACCTGAAGCCAACATCTGATGAAAACGCTGCTCAATTCGTTGATGGAGCAGTTCACGGCTCGCCGGGGCGATGGCGAACTGATGCACCTGATACGGTAGAGCGTCTCCTGACGTTTGCGTCAGTTCCGTTAAAGTTTTACCCGAAATGAAAAAAACTTCCAGTGCCCGGGAAAGCCTTTGTGGATCATTTGGATGAATCCTTGCTGCCGCAACAGGATCTATCTCCTGAAGTTGACGATGCAATGACTCCCAACCTTGCTCTGCCGCTTGTTGCTCAATTCTGGCTCGTACTTCGGGGTTCGCCGACGGTAGCGGCGACAATCCCTCCAGTAACGCCTTGAAATACAACATCGTACCGCCCACTAACAGCGGGATTCGCCCCGCCGCCGTGATATCGGCCATTTCCGCCAGCGCATCGCGACGAAAATCAGCAGCCGAATAAGCCTGCGACGGATCGCGAATATCCAGCAATCGGTGCGGCGCGGCGAGTAACTCTTCAGCGTTCGGCTTCGCCGTCCCGATATCCATCCCTTTGTAAATAAGGGCAGAATCAACGCTTATCAACTCTACTGGTAAAATTTTACGCAGCTCAATGGCTAACGCCGTTTTACCGGAGGCCGTCGGCCCCATCAAAAAAATTGCCTTAGGCAGGCTCGCCTTACTGATATCACTCATCTTTCAGGGCTTTTATCGCCGGATGTAAATCAACAGATTGTAACAGACCACCCGGCGGCGTTTTCACAAGCTGCGGACATAACCGTTCTACATCCGCCAGCAGGGTAATGGCCTGAGCCATTGACCACTGTGCATGTTCGCTCATCAGATTTCGTGCAATCCACTGCGCAATATTGCCAGGTTCGAATACGGACTGCTTCGCCAGGTAGCCTATCAGTTCAGGAATCAAGATTTGTAAATTTTGTTGGCGTAAGGGTAAAGGCACGGCTCTGATGGTCACATGCTGCGCATCAGACTGAAATTCAATGCCTAACTCCGCCAGAGCGGACTGCGCTTTTTCTAATGCCGATTTTTCTTCGCCAGAGACTTTTAGCCGCAACGGAATAAGCAACGGCTGGGCACAAACCGGCGCCTCACCCGGCGTCAGTTGCATCTGACGCAACCAACGTTCCGCTACCGCCAGGGCTAAAAGTGAAATGTTGCCGTCACGCTCCAGCAGCGCACAGTCGGAATTGACGATAGTCAACACCCGACCAAAGCTTTGACCATTCGATGCCAGCGTAAGTTCCTGCGGTTCTGGCGCTTTTGGTTTGAGCATCGGCGCAGGCGTTTGCAAAAGCTGGCGATACACTTCGCCTTGCTGTTTCTGGTAGCCCGGTTGCGCGTTCGGCCAGGGAGCAGACTGGCGACTGCCTGATGCTGGCGCAGGAGTGTAGCGTGGAGCTATCGGCTCACGAACTGCCGGTTCTGCAAAGTGATTGCGCCCCGCCGCCACGCGGTTTTCCGGAATGGCACGCGGTGCAGGTTGGGGGTCATCGTCCAGCGGTAGCGGCGTTTCCAGTTGCTGCTGTAGCACGCTCAGCACGCCCTGATAGATAAAGTCATGCACCAGACGCGACTGATGGAAACGCACCTCGTGTTTGGCGGGGTGCACGTTGACGTCCACCTGATGCGGGTCGATCTCCAGATACAGCACAAACGCAGGTTGCTGATCGGCGCCCAGTTTGTCTTCGCAGGCCTGGCGGATCGCATGATTGATCAGGCGATCGCGCATCATGCGCCCATTCACGTAGCAATACTGAATTTCCGCCAGTGCAGGCGTGGTGTGATTCGGATCAGCCACCCAGCCGCGCAGCGTGAGATCGCCGTGCTGCCATTCAATCGCCAGCGCATGTTCGAGAAAAGCGGTGCCACAAATCGCCCCTAAACGGCGTTCTTTTTGCCCGCCTTCCGGCACTGCGCGGTACTGGCGCACAATTTTGCCGTTATGCGACAAGTTGATAGTGACGTCGAAACGCGCCAGCGCAATGCGGCGGATGATTTCATCGATATGGTTAAATTCGGTTTTCTCGGTGCGCAGGAATTTGCGCCGCGCCGGAGTGTTGTAGAACAGATCCAGCACCTCCAGCGTTGTTCCCACCGGATGCGCCGCTGGTTTAACCGTCACGTCCATATCACGCCCTTCGGCATAAGCCTGCCAGGCTTCCTGCTGTTCCGCAGTGCGCGAAGTGAGCGTCAGGCGGGAAACCGAACTGATACTCGCCAGCGCCTCACCGCGAAAACCCAGGCTGATAATAGCTTCGAGATCGTCCAGAGAGGCAATTTTACTGGTAGCATGACGAGCCAGCGCCAGCGCCAGCTCATCTTTTTTGATACCGCAGCCGTTATCACGAATGCGGATAAGTTTCGCCCCACCGCGTTCGATATCAATATCGATGCGCGTCGCACCCGCATCGAGGCTGTTTTCTACCAGTTCTTTGACTACCGACGCAGGTCGCTCGACCACCTCACCTGCGGCAATCTGGTTCGCCAGTTGTGGCGGTAAGACCTGAATTGGCATCAATTATCCTTAGTTTGGCAGCGTGCGATCTGGTGTCGTCACCGTACTGGCAGTTTGTGCCGTTGCGCCCTGCGGCGCAGATTGCATCGGATGCGCAAGGAAGTAATTGCGCAGGCCTTTGTAAATGGCTTCTGCCAGCTGTTGTTGGTAATCGTCGCTCGCCAGCAAACGTTCTTCGCTGTTGTTGCTGATAAAACCGGTTTCGACCAGTACTGACGGGATATCCGGCGAACGCAGAACGCCAAGGCTGGCGTGTTCTGGTCGACGTTTATGTATTTCGCCAATGCGTTGCAACTGACTGATCATACTGGTCGCCACATCATACCCTACCCGCTGGGAATGACCGAACTGTAAATCCAGCACCGCCTGGCTTAAATACGGGTCAGACTGACTGTTCGCCAGCACATCGCCTGCCCCGCCCAGCAGCTCCGACTGTTTCTCGTGCTGTTCCAGCCAGCTTGCCATTTCACTGTTTGCGCGACGGTTAGAGAGCACCCACACGGAAGCGCCGGTAGCACTGCGGTTCGGTGCGGCATCAGCGTGAATCGACACAAGGAAATTGGCGTTTTGCTTACGTGCCACATCGCTGCGCCCCATCACCGAGATAAAGTAATCCCCGTCACGGGTTAAAACGCCCTTAAACATCGGATCATCATTGAGCAAAGTACGCAATTTACGCGCGATGGCGATGGTGACATTTTTCTCCCGCGTACCGCCAGGGCCGATAGCGCCAGGATCCTGACCACCGTGTCCGGCATCAATGGCGATGACAATTTTTTCGCCAGTGTTAGCCGTCGCGCGCGCTGCCGGACGCGTCACCGTATTGCTACTGATGACACCCGTAGCCCGGTTGCTCTCGGTTTTAAACGGATTACGCGCCGGTTCGCTGACGCGCGGTGCGACAACCGCAGGCGTTTCAACACGTTTAGCAACCACGGGCGGCGGCGGAGGCGGTGGTGGCGCATCGGCATTAATCGTAAAGACGACGGTGTAATTGCTGCCATTCTGCCGCTTCACCGCTTCGGTTTTACCGTTTTCGGTGAGATCGACCACCAGCCGCAGCGTTTGCGCATCTTTTGGCGTTCCAGAGCGAATCGCCTTCACCAGATTATTACCGCTGAACAACAACGGCAGCCCCTGAATCACGCCCGTTTGTTTGATATCGAGCGCCACGGTGCGTTTGCTTTGATGGCTAAATGCATAGTCAGGATCGCCAATAAAACTTAACGTTATCCGCGCCTGTTGATTGCCATTAGAAACCTGAATATCAGAGAGCGTCGCGGCGCCAGCCTGCGCGCACAGCAGCACCAACGTCGCTACCAACCAATTTCTGATGCGATACATCATCCCGCCACCTTCAAAGGTTAACCGGCTAAACGCGCCAGCAACAATTCACCCGCAGAGGAGACCGCACTCACGCGCGCCTCACGGCCTTGTGCCTGATAATCAATGTGTATTTCGACATCCGGGTCAGGAAGAACACCTGTACCTTGTTGTGGCCACTCCACCAGGCAGATGGCATCGTTGGCAAAATAATCGCGGATCCCCATAAACTCCAGCTCCTCGGGATCGGCAAGGCGGTACAAATCAAAGTGATAAACCATTAAATTGTCGAGCGTATAGGGTT
This sequence comes from Escherichia ruysiae, assembly GCF_031323975.1. Classification (NCBI taxonomy): domain Bacteria; kingdom Pseudomonadati; phylum Pseudomonadota; class Gammaproteobacteria; order Enterobacterales; family Enterobacteriaceae; genus Escherichia; species Escherichia ruysiae. The sequence goes on from NZ_JAVIWS010000001.1 coordinate 2,160,631, forward strand.
CGACCAGCGTATAAGTGGGGCTTTTGACATTACCCTGATGACCCAGAGCCTGTAAAAAGCCCCGGCTAAAGGTGGTTTTACCTGCGCCTAAATCGCCATACAGATAGATTACGGTTGCGCCATCGCAAGCTTTCGCTACCCGCTCGCCCAGGTCTAATGTTGCCTGCTCATCAGGGAGCGGAATTACTCGATTCATCATGGTTTTTATCAGTCACTTCCGGGTTAACAATACGCTGTAGCGTGGAAAAGAGATCGGTTGCCAGCATCCCGCGCGTACCAAAACGCGCCGCCAGCACGTCAGCCGCCGCGCCGTGTGCGATACAGCCAGCACAGGCTGCATCATACGGCGACAGTTTTTGCCCAAGCAATGCGCCAATAATACCAGAGAGCACATCACCCATGCCGCCGCTGGCCATCCCTGCATTTCCGGCATCAATAATGCCTAAAGCGTCAGGATGGGCGGCGACCACGGTTCCGGCACCTTTCAGCACCGCTACGCCGCCATAACGTTGTACCAGACGTTGGGCGCAATGTAAGCGGTCACTTTCAATTTCTGCAACGGAACAGCCCAACAACCGTGCGGCCTCGCCAGGATGCGGCGTGATCACGCGATTGTGACGCTTATCGGGATTGATTGCCAGCAGGTTCAATGCATCAGCATCCCACAACATCGGTTTGCGAAAACTCTCAACTTTTTGTAGGGCTTTTTTCCCCCACTCTTGCTGGCCCAGACCAGGGCCAATCACCACCACATCGGCCCATTCCAGGCTTTCAGTTAAAGATTTCTCCGTCAACTCGTACACCATCAATTCCGGTCGTGCGGTCAGCAGCGGCGCAATGTTTTCACTGCGGGTCAGTACTCGGACTAGACCAGCGCCAGCACGCAGCGCCGCTTCCCCCGTCATACGAATAGCCCCCGCCGTGCCGTGATCGCCACCGATAATCACCAGCCGCCCGTGATCGCCTTTATGCGAAGTCGGGCGACGCGGTTTCAGCCAGTGAGAAAGTTGTTCTGCCGAAAACCGCTGAATTTTCGTCTCCTGACCTGCCAGCCAACTGTCCAGTCCCAGCGAGTCAAAATGCAGTTGCCCGGTAACATCCCGTGCTTTGCCGGTTAACAAACCAGGTTTAAGGGCAATAAAGGTGATGGTGTGAGCGGCGTTGATCACCGCGCCTGGCGTGGCGCCGGTTTCTGCCAGCAGGCCGGAAGGGATATCAACCGCCACAATCGGCGCCGGATGGGAATTAGCATGGTCGATTAATTGGCTAACAGATTCGCGGGGTGCTTGCTGCAATCCTGTGCCGAGCAGCGCATCAACGATCAAATCCACCGGCGCAGGCCAGACAATATTCGAGGCATGGATCTCGCCTCCCGCGTTTAACCATGCTTCGCGTGCCAGCGCAGCCTCTTCCGGTAACGGTTTGTCGCTCTCCTGGGCCAGTAACGTAACCTCAATACCGACCGCTTTTGCCAACCGCGCGACCACGTAGCCATCGCCGCCATTATTGCCATGACCGCACAGCACCAGCCAGTGGCGGGCGTCAGGATAAGCGGTACGACACACCTGAAACGCGGCTTCACCCGCACGAAGCATCAGTTCATAAAGCGTTAGCCCCAGCGCATCTGCCGCTTCGCGTTCGCCACGTCGGATATCGTCGGCGTGCCAGACGGTGTGTGGTATACTTACGGGGTTTTTCTTCATTGTATGGTCCGTCATGTCAGAGCCCCTCGATCTCAATCAGTTAGCGCAAAAAATTAAACAGTGGGGGCTGGAACTGGGCTTTCAGCAGGTGGGTATTACCGATACCGATCTCAGCGAGTCCGAGCCAAAACTGCAAGCATGGCTGGACAAACAATACCACGGCGAAATGGACTGGATGGCGCGTCACGGTATGCTGCGCGCCCGCCCCCACGAGTTATTGCCCGGTACGCTGCGCGTGATCAGCGTGCGGATGAACTACCTGCCTGCCAACGCCGCATTTGCCAGCACGCTGAAAAATCCCAAACTCGGCTATGTTAGCCGTTATGCGCTGGGTCGTGACTACCACAAACTTCTGCGCAACCGACTCAAAAAGCTGGGCGAGATGATTCAGCAACATTGTGTTTCGCTGAATTTTAGACCGTTTGTCGATTCTGCGCCTGTTCTTGAGCGCCCGCTGGCTGAAAAAGCGGGACTTGGCTGGACAGGTAAGCACTCACTTATCCTCAATCGCGAAGCCGGCTCGTTCTTCTTTTTAGGCGAACTGCTGGTTGATATTCCGTTACCGGTAGATCAACCAGTCGAGGAAGGATGCGGTAAATGCGTGGCCTGTATGACGATTTGCCCGACCGGCGCCATTGTCGAGCCATATACCGTTGATGCTCGCCGCTGTATCTCTTATCTCACCATCGAACTGGAAGGGGCAATCCCGAAAGAGTTACGCCCATTAATGGGAAACCGTATTTACGGCTGCGATGACTGTCAGCTTATCTGCCCGTGGAATCGCTATTCGCAACTGACAACTGAAGATGATTTCAACCCGCGCAAGCCACTACACGCACCGGAACTCATTGAGTTATTCGCCTGGAGCGAAGAGAAGTTTTTAAAAATAACGGAAGGTTCGGCGATTCGCCGTATAGGCCACCTGCGCTGGCTGCGTAATATCGCCGTGGCATTAGGCAATGCGCCCTGGGATGAAGCGATTCTGACGGCGTTGGAAAGTCGTAAAGGTGAGCATCCACTTCTTGATGAACACATAGCGTGGGCGATTACGCAGCAAATCGAGCGACGAAATGCCTGCGTGGTTGAGGTTCAACTACCGAAAAAACAGCGTCTTGTTCGGGTGATTGAAAAGGGCTTACCACGCGACGCCTGATTCATCCACAGCTTGTGAATAAAAATAAAAACGCATTGCAATTCAAGCCGGAAAAAATCGTCAAGCGATCAATACGACAAATCGAAACCTTAATTTTCAATTTAAATATCAACACGTTAATAATTTACTATTCACCGTGCGAAGTTTTTCTGAAATTAAGATTACAGCCTGAACCTGTGGATAACTCTGTTTACAAGAGTTTGTCAGAGACAACAAAAACCAGCAATAACGCATTGCGTCGCTGTGGATAGTTTATTGAGAGGAGAATTTGGAGCGGGAAACGAGACTCGAACTCGCGACCCCGACCTTGGCAAGGTCGTGCTCTACCAACTGAGCTATTCCCGCTTGGGTGGTCTGTGCTTTACAGCACTTTCAAATTTTGGAGCGGGAAACGAGACTCGAACTCGCGACCCCGACCTTGGCAAGGTCGTGCTCTACCAACTGAGCTATTCCCGCTTGGGTGGTCTGTGCTTTACAACACTTTCAAATTTTGGAGCGGGAAACGAGACTCGAACTCGCGACCCCGACCTTGGCAAGGTCGTGCTCTACCAACTGAGCTATTCCCGCGTACTACTTAATTTTGCTTTCGTAATTTTCGCATTTCTGCGTCGTTACGGGAGGCGCATTATACGAGAAATCTTTCCCTCTGCAACCCCCCTAAAAAATTTTTTTTGAGTTTTTAACTCAAGTGCTGAAATTATCAGCAAGACGTTCAATTTAGCGCCAAACCCACGCCGCCGCAAGTGGATTCCGGCGGTTACGTGACCAGGCAAAGTTTTACAGCTTGATAAAATGCTCGCGGTAGTAAGCCAGCTCCGCCACCGATTCACGGATATCATCCATCGCCTGATGCGTCCCCTGCTTGGTAAAACCATCAAGAATTTCCGGCTTCCAGCGGCGCGCCAGCTCTTTCAGGGTGCTGACATCGAGATAACGGTAGTGGAAGTAGGCTTCCAGTTCCGGCATATATTTAAACAGGAAGCGACGATCCTGACCGATGCTGTTACCACAAATTGGCGATTTCCCCGCAGGCACCCACTCTTTTAAGAACTCGAGCGTCGCCAGTTCTGCTTCGCGATCGCCCATTGTGCTCGCCTTCACGCGCTCCACCAGCCCACTGGCGGTATGGGTACGGACATTCCAGTCATCCATCAACGCCAGTTGTTCATCAGACTGGTGTACTGCAATGGTCGGCCCTTCCGCCAGAATATTCAGGTTGGCATCGGTCACCAGCGTGGCAATCTCAATAATGCGATCGCGCTCGGGATCCAGACCGGTCATCTCAAGATCGATCCAAATCAGGTTGTTTTCATTGGCACTCATGCTATTTTTCCACCCATTCACAGTGACTATATTGATCCACAATTGCGTGTATCATAGATGTTTTGCCCATCAGGGGCGACCAGGAGTCAGTACGATTGAGTAAAAATAAACTCTCCAAAGGCCAACAGCGCCGTGTGAACGCCAATCACCAGCGTCGTCTTAAAACGTCTAAGGAGAAGCCCGACTACGACGACAATCTGTTTGGCGAGCCTGATGAAGGTATCGTCATCAGCCGTTTTGGTATGCACGCTGATGTGGAATCCGCAGACGGCGAAGTTCACCGCTGCAATATTCGCCGTACTATCCGTTCGCTGGTGACCGGCGATCGCGTGGTCTGGCGTCCGGGTAAACCGGCGGCGGAAGGCGTAAATGTCAAAGGGATCGTGGAAGCAGTACATGAGCGCACCTCAGTGTTGACGCGCCCGGATTTTTACGACGGCGTGAAACCTATTGCCGCCAACATCGACCAGATTGTTATTGTCTCCGCCATTTTGCCGGAGCTGTCGCTCAATATTATCGACCGTTACCTGGTGGCCTGCGAAACCTTGCAGATTGAGCCGATTATTGTGCTCAACAAGATAGATCTGCTGGACGACGAAGGCATGGCATTCGTCAACGAACAGATGGATATCTACCGCAATATCGGTTATCGCGTATTGATGGTTTCCAGTCATACTCAGGATGGGCTGAAACCGCTGGAAGAGGCGTTGACCGGGCGCATCAGCATTTTTGCCGGACAGTCCGGCGTCGGCAAATCGAGTCTGCTTAACGCGCTGCTGGGTCTGCAAAAAGAGATCCTGACCAACGATGTCTCAGACAACTCCGGTCTCGGCCAGCACACCACCACTGCTGCCCGGCTGTATCACTTCCCGCACGGAGGCGATGTGATTGATTCCCCTGGCGTGCGTGAATTCGGCCTCTGGCACCTGGCGCCGGAACAAATCACTCAAGGCTTTGTCGAATTTCATGATTACTTAGGCCTGTGTAAATATCGCGATTGCAAACACGATACCGATCCGGGCTGCGCAATCCGTGAAGCGGTTGATGAGGGGAAAATCGCGGAAACTCGTTTCGAAAACTATCACCGTATTCTGGAAAGCATGGCGCAGGTAAAAACGCGTAAAAACTTTTCTGATACGGATGACTGACAATTAAGCTAACCGTCGTTAGAATCGTCCCCTTTTTTTCAGGATCCGGCATGAACGCCGGATCAGGAACGACAAAACAATGGCCTGGAGGCTACCTTGTTAAATTCATTTAAACTTTCGCTACAGTACATTCTGCCAAAACTATGGCTTACTCGCCTGGCGGGTTGGGGCGCAAGCAAGCGGGCAGGATGGCTGACAAAACTGGTTATCGATCTGTTCGTTAAATACTACAAGGTCGACATGAAAGAGGCGCAGAAACCGGACACCGCCAGTTACCGCACCTTTAACGAATTTTTTGTCCGTCCGTTGCGTGACGATGTGCGCCCAATCGATACCGATCCCAATGTCCTGGTCATGCCTGCCGATGGCGTTATTAGCCAGTTAGGTAAAATCGAAGAAGATAAAATCTTGCAAGCGAAAGGCCACAACTACAGCCTCGAAGCCCTGCTGGCGGGTAACTACCTGATGGCGGATCTCTTCCGTAATGGTACGTTTGTGACCACTTACCTCTCCCCGCGTGACTATCACCGCGTACATATGCCATGCAACGGTATCCTGCGTGAGATGATCTACGTGCCGGGCGATCTCTTCTCCGTTAACCATCTCACTGCCCAGAACGTGCCAAATCTGTTTGCCCGTAACGAACGCGTAATCTGCCTGTTCGATACCGAATTTGGCCCGATGGCGCAGATTCTGGTCGGGGCGACGATTGTTGGCAGCATTGAAACTGTCTGGGCTGGCACCATTACGCCGCCGCGCGAAGGCATCATCAAACGCTGGACCTGGCCTGCCGGGGAAAACGACGGTTCGGTGGCACTGCTGAAAGGCCAGGAAATGGGTCGCTTTAAACTCGGCTCTACCGTTATCAACTTGTTTGCGCCAGGTAAAGTGAATCTGGTTGAGCAACTGGCAAGCCTGTCTGTCACGAAAATTGGTCAGCCGCTGGCAGTATCTACCGAAACCTTTGTTACGCCAGAAGCTGAACCAGCCCCGCTTCCTGCTGAAGAGATCGAGGCAGAACACGACGCCAGCCCATTGGTTGACGACAAAAAAGACCAGGTCTAATCCATCAAAGGAAACGCTGACGTGCGCCTGATTATCACTTTTCTGATGGCCTGGTGCCTCAGTTGGGGGGCGTACGCCGCGACGGCCCCCGATAGTAAACAAATCTCACAAGAACTGGAGCAGGCAAAAGCGGCGAAGCCCGCGCAGCCAGAAGTCGTAGAGGCGCTCCAGTCCGCCTTAAATGCGCTTGAGGAGCAAAAAAGCTCCCTTGAGCGCATCAAGCAATATCAGCAAGTTATCGATAATTACCCGAAACTCTCCGCTACTCTGCGCGCACAGTTGAACAACATGCGTGATGAGCCGCGCAGTGTGTCGCCGGGGATGTCTACCGACGCGCTGAATCAGGAAATTCTCCAGGTCAGTAGTCAATTGCTGGATAAAAGCCGTCAGGCTCAGCAAGAACAGGAGCGCGCCCGCGAGATTGCGGATTCACTAAATCAACTACCGCAACAGCAAACCGACGCCCGCCGCCAGTTGAATGAAATCGAGCGTCGTCTCGGGACACTTACGGGAAATAGTCCGCTTAATCAGGCGCAAAATTTCGCGTTGCAGGCCGACTCCGCGCGTTTGAAGTCATTGGTCGATGAACTCGAACTGGCGCAACTTTCTGCCAATAATCGTCAGGAACTGGCGCGTCTGCGTTCGCACTGGCAGAAAAAGAGAGTCAACAACTGGATGCGTATTTGCAGGCATTGCGTAACCAGTTGAATAGCCAACGCCAACTGGAAGCGGAACGGGCGCTGGAAAGCACCGAATTACTGGCAGAAAGCAGTGCCGATTTGCCGAAAGATATCGTCGCTCAATTCAAAATTAACCGCGAGCTGTCGGCGGCGTTGAATCAGCAGGCGCAGCGGATGGATCTCGTCGCTTCACAGCAACGTCAGGCTACCAGCCAGACGTTGCAGGTTCGGCAGGCGCTGAATACGCTACGCGAACAATCACAATGGCTGGGTTCGTCAAACCTGCTCGGCGAAGCACTGCGGGCACAAGTGGCACGACTGCCGGAAATGCCCAAACCGCAGCAACTGGATACTGAAATGGCGCAGTTGCGCGTGCAACGGTTACGTTATGAGGATCTCCTCAATAAACAGCCGCTGCTACGGCAAATCCATCAGGCCGACGGTCAGCCGCTGACCGCCGAGCAAAACCGTATTCTGGAAGCACAGCTACGCACTCAGCGTGAGTTACTGAACTCCTTACTCCAGGGTGGCGACACGCTACTGCTTGAACTGACCAAGCTGAAAGTCTCCAACGGACAACTGGAAGATGCACTGAAAGAGGTCAATGAAGCGACGCACCGCTATCTGTTCTGGACTTCTGATGTGCGCCCGATGACCATCGCCTGGCCGCTGGAAATCGCCCAGGATCTACGCCGTCTGATCTCGCTGGACACCTTCAGTCAGTTGGGTAAAGCCACCATGATGATGCTGACCAGCAAAGAGACGATTTTGCCACTGTTTGGCGCGTTGATTCTGGTCGGTTGCAGTATTTACTCGCGCCGCTATTTCACCCGTTTTCTTGAACGTTCGGCGGCGAAAGTCGGCAAAGTGACTCAGGATCACTTCTGGCTGACGTTACGCACTCTTTTCTGGTCGATTCTCGTCGCGTCACCGCTGCCAGTGCTGTGGATGACGCTCGGCTACGGGCTGCGCGAGGCGTGGCCTTATCCGCTGGCGGTGGCGATTGGCGATGGCGTTACGGCCACCGTGCCATTGCTGTGGGTAGTGATGATTTGCGCCACCTTTGCCCGCCCGAACGGCTTGTTTATCGCTCATTTTGGCTGGCCGCGCGAACGGGTTTCCCGTGGGATGCGCTACTATCTGATGAGCATCGGGCTTATTGTGCCGCTGATTATGGCGCTGATGATGTTCGATAATCTCGACGACCGCGAGTTTTCCGGTTCGCTGGGCCGTCTTTGCTTTATCCTCATTTGCGGTGCATTGGCGGTAGTCACACTCAGCCTGAAAAAAGCCGGTATCCCGCTGTATCTCAACAAAGAAGGTAGCGGTGACAATATTGCCAACCATATGTTGTGGAACATGATGATTGGCGCGCCGCTGGTCGCTATTCTCGCCGCTGCGGTGGGTTATCTGGCAACGGCGCAAGCTCTGCTGGCAAGGCTGGAAACGTCGGTCGCCATCTGGTTCCTGTTGCTGGTGGTTTATCACGTTATCCGCCGCTGGATGCTGATCCAGCGCCGCAGGCTGGCGTTTGACCGGGCGAAGCATCGACGGGCAGAGATGTTAGCGCAACGTGCGCGTGGAGAAGAAGAAGCGCATCATCACAGTAGCCCGGAAGGGGCAATTGAAGTCGATGAAAGCGAAGTCGATCTCGATGCTATCAGCGCGCAATCCTTGCGGTTGGTGCGTTCAATCCTGATGCTGATCGCCCTGCTTTCGGTCATCGTGCTGTGGTCAGAAATCCATTCTGCTTTTGGCTTCCTCGAAAATATTTCGCTATGGGATGTCACATCAACAGTGCAGGGCGTGGAAAGTCTGGAACCGATTACCCTCGGTGCGGTGCTGATTGCCATTCTGGTATTTATTATCACCACGCAGCTTGTGCGCAACCTGCCCGCGCTGCTGGAGCTGGCAATTTTGCAGCACCTCGATTTAACGCCGGGTACGGGCTACGCCATCACCACCATCACCAAATATCTGCTGATGCTGATTGGCGGGCTGGTCGGCTTCTCGATGATTGGTATTGAGTGGTCGAAATTGCAGTGGCTGGTCGCTGCGCTCGGTGTTGGTCTCGGTTTTGGTTTGCAGGAGATTTTCGCCAACTTTATCTCTGGCCTGATTATCCTGTTCGAAAAACCGATTCGCATTGGCGATACGGTGACGATTCGCGATCTCACTGGTAGCGTGACGAAAATTAACACCCGCGCCACCACCATCAGCGACTGGGACCGTAAAGAGATTATCGTGCCGAACAAGGCATTTATTACCGAGCAGTTTATCAACTGGTCGCTCTCTGACTCAGTCACACGCGTGGTGTTGACGATTCCGGCTCCTGCCGATGCCAACAGTGAAGAAGTGACGGAGATCCTGCTCACCGCAGCACGTCGCTGCTCGCTGGTGATCGACAATCCGGCACCGGAAGTCTTCCTGGTGGATCTGCAACAGGGGATTCAGATTTTCGAGCTGCGTATTTACGCCGCTGAGATGGGTCACCGTATGCCGCTACGCCATGAGATCCACCAGCTGATTCTGGCAGGCTTCCACGCCCACGGTATCGATATGCCATTCCCGCCTTTCCAGATGCGTCTGGAAAGTCTGAACGGTAAACAAACGGGAAGGACATTAACTTCTGCGGGTAGACGTCGCCAGGCGGGAAGTTTGTAATGTGTGAAGCTGCCAAATGACGCCAACGTGGCTAATTTAGCAGCTTAACTTCATCTTCAGTTATCTCCGGCTCCGGAGAGTATCATCCATAACGCATTTCTTCCTGACAACTCATCGCCGGACTGGCGATGAGTTGTTATTGCAGATAATCAATCTAAAGTTAACTGAGGCTGATTCGCCATGCGGCTGCAATAGTTCTGGTAAATCGCCATCGCTAACAGCGAGAAGAAGACAGGCCCGCCAATCATCCACAATGTGCTGTCCCAGTCTCCGGCTTCAACTACAGGCTGAATGATGGTGAAGACGTTCGCAAATGTCACCACCAGTACAACAACCACAGTTGCGATCATTGCCGACATATGCGTTTTGAAAATCACAAACGGTCTGTCGAGATCCTGACGCGCTTTAAAGAACGGGAAAGCCAGCGCGAGGAACAGATATGGAATGGTCATGGAAACGTTCGCCATCAGCGTCAGCTTGTTAAAGAACGCCGATGCGGTGCCACCGCCAAAGGAAACCAGCAGGATGAAGACTGTAACCAACCCACACTGCATCCACATAGCAATGGATGGCATCCCCATGGCGTTCAGGCGCGTCATCGGCTCCGGCCACAAGGCTTTCGGCGTCCCTTGAATAATCGCTTTCAGTGGTGAGTAGCAAAGCGTAAAGAACGCACCGGTATAGGCGAGGAACATGGAAAGTCCGGTAATACGCGCAAACCATACGCCCAGCGACAATGACGCTTCAGGTGATAAATGCAGTGCATTACCCAGAGACATCCCCAGGCTCTTCATCAGCACATAAGTAATATTACCAAGGTTAACAGAACCATTACTTAATACCTGCTGCCAGTTAGTGCTGACGCCCCATAAGAATATTGCTAACGAATAACCGATTGAAATAACAATAGCGGCAAAAACAATACCTTTAGCAAAGTTCTTTTCTGGGTTTTCCGTTTTATCTACCAGCCCACCTACAGCCTCAATTCCGCCATAAGCAAAAATGGCAAATACGACAAAAGATAACATCGCCAGACCGGACTGATATCCCGGATTCGGTGATGCCAGGAAATTAATATCCTGCGCGAAATGCCCACCATTTAATAACAAAATAGTAATGCTTACTAACAGCAATACTAAATTAAGACACATTACTGCAATACCGCCCACCGCAGTAATACGGGCAATTTTATTAATCCCTTTCGAGGCAACGACGGTAACCAGAATCATCCATGCTACAGCCAGCAGCCCAACCACCTGCGTAGGCTCAAGCCCAGCAATGCGCCAGTGCTGGGTCATATCGCTACCATAGAGGAAAGTAGAAAACGGCACCCAGACTTTAGCGGAGGTACTCACCATCCAAATGATATAAGAGGAAAACCACATAAATGTGCCGATGAAAGCAAAACGTGGTCCAACGCTATTATTCATCCAGGAATAGATACCGCCCTCTTCTTTGCGATAGGCAGCCCCCATTTCAGCCATCATTAAGGCGAATGGAATAAAGAATAATAATGCAGAAAATATATACCACGGAATCGCACTATATCCCATTAAATAATAAGCCGAAGGGCTATTCGCAAAACCGAATACTGAAGTAAAGATCATCAGTATGAGTCCAATTAGACTCATCTTTTTTATCGTGTGAGGCATGAAATCATCCTTCATTTCAGCGCGCATATTAAACGCGCCAACTAACTGCACTACCCACCGATTGGTGGGCAACAATAAAACTAAAACAGAATTGATACCTGGATGATAGCAAACATCCAGTCTTAAATTGTGCGCTTTAGCGGAAAAATGAAAACATATGCTACAGAATGGCGCCAGCTACGCCATTCTGTGTTGGATTTTAGCCAATTTTTCAGAATTATGCCCGGTCAACACTAAAGGCGATCACTTCTGCCAGTGTCTCCGCGCCCAGTGCCAACATCACCAGGCGGTCAACGCCTAACGCCACGCCGGAACAGTCGGGCATACCAACTTCAAGAGCTTCGATCAGGTTATGGTCTATCGGATGCTGCGGTAAACCACGTGCCGCACGTTTACGGTTATCCTGTTCAAAGCGTTGTTGCTGTTCACGGGCATCCGTCAATTCATGGAAACCATTCGCCAGCTCAATACCTTTGTAGTAGACCTCGAAGCGTTCTGCGACCCGATGATCCTCGGTACTGATTTGTGCCAGTGATGCCTGAGTGGCTGGAAAATGGTACACAAAAGTTGGTTTCTCTTTACCAATGTTCGGTTCCACGCCAAAGGTAAACAACAGTTGCAGCAGCGTGTCGCGATCTTCTTCGGTACCTGCAACGTTGCTGAGATCCAGCTTTGCCGCCACTTCCCGCAACTGCGTTTTATCAGCAGAGAGCGGATCAATTTCCAGATAACGCAAGAAGGCTTGCTGATAAGAGAGGCTTTCTGCTGCCGGGCAGTCCAGCACCTGTTGCAGAAGATCGTCCACCTCGTTCATCAACCGGTACATATCATAGTGCGGTCGATACCACTCCAGCATAGTAAACTCAGGGTTGTGATAACGCCCCATCTCTTCATTACGGAAGCTGCGGCACAGCTGGAATACCGGACCACAACCGGCCACCAACAGGCGTTTCATGTGGTATTCCGGACTGGTCATTAACCAGAGATTCATCCCCTGCGAATGCCCGGGGCCAACGAAACGTGTCTCAAACGGGACCAGATGAATATCGGTTACCGTTGCCTGGCTCATACAAGGCGTCTCCACCTCCAGCACTCCACGATCGGCAAAGAAACGACGGATCTCCGCCATAATCGCCGCACGTTTTAATAAGTTAGGAATAGACGCGCTCGGCTGCCAGGATGCCGTTTCGCTCATAGTAAAATCTCCAGTTTTTAACAAGGGCACGAAGTCTACTCGCAACGCGGCGGCGAGACAAATTTTACGCAGGAATCAATCAACGGTGGACGGCGACTAAAAAAACCGCAATATGATGGTTTAGTAATTAAATTAATCATCTTCAGTGATAATTTAGCCCCCTGGCACGCTAAAAAAATCGATCTCGTCAAATTTCAGACTTATCCATCAGACTATACTGTTGTACCTATAAAGGAGCAGTGGAATAGCGTTCGCAGGCCGTAACTTTCAGATACTTACCCTGAAGTACGGTGCTGCGGGATAAAAACAATCTGGAGGAATGTCGTGCAAACCTTTCAAGCCGATCTTGCCATTGTAGGTGCCGGTGGCGCGGGATTACGTGCTGCAATTGCTGCCGCGCAGGCAAATCCAAATGCAAAAATCGCACTAATCTCAAAAGTATACCCGATGCGCAGCCATACCGTTGCCGCTGAAGGGGGCTCCGCCGCTGTCGCGCAGGATCATGACAGCTTCGAATATCACTTTCACGATACAGTAGCGGGTGGCGACTGGTTGTGTGAGCAGGATGTCGTGGATTATTTCGTCCACCACTGCCCAACCGAAATGACCCAACTGGAACTGTGGGGATGCCCATGGAGCCGTCGCCCGGATGGTAGCGTCAACGTACGTCGCTTCGGCGGCATGAAAATCGAGCGTACCTGGTTCGCCGCCGATAAGACCGGCTTCCATATGCTGCACACGCTGTTCCAGACCTCTCTGCAATTCCCGCAGATCCAGCGTTTTGACGAACACTTCGTGCTGGATATTCTGGTCGATGATGGTCATGTTCGCGGCCTGGTAGCCATGAACATGATGGAAGGTACGTTGGTACAGATCCGCGCTAATGCGGTAGTCATGGCAACCGGCGGTGCGGGTCGTGTATATCGCTACAACACCAATGGCGGTATCGTAACTGGTGACGGTATGGGTATGGCGCTGAGCCATGGCGTTCCGCTGCGTGATATGGAATTCGTTCAATATCACCCGACCGGCCTGCCAGGTTCCGGTATCCTGATGACCGAAGGTTGCCGTGGTGAAGGCGGTATTCTGGTCAATAAAAACGGCTACCGTTATCTGCAAGACTACGGTATGGGCCCGGAAACGCCGCTGGGCGAGCCGAAAAACAAATATATGGAACTGGGTCCGCGCGACAAAGTTTCTCAGGCCTTCTGGCACGAATGGCGTAAAGGTAACACCATTTCCACGCCACGTGGCGATGTGGTTTATCTCGACCTGCGTCATCTGGGCGAGAAAAAACTGCACGAACGTCTGCCGTTCATCTGTGAACTGGCGAAAGCGTACGTTGGCGTCGATCCGGTTAAAGAACCGATTCCGGTACGTCCGACCGCGCACTACACCATGGGCGGTATCGAAACCGATCAGAACTGCGAAACCCGTATTAAAGGTCTGTTTGCCGTTGGCGAATGTTCTTCTGTTGGTCTGCACGGTGCAAACCGTCTGGGTTCCAACTCGCTGGCAGAACTGGTGGTCTTCGGTCGTCTGGCGGGTGAGCAAGCTATGGAACGCGCATCTACCGCCGGTAATGGCAACGATGCGGCAATCAATGCCCAGGTTGCTGGCGTTGAGCAGCGTCTGAAAGATCTGGTTAACCAGGATGGCGGCGAAAACTGGGCGAAGATCCGCGACGAAATGGGTCAGTCCATGGAAGAAGGTTGCGGTATCTACCGTACACCGGAACTGATGCAGAAAACCATCGACAAACTGGCGGAGCTGCAGGAACGCTTCAAGCGCGTGCGCATCACCGATACCTCCAGCGTGTTCAACACCGACCTGCTCTACACCATTGAACTGGGTCACGGTCTGAACGTTGCTGAATGTATGGCGCACTCCGCAATGGCACGTAAAGAATCTCGCGGCGCACACCAGCGTCTGGACGAAGGTTGCACCGAGCGTGACGACGTCAACTTCCTCAAACACACCCTCGCCTTCCGCGATGCTGATGGCACTACCCGCCTGGAGTACAGCGACGTGAAGATTACTACGCTGCCGCCAGCTAAACGCGTTTACGGTGGCGAAGCGGATGCAGCCGATAAGGCGGAAGCAGCCAATAAGAAGGAGAAGGCGAATGGCTGAGATGAAGAACCTGAAAATCGAGGTGGTGCGCTATAACCCGGAAGTCGATACCGCACCGCATAGCGCATTCTACGAAGTGCCTTATGACGCAACCACCTCATTACTGGATGCGCTGGGCTACATCAAAGACAACCTGGCACCAGACCTGAGCTACCGCTGGTCCTGCCGTATGGCGATTTGTGGTTCCTGCGGCATGATGGTTAACAACGTACCGAAACTGGCATGTAAAACCTTCCTGCGTGACTACACCGACGGTATGAAGGTTGAAGCGTTAGCTAACTTCCCGATCGAACGCGATCTGGTCGTCGATATGACCCACTTCATCGAAAGTCTGGAAGCGATCAAACCGTACATCATCGGCAACTCCCGCACTGCGGATCAGGGTACTAACATCCAGACCCCGGCGCAGATGGCGAAATATCACCAGTTCTCCGGTTGCATCAACTGTGGTCTGTGCTACGCCGCGTGCCCGCAGTTTGGCCTGAACCCAGAGTTCATTGGTCCGGCTGCCATTACGCTGGCGCATCGTTATAACGAAGATAGCCGCGACCACGGTAAGAAGGAGCGTATGGCGCAGTTAAACAGCCAGAACGGCGTATGGAGCTGTACTTTCGTGGGCTACTGCTCCGAAGTCTGCCCGAAACACGTCGATCCGGCTGCGGCCATTCAGCAGGGCAAAGTAGAAAGTTCGAAAGACTTTCTTATCGCGACCCTGAAACCACGCTAAGGAGTGCAACATGACGACTAAACGTAAACCGTATGTACGGCCAATGACGTCCACCTGGTGGAAGAAGTTGCCGTTTTATCGCTTTTACATGCTGCGCGAAGGCACGGCGGTTCCGGCTGTGTGGTTCAGCATTGAACTGATTTTCGGGCTGTTTGCCCTGAAAAATGGCCCGGAAGCCTGGGCGGGATTCGTCGACTTTTTACAAAACCCGGTTATCGTGATCATCAACCTGATTACTCTGGCGGCAGCCCTGCTGCACACCAAAACCTGGTTTGAGCTGGCACCGAAAGCGGCCAATATCATTGTAAAAGACGAAAAAATGGGACCAGAGCCAATTATCAAAAGTCTCTGGGCGGTAACTGTGGTTGCCACCATCGTAATCCTGTTTGTTGCCCTGTACTGGTAAGGAGCCTGAGATGATTAATCCAAATCCAAAGCGTTCTGACGAACCGGTATTCTGGGGCCTCTTCGGGGCCGGTGGTATGTGGAGCGCCATCATTGCGCCGGTGATGATCCTGCTGGTTGGCATTCTGCTACCACTGGGCCTGTTTCCGGGCGATGCACTGAGCTATGAGCGCATTCTGGCGTTTGCACAGAGCTTCATTGGTCGCGTATTCCTGTTCCTGATGATCGTCCTGCCGCTGTGGTGTGGTTTACACCGTATGCATCACGCGATGCACGATCTGAAAATCCACGTGCCTGCGGGCAAATGGGTTTTCTACGGTCTGGCTGCTATCCTGACAGTTGTCACGCTGATTGGTATCGTTACAATCTAACGCATCACCAATGTAAATCCGGCCCGCCTATGGCGGGCCGTTTTGTATGGAAACCAGACCCTATGTTCAAAACGACGCTCTGCGCCTTATTAATTACCGCTTCTTGCTCCGCACTCTCCGCCCCCCAACAGCTCAACGATATTGTGCATCGCACAATGACTCCGCTTATAGAGCAACACAAAATCCCTGGCATGGCGGTGGCGGTGATTTATCAGGGTAAACCTTATTACTTTACCTGGGGCTATGCGGACGTAGCAAAAAAGCAGCCCGTCACACAGCAAACGTTGTTTGAGTTAGGTTCGGTCAGCAAAACATTTACGGGTGTGCTCGGTGGCGACGCTATTGCACGAGGGGAAATCAACCTAAGCGATCCCGCGACAAAATACTGGCCTGAACTTACTGCTAAACAGTGGAACGGAATCACGCTATTACATCTTGCAACCTACACCGCTGGCGGGCTGCCGTTACAGGTGCCCGATGAAGTGAAGTCCTCAGGCGACTTGCTACGTTTCTATCAAAACTGGCAACCCACCTGGGCACCAGGAACACAGCGTCTGTATGCTAACTCCAGCATCGGTTTGTTCGGCGCGCTGGCAGTGAAACCATCCGGTTTGAGCTTTGAACAGGCGATGCAAACTCGTGTTTTTCAACCACTCAAACTCACCCATACGTGGATTAATGTGCCGCCCGCAGAAGAAAAAAATTACGCCTGGGGATATCGCGAAGGCAAGGCCGTGCATGTTTCGCCAGGGGCGTTAGATGCTGAAGCTTACGGTGTGAAATCAACCATTGAAGATATGGCTCGCTGGGCGCAGAGCAATATGAATCCCCGTGATATCAACGACAAAACACTTCAGCAAGGTATCCAGCTGGCGCAGTCACGCTACTGGCAAACTGGCGACATGTATCAAGGTCTGGGCTGGGAAATACTCGACTGGCCGGTAGATCCAGACAGCATCATTAATGGCAGCGACAGTAAAATTGCGCTGGCAGCACGACCAGTAAAAGCGATTACGCCCCCCGCCCCTGCGGTACGAGCATCATGGGTACATAAAACAGGCGCGACCGGCGGATTTGGTAGCTACATCGCATTTATTCCAGAGAAAGAGCTGGGGATTGTGATGCTGGCTAACAAAAACTATCCCAATCCAGCGAGAGTCGCTGCCGCCTGGCAGATTCTCAACGCTTTGCAATAACAACGCAGATGGTCCGAATTTTCGGACCTTTTATCCGCATTTCCTTTCTGTCATCTACACTTAGAAAAAAACCAGTAAGGAAACATTTATGCGCCTGCTCCCTCTCGTTGCCGCAGCGACAGCGGCATTTCTGGTCGTTGCCTGTAGTTCTCCCACACCGCCTCGTGGCGTTACTGTGGTAAATAATTTCGATACCAAACGCTATTTGGGTACGTGGTATGAGATTGCCCGTTTTGATCACCGTTTTGAACGCGGGCTGGAGAAAGTGACTGCGACGTATAGCCTGCGGGATGACGGCGGCCTGAATGTCATCAACAAGGGTTATAATCCGGACAGAGAGATGTGGCAGCAAAGCGAAGGAAAAGCGTACTTTACGGGAGACCCGCATCGCGCCGCGCTGAAAGTGTCGTTCTTTGGCCCTTTCTATGGCGGCTATAACGTCATTGCGCTAGATCGGGAGTACCGCCATGCGCTGGTTTGTGGCCCGGATCGCGATTACCTGTGGATACTCTCCCGCACCCCAACCATTTCTGACGAAGTTAAACAGGAGATGCTGGCAGTCGCGACCCGGGAAGGGTTTGATGTCAGTAAGTTTATTTGGGTACAGCAGCCCAGCAGTTAATGGGTGCTAAGTTTCAGACCAATAATCCCCAGTACGATTAACGCCAGACTCGCCAGGCGCATCGGGTTAGCGGACTCACCGAGCAGTACAATGCCGGTAATCGCCGCCCCGACTGCGCCAATTCCCGTCCACACGGCATAAGCCGTCCCTACTGGTAACGATTTCATCGCCCAGGCAAGTAGCGCCATACTAACAACCATCGCCGTCACGGTAATAACGCTTGGTGTCAGGCGACTAAAGCCGTGCGTATATTTCAGGCCAACCGCCCATACCACTTCCAGCAGACCAGCAATAACTAAGATTATCCAGGACATATCAGGCTCCGGAGATTTGGGGCCGTCCCCGGTGAAAAGAAGCGTTTGCAGGTCGTCCTGCAAAGCTGATGGTGAAGGAGGTATTTTGCCGATTTAAGAGGAAATTTCAACGGTTACGACAGTGATTACCGCCGAGAAAAACAAACGGCACGACAAATCTGCCGTACCGTTATTGCTTATTGCTGCGCTTTCGTCGCTGCGCCAGAAATCGCGTTACCGCCATCAGAAATGTCTTCACCAACGCCGCGCGTGGTATTGCAGGCGGTTAATACAGTTGAAAGCACCAGAACAGAAAAGATCGCTGCAATTGTCTTCTTAACCATAACGTCTTCCTTTTAGGTAATGTTATTTGTGTTTGCCTATAGCAAATTAATAATAGACAACATCACCAAAAATGACGGAAATCTGATGATTTTTCGGAAGTGAAGAATAAATTAGCTGGCAGCGCGGGAGATGGAATTACCAAGATGTTTGATGTCTTCGCCGAAACCCCGAGCGGTGTTACAGCCCGTAAGCAGCGTGCTGGCAAGCAAAACAAGAACGATAAGGCGTTTCATCATCTCTGACCTGAATAAGTGATGGTGCAGCCAACAGGCCGCACCACAACCGCATTACTTCACGCGAGAGACGTATTCACCAGAGCGGGTATCCACTTTGATGACTTCGCCGATCTGTACGAACAGCGGAACTTTAACCACAGCGCCAGTAGACAGGGTAGCCGGTTTGCCGCCAGTACCTGCGGTATCGCCTTTCAGACCCGGATCGGTATCAACGATTTCCAGTTCAACGAAGTTCGGCGGAGTAACGGAGATCGGCTGACCATTCCACAGAGTTACAATGCACTCAGCCTGATCCAGCAGCCATTTAGCGTTGTCGCCAATTGCTTTCGCATCAGCAGACAGCTGCTCGAAGGTTTCGTTGTTCATGAAGTGCCAGAACTCACCGTCGTTGTACAGGTAAGTCAGGTTCATATCGACAACATCAGCGCCTTCAGCGGAATCAGTAGATTTGAAAGTTTTTTCTACGCGAGTACCAGTCAGCAGACGACGCAGTTTAACGCGAGCAAATGCCTGGCCTTTACCCGGTTTTACGAATTCACTCGCTTCAACCGCGTAAGGTTCGCCGTCTAACATGATTTTAAGACCAGCACGAAAATCGTTGCTATAGTACGTTGCCATAAGGCCCTCTGAAATTTGTTAATTGGTAGCTAAGCCACAAAATGGCGCATATTGTAACCCTAAATACCCCATCCAGAGAAGATTGGTTAACGCAACTTGCCGATGTTGTGACCGATCCTGATGAACTTCTGCGTCTTTTGAATATAGACGCGGACGAAAAACTGTTGGCCGGACGCAGCGCCAAAAAGCTGTTTGCACTGCGCGTGCCCCGCTCATTTATCGATCGCATGGAGAAAGGCAATCCTGACGATCCACTTTTGCGTCAGGTACTTACCTCGCAAGATGAGTTTGTCGTCGCGCCCGGATTCTCCACCGATCCGCTGGAAGAACAGCACAGCGTAGTGCCTGGTTTGTTGCATAAATATCACAACCGGGCGCTACTGTTGGTTAAAGGCGGCTGCGCGGTAAATTGTCGCTACTGTTTCCGTCGCCACTTCCCGTATGCCGAAAATCAGGGCAACAAGCGTAACTGGCAGGCGGCGCTTGAGTATGTTGCGGCGCATCCGGAACTGGACGAGATTATTTTCTCCGGCGGCGATCCGCTGATGGCGAAAGATCACGAGCTGGACTGGCTGCTGACGCAACTGGAGGCGATCCCGCATATCAAACGTCTGCGGATTCACAGCCGTCTGCCGATTGTGATCCCGGCGCGCATCACAGAGTCGCTGGCTGAACGCTTTGCCCGTTCTACGTTGCAAATCTTGCTGGTGAATCACATCAACCATGCCAATGAAGTAGATGAAACATTCCGTCAGGCAATGGCTAAGTTGCGCCGCGTGGGCGTTACTTTGCTGAACCAGAGCGTTCTGTTACGTGGCGTGAATGACAACGCGCAAACGCTGGCAAACCTGAGTAATGCCTTGTTCGATGCGGGCGTGATGCCCTATTACCTGCATGTGCTCGATAAAGTGCAGGGCGCAGCGCATTTTATGGTGAGTGATGATGAAGCACGGCAGATTATGCGTGAGTTGCTGACACTGGTGTCGGGATATCTGGTGCCGAAACTGGCGCGAGAAATTGGCGGTGAACCCAGCAAAACGCCTCTGGATCTCCAGCTACGCCAGCAGTAACTGATTAACAGGGAAGTTAAACAGAAAATTGCCTGATGCGCTTCGCTTGTCAGGCCTACATCGTGCATTGAAACTCAATGAACTGTAGGCCGGATAAGGCGTTTACGCCGCATCCGGCAAGAGCAACAAACGCAAGTACAGCAACCTGTCATTAAACTGGGAATTTTAATCTTTGCACGTTGCATAACCTTTAATTATTCATATGCATTGCTGTTGTTACTCTTTATATAACTAACACCAATAATTAACCTTTCTTTTCTGTTTATATAGAGTGAGCACGGCTATTTATGTTATTTTAACAACTATTACTACCAAGCTCATTTATCTGGCTTATAAATTAAAATTAATTATTTTATTGAGAAATGGTTAGGGAGAACCTACATGGCCATAAGCATCAAGGGTGTTAATACCGGTGTTATTCGCAAAAGTAATAATTTCATTGCACTGGCACTGAAAATTAAAGAGCCTCGCAATAAAGAGTCGTTATTCTTTATGTCTGTCATGGAACTGCGCGACCTGCTGATTGCGCTGGAAAGTCGTCTGCATCAAAAGCATAAACTGGATGCTGATACACGTATTCAGTATGAGCAGGCTCGCGATAAAGTCATGAAGAAAATGGCAGAGAATATCCCAGAAATTCTGGTTGATGAGCTTAAAAATGCCGATATTAATCGCCGGGTTAACACTCTGGAACTTACCGATAACCAGGGCGAAAATCTCACATTCACATTAACTCTGCATGATGGCAGCAAATGTGAATTAATTGTCAATGAGTTGCAGATTGAAATGCTGGCGCGAGCAATCATTCATGCAATTAATAATGCTAAAATGCGTGAACTGGCATTGCGTATTACATCGCTATTAGATTTCCTGCCGTTATATGACGTCGACTGCCAGGACAATGGCAATCTGGAATATGACACCTATTCTCAGCCGGAATGGAAACATAATCTGTTTAGCCATTATCTGGCGGTGCTTTATCGCTTTAAAGATGAAAGTGGTAAAGAACAATTTAGCGGCGCGGTGGTGAAAACGCGTGAAGCGACAGCGGGTAAAGAAATTGAGGCTATCACACGCCGGATGCTTGATTTCAGCCCACGGCTGAAAAAACTCGCGGGTGTGCCATCTCAGGTCTACGTTCGTACAGTAGCAGCAAATAACGCCCAACCACTGACTCAGGATCAATGCTTACGCGCAATACATCACTTACGAGTTCAGTCCATCAGCAAGGCCGCGCCACAGGCGAAATAATCTCATCTTTTTGAATGCGAGGCTGGAGCCCTCCAGCCTGAAATTACTGATAACGTGATCGTTGATCATGCCGGATGCGGCGTAAACGCCTTATCTGGCCTACAAATTCTCGAGCATTCAATCAGTTGCAATGCCCGATGTAGGCCTGATAAGCGAAGCGCATCAGGCAATTACACGTTTGTCATCCAGCCTCTGGATCACATCAGTTCGGGCACTTATAAACCTGACCGATAATCTGGCTATCCGTCGGGACAAAACTGGACAACATTCCCTGCGACGGGCTGCTGATGCCATAAATCACGTTACCGCCCATTGCAGCCGCCTGGTTGCGCAGATCGTTTGCTGCGCCGCGCATAGAACCGCCTTCTTCACCGTGTTGCCCGGAAAGCCAGTTACTTTGCTTACCTGTCGCAGTACCAATCAGTTGGCACTCTGCACCTGGTTGCTCGTCAACAATGCGCACACTCTGACCGGCAGCACTCAATTCGTTACTGGAGCTACAACCCGCCATCAGTAGCGCGGCACCGACAATCCCTGCTAAGTATTTTACGTGCATGTTATTCCCCATAATCAATGAGCTGGACGCAACTCGTGTCGTCCGTGTCTGAATCTTATACTAGAAAGATGACCAAAAGAAAAACCCCCAGACATTTCTGCCTGAGGGTTTCTTTATTTCTGCAAGGTGCAGGGCAATTACATCATGCCGCCCATGCCACCCATACCGCCCATACCGCCAGCAGCGCCTAAGTCAGCTGCATCGTTTTTCGGCAGGTCGGTAACCATGCACTCGGTGGTGATCATCAGGCCAGCCACAGAAGCTGCGTACTGCAGAGCAGAACGGGTAACTTTGGTTGGATCCAGGATACCCATGTCGATCATGTTGCCGTATTCTTCGGTTGCTGCGTTGTAACCGTAGTTGCCGTCGCCACCTTTAACGGTGTTAGCAACAACAGACGGTTCTTCACCGCAGTTCAGGACGATCTGACGCAGCGGAGCTTCCATTGCACGCAGTGCAACTTTGATACCCACGTTCTGGTCTTCGTTCTGACCACGCAGGTCAGCCAGTTTAGACGCTACGCGGATCAGCGCAACGCCGCCACCAGCAACCACACCTTCTTCTACCGCAGCACGGGTCGCGTGCAGGGCGTCTTCAACGCGTGCTTTTTTCTCTTTCATTTCAACTTCGGTAGCAGCACCTACTTTGATAACTGCAACGCCGCCTGCCAGTTTCGCTACGCGCTCCTGCAGTTTTTCACGGTCGTAATCAGAAGTTGCTTCTTCAATCTGCTGACGGATCTGAGCAACACGGCCCTGGATTGCAGCTTCTTCACCCACGCCATCAATGATGGTGGTGGTGTCTTTGTTAATAACAACACGTTTAGCCTGACCCAGGTCTTCCAGGGTCGCTTTTTCCAGCTCCATACCGATCTCTTCAGAGATTACAGTACCGCCGGTCAGGGTTGCGATATCCTGCAGCATTGCTTTACGACGATCGCCGAAGCCCGGTGCTTTAACCGCAGCGACTTTCACGATGCCGCGCATGGTGTTAACAACCAGAGTTGCCAGTGCTTCACCTTCAACATCTTCAGCGATGATCAGCAGCGGTTTGCCTGCTTTTGCAACAGCTTCCAGAACTGGCAGCATTTCGCGGATGTTGGAGATTTTCTTGTCAGCCAGCAGGATGAACGGGCTTTCCAGTTCTACTGCGCCAGTTTCCGGCTTGTTGATGAAGTAAGGAGACAGGTAGCCACGGTCGAACTGCATACCTTCAACCACGTCCAGTTCGTCCTGCAGACCAGTACCATCTTCAACGGTGATAACGCCTTCTTTACCGACTTTGTCCATCGCTTCAGCGATCAGTTTACCTACAGTTTCGTCGGAGTTAGCGGAGATAGTACCAACCTGAGCAATAGCTTTAGAGTCAGAGCACGGTACGGACAGCGTTTTCAGTTCTTCAACTGCAGCGGTAACGGCTTTGTCGATACCACGTTTCAGATCCATCGGGTTCATGCCCGCAGCAACAGCTTTCAGACCTTCAGTGATGATAGCCTGAGCCAGTACGGTTGCGGTGGTGGTGCCGTCGCCTGCAGCGTCGTTCGCTTTGGAGGCAACTTCTTTCACCATCTGCGCACCCATGTTTTCGAACTTGTCTTCCAGTTCGATTTCACGAGCAACGGAAACACCATCTTTGGTGATGGTCGGTGCACCGAAAGATTTATCCAGAACTACGTTACGGCCTTTCGGACCGAGGGTAACTTTCACTGCATCTGCCAGTACGTTTACGCCGCGCAGCATTTTCACACGAGCGTCGTTACCGAATTTTACGTCTTTAGCTGCCATTATCTTTATTCCTTAAATTCGTATGTTCAGTGTCGTGCGCGGATTACGCTTCAACAATTGCCAGAATGTCGCTTTCGGACATGATCAACACTTCTTCATTGTCGATCTTCTCAGATTTCACACCGTAGCCATCGTTGAAAATAACGATGTCGCCAACTTTCACGTCCAGCGGCTTCACTTCGCCATTTTCAAGGATACGGCCATTGCCGACAGCCAGCACTTCGCCACGGGTAGATTTAGCCGCTGCAGAGCCGGTCAGAACGATGCCGCCAGCAGATTTAGTTTCAACTTCTTTACGCTTGACGATCACGCGATCATGCAATGGACGAATATTCATTGATAACTCTCCTTTGAGAAAGTCCGTATCTGTTATGGGTGACGCCGGAGCTTACGTGGTTTCCCGGCTGGTGACCAGAGAAATGGGGATGAGGCTTCGCCCCTTCAAGGGGGAAAAAGAAAAAAAATTCTGATCAGCACAAAATCGGGTAAAAATCCTGATTCACCTCACGTTTCATCGCAATTTCGACATCGCCGTCATAAGCGAATCTGATTGTGCTACCATCGAAATCCTGCGCAGTTGCCCAATATTTGGGCGCAATCGGACATCAACCCATGAGTGGACTCAAACAAGAATTGGGGCTGGCCCAGGGTATCGGCCTGCTATCGACGTCATTATTAGGCACTGGCGTGTTTGCCGTTCCTGCGTTAGCTGCACTGGTAGCGGGCAATAACAGCCTCTGGGCGTGGCCTGTTTTGATTATCTTAGTGTTCCCGATTGCAATTGTGTTTGCGATTCTGGGTCGCCACTATCCCAGCGCGGGCGGTGTTGCGCACTTCGTCGGTATGGCGTTCGGCTCGCGGCTTGAGAGAGTCACCGGCTGGCTGTTTTTATCAGTCATTCCCGTAGGTTTGCCCGCCGCGCTACAAATTGCCGCCGGATTCGGCCAGGCGATGTTTGGCTGGCATAGCTGGCAACTGTTGTTGGCAGAACTCGGTACGCTGGCGCTGGTGTGGTATATCGGTACTCGCGGTGCCAGTTCCAGTGCTAATCTACAAACGGTCATTGCCGGGCTTATCGTCGCACTGATTGTCGCCATCTGGTGGGCGGGCGATATCAAACCTGCGAACATCCCCTTCCCTGCGCCAGGTGATATCGAACTTACCGGGTTATTTGCTGCGTTATCGGTGATGTTCTGGTGCTTTGTCGGTCTGGAGGCATTTGCCCATCTTGCCTCGGAATTTAAAAATCCAGAGCGTGATTTTCCTCGTGCTTTGATGATTGGTCTGCTGCTGGCAGGATTAGTCTACTGGGGCTGTACGGTAGTCGTCTTACACTTCGACGCCTATGGTGAACAAATGGCGGCGGCAGCATCGCTTCCCAAAATTGTAGTGCAGTTGTTCGGTGTAGGAGCGTTATGGATTGCCTGCGTAATTGGCTATCTGGCCTGCTTTGCCAGCCTCAACATTTATATACAGAGCTTCGCCCGCCTGGTCTGGTCGCAGGCGCAACATAATCCTGACCACTACCTGGCACGCCTCTCTTCTCGCCATATCCCGAATAATGCCCTCAATGCCGTGCTCGGCTGTTGCGTGGTGAGTACGTTGGTGATTCATGCTTTAGAGATCAATCTGGACGCACTCATTATTTATGCCAACGGCATCTTTATTATGATTTACCTATTGTGCATGTTGGCAGGCTGTAAATTATTACAAGGACGTTATCGCGTACTGGCGGTGACTGGCGGGCTGTTATGCGTTCTGTTATTGGCAATGGTCGGCTGGAAAAGTCTCTATGCGCTAATCATGCTGGCGGGGTTATGGCTGTTTCTGCCAAAACGAAAAACGCCGGAAAATGGCATAACCACATAATCCGGCGTTTTGACATTAATCCTGGCGATCGTCTTTATGATCAAGGCGGTCGCGGTCATCATCTTTTCGCTGATACTCACCATCAAAAGTATTACCGCCACCGGTTCCGGCGCTAAAACCGCCGCCCGGCATCCGGGAGAAACGCAAATGCGGCATCAGCTTCACTGTCAGATGCTTTTGCACCGGCGGTAATAAAAGAAGAAGACCGAGGAAATCGGTGAAAAAGCCCGGTAATAAAAGCAGCAAACCGGCAATGATCAGCGAAACACTTTTAATCATCTCCGCCGCAGGGTTTTCACCCGCCGCCATTTTTTGTTGCATCAGCACAAAATTCTTAAAGCCCTGATTACGTACCAGTGACATACCGATAACCGACGTGAATATAACCAGTACGAGGGTCAGCAATACCCCCAGGACATGGGCAACCTGAATAAAAATTGAAATCTCAATATAGACATAAAGGAAAATGGCAATAAAAGGTAACCAGCGCAAAGGTTTCTCCTGTAATAGCAGCCGGTTAAACCCGGCTACCTTAATGGGTTGCGAATCGCGTTCAGCTTATATTGTGGTCATTAGCAAAATTTCAAGATGTTTGCGCAACTATTTTTGGTAGTAATCCCAAAGCGGTGATCTATTTCACAAATTAATAATTAAGGGGTAAAAACCGACACTTAAAGTGATCCAGATTACGGTAGAAATCCTCAAGCAGCATATGATCCTGGGTATTCGTCCGATGCAGGGGATAATCGTCGGTCGAAAAACATTCGAAACCACATATATTCTGTGTGTTTAAAGCAAATCATTGGCAGCTTGAAAAAGAAGGTTCACATGTCAAACAACATTCGTATCGAAGAAGATCTGTTGGGTACCAGGGAAGTTCCAGCTGATGCCTACTATGGTGTTCACACTCTGAGAGCGATTGAAAACTTCTATATCAGCAACAGCAAAATCAGCGATATTCCTGAATTTGTTCGCGGTATGGTAATGGTTAAAAAAGCCGCAGCTATGGCAAACAAAGAGCTGCAAACCATTCCTAAAAGTGTAGCGAATGCAATCATTGCCGCATGTGATGAAGTCCTGAATAACGGAAAATGCATGGATCAGTTCCCGGTAGACGTCTACCAGGGCGGCGCAGGTACTTCCGTAAACATGAACACCAACGAAGTGCTGGCCAATATCGGTCTGGAACTGATGGGTCATCAGAAAGGTGAATATCAGTACCTGAACCCGAACGACCATGTTAACAAATGTCAGTCCACTAACGACGCCTACCCGACCGGTTTCCGTATCGCGGTTTACTCTTCCCTGATTAAACTGGTAGATGCGATTAACCAACTGCGCGAAGGCTTTGAACGTAAAGCTGTCGAATTCCAGGACATCCTGAAAATGGGTCGTACCCAGCTGCAGGACGCAGTACCGATGACCCTTGGTCAGGAATTCCGCGCTTTCAGCATTCTGCTGAAAGAAGAAGTGAAAAACATCCAACGTACCGCTGAACTGCTGCTGGAAGTTAACCTCGGCGCAACGGCAATCGGTACAGGCCTGAACACGCCGAAAGAGTACTCTCCGCTGGCAGTGAAAAAACTGGCTGAAGTCACTGGCTTCCCATGCGTTCCGGCTGAAGACCTGATCGAAGCGACCTCTGACTGCGGCGCTTACGTTATGGTTCACGGTGCGCTGAAACGCCTGGCTGTGAAGATGTCCAAAATCTGTAACGACCTGCGCTTGCTCTCTTCTGGCCCACGTGCCGGCCTGAACGAGATCAACCTGCCGGAACTGCAGGCGGGCTCTTCCATCATGCCAGCTAAAGTAAACCCGGTTGTTCCGGAAGTGGTTAACCAGGTATGCTTCAAAGTCATCGGTAACGACACCACTGTTACCATGGCAGCAGAAGCAGGTCAGCTGCAGCTGAACGTTATGGAGCCGGTCATTGGCCAGGCCATGTTTGAATCAGTTCATATTCTGACCAACGCTTGCTACAACCTGCTGGAAAAATGCGTTAACGGCATCACTGCTAACAAAGAAGTGTGCGAAGGTTACGTTTACAACTCTATCGGTATCGTCACTTACCTGAACCCGTTCATCGGCCACCACAACGGTGACATCGTGGGTAAAATCTGTGCCGAAACCGGTAAGAGTGTACGTGAAGTCGTTCTGGAACGCGGTCTGTTGACTGAAGCGGAACTAGACGATATTTTCTCCGTACAGAATCTGATGCACCCGGCTTACAAAGCAAAACGCTATACTGATGAAAGCGAACAGTAATCGTACAGGGTAGTACAAATAAAAAAGGCACGTCAGACGACGTGCCTTTTTTCTTGTGAGTAGTAACTTAAAAATAACAATCTAATATCAACTTGTTAAAAAACAAGGAAGGCTAATATGCTAGTTGTAGAACTCATCATAGTTTTGCTGGCGATCTTCTTGGGCGCCAGACTGGGGGGAATAGGTATTGGTTTTGCAGGCGGATTGGGGGTGCTGGTTCTTGCCGCTATTGGCGTCAAACCTGGTAACATCCCGTTCGATGTCATTTCCATTATCATGGCGGTTATCGCCGCTATTTCTGCCATGCAGGTTGCTGGCGGTCTGGACTATCTGGTTCATCAGACAGAAAAGCTGCTGCGCCGTAACCCGAAATACATCACGATCCTCGCTCCGATCGTGACTTATTTCCTGACAATTTTTGCGGGTACTGGCAACATCTCTCTGGCAACGCTGCCAGTTATCGCTGAAGTTGCGAAGGAACAAGGCGTTAAACCTTGCCGTCCGCTGTCTACTGCGGTGGTTTCCGCGCAGATTGCGATCACCGCATCGCCAATCTCAGCGGCAGTCGTTTACATGTCTTCCGTAATGGAAGGTCATGGCATCAGCTACCTTCATCTGCTCTCTGTGGTCATCCCGTCCACCCTGCTGGCGGTTCTGGTGATGTCCTTCCTGGTCACTATGCTGTTCAACTCCAAACTGTCTGACGATCCGATTTATCGCAAGCGTCTGGAAGAAGGTCTGGTTGAACTGCGCGGTGAAAAGCAGATTGAAATCAAATCCGGTGCAAAAACTTCCGTCTGGCTGTTCCTGCTGGGCGTAGTTGGCGTGGTTATCTATGCAATCATCAACAGCCCGAGCATGGGCCTGGTTGAGAAACCGCTGATGAACACCACTAACGCAATCCTGATCATCATGCTCAGCGTTGCAACCCTGACTACCGTTATCTGTAAAGTTGATACCGACAACATCCTCAACTCCAGCACCTTCAAAGCAGGTATGAGCGCCTGTATTTGTATCCTGGGCGTTGCATGGCTGGGCGATACTTTCGTTTCCAACAACATCGACTGGATCAAAGATACCGCTGGTGAAGTGATTCAGGGTCATCCGTGGCTGCTGGCTGTCATCTTCTTCTTTGCTTCTGCTCTGCTGTACTCTCAGGCTGCAACCGCAAAAGCACTGATGCCGATGGCTCTGGCGCTG
Organism: Escherichia ruysiae; assembly: GCF_031323975.1. Lineage (NCBI taxonomy): Bacteria > Pseudomonadati > Pseudomonadota > Gammaproteobacteria > Enterobacterales > Enterobacteriaceae > Escherichia > Escherichia ruysiae. The sequence continues at coordinate 2,190,155 of NZ_JAVIWS010000001.1, forward strand.
AACGTTTCTCCGCTGACCGCAGTTGCTTCTTTTGCTGCGGTGTCTGGTCTGTTCATTCTGCCGACCTACCCGACGCTGGTTGCTGCGGTACAGATGGATGACACGGGTACAACCCGTATCGGTAAATTCGTCTTCAACCATCCGTTCTTCATCCCAGGTACTCTGGGTGTTGCCCTGGCCGTTTGCTTCGGCTTCGTGCTTGGTAGCTTCATGCTGTAATGACAAATCGCGGGGCGTTCACGCCCCGCTTTCTTTCCCGCCGACTAACATCATTCCCTCGTCCGTTGTATAGTGACCTCTCTCTTGCGGTTCCATCTGTTCTTGCGAGGTGTTTATGCTTGATGATAAAAGTTCGAATACCGCGTCTGTCGTGGTGCTGTGTACCGCACCGGATGAAGCGACAGCCCAGGATTTAGCCGCCAAAGTGCTGGCAGAAAAACTGGCGGCCTGTGCAACCCTGATCCCTGGCGCAACCTCACTCTATTACTGGGAAGGTAAGCTGGAACAGGAATATGAAGTACAGATGATCTTAAAAACCGACAACGCTCACCAGCAAGCTCTGCTGGAATGCCTGAAGTCTCATCATCCGTATCAAACCCCGGAGCTTCTGGTTTTACCTGTTATACACGGAGACACAGATTACCTCTCATGGCTCAACGCATCTTTACGCTGATCCTGCTACTTTGCAGCACTTCCGTTTTTGCCGGATTATTCGACACGCCAGGACGCTCACAATTTGTCCCGGCTGATCAGGCTTTTGCTTTTGATTTTCAGCAAAACCAACATGATCTTAATCTGACCTGGCAGATCAAAGACGGTTATTACCTTTACCGTAAACAGATCCGCATCACGCCTGAACACGCGAAAATTGCCGACGTGCAGTTACCGCCTGGCGTCTGGCATGACGATGAGTTTTACGGCAAAAGCGAGATTTATCGCAAGCGACTGACGCTTCCTGTAACCATCAACCAGGCTACGGCTGGCGCGACATTAACTGTCACTTACCAGGGCTGCGCTGACGCTGGTTTCTGCTATCCGCCAGAAACCAAAACCGTACCGTTAAGCGAAGTGGTTGCCAACAACGCAGCGCCACAGCCGATGTCTGTCCCGCAGCAAGAGCAGCCCGCCGCGCAATTGCCCTTTTCTGCGCTCTGGGCATTGTTGATCGGTATCGGCATCGCCTTCACCCCCTGCGTACTGCCGATGTACCCACTGATTTCCGGCATCGTGATGGGCGGTAAACAGCGGCTCTCCACCACCAGAGCATTGTTGCTGACCTTTATTTATGTGCAAGGGATGGCGCTGACCTACACGGCGCTGGGTCTGGTGGTTGCCGCCGCAGGGTTACAGTTCCAGGCGGCGCTACAGCATCCTTACGTGCTTATTGGCCTCGCCATCGTCTTTACCTTGCTGGCGATGTCGATGTTTGGCTTGTTTACCCTGCAACTCCCCTCTTCACTGCAAACGCGCCTCACGCTGATGAGCAATCGCCAACAGGGTGGCTCGCCCGGCGGTGTGTTTGTTATGGGGGCGATTGCCGGTTTGATCTGCTCACCATGCACCACCGCGCCGCTTAGCGCGATTCTGCTATATATCGCCCAAAGCGGAAACATGTGGCTGGGCGGCGGCACACTTTATCTCTATGCGCTGGGCATGGGTCTACCGCTGATGTTAATTACCGTCTTTGGCAACCGTCTGCTGCCGAAAAGCGGTCCGTGGATGGAACAGGTCAAAACCGCGTTTGGTTTTGTGATCCTCGCACTGCCGGTCTTCCTGCTTGAGCGAGTGATTGGCGATATATGGGGATTACGCTTGTGGTCGGCGCTTGGCGTCGCATTCTTTAGCTGGGCCTTTATCACCAGCCTACAGGCCAAACGCGGCTGGATGCGCGTGGTGCAAATAATCCTGCTTGCAGCGGCATTGGTTAGCGTGCGCCCACTTCAGGATTGGGCATTTGGTGCGACGCATACCGCGCAAACTCAGACGCATCTCAACTTTACACAAATCAAAACGGTAGATGAGTTAAATCAGGCGCTCGTTGAAGCCAAAGGCAAACCGGTGATGTTAGATCTTTATGCCGACTGGTGCGTCGCCTGTAAAGAGTTTGAGAAATACACCTTCAGCGACCCGCAGGTGCAAAAAGCGTTAGCAGACACGGTCTTACTTCAGGCCAACGTCACTGCTAACGACGCACAAGATGTGGCGCTGTTAAAGCATCTTAATGTCCTTGGCCTACCGACAATTCTCTTTTTTGACGGACAAGGCCAGGAGCATCCACAAGCACGCGTCACGGGCTTTATGGATGCTGAAACCTTCAGCGCACATTTGCGCGATCGCCAACCGTGAACGACACTTGCAGTGGGAAAGACGGAGGAAAATAGCGTGCAACGTGAAGATGTACTGGGAGAAGCCCTGAAATTATTAGAATTACAAGGGATTGCCAACACCACGCTGGAGATGGTTGCTGAACGTGTGGATTATCCGCTGGATGAGCTAAGGCGATTCTGGCCGGACAAAGAGGCAATCCTCTACGACGCGCTGCGCTATCTTAGCCAACAGATAGATGTCTGGCGTCGTCAGTTGATGCTGGACGAAACGCTAACCGCCGAACAAAAGCTGCTGGCGCGTTATCAGGCGTTATCAGAGTGCGTTAAAAACAACCGCTATCCGGGCTGTCTGTTTATCGCTGCCTGTACGTTTTATCCTGATCCTGACCACCCTATTCATCAACTGGCCGATCAGCAAAAAAGCGCGGCCTACGATTTCACCCACGAACTATTAACCACGCTGGAAGTTGACGATCCTGCGATGGTGGCAAAGCAGATGGAACTGGTGCTGGAAGGCTGTTTAAGCCGAATGCTGGTGAATCGTAGCCAGGCGGATGTCGATACCGCACACCGGCTGGCGGAAGATATTCTGCGCTTCGCCCGCTGCCGCCAGGGTGGCGCACTGACCTGATGACAGAAACACAGAAAAGAAGCGATTTGCCGCAATCTTAAGCAGTTGAATCGCTTTTACTGAAATTAGGTTGACGAGATGTGCATATTACGGTTTAATGCGCCCCGTTGCCCGGATAGCTCAGTCGGTAGAGCAGGGGATTGAAAATCCCCGTGTCCTTGGTTCGATTCCGAGTCCGGGCACCAAAATTTATAACCCTCGCTCCGGCGGGGGTTTTGTTTTTTGAGCCAACACGTTTTGGTTTATAAGCAGTTACCCTTTTTAAATTTCCTCCTCCCCGGTGGTACAAAATAGGCATTATTATAAAGCCTATCAAATACCGGAATGGCATCTGACACATCCGAAAAAGTTCCTCAGGATCGACTTCTTCCTATCGACAAAGGCGCACTAAAACATTCCATTGCGATGAAAGCCACTGAACAAACTAAACACAAACGCCCTTCCGCGCAGGCTGAAATCAATGCGATCAGCCAGAACGCCAGGGTAAAAGGCCCGTAACGCAGGAAGACACCACTTCGATATGAGTAGCCCTCATCAACATATTCCAGCCTGAACCTGGGGGGGAAAAGATATGTTTTATTTGGTTGTTCACTAAGTCATCTGTGCTGGGTTGAGAATATTATCTTTAATCAAGAGCACAAATTTACTGCGCCGCTACGCTACACGGCGGATAAAAAATTCACGCTCAAAATGCTAGGGGTTAGCAGCAGTGAGGATTCTTGCAAAACGATGTACAAGCATGGGGCAGCAGCCTCCTACCAACTTGCCCCTACCAAAAAGACTATGGCATACTCGCATCACTTTTGGCCTTGTTCTAACTCGTTACCCATCACAAATAAATATAATAAATTTCAGTTGGTTATTATGTAGCACAAGGAATGTTGACGGACTCCATTACGATGATTAGTAAACAGTTTGATAGATCTGAGCATGTATATAGAAACGATGCATTTTTAGAGCTTCTAAAAGATGCCGTACGTTTTTTTAATGGGACACCTGTACATTCATTACCACCGCCTCAAGGATTTCAGGGAGCCGGTGTTTACGCGCTATACTACACAGGTCATAACCCTTTATACGATGAATTTTCACGAATAAACCGACTTGCATACAACCTTCCTATTTATGTAGGTAAGGCTGTACCAGCAGGATGGCGTCAGTCCAGAATCAGTGATAGCGCCACTCGGGCTGGCTCAGAACTATCTAATAGGATCAGAGAGCATAGTAGAAATATAGCGAAAGCAGAGAACTTGAAGTTAGAAGATTTTTCATGTCGCTTTATCATTTTTGAAGCTACTGGCTCTGACATGATCAGCACAGTCGAAGCAGCACTGATTAAAATTCACAAACCCTTATGGAACACCGTAGTGGATGGTTTTGGGAATCATACTCCTGGTGCTGGTAGATTCGCCCAAGCCAAATCTGATTGGGATGTGATTCACCCAGGCAGGGAATGGGCAGAAAAATGTACTGGCAGGCATTCAGAACCAGCCTCTGTAGAAAATCGAATTAAGCAATACTTTTTGGAATTAAAGTAACAAAATGAAATCCTTAGAAATATTCTCAGGTACTGGCGGTTTAGCGAAAGGTTTAGAACTGGCAGGATTCGAGCATCAAGGGTTTGTTGAGCTCAACAAACATGCTTGCAACTCACTTCGTCTAAATTTTGACAAAGAGAAAGTATTTCAAGGAGATATTAAAAATTACGATTTCACATCTCTTAAGAATATCGATGTCGTGGCTGGCGGACCGCCTTGCCAACCTTTTTCCTTAGGGGGCAAGCATAAAGCCCATGATGACACTCGAGATATGTTCCCCTACGCGATTAAGGCGATCGAAGCTTTACATCCTAAGGCTTTCATCTTCGAAAACGTGAAGGGCTTACTTCGAAAATCATTTGCTGATTACTTCGAATACATCATCCTTCGTTTAACATACCCAACGTTATCTTTGTGTGATGCCCAGGACTGGCAATTACATCTTAACGAGTTACGTAAAGCTAGCAAAGGTACGCATCAAGGCACCACTTATGATGTGTCCTTTAAGTTAGTGAATGCGGCAGACTATGGTGTTCCACAGGTTAGGGAGCGAGTGATAATTGTCGGGATCAGGTCCGACTTAAACAAAAAGTGGACCTTCCCTGCGCCTACGCACAGCCAGGAGCGATTACTGTGGGAACAGTACGTTACAGGGGAGTACTGGAAGGAACATAACATTAGTCCTCTAAAAGATGAACCTCTTACAGAGAGATTGAAAAAACGTTTTGGAGTGTTTCCACCATCAGAGAAACGCTGGGTTACCGTTCGTGATGCTCTCAAAAACGTTCCTCAACCCTATGAGCCCCATGAAATTGAAGATCATATTTTTAAAGATGGCGCCCGTACCTATCCAGGCCACACTGGTAGCTACATTGACCAGCCATCGAAAACATTAAAAGCTGGGGCTCATGGAGTCCCTGGTGGCGAAAATATGATTAGATATGAAAATGATAGCGTCCGTTACTTCACAGTTTATGAAGGAAAACTCCTGCAAACATTCCCTAAAGACTTCCAGGTGACAGGAGCATGGGGAGAAGCAATGAGGCAGATCGGCAACGCTGTACCTGTCTTACTGGCCCAACGGATAGGGCAGCATTTACATAACCTGCTGAATGCAAGTTTACAGGCAGATATTGAACCTCTTAAATGTGCAAATTTCGATTAGATATCTCAATAAATACTAATACCGAAACACATTGTTAGTGGTAGTGCCCGGTGATACATTCGAGGTCGAATGTGTAAATGTAATCTTTTGTTATTAAAATGACTTCGTTGTTTTCACAATGATCTTTAATTCAAGCTGGCACTACTAATTTAATTCCTGAGAACCCGCCTACAAGGCGGGTTTTTGCTTTTGGGAATACGTCCTTCCTGCCTTCGCCCCATCAGCTGCGAATATCATCATACGCACGCGTTTTATCAAATTCGTGTTTCACAAACGGGCACAGTGGGATAATTTTCCTGGCGCATTTTTTCCACGACTTTCGCTACCAGCTGTTTATCAATCCCCTGCCCTTTCAGGCTTTCATCAACATCGGTATGTTCGATAATCGCTAAATTCTCTCCGGTCGGCACAAAGACAATTTCAGCTATTTGATTTCCCTGCGCATCATTGATGTGAAATTTATTATGACCCTCACATATTTCCATTTTCCCCTCGCTTATTTAAGACGGTATTTCAGCGCGCCGCTCGGGCACGTATCAATAACATTCACGACGGTAGCGACGTCTACTTCATCCAGCATGATCCACGGCTTACGTTTGAGATTAAATAACTTGCCGTTGCCATGTACGCAATTGCCGGAATTTGTAGTGATGTGATGGCCCCCCTTCCCAAGGTGGTCAGTGCCATACATTTACTAACTGCATTAATCCGGGAGTAACATCACTACAGGCCCCTTTTCAGGGGCCTCTTCCTGTCAGAACATATAGCGGAAATTCGCGTTTATCGCGTTATCCACGTTGTATTTACCAAAGGCGGATTTCTCAAACTCCAGACCAAAGCGCATGTTGTCCTTTATCTGTGCGTTCATACCGACATTGAACAACATCCTGCTGTCCTTCTCTCCTTTAATCCGTTTCTCCCCGGAGGCATCACGAAGAACCGTCTCGCCATTATTCAGCAGGTCAAACTGCCAGCTGGTTCCGGCACGGGCTGTCACACTCCAGTCCTTACCACTGAATGTTTTACCCAGCTCAACCCCTGTTCTGCCAATCAACGGGCTGAAATCCTTGTTCTTCATACTCAGGTCCATCTCACCGTCTTTCCAGCGGAATGTTTTCCCGGACACTGCGCCGTAAACCAGTTCGGCCTGAGGCTCAATAAAAGTGTCTTCCGTCAGGTGATAACGGTAACCCGTTTCCGCTCCGGCATACCAGGAGTGGGTTCCGTAGTGCTTCGTACCCAGACCGGCAAAGTTGCCTGTGTAGTCATTGTCATGGTGAATATATTTACCAATCAAATCGATATAGGCACCGGAGTTAAACAGTGCTGAAGCATACAGACCGCCCCCCACGGATTTTGTCTTCCCACTGAACGCATCACTGTCTGCACTGCTGTCGGTATAGGTCATTGTGATACCGGTGAACAGGTCGACACCGTCCAGCGCATGTTTTTTGTCAAAGCCGACCTGAACGTGGGTGTAATTATCGCTGTACCCGCCATCGGCTGAACCGGCGCCGTTCATGATACGGGCCCAGGCACCGGCATCACCGTTCGTGTCACGCAGCTCACCCATACGTTTGTTCAGGTTGTTAACTTCCGTCATAAAGTTTTTGTAGCCGGCATTCATGAAACTGTCCGCCTTCGCTGCAGCCGCTTTATCGGCTTCCGTCCTGAAACCATCCAGAACCCACTTCGTACTGCCGCCAGTGGTGTCAACATGCAGCGTCGGCGTCACACGACTAAAACCTGTCACCCGGGTGCCGGCCTTAAAGATATCCTCTGATGTTCCGGCCGGCGCGCTGACCAGCGGGATGTTCAGGGACTGCCCCGGGGTCGGGTTCTTCATAAAGCTGACATTCAGGGTGTTGTCTGAACCGCTGGCTTTTTCCGTCACGCTGATTTTATCGGCGTCTTTCAGGTCAGTGCGCAGGACAAAATCACTGCCCGTGGCATCAAGTGTCTTAACCGTCAGGGTACGGAAGGCACCGTTTTCTTCAGACTGTACCCGGCTGTTGCGGGTCGTCAGACTGTTGATGTCGGAGTCTCCGGTCAGCTGCCACAGACCACTGTTCATCCTGACGTTTCCTTTACCGCCGGTGATGGCGCCGTAGTACGCCGCGTTATATCCGCTGAACAACCCGGCAGCCAGAACAGGGGAGACAGAAGAGGAAACTGAACCAGGGTTTTCAGAGCCAATACGAATTGTGGATGAACTGGTTGCATGAACATCCCCGGAAACATGCGCCTGCTGGCTGATGTCCAGCGCGGCGTTATCGCCGGTTAAATCATAGCCTTCTGTCATGTATGTCAGAACAGGCATCCAGGTATTATCAGCGCCATTCTCCGGCGTGCCGCTCAGGGAAAGCGTACCGTTCTTCCCAATCTGAACCCGGCCATTACTGTAGAGCCCTTTCTGTGCCGTCAGATGACCGCCGTCCCGAACAGAGAGGGTGGAGTTCACGAAAACACCACTGTTCTGCAGCATGGCATCCGGTGAGGTGACATTTACCTTACTGTCATGGGCTTCAATCCCGCCGGTGAAACGGCTGTTAATATCCAGCGTGGAGTTATTGTTAAGCGTGATATTGCCTGTGTAACTGCTACTGCCGTCGTCTGCTGAGCGTCCTTCACGGACATCCTGGCGGAAGCCAAAACCATTACCTGTAATATTGATTCCATCATACTTATCAATAAATACCGGAACATCGCCTCCGAGTTTCAGCGATGAATCTGACGCAACGATATCGCCTTCAACTATTGAGTTTCGTGCAGTTGTGAACTCAGCATTATCCAGATTCAGCGTCTTAAAACGAAAATGTCTGTTTTCCCAGTCGGGCTGCTCAAAAGAGGACACCTGGTTATTTGTTTTATACTCACTGTTATTTTTCTTATTTGCCTCACTTTCCAGTCTGGCAAAATCAGCAACATAATCTTTGTCACAAAGAACTCCGGGGACATAGCAGAACCGGGGACCTTCACGGAAAATAGCATGTGTTGTGGCATGTCCCTGTAGTCTTAGCTGGGAGTTTCGCACAGTGATAGCATTGTGTGTATCAATGTTCCCGTCAATAATCAGGCTGCTGTCGGCATTTTTTTGTGTTCCGGCATGTTCGATATCCGTATTTCCCGTGATGTTGCCGTGATAGATATAACGCGCGGCGTTTTGTAAGGAAAGAGTCGCTTTTTTATCTGATGTATTGGTGATTACTGTACCAACATCCGTTGCCGCTATCTTTTTAAACGACTGGCCGAACCCGTTTAAATCCAGTGTCCCCCCCCGACTGGTAAAATAAATGCCTCTGTAATCACTGTTTTTATCCAGCGCATCAACCTGCCCCAGTTTGACCGTTCCGCGACCGCTGGCAACATAGATAGCATTAAACGCTTTTTCTGCATTAAGAAAAACGGTACCGTCACCCGTTTTCAGGTTATTCCCCTGGGCCACATTGACATTCAGTGTCCCGGCTCCTGTTTTGTGCAGGTTATCGTTTGCCACTCCTTTAACCGACCAGTCAACAACCGTCCCTTTTCCGATATCAATACCCGCCCCTTTATAGGTTTTATCTTTCCCGGTGACCGAATAATGTTGCCCCTCATCAAAAATCATTCCTCCGGTTCCTGAGTTCAGGTTATCGGTGAGTTCAATATTCCCACCACCATGAAATTTCAAATCTTTATTTTTATTATTCTTGGTCAGCTCAATAGCGGTTGTGTTACCGTTAACAGTAATATTTTTATTATTGCCGGTCATTTTCTGACCATTGAGGTTCACCTCCTGAGTAAAAATATTTTTCAGGGTATCGACAGTGTTCTGATCATATCGGGCAAAAAAGGCCCAGGTATCCTTACTAGAGAATGCTTTACCATATGTTGTTCCAAGAATGACCCATTTTTTCCTCTGATTATCATAAAGATAAAATCCGGAACCGCTGTCTCCTCCTGTCACTTCATTATAAAATCCGCCTGTATTATTCGTGGCTAACATATTGTTCCAGTTTAACTGAAACATAGAAGCACTGCGTAATAATGGATTATATGCCTGTCCCACCCCATAAGATGTAACACCGGTTGCTCCGGCTCCAACCCGAAAACCGATTATCTGTTTCTTTCCATTGAACTCAATACCATAACGCTCTAATGCTTCTGCTGCTGATAAGTTGAAATCAGCATGCTCTGTTGCACCAGCTGTTTCAACAACAAACTTATCCAGACGCTGGACCGCAAAGTCACCTTTGGTCACCCGATCAACATAATGATAGTCTGACTGTCCCCATGTCTGAGTTTTAACGGCATGGTGAATAGTGCCATTATGGCTTGCGGTAACACTGTAGGCATTACCAATAGCAGTTGTTGCACCTTTAGCGGATACTGGAGAAAAATCAGGGATCGTTACTTCAGGAAAACTGAATTCACCACCATTTTTTAATGGCGTTTTTACCCCATATGCTCCAGGCTGAAATACACCTTTATTCTGTGCCAAATCGAGATAATCACGGATCCAGAAATTTCGGGTATCCATCTGTGCTGCATAGGCATGTTCAGCAGCACCATAAGACAAGGAGGAAACTATAAATGTAGCGAGAAGTTTTCGACCAGTTTTAGAGGATACTCGGGATGCTAATTCTGATACAGCTATAAGCCCTTGAGTAAGGTGACAATACTTAAGTGAATATATTCTGTTCACGGGTAAGACTCCATAACGTTTATAACATAATACCAACAAATAGAACTATGCCTTTATTAATAAAAAGCTTCCAGTTACCTTTATTAATTGCAGTAAAAAAATAAAAATTCAGCCCACGCCTGTAAAAAGCACATCCACAATACAGATTTTATAGTAGTGCAATTAGCATATTTACATTGCAATAATTAAATCACATTGCGCCATCTAAGATTATTTAGAAAAATAATAGCAACTCCATATCCACATTACATAATGAAGGACAAAGCTACAAAAATAAAAGCAAGTAATAAACAACCCCATATGGCGTTTAAGTGTTTTTGTATTTATTGTTTTTTATTTTATATCATTGCGAGGCGCAATTCTTCATTTATTTCGCACACTAATATTATTTTATCATATTCTTTTATTTTTTTCGAAAAACAATAATAGTTTTAGCTTGTGGATGTTTTTATATTCGAAGATTAATTGAGCCCATGGGTAAATAATTCGCTATTATTTAAGTAAACCGCTATATATGTAGATAATGGCGAATTAACGTATCACCTGACACTCTTCTCTCCAAAATTAAGAAGTAGTTGACTCCTCAAGCCAATAAATGTGTATAGAATGATTATACTGGATAGTTACAAGTTCACCGATACGGTGCAGGACTTCAGTGGCGATGTCGGTGGGAGCTTTTGTTTCGTGATATGATGGACGTCCCTTCTTAATGCAGTCAGTGCCATGCTTTTACTGACTGCATTAATCCGGGAGTAATATCACATGAACACGATCAGGATTGTTATATTGCCAAGCCTGTTTTTCAGGTCTGCGTCTGGATTAATGATGATTCTGTTGTATAGAATAGAAACATCTCATGCTCCAAATTGCAGGATATCGTTCAACGATTCGAGTCCGGAACACTAATCGCTATGGAGACATGTTCAACTTCTCATTTTGGGGGAATGAACGTTCAGTGCTATGGGATATCCCCCGACTATTCCCTGCGCAACAGCATCATTTTTGGTTAAAAAATAACATTATTCTTAAGATAAAGAAAAGGAACTCGTCCTGGACGGGTAAAATTTATTAAAAATGCATACCGTTTTCACCTCACAGGAAATTTATTGAATCAGTAAGAACTGCTTCTGTCGCTATTATATATGCAATATTAATTATGACTTCCTTTTCACTTTCAAGGAGAACTGTTTTGGTGTTATACCAAAATAACTTTTAAAATTACGGATAAAATATGATGTACTAACATATCCGACCTCGTCAGATATACTATTAATATGTTTTTCAGACGTAGTTATCAGTCTTGCTGCATGTTGCATTCTAATATCCAGAACCAAATTGTTAAAATTATTATTTTCTTTTTCAAGTTTTTTCCTAATTGAGACTTCCGACATATGTAAAATATTTGCCAAATCAACTAGCCGCCATGATTTTGAAAGATCAGATTCTATTATTAACTTTAATTTTTCTGTGAAAGTAGAGTCTGTGGAAACAGATAATGAGCAAACCAAGGATTCAATATCATCAACTTTAGATAACAAATAAGTAATATTATAAATTAGTCTATGATGAGGAACATTTGCTTCTGTTATCATTTTAAATATCTCTGTATCTGTCTTATCCGCCATGCAATTAAAAATTCTACTTCGCATAGGGCCGACTTTATGTGGATTCAGTAACAATGGTTCCATGACTTTGCAGATACAACTTAACATATTGTTATCTATATGAAAGATATCATAAGGCATACCTTTACCTAACACGTTAAGTGTAACATCAATGACTGTATTTTTCTCGATATAACATATTGATTCAGGTGGAATATTAATAATTCCCCCATCTATCGTTTTAACCAGTAATTGGGCATTGCGAAGATAAATAATAGCACAATTGTAAAACCTAATCTTTTTAAGAACTAATGTAGAGTTACCGGGTATATCTCCTCTAACAGCAAGCCTCATATTACTTAAAGCATTTTGACTATTCATACAGTCACCCCCATGCTTTGTAAGAATATAATGTCATGGGGTATCCTCTCTGTAAACTCGAAAATAACGCAAAGATGAATACCTCTCAGTAAAAAGTTTCTCATCGACATAGCGACTAACTTTAGAGACTCTAAATAATTAGTCTCTATGATGATAGAATTTATTAACTTTGATAATAATTACATTATGAAAAAATATGAAAAGACAGAAATCAAATCATTTGATGTTACAGGTAACATCTAAACAAAACTGGGAGCTTCCGTGTCGTCTCAGCACCAAACTTAATCTTTATCATTCTTATTCTATAATAGACCTTACTTACGCTTAAACATGTGATCTTTGAAATTTCTTTTATTTTCCTCCTTTTAATAAAGTAGAGGTACAGAATCTCTCGTTCAATATCATTAAGAGAGCACAAGATTTGTTCTGGTGGATATGTATAATCAATTGATAACCGATTTCCATAGTGTATAGTTACATTATCAGCACATATGCACTTAACAGGCCCCCCAGAAAAAAGAAGACTGTATAAAAAATAATTATTATTATCGCAGACTATATAAACATGACTATATTGCTGAACGGCCTCATATACAGAGGCACGCCCACTGAATTCAAAACATTTATACCCTTCATCCTGGCTTGCAAAATATAAGATACCATTTTTTAAATAAATGTCTTTTGTAACCATTATTAGAGCAACGGTCATAGCATATATAAAAACATTAGATACCTGAACTGAATTCAACTATAAGCTAAAGTAAAGAAAAAGGCCATTCTAAAAAATAGCAACATAAGATAAAATTTTACACTGCTGAATGTCAGGCAGATAAGTATATTTGACTGTCTATAGTAATCAATCAATAAGAAAACCTGAACAATATGTTCAGGTTTTCTTTTTTATCTACTCTACGATTCAGAATGTATAACGAATATTAGCATTAATTAACTTATCAATATTGTAAGAACCAAACTCAGATCGCTCCATATTCAGACTTATCCTGGTGTTTTCTTTGATTTTAGTATTTAACCCGACATTGAATACCACTCTGCTATCTTTACCATTATTAATATATGTATCACCTGCCAGATCCTTGAATGCTGTCACAGTAGGCTTAAATAAATCGTACTGATAATTAATCCCAGTCAATGCTGTAATTTCCCAGTCTTTGCCCCTGAATGTTTTGCCAAATTCAATGCCTGTGCGACCAATTAACGGTTGCATCCGCTTACGTTGCATATTGATCTCAGCTCCATTGAATTGCCAGGAAAACTGATTCTCAGATACAGTACCGTAGATCAACTCTGTTTGCGGCTGTATATATGTTTCGTCAGGTAAGGTAAAACGCCAACCGGCCTCAGCGCCCAAATACCAGGAGTGCGAGCCATAATCTTGTTCTGGCATTCCTAACGCACTTGATGAGTAATGATTGTCATGACGCACATATTTCCCGATAGTATCTACATAGAGTCCAGAGTCAAACATAGCTGAAGCGTACACACCAATACCCGTTGATTTGGTTCTTCCTGACCATCCACTTCCCCGGTTATTACTGTTTGTAAATGTCGCCGTGACCCCAGTAAATAACTCTCCGCCTTCAATTATATGTTTCCTGTCTGCCCCAATTTGCAAGTGCGTATGACTTCCGGTAAATCCATCAGTAGCTGAGCCCGAACCACTGTTAAGTCTAGCCCAGGCTCCTGTTTCACCATGGGTATGGCGTAAGTCACCCATACGATCATTCAGATTATTAATTTCTGTAATAAAGTTTTTATAACCGAGATCCATAAAACTCTTGCCTGTCCGCAAAGCGGCTTTATCAGGCTGTATGTAAAATCCCTCCAGACGCCATTGCTTATTAACGTCGGTCTCCAACACATCAAGTTGCGGTGTGAAACTATGGAACCCCGAATTTATTGAAACCGGGTTAAGTGTAAATATATCGCTTTGTGTATTTTTCGGGGCAGTAACCAATGACACAGGGTAACCGGCCTGTTTTACTGAATTCGTCGTAGGAATAACAACTAGTGTGTTATTCGCCCCTGTCAACGTCTGGTTTACCGTCACCGTATCTGCTGCTTTACCATCGGCATTAATAATGAACGAACTGTTAGTGGCCTCCAGCGTATCTGCCGTCAGTCCCCCCTGCCCGAGACGATTAAAACTCAGTGTTGAACCATTCAAAGTGAGCGACTTAACCACCGACTGCTCATTTGCCAGCCAGGCAGTGTCCTTCATTGTTACACTTGCCAACGGCGCGCTGATATTTCCATAGTAATTTGTGGATTGGTTAATATCAGTCGTGCCAAAGCTAATGCTGGCCGCATCATTGGCATTGATATCTCCAGTGATGATCCCACCCGCGCCAACATTTAAGCTCGTGTTTTGTCCGCTAAGCTCCCAGCTTTGGGCGGAATACATCGTTCCTGGCTGGTCTGATAGTAAGGAAAGGCTCGAACCCGCATTACTGCTTACTGTCCCGTCAGAAAGCAATCCGGCTGTAGCGGTCAATTTTGCCCCTTCACCTAATGACAAAGAAGATTGGGTGAAACGGCTGAGCTGATTAAGTGTGGTATCTTTAGAGGTTATCGTCGTCGCACTATCTGTACTATCAATACCACCGACAAAATGTTCATTAATAGTTAGTGCCGATCCTTGTTTCAACTGTACATGTCCATTGAAACGACTCTGATCATCTTCAGCGGTTGCCTTTGACTTACCCAATGTTGGTTTGGTTGCCACGCCCTTTCCGTCATTAAGATCAATGTAAAGATCCTCACTACCTAATGTAACGGTAGAATGATCTGCATTAATTCTGGTATTAAGGCTGGCGTTTCTTGCAAGGTTAAATTCAGCATTTTGTAAGTTAAGCTCAGCCATACTGAACTGTCGATTTTCCCAATCGTTCTGAGTAAATGACACCGGTTGGGTCAGTACAGAATTGTCACCCAGTGCCTTTAACTTATTTGCTACGTCCTGACTGCTGACGGCGTGAACAACCGGATGTCCTTGCATAAATAGCCGACCATTTTGCTGAGTTATACTCCCCTGAGTATCCACTCCACCATCAATAACGAAATCATTCTGTGTTCCTGCTGTAACCTCATTATTGATATTTAGATTGCCGGTGAAATGGCCGTGCCAGATATTAGCAATCGTGGCTGTTGTATCTGGGCTGTTGAAATCCAGATTAACATTAGCCATGGAGCCACTGTTAGTCAGTATAGCTCCATCATCAGCCCCGTTAAGTTTATGAAAAGTCAAACCGTTTCCATTAATGTCGAGCTTGCCGCCATGATAGCCCCATTTGATATTATCTGGATTAATTTGTTTGTCGTCGCTTAGCACCAGAGTAGGACGCCCACTTACAATACTGACAGAACTGAACGCCTGGCTCAGTCCGTTATCATCAGCACGCTGTGCTAATATTACGGTTCCGTCTCCCACACTTAAACTTCCTGGGTTTACACCAGTACCGCTAATTTTTAGCGTCCCCGTACCCAGTTTATGCAAACTATCACCAGTAACCCCATTAATCTGCCAGTCGACAAGATGCTCACCATTAACAATAATTCCGCCACCTTTCCATGTCTGAGTATCAACGGGCTTGACAATATAATCATCATCAAAAGTAAGTGTGCCAGCCCCCTGATTAATGGTATTTTCTAACACTACAGTACCACCGCCCTGAAAAGTTAGATCTTTACCGCTATTAAGCGAAGCAGGCCATGTTGCGCCCAAATTCCCATGCATTGCCCATGATGAGCTTCCCTGGGTTAATGAACCAAGCCCCGTTTTTTCGTCATATGACCAATGAATATCCCCCTCATCTTGTTTTGTATTTACCGGTGCATCGGCATCTTGTTTCATCGTATTTTTTACATCACCGGCAGGAATTATTGTGTACCAGTTAGTATTGCCATTGACCCCTGCATATGAATTGAGAACGGCTAACAAAACCCATTTATTTTGGTCTGCATCCCAGGCAAAAAGAGGAGAACCGCTGTCACCGGGAGTACCGTAGGTTGAGAGCGGAGTATTAGTAGTATTCGTGACAAAACTCCAGTCAGATATAAACGGCTTATTTACTATTCCACCTGTTTTATACGAGTACGCCCCCATTAAATAGGAAATTTTTCCGTTGGTATCTTTTACATATTGAGTCCCCGTCCCAACACGATAGAACACAGGGAAACGGTCAGCATTTTGATAGGTTCCATTAGCAGTGCCCGCATTGGTTATATCTAGCGGTGTAACCTCAGTAACAATTTTGTTGAGGCGGGGAGTGTGGAAATCTCTCCAGTGGTTATTTCTGTCAACAAGGGTATACGAGGAATCATCCGCATAGCCAAATTTCACATATTGATAACCAACATTGTGCTTAACGCTGACGACATATTGTGGCGAAACCAATGTTGCAACCCCAGTCGAGTCATTAGAGCTGAAGTCAATCATGGGCGCCTTATTCAGCGTCGTGACGGGATTGCCATTTTTATCGTATAGAGGAACATTTTCCGCGCCGGGACGGAACTCTCCCTTATTCTCAGCAAAATCACGATACGTTTGGTAGGGAAGTGAGGTCCCAACGACGGAAGCGTATATTGGAAATGAAACTATAGTTCCTATTAACCATACGATATTATTAGAAATACAAGGTATTACTTTCCCCACACTCCCCTTCTTAGATCTACTAAAGATCTCAGCTACGGCAACAACTTGTTTCTTAGCATTTTTCTTTAATGAGTAAACCTTATTCATTTTCAGACTCACGGAAAGAGGTTAAAACACACTATTTAACCAAATTGATTTGCATTCGCTATGTCTGAGTCATTTTTATATCTTATATTGCCATAAAATTAACGCATTGTATTCTCAACAGAGAATTAAACTTTAAAAAGACAGCCAATGAATACAAACTGATAATTAAACATAAAAAATCGATAGCATTATTACCAACAAAACGCGACAAATACAAAACAAATATCAAAAAAATCACTTTGGCAATTATTTCCTTACCTTTAGTTTTTATTTTAGGCACCGCAAGAAAAGCTAGTTAAAATTTAAAATAATTAGGCCAACATTGCTCAAAACAAAAAATCAATTAAACTGCGTCCATAGCAAACATAAGCGTTTCTCCTATGCATCTTATGCAAAATGAGGAATAAATTTGCTGTTTGCTATTTATAATTCATTCATCGGTAAATTTTTTATCAGATTTTAAATTGAGGTAATGATAATGAAAAAAAGCTTATTAGCTATCGCCATTTCATTAATAGCGAGTGGTTCTGTTTCCGCTATTGCAGCGGCACCTGCATCAGGTACTCAAATTGGCACCGGTACTTTAGCTGTCACCGGCGCAGCTGCTGAATCAGCATGTACTGTATCTTTCCCAACCTCTGTCACACTGCCTACTTTTTCAAAAGCAGATTTTTCAGCGAAAGCTCAGAACAGCGTTATTGGTTCTCAAAATGCAGGGAATATTACCTTTTCAGGATGTAATGGTCAGTCCGTTACTATTAAAGTAACGACAGCAAACACAGTAAGTGGTAATGGCTATATTACATTCCCAGTTGTAAATGGCAGCGAGCAAGGACAATATGGTTTAGTCGTTGGCTTAGAAAAAGATGGAGCTGAAAAATATATAAAGGTAAATAAAGATGATACAGCTTTTCAAAATATTACTGTGAACAATGAGAGCTATTCTATTCCTGTAACCGTAAGTACTTATAAGGTTGGAACTAATGCTAACGCTATTAGTTATGGCACTTATAACGTTAACTACGTGTTTACTGCTACTTATGCATAAATAACATTTGGCATGGCTATACTTATAGCCATGCCGTTGGAGAGATTACTATGAAGTTCAAAAGACTAATAATTTTCATTTCATTATTATTTTCAAACCTTTCATTTAGCCAATCAAATGGCATAAATCTGGCGGCAACTCGCGTAGTCTTTGATTCAAAAGAAGCTAACGCATCCTTGAAAATAAACAATAATTCTGAAGAAAAAACATGGCTTTTAAGATCATGGGTTTCAGCTTATAATAGTGACGAAAAAGTTAAAAACTTTATAATCACACCTCCTTTATATAGAATTAATCCGTCAGAAAGTTTTCAATTACGTATAAATAAAATTAATGATATTCTACCAGAAGATAGAGAGTCTGTATTTAGAATTAATGTTTTAGCCATACCCTCTCATTATAATAATGACACACAAGAAAAAAGAGATCCGGGGTTACAGTTTGCAATAAATAATCGTATTAAACTTATCTATCGACCGCATAATTTGAATGTACCTAAAAAAGTCGATGATGCTTATAAGGCTTTGATATTTTTAAAATCAGAAAATCAAGTTCATGTTAAAAACCCAACGCCATATTATATTACCATGAATGATGTAAAGATTAATGGAAAAAGTATTACATCTATTAATGATTTTATGGTTTCACCATTTTCAACATTAATTATTCCAGAAAAAAACGCTAAAGCAATTAGCTATTCTACGATCAATGATTATGGCGGAGAAACGCCGATTCAAAACATTACGCTTTAACATTTATTTAATCATCTTTATCGGGGGACAATTTGAAAGGTTCATTAAAAAAATCCTTATTATTGTTAAGGGTCACCATCATATGTCCGGTATTCAGTTGCGCTGCCGTATCTCCCTCACCTGACAATAGTCATAGGTTCTCATTTAACCCCGATTTTTTGCAATTATCTGATGGTGATAATGCCAAAAATATCGATCTCAATTATTTTGCAAGCGCAAGTGGTGCAGCTCCAGGGGAATATACTGTTGATGTGGTTATGAATGGGGAATTAGTTGACCGTCAGATTAAGATAGATTTTTTCGCGCAGGACAATAAGCTGAACGCCAGACTGACACCTCAACAACTGGATCGCTGGGGCGTTGATATTGGTAAGCTCTCTACATCAATAACCCCCCCAACTCAACAAAATATTCTTCAGCTTATTCGAGGGGCCTCAGAAAATTTTGATACGAATAACCAAAAGCTAATATTGAATATACCACAAAGCTACCTCAAACCTCAGGATTGGTTAAGTACTCCACCCCATCTCTGGGATGAAGGTATGCCAGCACTAATGGTTAACTATCTATTTAATGGAATTAAGCAAAATAATAATGGCTACGGTAGTCGTAGTCAGTTTTTATCTCTGGACAGTTCTCTGAACCTTGGTGGATGGCGCCTTCGTCATAACGGTAACTGGTCAACAAACTCATATAATAAAGAGAGCCACTGGCAACCCGTTAGTGTTTATCTACAGCATGATTATTCTTTTCTTCAAGGAGGGCAATTTATCGTAGGCCAGACCTCAACGGATGGTGCGATATTTGACAGTTTTCCTTTTGAAGGTGCACAGTTTTCATCTGATGATGGCATGATTGCACCAGAGCTCAGTCAGTATAGCCCTGTTGTCCGTGGCATTGCTTATTCTCAAGCGCAGGTATCCGTCAAGCAAAACGGTGTTGTCATTTATCAAAAAAACGTCCCACCTGGACCGTTTGAATTACGCGATTTTAACCAAATATTCACCGGTGACCTGGAGGTGGAAATTCGTGAGGCAGATGGCAGTATTCGCCATTTTACTCAGGCGACAGCTGTTTTACCGGTTCTTCAACGTCAGGGACGCTTACGCTATAACCTGGCATTTGGGAAATATCGCTCAAGTTCTACTTTGAATAATAGTGTGTCTGATCCTCAGTTTGTTCAGTCTTCAGCAGCTATCGGATTGCCTGATGAATATACATTTTATGGTGGTGCCATCAAAGCAGATAATTATGCAGCAGTTCTGCTTGGCTTGGGTAAATATTCCGATTTTTTTGGAGCGTTCTCCCTGGATGTCACTCATGCTCGCTCACAATTTTCGCAGAATTATAAGTCTTTAGGAAAACAGCAAGGACAGTCTTACCGTTTTATGTATTCGCGTGGTTTTGGTGAGACAAATACGACATTGAATATTACCGGCTATCGTTATGCCACACGCGGCTACTACGATTTTGATGAGTTACAACAAATTCAGAATGGATTCGTTGATGAGAAAAATATAAACAGTTATCATCAACGTTCACGTATATCAACAACGATAAATCAAGATCTTCAGGACTGGGGACAACTCTACCTCTCAGCAAGTAAAGATCAGTACTGGGATACCGCTGATGGATATAACTTATCTGCGAGTTACTCGCTGCCATTCCGCTATATCTCGGCAATGCTATCGCTCGGATATAATAAAAGCCCGTATTACCACGAGGCAGATAAATCGCTGTTTTTATCTGTTTCGGTACCGCTCAACTCATTGCTGAATGGAAATAACCTGTTCTTAACAACGAATACCATTACGAATAATGGTCAGGTGCAACAGCAGGTTGGATTAAACGGCTCCTCACAGGATGGTGAGTTTAGCTATGCCGTGGCGCAAGGCTGGCAGAATCAAAACCGAGGAGAGTCAGGTAACATTAACCTTAACTATCGTGGACCTTATGCACAAATGAACGGCGGTTATGCCTGGCAAAAAGAGTCCAGTCAATGGACATACGGAATTAGCGGTGGTGTTACGTTGCATCCACATGGATTAACCTTATCTCAGCCATTAAGTCTGGACAGTGCCAGTGCTCTGGTTCAGGCTCGTGATGCCGCCAGCGTAAGAGTATTGAACGGTTCAGGTATTTATACGGACTCGCGTGGATATGCCGTTGTCCCATATTTAAATCCCTATAACCGAAATCAAATTTCGCTTGATGTAAATAGTGTTAAGGATAATGTCGAGCTGCTAAATACAGATGTTACTGTCATCCCTGCTCGAGGAGCTTTAGTTTCCGCCCCGTTTAAAGTCAATGTCGGTAATAAAGCAATCATTACCTTAATACAGAAGAATGGCGAGCCAGTACCGTTTGGTAGTGTAGTGACATTAGATTCTGAAAACAGCATTAACAGCAGTATTGTTGCTGATCAAGGACAGGTGTATATGTCAGGGTTACCTGAAGAGGATACTCTTATTGCACAATGGGGTGAGGAGCCTTCTCAAAAGTGTAAAGTAAATTACAAATTGAAAAATAAAACAGCTAAATTCAATGAATTAACTTTACAATGCCAATAGTCTATAGTTCTTAGATTAATAACCCCGCATGTGCGGGGTTATTTTCATACAACATATTAACAACATTGTTACAGATTTGTATTACTTACGGCGGATACAAATCATCTGTTCAACTGCGAATATCATCATACTCACGCGTTTTATCAAATTCGTGTTTTGCAAACGGGCACAGCGGGATAATTTTCCGTTTCTCCTGGCGCATTTTTTCCACGACTTTCGCCACCAGTTGTTTACCAATCCCCTGCCCTTTCAGGCTTTCATCAACATCGGTATGTTCAATAATCGCTAAATTCTCTCCGGTCGGCACAAAGACAATTTCAGCTATTTGATTTCCCTGCGCATCATTGATGTAAAATTTATTATGGCCCTCACGTATTTCCATTTTTCCCCTCACTTATTTATGACGGTATTTCAGCGCGCCGCTGGGGCACGTATCAATCACTTTTATTACGGTGGCGACGTCTACTTCATCCGGCATAATCCACGGCTTACGTTTGAGATTAAACAGTTTGCTATTACCGCGCACACAATTACCGGAATGCTGACATATTGCGGTGTTGAAATAGACATCGACCTTTTCGCCGGTATAGCAGCGATAACCAACGTCCAGTAGTTCCTGATCCATGACCTTCCCTCCCTCATAAGTATGGTTTTCGCTATAAGCATAGCTCTCGAATCGCCAGACGACACCGGAAGTTTCAGTTACCAAATCCGCTTCCCCGGATGGCCAATCCCCTTACTCCCTTTGAATTACCCGCAGCATCAGAGATAATGCTTAGGAAATTTGTCATACAAGGAAGCTGATGAGACATTCACTGCCCTGCCGCATGTTACGCAAACGTCCGATGAAACTCAGTACCACGGTGATCTTAATGGTCAGCGCAGTGCTGTTCTCGGTGCTGCTGGTAGTGCATCTGGTTTACTTCTCGCAAATCAGCGACATGACGCGTGACGGGCTGGCTAACAAGGCGCTGGCCGTGGCGCGTACCCTTGCCGACTCGCCAGAAATTCGCCAGGGCTTGCAGAAAAAACCGCAGGAGAGCGGTATCCAGGACATCGCCGAAGCTGTACGCAAACGCAACGATCTGCTGTTTATTGTCGTTACCAATATGCAAAGTCTTCGCTACTCGCACCCTGAAACCCAACGCATTGGTCAGCTCTTTAAAGGGGACGACATCCTGAAGGCGCTCAACGGCGAGGAAAATGTCGCTATTAATCGCGGTTTTCTGGCGCAGGCTTTACGCGTATTTACCCCTATCTACGACGAAAATCATAAGCAGATCGGCGTGGTGGCGATTGGCCTGGAGTTAAGCCGCGTAACGCAGCAGATCAATGACAGTCGCTGGAGCATTATCTGGTCAATTTTATTCGGTGTGCTGGTTGGCGGGCTGGGTACATGGATTTTAGTCAAAGTACTTAAGCGCATCCTGTTCGGCCTGGAGCCTTACGAAATCTCAACTCTGTTTGAGCAACGCCAGGCAATGCTGCAATCAATCAAGGAAGGTGTCGTTGCCGTAGACGCGCACGGCGAGGTCACACTCATCAATGATGCTGCGCAAGAACTGCTTAATTATCACAAATCCCAGGATGACGAAAAGCTATCGACACTGAGTCAGGCATGGTCGCAGGTGGTGGATGTCTCGGAAGTATTACGTGACGGCACGCCGCGACGAGATGAAGAGGTTACCGTCAAAGATCGGCTATTACTCATCAACACCGTACCCATACGCAGCAATGGCGTTATCATCGGAGCCATCTCTACCTTCAGGGACAAAACGGAAGTTCGTAAGCTAATGCAACGGTTGGATGGGCTGGTCAACTATGCCGACGCACTTCGTGAACGCTCCCACGAATTTATGAACAAATTACACGTGATTCTCGGATTATTACATCTGAAGAGTTATAAGCAGTTGGAAGATTACATTCTAAAAACAGCCAACAACTATCAGGAAGAGATTGGCTCTTTGCTGGGTAAAATCAAATCTCCGGTTATCGCTGGTTTTTTAATCAGCAAAATTAACCGCGCGACCGATTTAGGCCATACGCTGATTTTAAATAGTGAGAGCCAGTTGCCAGACAGCGGTAGTGAAGATCAAGTCGCAACGCTAATTACCGCGTTGGGAAATCTGATAGAAAACGCGCTGGAGGCATTAGGGCAAGAACCCGGTGGTGAAATCAGCGTTACGTTGCACTACCGTCACGGATGGCTGCACTGTGAAATTAACGATGATGGTCCGGGAATTTCCCCCGACAAAATCGATCACATTTTTGAAAAAGGTGTCTCGACAAAAGGAAGTGAACGAGGCGTCGGTCTGGCACTTGTCAAACAACAGGTTGAAAATCTCGGCGGCAGCATTGCCGTGGAATCGGAACCCGGGGTTTTCACACAATTTTTTGTCCAGTTACCCTGGGATGGGGAGAGGTCGAGCAAATGATCAATGTATTAATTATCGATGACGACGCAATGGTAGCGGAGTTGAATCGCCGATACGTGGCGCAGATCCCTGGTTTTCAATGCTGCGGAACAGCCTCGACACTGGAGAAAGCCAAAGAGATTATCTTCAACAACGAAACACCTATCGACCTGATCTTGCTCGATATCTATATGCAAAAAGAAAACGGGCTCGATTTACTGCCTGTCCTGCACAACGCTCGATGCAAAAGCGATGTGATTGTCATCTCCTCAGCTGCTGATGCCGCAACCATTAAGGATTCTCTGCATTATGGCGTCGTTGATTATCTAATCAAACCGTTCCAGGCATCACGTTTTGAAGAGGCGCTCATCGGCTGGCGACAAAAGAAAATGGCGCTGGAGAAACATCAATACTATGACCAGGCCGAGCTGGATCAGCTAATTCATGGCAATTCATCTAACGAACAGGATACCCGCCGTCTGCCAAAAGGCTTAACGCCGCAGACTTTACGCACGCTGTGCCAGTGGATTGACGCTCACCAGGACTATGAATTTTCAACCGACGAGCTGGCCAACGAGGTTAACATCTCTCGCGTTTCCTGCCGCAAATATCTGATCTGGCTAGTGAATTGTCACATCTTAGTTACCAGTATCCATTATGGCGTCACCGGTCGTCCGGTTTATCGCTACCGTATTCAGGCAGAGCATTACTCATTACTGAAGCAATATTGCCAATAACGCATTATTAG
Organism: Escherichia ruysiae; assembly: GCF_031323975.1. Taxonomy (NCBI): domain Bacteria; kingdom Pseudomonadati; phylum Pseudomonadota; class Gammaproteobacteria; order Enterobacterales; family Enterobacteriaceae; genus Escherichia; species Escherichia ruysiae. The sequence continues at coordinate 2,214,776 of NZ_JAVIWS010000001.1, forward strand.
TTATCTGGAAGTAACAATTATTGCAGTAATGCAAACCAGCACTGGCACAAGTTACATCAGCCATCAGTAAAACTTGTGCCAGATCAAATATAATTATCCCTCTTCATCCCCTGCGAATTAATATCAATTCGGATAAATAGAGTTTTTAATTTCAAAACGCTAACAAAAGTTAATTAACTATTATGTCACCCGTATTATGTGTATTTTTACCCATAAATAGGTAGATCAGAATAATCTATAAAGTTGATGACATCCGTCTGTAGAACAAAAAATAGACCAATAAATATCAACAAGATAGCGTAAAAACAGACCATTAACATCTGCGAAACACAAACTATAACCCCATCGCCAGAGAGTATTTTTCTCTGAAAAAAACACTTATCACAGTGCATAAATTTACTACTGCCTGAATCAGCCAATATTCACTGTGAAGTATTTGCTCGAGCCAGCAACGACCAAACGGATATTTAGTCAGTCTCTGATAACAGTTCATCCAAAACAGAATGTGGCTGTGATCTATTTGGCAAGAATTTAAATGGGATTATCGCGAGGGTTTACACATGTTATTTACCATCCAACTTATCATAATACTGATATGTCTGTTTTATGGTGCCAGAAAGGGCGGTATCGCGCTGGGTTTATTAGGCGGTATCGGCCTGGTCATTCTGGTCTTCGTCTTCCATCTTCAGCCGGGTAAACCACCGGTTGATGTCATGCTGGTCATCATTGCGGTGGTGGCAGCATCGGCGACCTTGCAAGCCTCTGGCGGTCTGGATGTTATGCTGCAAATTGCCGAAAAACTGCTGCGTCGCAATCCGAAATATGTTTCCATCGTCGCGCCGTTTGTCACCTGTACGCTGACCATTCTTTGCGGTACGGGTCACGTGGTTTACACCATCCTGCCGATCATCTACGACGTTGCGATTAAGAACAACATCCGTCCGGAACGCCCAATGGCGGCGAGCTCTATCGGCGCGCAGATGGGGATTATCGCCAGTCCGGTGTCGGTTGCCGTAGTATCGCTGGTCGCAATGCTGGGGAACGTAACCTTTGATGGTCGTCACCTTGAGTTCCTCGACCTGCTTGCGATTACCATCCCCTCTACCTTGTTAGGTATCCTGGCGATCGGTATTTTCAGTTGGTTCCGTGGTAAAGATCTGGACAAAGACGAAGAGTTCCAGAAATTCATCTCCGTACCGGAAAACCGTGAGTACGTTTACGGTGACACCGCCACGCTGCTGGATAAAAAACTACCGAAAAGCAACTGGCTGGCAATGTGGATCTTCCTCGGGGCAATCGCGGTGGTCGCACTTCTTGGTGCTGATTCAGACCTGCGTCCGTCTTTTGGCGGCAAGCCGCTGTCGATGGTACTGGTTATCCAGATGTTTATGCTGCTGACCGGGGCGTTGATTATTATCCTGACCAAAACCAATCCCGCGTCCATCTCAAAAAATGAAGTCTTCCGTTCCGGTATGATTGCCATCGTGGCGGTATACGGTATCGCGTGGATGGCCGAAACCATGTTCGGTGCGCATATGTCTGAAATTCAGAGCGTACTGGGCGAAATGGTGAAAGAGTATCCGTGGGCTTATGCCATTGTTCTGTTGCTGGTCTCCAAGTTTGTTAACTCCCAGGCCGCTGCACTGGCAGCAATTGTTCCGGTTGCACTGGCGATTGGCGTTGACCCGGCATACATCGTGGCTTCAGCACCGGCTTGCTATGGTTATTACATCCTGCCGACCTATCCGAGCGATCTGGCAGCGATTCAGTTTGACCGTTCCGGAACCACCCACATCGGCCGCTTCGTCATCAACCACAGCTTTATTTTGCCAGGGTTGATTGGTGTGAGCGTATCGTGCGTCTTCGGCTGGATCTTCGCTGCGATGTACGGGTTCTTGTAATTGCACTCTGCGTGCTGCCCGTCGCTGTGCGGCACGCCATTTTCGTATAACAAATACAGAGTTACAGGCTGGAAGCTATGTCAAATAAAGAGTTTATTTATCAGGCGCCTTTCCCGATGGGGAAAGACAATACCGAGTACTATCTGCTCACATCCGATTACGTTAGTGTTGCCGAATTTAACGGCGAAACCATCCTGAAAGTGGAACCTGAAGCCCTGACCTTGCTGGCGCAGCAAGCCTTCCATGACGCTTCTTTCATGCTCCGCCCGGCACACCAGCAACAGGTTGCTTCTATTCTTCACGACCCTGAAGCCAGTGAAAACGATAAGTATGTGGCGCTGCAATTCTTGAGAAACTCCGAAATCGCAGCCAAAGGTGTATTGCCGACCTGCCAGGATACCGGCACCGCCATCATCGTCGGTAAAAAAGGTCAGCGAGTGTGGACCGGCGGCGGTGATGAAGAAGCCTTATCAAAAGGTGTCTATAACACTTATATCGAAGATAACCTGCGCTATTCACAAAACGCACCGCTGGACATGTACAAAGAGGTCAACACCGGCACTAACCTGCCTGCGCAAATCGACCTGTACGCAGTGGATGGCGACGAGTACAAATTCCTCTGCGTCGCCAAAGGCGGCGGTTCTGCCAACAAAACGTATCTCTATCAGGAAACCAAAGCCCTGCTGACTCCGGGTAAACTGAAAAACTTCCTCGTTGAGAAAATGCGTACTCTCGGCACCGCAGCCTGCCCGCCGTACCATATCGCGTTTGTGATTGGCGGCACGTCTGCGGAAACCAACCTGAAAACCGTCAAGTTGGCAAGTGCTCACTATTACGATGAGCTGCCGACTGAAGGGAACGAACACGGTCAGGCTTTCCGCGATGTCCAGTTAGAACAAGAACTCCTGATCGAGGCTCAGAAACTCGGCCTCGGCGCACAGTTTGGTGGTAAATACTTCGCTCACGACATCCGCGTGATTCGCCTGCCTCGTCACGGCGCATCCTGCCCGGTGGGTATGGGCGTCTCCTGCTCCGCTGACCGTAACATCAAAGCAAAAATTAACCGCGAAGGCATCTGGATCGAAAAACTGGAACACAACCCAGGCCAGTACATTCCTGAAGAGTTACGTCAGGCTGGTGAAGGCGACGCGGTGAAAGTCGATCTCAACCGTCCGATGAAAGAGATCCTCGCCCAGCTTTCGCAGTATCCGGTCTCTACTCGTCTGTCACTCACCGGCACCATTATCGTTGGTCGTGATATTGCGCACGCCAAGCTGAAAGAATTGATCGACGCCGGTAAAGAGCTGCCGCAGTACATCAAAGATCATCCGATCTACTACGCAGGTCCGGCAAAAACGCCAGCCGGTTATCCATCGGGTTCTTTAGGCCCAACCACCGCAGGCCGTATGGACTCTTACGTGGATCTGCTGCAATCCCACGGCGGCAGCATGATCATGCTGGCGAAAGGTAACCGCAGTCAGCAAGTCACCGACGCGTGTCATAAACACGGCGGCTTCTACCTCGGCAGCATTGGCGGCCCGGCGGCAGTGCTGGCACAGCAGAGCATTAAGCATCTGGAATGTGTCGCTTATCCGGAACTGGGTATGGAAGCTATCTGGAAAATCGAAGTAGAAGATTTCCCGGCGTTTATCCTGGTCGATGACAAAGGCAACGACTTCTTCCAGCAAATCGTCAACAAACAGTGCGCGAACTGCACTAAGTAACTTCTTTGGCCCAGCGCCTGGCGGCATACTGCCAGGTGATCCCCCTGGGCCACCTCTTTTGCGATTGTAATTTCACGCTTGCTGGTGAATAGTCAGTATTTTCCCTGACTTGCGAACTCACCATGACCCGCACACTCAAGCCGTTAGTTCTTAACACTGGCGCACTGGCGCTGACGTTAATCCTGATGTACACCGGAATTTCGGCCCATGACAAACTCACCTGGTTGATGGAAGTGACGCCGGTAATTATTGTCGTACCGTTGCTGCTTACCACCGCCAGACGTTATCCGTTAACGCCACTGCTTTATGCACTGATTTTCTTTCACGCCATCATCCTGATGGTCGGCGGTCAGTACACCTACGCGAAAGTCCCCATCGGTTTTGACGTGCAGGAATGACTGGGATTGAGCCGTAATCCGTATGACAAGCTGGGGCATTTTTTCCAGGGACTGGTGCCTGCACTGGTAGCACGAGAAATCCTCGTGCGTGGGATGTACGTGCGCGGACGTAAAATGGTCGCGTTTCTGGTCTGCTGCGTGGCACTGGCGATAAGCGCCATGTATGAGTTGATCGAGTGGTGGGCGGCACTGGCGATGGGTCAGGGAGCGGATGATTTTCTTGGCACCCAGGGCGACCAGTGGGACACGCAATCCGATATGTTCTGCGCGCTGCTGGGCGCATTAACTACGGTGATATTGCTCGCTCGCTCTCATTGCCGCCAGTTACGGCGCTATGGCTTAATCACCAAAGCGCCGGACGCGATTACCCCTTAACGGTGCAACCAGCCTGGCAGCCAGTCGCCGTGGGCGGCAATCAGATCGTCAACAAGGGCATATATTTCGTCAATGCCCAGCACGGCAGCGGTGTGCGGATCCATCATCGCAGCGTGGTAAACACGGTCACGGTTTTCGGTGAGAATGGCTTCGGTGAGCAGCGTCTGTACGTTGATATTGGTTTGCATCAGGGCTGCCAGATGCGAAGGTAGCGTACCGACTTTGGTCGGCTGAATGCCATTAGCGTCAACCAGACAGGCCACTTCCACGCAACATCCTTGCGGCAGGTTATCAATCAAGCCATCGTTACGGACGTTGCCATAAATCACGCTCGGCTCTCCGGTCCAGATAGCGTTCATGATTGTGCTGGCATATTCCCGTGATGGTTTAATATCAATCCGGGAGGCATTCTTATACTCCTCCAGCTCTTTGTGCCAGTTCGCCAGCTGCTCGACGCAGCGTTTCGGGTACTCATCCAGCGGTACTTTATAACGCTCAATCAAATCCTCACGGCCTGGCTTAATAAACCACGGCGTATATTCGGCAAAATGTTCTGACGACTCCGTGACGAAGTAGCCCAGCTTTTTGAACATTTCATAGCGCACAATGTTCTGGCAGCGAGGATTCCCATGAATATTCGGCTTCGGTGCCTGACCTGCGTCATAAGCCGCCAGCAGTTCCGGGTAGAGATTCACGTAACTGCCGTCGGTGGTTTTGCGCTCCAGCTCCAGGTAAAACGCCATATGGTTGATACCCGCGCAACGATAACGCAGCGTGGCGGGATCAATATTGAGATCGCGCGCCAGCTCTTCCGCCGTTCCCTGCACCGAATGGCACAACCCTACCTGTTTGATATGCGGATAGCGGGCATACATCGCCCAGGTATTCATCGCCATCGGGTTAACGTAGTTGAGCATGGTGGCATCGGGGCAGACTTCCGTCATGTCCTCGCAAATTTGCCACAGGTGCGGAATGGTACGCAGTGCGCGCATAATGCCGCCCGGCCCCAACGTATCGGCAATGGTTTGTTCCAGACCGTGGCGCTTACAGACCTCGAAATCAGTCACCGTGCAAGGTTCATAACCACCAATCTGAAATGCCACCACGACAAAATCAGCATCCTGTAAGGCTTCTTTCTGTTGCGTGTGGCAGGTAATTTTGCCGCTGGCTCCTGCTGAATCCATCAGCTTACGCACCACAATGTGCGACTCTTCCAGGCGAGTTGGATCAATGTCCATCAGGGCAATATGCGCCGTTTTCAGCGCCTCGCGATGAAACACATCACCAAGAATATTTTTTACGAAAATTGTCGAACCAGCGCCGATAAAAGTAATTTTGGGTGCAGACATCATTCAGGTCTCCAGGCTTGCTTGAATGATTTCATCATGGCAGGCGATGTCGCAGAAAACCTCCGGCTTCCCCGTTGAGCATTCCCAAAAGCTCAGATCCAGGGTTACTTAGCAGTAAATATGAGTTTTTGGGACTAAATTGACTGAAAAACAGAGTAATTAGCCCTTATAAAATCCTCTCTCTTTATGTTTTGTGTCGTCATTCGCAGTCATCCTCAGCTACTCATGCCATAATTCTGATAATCCAGGAAAGAGATCCATCCATGAACACAGACACGTTTATGTGCAGCAGTGATGAAAAGCAGACCCGCAGCCCGCTGTCGCTGTACTCGGAATATCAGCGAATGGAGATTGAATTTCGTGCGCCGCATGTCATGACCACCAGCCACTGGCATGGTCAGGTTGAAGTGAATGTGCCTTTCGATGGCGATGTGGGATACCTGATCAACAATGAACAAGTGAATATCAATCAAGGGCATATCACGCTGTTCTGGGCCTGTACGCCGCACCAACTAACCGATACCGGAACTTGTCAGAGCATGGCGATTTTTAATCTGCCGATGCATCTGTTTCTCTCCTGGCCTCTGGATAAAGACCTTATAAACCACGTCACTCACGGCATGGTGATTAAATCGCTGGCGACACAGCAACTTAGCCCCTTTGAAGTGCGCCGCTGGCAGCAGGAATTGAACAGCCCGAATGAGCAAATCCGCCAGCTCGCCATTGATGAAATTGGCCTGATGCTCAAGCGATTTAGCCTCTCCGGCTGGGAACCGATTTTGGTCAATAAAACCTCGCGCACGCACAAAAACAGCGTCTCGCGTCATGCGCAATTTTACGTCAGCCAGATGCTGGGCTTTATTGCAGAAAACTATGACCAGGCGCTGACCATCAACGACGTGGCTGAGCACGTCAAACTAAACGCCAACTATGCGATGGGGATATTTCAGCGAGTCATGCAGTTGACGATGAAACAGTACATTACCGCAATGCGCATCAACCACGTTCGCGCGTTACTCAGCGATACCGATAAAAGTATTCTCGATATTGCCCTGACGGCAGGTTTTCGTTCGAGCAGTCGTTTTTACAGTACTTTCGCCAAATATGTCGGCATGTCGCCGCAACAATACCGCAAACTTAGCCAACAACGCCGCCAGACGCTTCCCGGTTAAAAACGATATCAGTATCAGCCAAAAAAATAATTTAGCTGTCGATAATAAACATTGAAAATTAATTGAAAAATTAATATAAGTTTCTGTTTATAATAATAAAAAATTAAAAACGTTTATTTTTCAATCGCTTTACAGCCTGAAATGCCCGGAAGATACTTGCCCGCAACGAAGATTCCTTCACAACCGGGTAAACAATGATGAAAGTATTAATTGTTGAAAGCGAGTTTCTACATCAGGACACCTGGGTCGGTAGCGCCGTTGAGCGTCTGGCGAATGCCTTGAGTCAACAAAATGTTACCGTCATTAAATCAACCTCATTTGATGATGGTTTTGCCATTCTCTCTTCAAATGAAGCCATTGATTGTCTGATGTTCAGTTATCAAATGGAGCATCCGGACGAACATCAAAACGTCAGAGAATTGATCGGTAAACTTCATGAACGCCAGCAAAACGTGCCGGTATTCCTGTTAGGCGATCGGGAAAAATCAATCGCCGCGCTGGATCGCGACCTGCTGGAGCTTGTCGATGAATTCGCCTGGATTCTGGAAGATACTGCCGATTTTATTGCCGGGCGCGCCATCGCCGCGATGACCCGCTACCGTCAACAGTTGTTACCGCCACTGTTCAGCGCGCTGATGAAATATAGCGACATCCATGAGTATTCCTGGGCCGCGCCGGGTCACCAGGGCGGTGTGGGGTTCACTAAAACGCCAGCCGGACGTTTCTACCATGACTATTATGGTGAAAACCTGTTCCGCACCGATATGGGTATTGAACGAACTTCTCTCGGTTCTTTGCTCGACCATACTGGCGCATTTGGCGAAAGTGAAAAATATGCCGCGCGCGTATTTGGTGCCGATCGCTCCTGGTCAGTCGTTGTTGGCACTTCAGGTTCTAACCGCACCATCATGCAAGCCTGCATGACGGATAACGACGTGGTCGTTGTTGACCGTAACTGCCACAAATCCATTGAACAAGGCTTAATGCTGACTGGCGCGAAACCGGTATACATGGTGCCAAGCCGCAACCGCTACGGCATTATCGGGCCAATCTACCCGCAGGAAATGCAGCCTGAAACCTTGCAGAAGAAAATCAGCGAAAGCCCGCTGACTAAAGACAAAGTCGGGCAAAAACCCTCTTACTGCGTGGTGACCAACTGCACCTACGACGGCGTGTGCTATAACGCCAAAGACGCGCAGGATCTGCTGGAAAAAACCTCTGACCGTCTGCACTTCGACGAAGCCTGGTATGGCTACGCACGGTTTAACCCAATCTATGCCGATCACTATGCAATGCGCGGTGAACCGGGCGATCACAATGGCCCAACCGTTTTCGCTACCCACTCCACACATAAACTGCTGAATGCGCTGTCGCAGGCGTCTTATATTCATGTACGTGAAGGCCGGGGCGCGATTAACTTCTCCCGCTTTAATCAGGCATACATGATGCATGCCACTACTTCCCCGCTGTATGCCATCTGCGCATCAAACGATGTGGCTGTATCAATGATGGACGGCAACAGCGGTCTGTCACTGACTCAGGAAGTGATCGACGAAGCGGTCGATTTCCGCCAGGCAATGGCACGGTTGTATAAAGAGTTTACTGACGAAGGTAGCTGGTTCTTTAAACCGTGGAATAAAGAAATGGTTACCGATCCGGAAACCGGCAAAACCTATGACTTTGCTGACGCGCCGCGCAAACTGCTGACCACCGTTCAGGACTGCTGGGTAATGCATCCGGGCGAAAGCTGGCACGGCTTTAAAGATATCCCGGACAACTGGAGTATGCTCGACCCGATTAAAGTCAGCATCCTCGCACCGGGGATGGGTGAAGACGGTGAACTGGAAGAGACAGGCGTACCTGCCGCACTGGTTACCGCATGGCTTGGCCACCACGGCATCGTGCCAACTCGCACCACCGATTTCCAGATTATGTTCCTGTTCTCAATGGGCGTGACCCGAGGGAAATGGGGAACTCTGGTTAACACCCTCTGTTCCTTCAAACGCCACTACGACGCCAACACACCACTGGCGCAGGTGATGCCGGAACTTGTTGAACAATATCCTGACACTTACGCGAACATGGGGATTCACGATCTGGGTGACAAAATGTTTGCCTGGCTGAAAGAAAACAACCCAGGAGCACGGTTGAACGAAGCCTATTCCGGCCTGCCGGTGGCGGAAATCACTCCGCGTGAAGCGTACAACGCGATTGTCGACAACAACGTTGAGCTGGTATCCATTGAAAATCTGCCAGGACGCATTGCGGCGAACTCAGTTATCCCTTATCCGCCAGGAATCCCGATGCTGCTGTCTGGTGAAAACTTCGGCGATAAAAACAGTCCGCAGGTAAGTTATTTACGCTCGCTGCAATCCTGGGATCATCATTTCCCTGGATTTGAACACGAAACTGAAGGTACTGAAATTATTGACGGTATTTACCACGTAATGTGTGTGAAAGCGTAACCACTATTCCGCTGAAGGCGTAATTGTTTTAATAACATTACGCCGCCTGGCCTGAGGCCTTTTGAGTATGGCAACGTTTTCATAAAAATTGCTGCAAACAAAAATGTCATGCTTTTTGCGCGGTCCCACCCCGCGCTTTTTTTTGTTTATTATTTACCCTTATTTACTCTGTAAAATTTTTTGTACATGAGAAATTACTATAAAAATTTGTAATATTAGTAAAACACGTTATTTTTATGCATGTTTTGATTCGTCATACAATTATATAACCCGTTCCCGGTATCTCTCTATGTTGGCGAGATCCACTATTTTTCTTTGCATTTCAGGAGTACATGTATGAGGATTTGCAGCAACCAACCTTGTATAGTTTTATTAACTGAAAAAGATGTCTGGCTAAGAGTGAATGGGAAAGAGCCTATAAGTTTAAAAGCTAACCATATGGCGTTATTAAGTTGTGAAAATAATATTATCGACGCCTCCTCTCTGAATAACACTTTGATTGCTTATATTAGCCTCGACATCATCAAAGATTATCTCCGTTTTCTGAATAAAGATCTCTCGAAAATACCGGTCTGGCAACGTAGCGCCACACCGATTATTTCCCTGCCATGCCTTACACCAGAGGTGTTTCGCGTTGCAGCGCAACATAGCACAGAGCCTGCTGAAACAGAGTCGGAAAAAGAACGAACACGTGCATTATTATTCACTGTGCTCTCTCGCTTTCTCGACAGTAAAAAATTCCTTTCTCTACTTATGTATATGTTACGTAATTGTGTTAGCGACAGCGTTTATCAAATCATTGAAAGCGATATCCATAAAGACTGGAATCTTAGTATGGTAGCCAGTTGTTTATGTCTTAGCCCAAGTTTGTTAAAGAAAAAGCTGAAAAGCGAAAACACCAGTTATAGCCAAATAATAACCACCTGCCGGATGCGTTATGCTGTAAATGAATTAATGATGGATGGAAAAAATATCTCACAGGTGTCACAGTCCTGTGGCTACAACAGCACGTCTTACTTTATTTCTGTATTTAAAGACTTCTATGGCATGACGCCACTCCATTATGTTAGCCAACACAGAGAACGTTCTGTCGCCTGATTTATAACCTTTACAAAGAGATATATTAATAACGGCATCAGCGATAACCCGACTGACGATAATTCAATGCGCGAATGCAGGCGTATGATATGACGTAATTTATTGTCACGAAGCTCGCCTTCGCAGGAGTTTAATTATGTCTTCGGATGCTGATGCTCACAAAGTGGGCTTAATCCCCGTCACTCTGATGGTGTCGGGGAATATTATGGGGTCAGGTGTCTTTCTGTTACCTGCAAACCTGGCCTCGACTGGCGGTATTGCTATATATGGTTGGTTGGTGACGATTATCGGTGCTTTGGCTTTATCGATGGTCTACGCCAAAATGTCGTTCCTCGATCCCAGCCCTGGCGGTTCATATGCCTACGCGCGCCGCTGTTTTGGTCCTTTTCTCGGATATCAAACCAACGTTCTCTACTGGCTGGCCTGCTGGATCGGCAATATCGCCATGGTGGTCATTGGCGTCGGCTATTTGAGCTATTTCTTCCCGCTCCTCAAAGATCCGTGGGTATTAACCATCACCTGCGTGGTGGTGCTGTGGATCTTCGTTCTGCTTAATATCGTCGGTCCGAAAATGATCACCCGCGTGCAGGCCGTCGCTACCGTGCTGGCGCTGATTCCAATCGTCGGGATTGCCGTATTCGGCTGGTTCTGGTTCCACGGAGAAACCTATATGGCGGCATGGAACGTCAGCGGCCTGGGCACCTTCGGCGCGATTCAAAGCACCTTAAACGTTACGCTGTGGTCATTTATCGGGGTGGAAAGTGCGTCTGTTGCAGCGGGTGTGGTGAAAAACCCGAAACGCAACGTCCCTATCGCCACCATTGGCGGGGTATTGATTGCCGCCGTTTGCTATGTGCTCTCGACCACCGCGATTATGGGGATGATCCCCAACGCCGCACTGCGCGTTTCCGCCTCACCTTTCGGTGATGCTGCACGGATGGCGCTGGGTGATACCGCAGGAGCCATTGTCTCCTTCTGTGCGGCGGCTGGTTGCTTAGGTTCGCTGGGTGGCTGGACACTACTGGCCGGGCAAACGGCGAAAGCCGCTGCCGATGACGGTCTGTTCCCACCGATTTTTGCCCGCGTCAACAAAGCAGGCACACCGGTAGCCGGGTTGATTATCGTCGGTATCCTGATGACTATCTTCCAGTTCAGCAGCATTTCGCCAAACGCAACCAAAGAGTTCGGTCTGGTCTCTTCCGTATCGGTAATCTTTACCCTGGTGCCTTATCTTTATACCTGTGCCGCTTTACTGCTTTTAGGCCACGGTCACTTTGGTAAAGCGCGTCCGGCGTATCTGGCCATCACCACTATCGCCTTCCTTTACTGCATCTGGGCGGTAGTCGGTTCTGGTGCACAAGAGGTCATGTGGTCATTTGTCACGCTGATGGTAATCACCGCAATGTACACACTGAACTACAACCGGCTGCATAAAAACCCCTATCCTTTAGATGCACCAATAAGCAAAGATTAAGCCCCCTTAATCCAGCAAACATAAAAGCCAACCTTAAGAACTTAAGGTTGGCTTAACTTTGCTTTGCGAGCATATGCGCACTTTGTTCGATGGAAACACCGTGATGTTGAAGCGCCTTCTAAAAAGACCCTCTTTGAATTTACTCGCCTGGCTATTGCTGGCCTCTTTTTATATTGCTATCTGCCTGAACATTGCCTTTTTTAAACAGGTTTTACAGGCGCTACCGCTGGATTCAATGCATAACGTGCTGGTTTTCTTGTCGATGCCGGTCGTCGCGTTCAGCGTGATTAATATTGTCCTGACGCTAGGCTCTTTCTTATGGCTTAATCGTCCACTGGCCTGCCTGTTTATTCTTGTCGGCGCGTCTGCGCAATATTTCATAATGACTTATGGCATCGTCATCGACCGTTCGATGATTGCCAATATCATGGATACCACACCTGCGGAAAGCTACGCGTTAATGACACCGCAGATGTTATTAACGCTAGGGTTAAGTGGGGTTCTTGCTGCACTGATTGCCTGCTGGGTAAAAATCAAACCCGCAGCCTCACGCCTGCGTAGCGTTCTTTTCCGTGGAGCCAATATTCTGATTTCTGTGCTGCTGATTCTGCTGGTCGCCGCGTTGTTTTATAAAGACTACGCCTCGCTGTTTCGTAACAACAAAGAGCTGGTGAAATCCTTAAGCCCCTCCAACAGCATTGTTGCCAGTTGGTCATGGTATTCCCACCAGCGACTGGCAAATCTGCCGCTGGTTCGCATTGGCGAGGATGCACACCGCAACCCGTTAATGCAAAACGAGAAACGTAAAAATCTGACCATCTTGATCGTCGGCGAAACCTCGCGGGCAGAGAATTTCTCACTCAATGGCTACTCGCGTGAAACTAATCCACGGCTGGCGAAAGATAATGTGGTCTATTTCCCCAATACCGCGTCTTGCGGCACGGCAACGGCTGTCTCTGTGCCATGCATGTTCTCGGATATGCCGCGTGAGCATTACAAAGAAGAGCTGGCACAGCACCAGGAAGGCGTGCTGGATATCATTCAGCGAGCGGGCATTAATGTGTTGTGGAATGACAACGACGGTGGCTGCAAAGGTGTCTGCGACCGCGTACCACACCAGAATGTCACCGCGCTGAACCTGCCCGGCCAGTGCATCAACGGCGAATGCTATGACGAGGTGCTGTTCCACGGGCTGGAAGAGTACATCAATAACCTGCAAGGTGATGGCGTGATTGTCTTACACACCATCGGTAGCCACGGCCCGACCTATTACAACCGCTATCCGCCGCAGTTCAGGAAATTTACCCCCACCTGCGACACCAACGAGATCCAGACCTGTTCCAAAGAACAACTGGTGAACACTTACGATAATACGTTGCTCTACGTCGACTATATTGTTGATAAAGCAATTAATCTGCTGAAAGAACATCAGGATAAATTTACCACCAGCCTGGTTTATCTTTCTGACCACGGTGAATCGTTAGGTGAAAATGGCATCTATCTACACGGCCTGCCTTATGCCATCGCGCCTGATAGCCAAAAACAAGTACCGATGCTGCTGTGGTTGTCGGAGGATTATCAAAAGCGGTATCAGATTGACCAGAGCTGCCTGCAAAAACAGGCACAAACACAGCACTATTCACAGGACAATTTATTCTCAACCCTGTTGGGATTAACCGGCGTCGAGACGAAGTATTACCAGGCTGCGGATGATATTCTGCAAACTTGCAGGAGAGTGACTGAATGAAAATACTGATTGTTGAAGACGATACGCTGTTATTGCAGGGGCTGATTCTGGCGGCACAAACCGAAGGCTACGCGTGCGATGGCGTCACGACCGCGCGGATGGCGGAACAAAGCCTGGAAGCCGGGCACTACAGCCTGGTGGTGTTGGATTTAGGTTTACCCGACGAAGATGGGCTGCATTTTCTCGCCCGTATCCGGCAGAAAAAATACACCCTGCCGGTACTGATCCTCACCGCTCGCGACACCCTGACCGACAAAATCGCCGGGCTGGATGTCGGTGCCGATGACTATCTGGTAAAACCTTTTGCGCTGGAAGAGTTACACGCCCGCATCCGCGCCCTGCTGCGACGCCATAATAATCAGGGCGAAAGCGAGTTGATTGTTGGCAATCTGACGCTGAATATGGGGCGCCGTCAGGTATGGATGGGCGGCGAAGAATTGATTCTGACGCCCAAAGAATATGCTCTGCTATCGCGGCTGATGCTCAAAGCAGGCAGCCCGGTGCATCGGGAAATTCTCTACAACGATATCTATAACTGGGATAACGAACCCTCGACCAACACCCTGGAAGTGCATATCCACAACCTGCGCGACAAAGTGGGCAAAACACGTATCCGCACCGTGCGCGGCTTTGGCTATATGCTGGTCGCGAATGAGGAAAACTAATTGAATCTGATGCGTTTTCTGCGCCGACCAATGTCGCTGCGTCAACGGCTGATATTGACCATCGGCGCTATTCTGCTGGTTTTTGAGCTGATTAGCGTCTTCTGGCTATGGCATGAAAGTACCGAGCAAATTCAGCTCTTTGAGCAGGCGCTACGTGACAATCGCAACAACGATCGCCACATCATGCGTGAGATCCGCGAAGCGGTCGCCAGCCTGATTGTCCCCGGCGTCTTTATGGTCAGCCTGACGCTATTTATCTGCTATCAGGCGGTGCTTCGCATCACCCGCCCGCTGGCGGAGCTGCAAAAAGAGCTGGAAGCGCGCACCGCTGACAACTTAACGCCCATAGCCATTCACAGTGCCACCCTCGAAATCGAAGCGGTGGTTTCGGCGTTGAACGATCTGGTCAGTCGCCTGACCAGCACGCTGGATAACGAAAGGTTGTTTACCGCTGACGTCGCGCACGAACTGCGAACGCCACTGGCGGGGGTGCGTTTGCATCTGGAACTGCTGGCGAAAACGCATCACATTGATGTAGCGCCGTTAGTCGCACGGCTTGATCAGATGATGGAGAGCGTCTCCCAGTTGTTGCAACTGGCGCGCGCCGGACAGTCATTTTCTTCCGGTAATTATCAGCATGTAAAACTGCTGGAAGATGTGATCCTGCCCTCCTATGACGAACTCAGCACCATGCTCGACCAGCGTCAACAAACTTTGCTGTTACCAGAGAGCGCCGCTGACATCACTGTTCAGGGCGACGCGACCCTGCTGCGGATGTTATTGCGTAACCTGGTAGAAAACGCCCATCGCTATAGTCCAGCAGGCAGCAACATTATGATTCAGCTGCAAGAAGATGGCGGTGCGGTAATGGCGGTTGAAGATGAAGGGCCTGGCATTGATGAGAGTAAATGCGGAGAGTTGAGCAAAGCGTTTGTACGAATGGACAGCCGTTATGGCGGGATTGGTCTGGGATTAAGTATTGTCAGCCGCATCACACAGTTGCATCACGGGCAGTTTTTCCTGCAAAACCGGGAAGAGGCTTCCGGTACGCGCGCCTGGGTACGGCTGAAGAAAGATCAATACGTGGCAAACCAGATATAGAGAAAGCTGCTGACTACCAGCACGCTAAACACAGTCGTTAAACTTTCATAAACACGGTTTTTCATTGCACTCTCCTCCGTTGTCCTGGAGGAGAGTATGCGCGTCAGAGATTAAGTGAACCTTAAGAGTTCGATTGTTGGCCTGATAAGAGAGTGTCGCATCAGGCAATCCGTTTCAGCTTACTCATCAATTCGCGGATGTTGCTGCACCAGGCGGGTACGTTTCGCCTGCAAATCGGCAATTTCCTGGTCAATATCCTCGATTTTCTGCTCAATATTATCGTAATGCTCGACGAGAATTTCCTTCGCTTCCTGCAAATCTGACGCCGCAGGCGTCGCACCTTTCAGTGGACGATTCGCCGTCTCTTTCATGGTCACGCCGGTGATTAAACCAATCACCGCCACTACCATCAGGTAATAGGCAGGCATCATCAGATTATGCGAGCTTTCCACCAGCCAGGCCGCCAGCGTTGGCGTCAGACCGGCAACCAACACCGAAATATTAAATGCCGCCGCCAGCGCACTGTAACGGATATGTGTCGGGAACATCGCTGGCAAGGTAGAGGCCATAACACCCGTAAAGCAGTTAAGGATCACCGCCAGCATCAGCAACCCGGCGAAAATCAGGCCGATAATATTGCTGTTAATCAGGATAAACGCCGGGATCGCCAGCGCAAACAACGCAACACTGCCGAGGATCACAAACGGACGACGGCCAAAACGGTCACTCAGCAAGCCCATCACCGGCTGAACAAACAGCATACCGATCATAATCGCGATAATAATCAGCACCCCGTGGTCTTCGGAGTAATGCAGGTTATGCGACAAATAACTCGGCATATAAGTCAGCAACATGTAGTAAGTCACGTTGGTGGCGATCACCAGACCAATACATGTCAACAGACTGCGCCAGTGTTTGGTGGCAATCTCTTTAAACGAGACTTTCGGGCCATCCTGCAAACCTTCGCGGTCACCCTGTTCCAGTTTCTCAACATGTTGCTGGAACGCTGGCGTCTCTTCTAAAGCATGACGAAGATAAAGCCCAATAATTCCCAGCGGCAGCGCGATAAAGAACGGAATACGCCAGCCCCAGTCAAGGAAGTTCTCTTCACCGACGATGGTCGAAATCAACACCACCACGCCCGCACCCAGCACAAACCCGGCAATAGAACCGAAGTCCAGCCAGCTGCCCATAAAGCCACGTTTACGGTCAGGTGAGTATTCCGCAACAAATATCGACGCTCCGGTATATTCACCGCCGACCGAGAAACCTTGTGCCATCTTACAGATCAACAGCAAAATCGGCGCCCAAATACCAATAGAGGCGTAGGACGGTATTAAACCGATACAGAACGTACTGATCGACATAATCACAATAGTGATAGCGAGGATCTTCTGGCGACCATATTTATCGCCCAACATACCGAAGAAGAGTCCGCCAAGCGGTCGAATCAGAAAGGGAACGGAGAAGGTGGCAAGTGCAGCAACCATCTGCACGCTGGGGTCAGCCCCCGGGAAAAATACTTTACCTAATGCGTAAGCAACAAAACCATAAACACCAAAATCGAACCATTCCATTGCATTACCCAGCGATGCTGCAGTAATGGCTTTTCGCAGTTTACCGTCATCAATAATGGTGACATCACGAAGGGTTATCGGTTTTACTTTTTTCCTTTTCAGCATAGCTTTCCTCGCAGAGTAAGCCCATTTCCGCACGCGTCAGGCAAATAGACGCGGCGCCCGCAAAAGGGGAGCGGGAATTGCAGGGTGCAATCTCTGTAACAAGCGTAGCTGGTTTGCTTACACGATCCGATTAAGGATTGTACAATCAAACCTGTTGACGCCTGAATTGGGCAGTTAATGACCTTTTTACCCTACCAGCGTTTAAATTTGTGATCAACTTCACATATGGATTTCGTTGAGCACTCATTGATGTAACTGATTATTTACAGTCAATTTACAGAGAAGATTTCTTCGACCATTGCCCCCGCCAGACGCTGTGCTGAACAGAGCCGTGGCATCCCCAACGCGACGGTTTGCCAGCGTTGGGTTACTGACCAGCAAACAGGCTGCTTATCGGCATCCGACCACTTGCCAAGCCAACTTAAAAAGTCTGCATGATCCCCGCCTGTCGGGGCTCCAGGAGGGGAAAACCACTGATGGTAATAATGGCGAGTGGTCGGTGCCGCATTGATACTATCTGCCAGATATTGCGTCGCTTTCACGCGCAAATCGTCAAGCAACGACGCCGCTGCTTGTGGATTACCCAGACGACAGGCATCACCAAACGCTCCCCAGCGCAGCTCCTCCAGAGCAATAAAACAACGTCCCGGTAGCGACCAGGCGTTATACGCACCAGCACGCCAGCGGGTAAAAATTTGCTCACTCTGCTCACCTGCCTGAACCAGTAACCCTCGTTGCATTAACGCTTTTTCCTTCCAGCGACAGCGGGCAGAAAACCACTCATACAACGCGGCGATTTGCTGGGGAAGTTCCGGGAAAGCAGAGTACGAACGGTGATCCATTTTTTGCAATAGTGCCAAATGTTGCGCGATCTGCGTCAGCGCCAGATGACCGGGATCAAGCATCGCCGCCAGTTTTTCCACCAATGTCAGGCGCAGGCTAAGTGGCGCATTTAACATTCCGGCATTCGCCCACGTCTGAAGCTGTGCGCGAGCAAGGATCTCCTGCATCAGTCGTTCACGAAGCTGCTGCTGATGGGTTTGTGGATAGCGGGCATCATCGCCCTGCGCCAGATCCACCAAAAAGCGGGGATAAACTGACTCCAGTACGCGACCAGAGCCGTCCAGTAACGTCTTTGTCAATACTGTTCTGCCATGAAAAGAGTTTGAATATCATCGCGTAACAACTGAGAGTCCGTATAAATCCAGCCATGAATCATCACGGTCTGTTGCAATTGCTGCTGCATCATCCTGACCACGGATTCATTTTGTTGACGCAGAGCCAGACTATCGCGTAAACGCGCCTGTAATTCCGTCAAACATAACGCGAAATCAGCGAAAAAAGTGTTCATGCCTGCCGTGACAGAATCATCGACCTGAACCGCCAAAGCTTTAGCCATTTGTTGGCAATAAAGGTCTACTTCTTCGGTTAACGTTCGTTGTAGCGCACTGTAATCAACGGCCTCTGGCGGTGATTTCTCACCACCCCGTCCCCAGTCAGGCTGATTCAGCCAGCGCGAGAACGTCTCACGCACAATGCCAAAACGGCTGCTCTGCTCATCCATTGCTTCCTGGTGGGATATTGCATCACTGAACAGCTGGCGAGTATTGAAGTGTGGGACTGCGCCGTGAAAAGCAGGAAAATGAAAGCCGGGGCGAAACCCGGACTCATTCAATTCTGTTTTTACCCGTTGCTCGATGGGGTGAATAACATCGCTTAACACCCGGCAAAGGGTTGATTCCAGTTCAGCAAAACGCAGCGTAAAGTCACGGCTGATTTTGGTCTGTGCCGCCTGTAACAGCGTCTCGCAGCGGGTACGAATCTCGCTTAACGGCCACGAATCATGTTGAAACAGCACTGCTAACTGGGTATTCACCTCGTCTTGCTGCTGACGCAGAAAGTCGTTGGCTGATGCCAGAGCCACCTCGATTTCATGTTTAATCTCGCCACTCACCTGCACCTGATTAAGCTGCAATAGCTGCATATTTTCTTCAACCTGGAGGATATTTTGCCGCAATTGCTCGCAAACGACGTTCAGCCCGTGTGCGCGAAAATCAAGGTATTCCCGCGCTTGTTGGGCATAATTCAACAACTTATGCGAGGCAGATCGCAGTGCATATAACGACGCGTTGGCGTAGGCGGCATGGAGTAATGCCTGAACCGGTTGGGCGAACAGCGAATCTTCCCACAGTTGATCGGCAGCATGGCGAATATGGTCGATATCTGCCAGATCGGCATTGCACCAGCGCCTGCCAAGCGCGGCATGGGCAAAATCCTCCACCCAGCGTTGTTGCTCCGGTGCTGGCAACTTACCATTGTTAGCTAACTCATGACGTGCCCGATTTGCCAGATAGCCCCACATCGACGATACCGGAAATATCTGCCCTGGCGTAACACAACCTTTCATCAACGTCCCGGAAATCAGCGCCCGCACCTGTTCAGCATCGTCACTGTTACGATCCTGCTGATCGAACTTATTGACGAGCACATACAGCGGTACTGATTTCCCCACCGCTAAAACCGCCTCACGCACTTCTTCATCGGAGATTGACTTCAGTTGCGTATAGTCCAGCACCGCCAGCACTGCGGAGGCGTGCGCCAGTTGCTCGTTAAGCATTTTTTGCAGATGCGGTTGTCCGGCTTCATTCGGTCCGGGGGTATCCAGCAGCGTCAACTGCCCGGGATAACTCTCCAGCCCTGCCAGATGGACAAACTCCACTTCAATTACTGGAATATGCTCAATGGCGGCGTAAGCAGAAAAAGGAAAATCGACGTCCAGCGCCTTCGCCAGACGCACCAAATCATTCAAACTTTTCAGGCAATGAAAAATTGGCTGGGCACCAAGATAATATTTTTCAAAAGCAACGCCATTTTCGATCCGCTGCATAAGCGCACGCATATCTTTATCTATTTCCAGCAGTTCGGTCAGATGCTCAATATCGCAATCGCGCAGGCGTTGTTGTAATTGTTGGATTAAACTGTCGATTGGTGCGACATGTGAAAAATGCAGCACCGGTTCTTTTTGCCCCGGCGTATGGCGAATAAGCGTCGGCAGCGCAGTCATAGGGCGATTGCGATTAGGCAGAACTTCAGTGCCAACAATAGCGTTAATGGTGGTTGATTTCCCTGCTTTCATGGTGCCAATAATCGCCAGCACCATTTCCAGACGGGAAATTTTTCGCAGCTCATTATTCAGCATTGCGTGACGCTCGGCGATATTAGGCTGACTCCAGGGTAAAGCCAGTGGTGGTGCATCTTCTCCGGGCACAGAGAGCGGCATTTTTTCCAGTAACTGCAACTGTTGTCTGGAAAGCTGTAACAGACGTTCAGCCTCCTGACTTAACTCATATATTGTCTGTGTGTACATGGAAAATTCTTCCTTAAAGCAAATTTCATTATTTTTATTTAGCCAGATCGTTTTTTCGTTCTGTTGTCGGCTTTTATAATTACTGCAGGAAATAATTTTTATATTTAATATGTTGTTTTTATTCGGATGAATAAATCTCTTCCGACAAGTTAAAAGTCAGAAAGATAAAATAACAATTTAATTAAAAAAAGAACAAGAAGAGAGTTAACCTTAACTTAAATAATAAACAGAGGCAAAAAGATTATTTTCTTTTTGCGTTGTCTTTCAAATGAAAACGATCGTCGACTAAAATCAGCAGTACCCCCGACAAACGCAGGGATTTTGTGTATAATTGCGGCCTTTTTCGGCAATCTGCCGTTTTTTGGCGCTTTTGCCCTGCTGACTTTTGAGGAAATCCACATGTCATTACCACACTGCCCGAAATGCAACTCCGAATACACCTACGAAGATAACGGCATGTACATCTGCCCGGAATGCGCCTACGAATGGAACGACGCTGAACCTGCGCAGGAAAGCGACGAGCTGATCGTTAAAGATGCTAACGGCAACCTGCTGGCTGACGGCGACAGCGTTACCATCATTAAAGATCTGAAGGTGAAAGGTAGCTCTTCGATGCTGAAAATCGGCACCAAAGTGAAAAACATCCGCCTGGTTGAAGGCGACCATAACATCGATTGCAAAATCGACGGTTTTGGTCCGATGAAACTGAAATCTGAGTTTGTGAAAAAGAATTGATTTCGAATGCCGGGTGCGATACATCCGGCAACGGTGCCAAATGCCTGATGCGACGCTTACGCGTCTTATCAGGCCTACAAATTCCCGCGCCATCCGTAGGCCGGAATAAGGCGTTTACGCCGCATCCGGCAACGGTGCCAATGCCTGATGCGACGCTTGCGCGTCTTATCAGGCCTACTCTTCATCTGTACAAAATTCAAACTACACTTAACTGACTTCTCTTAACTGAGGTCACCATCATGCCGTTAAGCCCCTATATCTCTTTTGCCGGTAACTGTGCCGACGCCATAGCCTATTACCAACGCACGTTAGATGCGGAACTGCTCTATAAAATCAGCTTTGGGGAAATGCCGAAACCCGCGCAGGAAAGCTCCGAAGGTTGTCCTTCAGGGATGCAATTTCCCGATACTGCCATCGCCCATGCTAACGTGCGCATTGCCGGAAGCGACATCATGATGAGCGATGCCATACCGTCAGGAAAAGCCAACTACTCCGGATTTACGTTGGTGCTCGATTCGCAACAGGTCGAGGAAGGGAAACGTTGGTTTGACAACCTTGCCGCCAACGGAAAAATCGAAATGGACTGGCAGGAAACCTTCTGGGCACATGGCTTCGGCAAAGTTACCGATAAATTTGGAGTGCCGTGGATGATTAATGTCGTTAAGCAGCAGTCAACACAATAGCCGGGCCTTAATAGCTGATGGGGAGAATTAGGGGGAGGGGCGATGCCTGCCCCATACCCAACATCACCGCCCATACTCATCTTCCATTCTCCGCTCTTCATCTTCCAGCTGCCGACGCTCCTGATCAAGCTGGCGCTGGCGGTCGTCCAGCTGCCTGCGGCGATCTTCAAACTGGCGGCGGCGGTCGTCATATTGTCTGCGACGATCGTCGCTCACTTGACGCTGCCAGCCGTCGTCGCGCGAATCTTCATAGTCACGCCCACGGTCAGGGTTATAAGCGTCGTTAATCGCCTGCTGAATATTACCAATCGTGTCGTCGATAATATCGGCCTGAGCCGGAACGGTGGTCAGCGTGAGCAGGGTGAAAAGAAAGAGCGTGGAGTAAGGTTTCATAAGACAGTCTCTGTGATGGACTGGCTTAACGTTAGTTGAGTGTGAATAACCGGAGTAGCGGAGTAATCTCAAATACGGTAAGGCGCAGACTCTTCCATTAGCTGGATAGCTCGCCGTTTATTTTCCGCCACCAGCACAATGCTATGACATTTTTGATCCGGAGAAATACTCCAGATACGTTCTTCCGGAATGCAGCCACCATCGTAGATCACTTTCGTGCCATCGTAAGGCCAAAATGTCTCTTGTTCAGTGTCTAATATAAACACCGAAATCTGATCGGACTCGCGCGCGATCTTCTGCCGGAGCATCTTCCCGCCATCATACTGATCAAAATCGCTGATGAGTGTGATTCCGCATTGCAGGATTAACGCTTCATACAGTCGCGTTGCCAGACCTTTATCGCGTTCACCTGGGGAGACGCAGATACCTTCCACTTGTACCAGATCCGAGTCTTCCCACCAGCGTTCAACGGCAATAATATCGCTGCCGAACTCTTTTTTACGCTGCAGGTCGAGAGCGGCGAGTACCCGATGACGTGGCACGCCTGCAAAAACTTCAATGTCCGCTTCAATGATGGCCGCTCTTGGCGTCTGGCTGTCATAAATCACCTGTAACAGACGCCCGGAAAGCTCGATCTCTTCCACCACGCGAAAAGAACGAGCAACCGTCATTGGGCTATAGGTGGTTGGCATCACGATCATATGTGAATCGCCTCTTGTCAGTACTGACATAATTCCTTTTATATCCCATTCAGAGCAGAATTGCTCACAATAGCAGCACGTTTGCTCCAGGCCTCTTGATAAATTCTGAAAATCATCCCTCAATTTGCCCCAATGCCTGCGCCAGTTGCACGCGGGTAAAAGGTTTGCGCAGCAGCGCCACTTCTGGCAACGCGGGGTTATAGCTGGGGCGTAAATCCTGACCGCTGATGAGCAGCAGCGTCAGGTGTGGGTAGCGTTTGCGTGCTGCATTGACCACTTCTGCGCCGCTCATACCGCCTGGGAGCATTAAGTCGCTGATAAAAATATCGATTTCCACTGATGCCGCCAGCAGATCCAGCGCCTGTTCGCCGCTGCTGGCTTCCAGCGTCAAATAGCCCAGCAGGTGCAACTGTTCGCAGATTGTCTGGCGTACTGCAGCTTCATCTTCCAGCACCAACACCAGCTTATCGCTGCTGACGGCTGTCTGTTCTACCACCGCTGACGATACATTTTTCGCCGCCAACAACGCACGGGGAAGCTGTAGTCTGACTGTCGTTCCCTGCCCCGGCGCGCTTTCGATTTCCACCCTCCCGCCGGACTGACGCACGAAACCATAGACCATCGACAAGCCCAGCCCGCTGCCACTGCCCGTCTGTTTGGTGGTAAAGAACGGCTCGAATACCTGGCTTTTCACCTCCTGCGACATTCCACAGCCATGATCGATAACCTCCAGAGCCACCATGTCCTGACGCTGCCCACCGCTACGGGTGACACGCTGGTTCCAGGTGCGGATTTTGAGGGTTCCCGTCAGCCCTTCCATCGCATCACGAGCGTTCATCACCAGGTTGATGATGGCGTTTTCCAGTTGGCTGACGTCAATCCACGCAGGCCACGCCGGAGACTGCGCTTCAATCTCCAGCGTCAGCGTTGCCGGTAAGGAGTGGCGCATCAATTCGCTTAACTCTTCCAGTAATGTTTTCAGTTCAATGGCTTGTGGATGTAAGGACTGCTTGCGGGAAAACGCCAACAGTCGCTGGGTTAGTAGCGCGCCACGTTCGGCGGCTTGCTGCGCTCGCTGTATTCGCGGCGCGTCGGGCGAGTCTGTGTTCACCAGCTCCAGGCTGCCAATAATCACCGCCAACAGATTATTAAAATCATGCGCCAGTCCCCCCGTCAGTTGCCCGACCGCTTTTAGTTTCTGGCTATGCAACAGCGCCTCTTCCAGCCCCTGCCGCTCGGTTTGAGCAATCTCCATCTGCGTGGTTTTCTCTTTCAGCAGCCGTGACGTCCGCTCAAGCGATGCGGTATTACGGGCGAAGACGTTAAAGGCGCGTGCCAGTTCACCTAACTCATCGCGCCGCTGTAACGCCGGAAAGCTGACGTCTGCTTCACCGTGCGCCAGACGGCTCATGGCGCGGGAAATCGCCGTCAGGTTTGAGCCGAGATTGCGATAGATGTACCAACCTGCAAATGCGGTGATCACCACCGCTAACAGGGCAAAAATCATGATCACCCTCTCGCCGGAGCGCAGATCCTGGTAACTTTGTGCTACCCGCTGACCGGAAAGCATCGCCACCTGTTCGGCATAATGGTTTATATCGCTGTTAAGGATCGCCACCAGAGCTTTGATGTGAAACATATACCAGCTAATCGCCAGATCGCTTTGCTCCAGTGACGCCGAAAGCGGCGCGAGTTTACGTAGTTCATCATTGAAATCAGTAAGTAGCGTATTTACTAACGGCGTATCACTATGAGTCGGCAGCGCAGACATCACTTCAACCAGTTGATGAATAATCGCCTGCGGTGCTGGAGTGGCAATGGCGGCAACGATCAGCCGGTTCATCTCGTTAAGCAAAAGATCATCTTCCGCGTAAGTGACTTTTTGCAGATGCCGCAGATAACTTAAGTTTTGATATAGCGAACTTAACAGCGCGTTACGTTCCAGGTGCCGCCTTTGCCCCCGCTCCAGCATTCCGCCGACGCTGGTTTGCAGTTCATTACTGCGCTGGATGATTCGCGCCACCAGCCCGGCGTCCTGCTGTGCTAAAGGCGCGTTCGCCAGTTGTGCAAGCGAGCTTTTTAATGCCCGCTGTGTCTCCTGCAATCGCTCGGCTTCACCTTTATATTCCAGCGCCCCCACCACCTGTGATAATCGCACCGCCGCTGTCGCCACGTTTGCGGTGTCGCGCGCCAGATTCAGGCTGCCGGTCATATCATCCACCGTTTGCTGCTGCACCTGCTCCTGCATCTGGCTGGCATGACGAAAGCCCATTACCGCCACGCCGCTGACCATCAGCGTCACCGCCACCACAAGCAAATTTAAAAGCAGCAACCGCCCGCGCGCGCTGGCAAAAAAGTGACGTCCGGGGTGCGCCATATCACGCTCCGTAAAGAAAAATCGCAATATGACAAATATGAACGGCTTCTGACATTTTGCATTTACTTTCCTGTGATGGAGTGCTGATATCGACAACCTCGCAGGAGTCCGCCATGAACAGCACGCCAGTTCTGGAGATGCGCAATATTGCCAAAGCCTTCGGCAAATTTTACGCGCTCAAAGGGGTGGATTTGACGGTTTACCCTGGCGAGATCCATGCCCTGATGGGGGAAAACGGCGCCGGAAAAAGCACGCTGATGAAGGTGCTGGCGGGGGCGTATACCGCCACCAGCGGCGAGATCCTGATAGACGGCAAGCCCTTTCACATTCGCACACCGAAAGATGCCTTAAGCGCCGGTATTACGCTGATTTATCAGGAGATGCAGCTGGCACCGAATCTGACGGTGGCAGAAAATATTTTCCTCGGCAGCGAGCTTTCCCACGGCGGGCTGGTGCAGCGTAAAGAGATGCTGGTGCAGGCGCAAAAAGTGATCGACCGCCTCGGCGCGCAGTTTAACGCCAGCGATAAAGTCATGACGCTGACCATCGCCGAGCAACAGCAGGTCGAAATCGCCCGCGCGTTGCATCGCAACAGCCGCATTCTGGTGATGGACGAACCTACCGCCGCCCTCTCCTCCCGCGAAACTCACCGCCTGTTTGAACTGATTATGCGACTGCGCGATGAAGGGATGGCGATTATCTACATCAGCCACCGCATGGCAGAAGTGTATGAGCTTTCCGATCGCGTCAGCGTGCTGCGTGACGGGCAATACGTTGGCAGCCTGACCCGCGACAATCTCAACGCCGGGGAACTGGTGCGGATGATGGTCGGCAGGCCGCTGAGCGATCTGTTCAATAAAGAGCGCGATATCCCGCTCGGCAAAGCCCGCCTGAACGTTCACCACCTGACCGACGGCGGCAAAGTCCAGCCGAGTAGCCTGCTGGTGCGTTCCGGCGAAATTGTCGGCCTCGCCGGGCTGGTGGGCGCCGGACGTTCCGAACTGGCGCAGTTAATTTTCGGCGTGCGGAAAGCGACAGGCGGAATGATTGAAGTCGATGGCGAACCGGTGGTGATCCACTCCCCGCGCGAAGCCATCGATCTTGGCATTGGTTTTCTCACCGAAAACCGCAAAGAACAGGGATTGTTCCTTGAAATGGCGGCAGCCGAAAACATCACCATGGCAACCCTGGAGCGCGATGCCAGCTGGGGGATGCTCAATCGCAAAAAAGCACAAACCATTTCCGATGACGCCATTAAGTTGCTCAACATCCGCGTGCCTCATGCCCAGGTGCGAGCAGGTGGGCTTTCGGGCGGTAATCAGCAAAAACTGTTGATCTCCCGCTGGGTGGCGATTGACCCACGCATTTTACTGCTCGATGAACCCACGCGCGGCGTGGATGTCGGCGCAAAAAGCGAGATCTACCGGATCATGAACGAGATGGCGCGCAAGGGCGTGGCGATCCTGATGATCTCCAGCGAACTGCCGGAGATAGTCGGGATGAGCGATCGCGTTTATGTAATGCGCGAAGGCAGCATTGCCGGTGAGTTAAACGGCAACAACATCACCCAGGAAAACATTATGACCTTAGCGACCGGCGTCAACGACGCCCATTCCCAGGCGGTGCGCTCATGACGACATCTGCAAAGACCTCTGCCAAAAAAATGTTAATGAGCGATCTGATGCAAACGGTCGGCATTTTGCCGATTCTGATCCTGATCGTGGCGGTTTTTGGCTTTATCGCGCCGAACTTTTTTACCGAAAGTAACCTGCTGAATATTACCCGCCAGGCGTCGATCAACATTGTGCTGGCGGCAGGAATGACCTTCATCATTTTGACCGGCGGGATCGATCTTTCTGTAGGTTCAATTCTCGGCACCACGGCGGTGGCGGCGATGGTCGTCTCCCTTAGCCCGGAGTTCGCCATGCTGTCGATTCCAGCGGCGCTGA
Source organism: Escherichia ruysiae (assembly GCF_031323975.1). Taxonomy (NCBI): domain Bacteria; kingdom Pseudomonadati; phylum Pseudomonadota; class Gammaproteobacteria; order Enterobacterales; family Enterobacteriaceae; genus Escherichia; species Escherichia ruysiae. The sequence goes on from NZ_JAVIWS010000001.1 coordinate 2,242,132, forward strand.
TGCTCGGCCTGCTGCTGGGGTTGTTCAACGGCGCACTGGTGGCCTTTGCCGGATTGCCGCCATTTATCGTCACGCTCGGCACCTATACGGCGCTACGCGGGGCGGCGTATCTGCTGGCAGACGGCACCACGGTCATCAACTCCAACATTAATTTCGAGTGGATAGGTAATAACTATCTCGGGCCGGTCCCGTGGCTGGTGGTGATTGCGCTGGCGGTGATCGTGGTGTGCTGGTTTATTCTGCGCCGCACCACACTTGGCGTTCATATCTACGCCGTCGGCGGCAATATGCAGGCGGCGCGTCTTACCGGCATTAAGGTCTGGCTGGTGCTGCTGTTTGTTTATGGCATGAGCGGCCTGCTTTCAGGGCTGGGCGGGATTATGAGCGCCTCGCGGCTATACAGCGCCAACGGCAACTTAGGCATGGGTTACGAACTGGACGCCATTGCGGCGGTGATCCTCGGCGGCACCAGTTTTGTTGGCGGGATCGGCACCATCACCGGCACGCTGGTCGGCGCGCTGATTATCGCCACGCTCAACAACGGCATGACCTTAATGGGCGTCTCTTACTTCTGGCAGTTGGTGATCAAAGGGGCGGTGATCATCATTGCGGTGCTGATCGACAAATACCGTACCCGACATCATCAAAGCGCATAACAACAATACCCTACACATGAGGAATACAGTATGAGATTGAAGCCCTTAGTGACCGCGCTCTGTGCAGGCGCGCTGCTGGCTGCGGCACCGTTCGCCCAGGCGAAAGAACTGAAATCGATAGGCGTAACGGTAGGCGACCTGGCGAACCCGTTCTTCGTACAGATAACCAAAGGCGCGGAGCTGGAAGCGCGTAAACTGGCAGGCGATAACGTCAAAGTGACGCTGGTTTCCAGCGGCTACGATCTAGGCCAGCAGGTGTCGCAAATTGACAACTTTATCGCCGCTAACGTCGATATGATCATCCTTAACGCTGCCGATTCAAAAGGGATCGGCCCGGCGGTGAAACGGGCGAAAGACGCCGGGATCGTGGTGGTGGCGGTTGACGTAGCGGCAGAAGGTGCCGACGCCACCATTACTTCCGATAACACCCAGGCGGGCGAAATGGCCTGTAAATACATCACCGATCGCCTGAAAGGCAAAGGCAACGTGGTGATCATCAACGGCCCGCCGGTGTCCGCCGTGCAGAACCGCGTCGAAGGCTGCCAGACCGAATTTAAACGCCATCCTGACATCAAGGTGCTCTCTGACAACCAGAACGCCAAAGGCAGTCGTGAAGGCGGACTGGAGGTGATGACCGGGCTGCTGGCGGCGAATCCGAAGATCGACGGCGTGTTTGCGATTAACGATCCCACCGCGATCGGCGCCGATCTGGCAGCAAAACAGGCACAACGTAACGAGTTCTTTATTGTTGGCGTGGATGGTAGCCCGGACGCCGAAGAGGCGCTGAAGCGTGAGAACTCATTGTTTGTCGCGACTCCCGCACAAGACCCACAGGTGATGGCGGCGAAAGCCGTCGAGATCGGTTATGACATTTTGCAGGGCAAACCCGCGCCGAAAGAGCCGGTGCTGATCCCGGTGACGATGATCGACAAAGACAACGTCGGCAATTACAAAGGCTGGACGGTGAAATAAGTCCGAAGCCGGGCGGCGACGCTGCCCGGCGGTAGCGCATTAGCTAATCCAGGAGCTGGCATGATGGAACGTAAAGGTATTATCGCAGCAGGAAATATGCTGGTTGATCACGTCCACCAGATTATCCAGTGGCCGGAGCGCGGCTGGCTGGCGGAGATCACCCACAGCGAACGCTCTACCGGTGGCGCACCGCTTAACGTCCTGCTGACGCTGGCGAAAATGCGCGCCGGGCTGCCTTTGCAGGCGGTCGGGCTAATCGGTCAGGACAGCGATGGCGATTACATTATGGCGATGCTGGAGCAATATCACGTCAACCGCCAGCATGTGCAGCGCACCACTTTTGCGCCGACGTCGATGTCGCAGGTGATGACCGATCCCAGCGGACAGCGCACATTTTTCCATTCACCGGGCGCTAACCGGCTGCTGGATCTTCCGGCGTTCGACCAGCTTGATAGCAGCATGAAAATCTTCCATCTCGGTTATCTGCTGTTGCTCGAAAGCCTGGATATGCCAGACGATGTTTATGGCACTCGAAGCGCCCGCCTGCTGGCGCAGATGCATGACGCTGGCTATGAAACCTGTCTCGATCTGGTTTCCCGCAAGGGCGATCCGCGCTATCAGCCGCTGGTATTGCCCGCGTTGCGTCATCTGGATTATCTGGTGATTAACGAACTGGAGGCTGGGGAATTTAGCGGGCTGGAGATTCGTTTGCCTAACGGCGAGCCACATATCGCGCATATTGCCGCCGCCGCGCGCGAACTGTTAGATGCGGGCGTGCGCCAGCGCGTGGTGATTCACTGCGCGGAAGGCGCATGGGGAGAGACGCCGGAACAGGGCGGCATGTGGATACCCTCACGGAAATTAGAACCGCGCGAGATTATCGGTAGCGTCGGCGCGGGTGATGCGTTTTGTGCCGGATTTTTGTATGGCTGCCACGAACGCTGGACGCTTACCGAGAGCATCAAACTGGCACATGCCTGCGCACGCGCGAGCCTGTTATGCGCCAACGCCATCGACGGGGCAAAAACACTGGAAGAGCTGCAAACAGAAATGTCGGATTAATGCACGTCGGCAGCGAAGACGTAACCCAGACCGCGCAGAGTTTTAATCAACATTGGCTGATGCGGGTTCAGTTCGATTTTGCGTCGTAGTCGCATGATTAATACGTCGATGGTGCGATCAAACACCTCTATGCTGTCACTATGGGTAAACTCCAGCAACTGCTCACGGCTCAATACCCGACGGGCGTTTTGTGCCAGAGCCAGCAACAAGCAATATTCGCCCTGAGTCAGCTCAACAAGTTGCTGTCGCGGATTGTGTAGCTGGCAGCGTGTGGTATCGAGATACCAGCCATTAAATGACAGCCCGGCATTTTTCTCCTCATTGACCGCCAGCACGCCAACGCGCCGTAACACCGCTTTTAGTCGCGCGACCACTACCCGTGGGGTAAATGGCTTGCAGATGTAATCATCCGCGCCCATTTCCAGCCCGACCACCACATCAGACTCACTGCCCAGACCGGTCAGCATCACCACCGGCAATGCAGGACGCATTTTCTGTAGTTGTTGTAATACCATCAGGCCGTTGGTATCAGGCAACATCATATCCAGCACCACCAGTGCAATATCAGGATCGCCTTCAATACACGATATTGCCGCCTGTCCGGTATGGCAGACTGAAACCGTAAAGACATGTTCGCTTAACACGTCCTGCAACAGTGCACAGATAGCCGCGTCATCATCCACCACCAGCACCACGGGTTTCATGGTTACACTCCGCATTATTCACCTGATTAATCATTGTGCGTACTTCCTGGCGAAGTGAAAGAGGAAAGCAATATATATAATAAAAATATAATTCATGTCACATTATTGATATTGTTAATAGATATGCCGTACTTTTTCACCTTCAGCACAAATGCCTAATAAAATGGCTCGTTCCGCTCACACTTCCACTTATTAAAGTCGCAATTTCCCAATTATGATATCGCCAGCTTTAAATGACGTATTTTGCATGGATTACATATTTACGACACAAATGATAAATGGAGATTTATATGAATAACTCTCGGTTATTCCGTTTGAGCAGGATTGTTATTGCGTTAACCGCCGCCAGCGGCATGATGGTAAATACCGCTTACGCGAAAGAGGAAGCGAAAGCCACCTCCCAATATACGCAACAGGTAAATCAGAATTACGCCAAATCATTACCGTTTAGCGATCGTCAGGATTTTGACGACGCCCAGCGCGGATTTATCGCCCCGCTGCTCGATGAAGGTATTCTGCGTGATGCGAACGGCAAAGTTTACTACCGCGCGGACGATTACAAATTTGATATTAATGCCGCTGCGCCGGAAACGGTAAACCCCAGCCTGTGGCGTCAGTCACAGATCAACGGTATTTCTGGCCTGTTCAAAGTCACCGATAAAATGTATCAGGTGCGCGGCCAGGACATCTCCAACATTACGTTCGTGGAAGGCGAGAAAGGCATTATTGTTATCGACCCGCTGGTAACGCCGCCTGCCGCAAAAGCCGCCCTTGACCTTTACTTCCAGCATCGTCCGCAAAAACCGATTGTTGCGGTTATCTACACCCACAGCCACACTGACCACTATGGTGGCGTGAAAGGTATTATCTCTGAAGCCGATGTTAAATCGGGCAAAGTGCAGGTGATTGCCCCTGCTGGATTTATGGACGAAGCCATCAGTGAAAACGTGCTGGCGGGTAACATCATGAGCCGCCGTGCGCTCTACTCTTACGGTCTGTTACTGCCGCACAACGCGCAAGGCAACGTGGGTAATGGCCTTGGCGTGACGCTGGCAACCGGTGACCCAAGCATTATTGCGCCAACCAAAACAATCGTCAGAACTGGCGAGAAGATGATTATCGACGGTCTGGAGTTTGACTTCCTGATGACCCCTGGCAGCGAAGCGCCAGCGGAAATGCACTTCTATATTCCGGCACTGAAAGCCCTGTGTACCGCCGAGAACGCCACTCATACCCTGCACAACTTCTACACTCTGCGCGGCGCGAAAACCCGCGATACCAGCAAATGGACCGAGTACCTGAACGAAACGCTGGATATGTGGGGTAACGAAGCGGAAGTCCTGTTTATGCCGCACACCTGGCCGGTATGGGGCAATAAGCATATCAATGATTATATTGGTAAATATCGCGATACTATCAAGTACATTCACGACCAGACCCTGCACCTGGCAAACCAGGGCTACACCATGAATGAAATCGGCGACATGATTAAGCTGCCACCTGCGCTTGCCAATAACTGGGCCAGCCGTGGCTATTACGGTTCTGTCAGCCACAACGCCCGTGCGGTATATAACTTCTACCTCGGCTATTACGACGGTAACCCGGCAAACCTGCATCCGTATGGTCAGGTGGAGATGGGTAAACGTTATGTACAGGCGTTGGGCGGTTCCGCACGCGTCATCAGCCTGGCGCAAGAAGCAAACAAGCAGGGAGATTATCGCTGGTCGGCAGAGTTACTGAAACAGGTGATTGCCGCCAATCCGGGCGACCAGGTGGCGAAGAATCTGCAAGCCAATAACTTTGAACAGCTTGGTTATCAGGCGGAATCCGCCACCTGGCGCGGTTTCTACCTGACTGGCGCGAAAGAGCTGCGCGAAGGGGTACATAAGTTCAGCCACGGCACCACCGGTTCCCCGGATACCATTCGCGGGATGTCGGTCGAAATGCTGTTCGACTTTATGGCTGTTCGCCTCGATAGCGAAAAAGCCGCCGGGAAGAACATCAGCCTGAACTTCAATATGAGTAACGGCGATAACCTCAACCTGACCCTGAACGATAGCGTGCTTAACTACCGTAAAACGCTGCAACCGCAAGCCAATGCGTCCTTCTACATTAGCCGTGAAGATCTGCACGCCGTGCTGACCGGACAGGCAAAAATGGCGGATCTGGTAAAAGCGAAGAAAGCCAAAATTATTGGCAATGGTGCGAAACTGGAAGAAATTATTGCTTGTCTGGATAATTTCGATTTGTGGGTGAATATTGTAACCCCGAATTAATTCCACTCATTTTCGGGGGCATTCAAGCCCCCGAAAGTATTTATATTAAAAATACATACAGAAAATTAATACACAATATATATAAGTTATGAATGCGGTGGCTGAATAAAGCTATTTTTATTCATCAAGAAAATAGCCATACTGACGCCTTCAATGGATATTGATATTCACTACAGATATTGTTCGCAGCAGACAGGATGTATTTATTATGCCAACAGTTCTCTCTCGCATGGTGATGCAATTCAAAAAAGCAGCCTGGATAATTCCCGTCATCATGGTTTCGGGATGCTCATTATCTCCGGCGATCCCGGTGATTGGCGCTTATTATCCCAGCTGGTTTTTCTGCGCTATTGCCAGCCTTATTGTGACACTCATCACGAGGCGAATTATTCAGAGGGCAAATATCAATCTGGCATTTGTCGGAATTATTTATACCGCCCTTTTTGCTCTCTACGCCATGCTGTTCTGGCTGGCATTTTTCTAATCTATTTGAGATGCGCTCATGGAAAGTACGCCGAAAAAAGCTCCTCGCAGTAAGATCCCTGCCCTGCTGGTCGTTGCGCTGGCGCTTGTTGCCCTCGTTTTCGTTATCTGGCGCGTAGACAGTGCGCCATCAACTAATGACGCTTACGCGTCAGCAGATACCATTGATCTGGTGCCGGAAGTCAGCGGTCGCATTGTAGAACTGGCGGTCACCGACAACCAGGCGGTGAAACAGGGCGATTTACTGTTCCGCATCGACCCGCGCCCGTACGAAGCCAATCTGGCGAAAGCCGAAGCCTCCCTCGCGGCGCTGGATAAGCAAATTATGCTCACCCAGCGTAGCGTTGACGCGCAACAGTTTGGTGCCGACTCGGTTAATGCCACGGTAGAAAAAGCCCGTGCCGCCGCGAAACAGGCCACAGATACATTACGCCGCACCGAGCCGCTGCTGAAGGAAGGTTTTGTTTCTGCTGAAGACGTTGACCGTGCGAGAACCGCACAGCGCGCTGCCGAGGCCGATCTTAATGCCGTATTGTTGCAGGCGCAGTCAGCCGCCAGCGGCGTCAGCGGCGTCGATGCGCTGGTCGCCCAACGTGCGGCGGTGGAAGCGGATATCGCGCTAACCAAACTGCATCTGGAAATGGCAACCGTCCGCGCGCCGTTTGATGGTCGGGTCATTTCCCTCAAAACCTCGGTTGGGCAATTTGCTTCTGCCATGCGCCCTATTTTCACGCTAATCGACACTCGTCACTGGTACGTTATCGCCAACTTCCGCGAAACCGATCTGAAAAATATTCATGCCGGTACGCCTGCGACGATTCGCCTGATGAGCGACAGCGGCAAAACCTTCGAGGGTAAAGTGGATTCCATTGGCTACGGCGTGCTGCCGGATGACGGCGGTCTGGTGCTGGGCGGCCTGCCGAAAGTGTCTCGCTCTATTAACTGGGTTCGCGTTGCCCAGCGTTTTCCGGTCAAAATCATGGTCGATAAACCTGACCCGGAAATGTTCCGTATTGGCGCGTCGGCAGTCGCTAATCTTGAGCCGCAATAATGAGCGCGCTCAACTCCCTGCCATTACCGGTGGTCAGGCTGCTGGCGTTCTTTCATGAAGAGTTAAGCGAGCGGCGACCTGGTCGTGTGCCGCAGACCGTGCAGCTCTGGGTAGGCTGCCTGCTGGTGATTCTGATCTCAATGACCTTCGAGATCCCCTTCGTGGCGTTATCACTAGCGGTGCTGTTTTACGGTATTCAGTCGAACGCGTTTTACACCAAATTTGTGGCGATCTTGTTTGTGGTTGCCACGGTGCTGGAGATCGGCAGCCTGTTTTTGATCTACAAATGGTCATACGGCGAACCGTTGATCAGATTGATCATCGCAGGTCCTGTCCTGATGGGCTGCATGTTTTTGATGCGCACCCATCGGCTGGGACTGGTCTTTTTCGCCGTCGCCATTGTCGCCATTTACGGGCAAACCTTCCCCGCCATGCTCGACTACCCGGAAGTGGTCGTGCGCTTAACGCTGTGGTGTATCGTTGTCGGCCTCTATCCAACCTTGCTGATGACGTTAATCGGCGTGCTGTGGTTTCCCAGCCGCGCTATTACGCAGATGCATCAGGCGCTTAATGATCGGCTTGATGACGCGGTACGTCACCTGACAGAAAGCCTTGCGCCGCTACCCGAAACGCGGATTGAAAGAGAGGCGCTGGCGCTGCAAAAACTGAATGTCTTTTGCCTCGCGGACGACGCCGACTGGCGAACCCATAATGCATGGTGGCAAAGCTGCGTGGCAACGGTAACCTACATTTACTCGACGCTGAATCGCTACGATCCCACCTCTTTTGCTGATTCGCAGGCGATCATTGAGTTTCGGCAAAAATTAGCCATTGAAATCAACAAGCTGCAACATGCTATTGCCAAAGGGCAGTGCTGGCAAAGCGACTGGCGGCTTAGTGAAGATGAAGCGATGGCGGCACGGGAATGTAACCTGGAGAATATTTGCCAGACACTGTTACAGCTTGGTCAGATGGACCCGCACACGCCGCCAACGCCCGCCGCCAAACCGCCGTCAATGGTCGCCGATGCCTTTACTAATCCGGACTATATGCGTTACGCGGTAAAAACGCTGCTGGCCTGTTTGATCTGTTACACCTTCTACAGCGGCGTGGACTGGGAAGGCATTCACACCTGTATGCTGACCTGCGTGATCGTCGCTAACCCCAATATCGGTTCTTCGTACCAGAAGATGGCGCTACGTTTTGGCGGAGCTTTTTGTGGTGCAATTCTGGCGTTGCTGTTTACGCTACTGGTCATGCCATGGCTGGACAACATTGTCGAATTGCTGCTCGTACTGGCACCGATTTTCCTGGTGGGCGCGTGGTTCGCCACCAGCTCTGAGCGTTCTTCTTATATCGGCACGCAGATGGTGGTGACCTTTGCTCTCGCCACGCTCGAAAACGTCTTTGGTCCGGTTTACGACCTGGTGGAAATACGCGATCGTGCCATCGGCATTCTTATCGGTACGGCGGTATCGGCGGTGATTTACACCTTTGTCTGGCCTGAAAGCGAAGCGCACGCACTGCCGCAAAAACTGGCTGGCGCGCTGGGTATGTTAAGCAAACTGATGCGTATTCCGCGCCAGCAGGAAGTCACGGCTCTGCGCACTTATCTGCAAATTCGTATAGGTCTACATGCGGCGTTTAATGCCTGTGAAGAAATGTGCCAACGCGTGGCGCTTGAACGTCAACTGGACGGCGATGAACGCGCCTTACTGATTGAACGCTCGCAAACAGTTATTCGTCAGGGACGCGACATTCTTCACGCCTGGGATGCCACCTGGAACTCGGCTCAGGCGCTGGATCACGCGCTCCAGCCGGACAGAGCCAGCCACTTTGCCGACGCACTGGAGAAATACGCTGCCGGTCTGGCAACCGCGCTCAGCCGTTCTCCTCAAATAACGCTTGAAGAGATACCCGCCTCGCAGGCCATCCTGCCCACCTTATTAAAACAGGAGCAACACGTCTGTCAGCTCATCGCCCGCTTGCCAGACTGGACAGCCCCGGCATTAACGCCCGCCACGGAACAGGTACAAGGAGCCACTCAATGATCAATCGTCAACTTTCACGCTTGTTGTTGTGCAGCATTCTCGGCAGCACGACGCTGATTTCCGGCTGTGCGTTAGTGCGTAAGGATTCAGCCCCTCATCAACAGCTTAAACCAGAGCAGATCAAACTTGCCGATGATATTCATCTTGCCAGTTCCGGCTGGCCGCAAGCGCAGTGGTGGAGACAGTTTAATGATCCACAACTGGATGCGCTGATCCAACGGACGTTAAGCGGTTCTCACACCCTCGCCGAAGCGAAATTGCGGGAAGAAAAAGCGCAGTCGCAGGCAGATTTGTTAGATGCTGGTTCACAATTGCAGGTGGCGGCGTTAGGGATGCTCAACCGCCAGCGCGTCTCTGCCAACGGCTTTTTAAGCCCTTATGCGATGGATGCGCCCGCACTGGGAATGGATGGTCCGTACTACACCGAAGCCACCGTAGGTTTATTTGCTGGACTGGATCTCGATTTATGGGGCGTACATCGCTCAGCGGTTGCCGCCGCCATTGGCGCGCATAACGCCGCGCTGGCAGAAACTGCGGCAGTGGAACTGTCGCTCACTACAGGCGTAGCGCAGCTTTATTACAGTATGCAGGCCAGCTACCAGATGCTCGATCTGTTAGAGCAAACCCGCAGCGTGATTGATTACGCGGTGAAAGCGCATCAGAGCAAAGTGGCGCACGGCCTGGAAGCGCAAGTACCGTTCCACGGCGCGCGGGCGCAGATTCTGGCGGTCGATAAACAAATTGCTGCCGTCAAAGGGCAAATCACTGAAACACGAGAATCTCTGCGCGCATTGACTGGCGCGGGCGCCAGCGATATGCCGGAGATCAAACCAGTGGCGTTACCACAGGTACAGACCGGCATTCCGGCGACACTCTCTTATGAGTTGCTCGCCAGACGTCCGAATCTGCAAGCCATGCGCTGGTATGTTCAGGCGTCATTAAATCAGGTGGATTCCGCGCGGGCGCTGTTCTACCCAAGCTTTGATATCAAAGCGTTTTTCGGCCTTGATGCCATCCACCTGGATACCTTATTCAAAAAAAGCAGTCGCCAGTTCAACTTCATTCCAGGCCTGAAATTGCCGCTGTTTGACGGTGGACGGTTGAATGCCAATCTCGAAGGCACTCGTGCCGCCAGCAACATGATGATTGAACGTTACAACCAGTCCGTGCTGAACGCAGTGCGCGACGTTGCAGTCAATGGCACGCGTCTGCAAACGCTGAATGACGAGCGGAAGATGCAGGCAGAACGCGTAGAAGCGACCCGCTTCACCCAGCGCGCCGCCGACGCCGCCTACAAGCGCGGTTTAACCAGCCGCTTACAGGCAACCGAAGCCGAATTGCCGGTGCTTGCCGAAGAGATGTCATTACTGATGCTGGATAGCCGCCGCGTGATCCAAAGCATTCAGTTGATGAAATCGCTGGGCGGCGGATATCAGGCGGCTCCCGGCATCGAGAAAAAATAAAATGTCTGCCGCGTGATGGCTGTCACGCGGTATTTCGTTTCGTCACGTCAAAACTGACGACAGCCTGTTTTTCGTCAGAGTTTTGAATAAATAGTGCCCGTAATATCAAGGAATGTCCCCAAATAAAATGTGGCATAAAAGATGCATACTGTAGTCGAGAGCGCGTATGCGTGATTTGATTAACTGGAGCGAGACCGATGAAAAAAGTCGTCACGGTTTGCCCATATTGCGCATCAGGTTGCAAAATCAACCTGGTCGTCGATAACGGCAAAATCGTCCGGGCGGAGGCAGCGCAGGGGAAAACCAACCAGGGTACTCTGTGTCTGAAGGGTTATTATGGCTGGGATTTCATTAACGATACCCAGATCCTGACCCCGCGCCTGAAAACCCCCATGATCCGTCGCCAGCGTGGCGGCAAACTCGAACCTGTTTCCTGGGATGAGGCACTGAATTACGTTGCCGAGCGCCTGAGCGCCATCAAAGAGAAGTACGGTCCGGATGCCATCCAGACGACCGGCTCCTCGCGTGGTACGGGTAACGAAACCAACTATGTAATGCAAAAATTTGCGCGCGCCGTTATTGGTACTAATAACGTTGACTGCTGCGCTCGCGTCTGACACGGCCCATCGGTTGCAGGTCTGCACCAATCGGTCGGTAACGGCGCAATGAGCAATGCCATTAACGAAATTGATAATACCGATTTAGTGTTCGTTTTCGGGTACAACCCGGCAGATTCCCACCCAATCGTGGCGAATCACGTAATTAACGCTAAACGTAACGGGGCGAAAATTATCGTCTGCGATCCGCGCAAAATTGAAACCGCGCGCATTGCTGACATGCACATCGCCCTGAAAAACGGCTCGAACATCGCGCTGTTGAATGCGATGGGCCATGTCATTATTGAAGAAAATCTGTACGACAAAGCGTTCGTCGCTTCTCGCACAGAAGGCTTTGAAGAGTATCGTAAAATCGTTGAAGGCTACACGCCGGAGTCGGTTGAAGATATCACCGGCGTCAGCGCCAGTGAGATTCGTCAGGCGGCGCGGATGTATGCCCAGGCCGAAAGCGCATCCATTCTGTGGGGCATGGGTGTTACCCAGTTCTATCAGGGCGTGGAAACCGTGCGTTCTCTGACCAGCCTCGCGATGCTGACCGGTAACCTCGGTAAGCCACATGCGGGCGTTAACCCGGTTCGTGGTCAGAACAACGTGCAGGGTGCCTGCGATATGGGCGCGCTGCCGGATACGTATCCGGGCTATCAGTACGTGAAAGATCCGGCTAACCGCGAGAAATTCGCCAAAGCCTGGGGCGTGGAAAGCCTGCCGGCCCATACCGGTTATCGCATCAGCGAACTGCCGCACCGTGCGGCGCATGGCGAAGTCCGTGCGGCGTACATTATGGGCGAAGATCCGCTACAAACGGACGCGGAACTGTCGGCAGTACGTAAAGCCTTTGAAGATCTGGAACTGGTCATCGTCCAGGATATCTTTATGACCAAAACCGCGTCGGCGGCGGATGTTATTTTACCGTCAACCTCGTGGGGCGAGCATGAAGGTGTCTACACTGCGGCTGACCGTGGCTTCCAGCGTTTCTTCAAGGCGGTTGAACCGAAGTGGGATCTGAAAACGGACTGGCAAATCATCAGTGAAATCGCCACCCGTATGGGTTATCCGATGCACTACAACAACACCCAGGAGATCTGGGATGAGTTGCGTCATCTGTGCCCGGATTTCTACGGTGCGACTTACGAGAAAATGGGCGAACTGGGCTTCATTCAGTGGCCTTGCCGCGATACTTCAGATGCCGATCAGGGGACTTCTTATCTGTTTAAAGAGAAGTTTGATACCCCGAACGGTCTGGCGCAGTTCTTCACCTGCGACTGGGTAGCGCCAATCGACAAGCTCACCGATGAGTACCCGATGGTGCTGTCAACGGTGCGTGAAGTCGGTCACTACTCTTGTCGTTCGATGACTGGTAACTGTGCGGCGCTGGCGGCGCTGGCTGATGAACCTGGCTACGCGCAAATTAATACCGAAGACGCCAAACGTCTGGGTATTGAAGACGAGGCATTGGTTTGGGTGCACTCGCGTAAAGGCAAAATTATCACCCGTGCGCAGGTCAGCGATCGTCCGAACAAAGGGGCGATTTACATGACTTACCAGTGGTGGATTGGTGCCTGTAACGAGCTGGTTACCGAGAACTTAAGCCCGATTACGAAAACGCCGGAGTACAAATACTGCGCCGTGCGCGTCGAGCCGATCGCCGATCAGCGCGCCGCCGAGCAGTACGTGATTGACGAGTACAACAAGTTGAAAACTCGCCTGCGCGAAGCGGCGCTGGCGTAAATCAGTCCCTCTTACAGCCTCCTTTCGGAGGCTGTTTTTTTATCCATTCGAACTCTTTATACTGGTTACTCCCTACCCAATCGTATTATCAAAATGAAAAAAATTATCGCATTGATGTTGTTTTTGACATTCTTTGCCCACGCGAACGACTCCGAGCCTGGCAGCCAGTATTTAAAGGCAGCAGAGGCCGGGGATCGACGCGCACAATATTTTCTTGCCGACAGCTGGTTTAGCTCCGGCGATTTGAGCAAAGCCGAATATTGGGCACAGAAAGCCGCTGACAGCGGTGATGCCGATGCCTGCGCGCTGTTAGCGCAGATCAAAATCACCAATCCGGTCAGTCTGGACTATCCACAAGCAAAAGTGCTCGCCGAGAAAGCAGCACAGGCGGGCAGTAAAGAAGGTGAAGTGACGCTGGCGCATATTCTGGTTAATAGCCAGGCGGGTAAACCAGATTATCCGAAGGCGATTTCTCTGTTAGAAAACGCCTCGGAAGATTTAGAGAATGATACCGCCGTTGATGCCCAGATGCTGCTTGGCTTGATTTACGCCAACGGCGTAGGCATCACGGCTGACGACGACAAAGCAACCTGGTATTTCAAACGCAGCTCCGCGATTTCCCGTACCGGTTATTCCGAGTACTGGGCGGGGATGATGTTCTTAAACGGTGAAGAGGGTTTTATCGAGAAGAACAAACAAAAGGCGCTGCACTGGTTGAACCTGAGCTGTATGGAAGGGTTTGATACCGGGTGTGAAGAGTTTGAAAAATTAACCAACGGTTAAGATAGGCCTGATAAGACGCGGCAAGCGTCGCATCAGGCATCCACACATTGCCGGGGGATATCCCCGGCAATCTTCAATTATTGATCCGCAGTTTTATCAAATTTGCCCAGCACTTCACGCTCATAAGCCATCGCCTTTTTGCGGTCAAATTTGTGTTCCCACTTGGCAATCACCAGCACAGCCAGCGCATTACCCACCACGTTCAGCGCGGTACGCGCCATGTCGAGGATACGGTCAACACCGGCAATAAACGCCAGACCTTCCAGCGGAATACCGACACTACCCAGCGTTGCCAGCAGCACCACAAACGACACGCCAGGCACGCCAGCAATCCCTTTCGAGGTCACCATCAGCGTCAGCACCAGAATGATTTCCTGCCAGATAGACAGGTCAATTCCATACAACTGCGCGATAAAGATAGCGGCAATACTTTGATACAGCGTCGAACCATCGAGGTTAAAGGAGTAACCGGTCGGCACCACGAAGCTGGTGATCGACGCCGGTGCTCCGTAGGCTTCCATCTTCTCAATAATTCGCGGCAGTACGCTTTCAGAGCTGGCAGTGGAGTACGCCAGAATCAGCTCATCTTTCAGAATACGAATCAGGATCCAGACGCTTAACCCGCACAGGCGCGCCACAATTCCCAGCACTACCAGCGCGAAGAACAGAATGGCGAAATGCACCAGCAGCACCAGTTTCGCCAGTGGCCACAGAGAAGAGAAACCAAAGTTAGCCACCGTCACCGCAATCAGCGCAAACACACCCACCGGTGCATAACGCATCACCATGTGAGTCACTTTAAACATGGTTTCAGAGATGGAGCGGAACACGGTCACCAGCGGTTCACGATGCGTCGCGGGCAGGGAGGAAAGCCCCAGACCAAACAGCACCGAGAAGAAGATGATCGGCAGCATTTCGCCTTTCGCCATCGACGCCACAATGTTCGTCGGCACCAGCGACAAAATCGTGCCCATAATGCCGTGGGAACTGCTTTGTACCGCTTCCGTAGTGCTCTGATATTTCGAGATATCGACGGTCGCCAGCTGCGACATATCCACCCCGGCACCGGGCTGGAAGACGTTTGCCAGAGTGATCCCCAGAATGATGGCGACGGTGGTGATCACTTCAAAGTAGATAATGGTTTTCGCGCCAATACGCCCAAGCTGTTTGGCATCACCAACACCCGCGATACCTACCACCAGCGTGGAGATCACAATCGGCACAACAATCATTTTGATCAGGTGGATGAAGATATCACCCGCCGGAGAGAGCAAATTGACGACCAGCCATTCGCGACTGTCGCTATGGTAGTGCAGGTAGCTTCCCAGGAGAATGCCCAGCACCATAGCAAACAGAATCTGCCAGGCCAGGCTGAATTTTATATTTTTCATATGAATGACTTCCTCAATGGAGCACCGTTCCCCGTTCAGAAACGCGAGAACGTGACATACTGCCAGG
Organism: Escherichia ruysiae; assembly: GCF_031323975.1. Classification (NCBI taxonomy): domain Bacteria; kingdom Pseudomonadati; phylum Pseudomonadota; class Gammaproteobacteria; order Enterobacterales; family Enterobacteriaceae; genus Escherichia; species Escherichia ruysiae. The sequence goes on from NZ_JAVIWS010000001.1 coordinate 2,257,436, forward strand.
GCATGAATTGTGTTGCGTTGGTTTGTAGATTTTTTTAACGCTTATGATCAGTATCATTTGCGCGGTATGTTGCGCAACCCTTTAACAACAGAGCTTTTCGCTGCATTAATGCATAATAACGCGAGTTTATGACAGGTTATATGAATAACCATTTGTTATAGAAAGATTTTTATTTGTTTAATCTGCAATAATCGTTAATGGTGATTATTTTTTACATGTATTCATTCGATTATTTTTTATGCAGCTCAATGACATAATCTTCATCACCAGATGATTAATCCGATCTCCGCTGCAACAGTTTCGCCATATTAATCGACTCGACCAACTGTGTCCGGTTGACCCTGGGTGAATTGAGATCCATCACTTTTTGCCATAGTTCGATGGCCTGCGCGTAATTCGCCTGCATAAAAGCATCGGAAGCCAGCAGCATCAGGGCGGTAATTTCGTTTTCGTCCAGCGCGAGGGCTTTGTCGATCATTGCGCGAGTCTGGGCGGTCATATGCTGGCTGGCCTGGTAATAAAGCACCGTCGCCAGCGCCGCATACAGTTCAGCGTTCTCACCACGTAGTTGCAACGCCTGACGGTATGCCAGCAGCGAATTACTGTAATCGTTTTGCCACAGGTAATACTCGCCCAGTAACGCCCATTGTTCGCTGTTTTGTGGATTAGCGCGGATTTTATCCTGCAATACCTGAAGCTGCGCTTCCGGGGTTTGCTGGCTGGCAAACTGATGTAGCGGATCGCGCTGACGCTGATACTCCGCACGTACCGCCTGCCATTTTGGGCTTAACAGATAACTGCCGACACAGAGAAATAGCATCAAAATCGTGAGTATTGTCAGCATTTTCACCGGTATTTTGGGCTGTTTCATCGCTTCGCCCTCACTCGCCAGAGGATCAGTGCCATCAGCAGTAACAACACCACAGGCAGCGCCCACAACACCAGCGTCTGACCCGTTAACGGTGGGTTATAGCGAACAAAATCTCCGTAGCGTTCGGTCATCCAGCCAATGATTTCGACTTCGTTCTTCCCCTCCGCCACCATGCTGTAAACCTGATGACGCATACTGACCGCCACCGGCGCGTTGGATTCCAGTAAGTTCTGATTTTGGCACTGCGGACAGCGTAACTGACTGGCAATACTTAACGCCTGTTCCTGTTGTTGCGGACTGGCGAATTGCCAGGTGTCTACGACCTGAGCGCGCGCAAAACAGGCGAACAGCAGCAGCAAAGTGAGAAGTCCTTTATTCATCGCGCTTCCTCCCCCGCCATCCGCTTAACAATGCGCCCGCAATCATCAACAATCCTCCCCCCCAGATCCAGCGCACACCGCTTTGTACATACAAACGAAAAGCGTAACGATCCGCTCCGGTTTTTTCACCCATGACCGCATACCAGTCATGGATGCCGTTCCAGCGAATTGACGGCTCCATCATTTGCTGACGACGTGCTTCGTAAAAACGCCGCTCCGGTGTCAGTTCACCAATGCGTTGCTGATGGTCAAATAACGCCACTATCGCTTTTTCGCTGGTGTAATTACCTTTGGCTTGTAGATCGAGGCGCTCAAAACGGAAGGTGTATCCTGCCAGCGTCACCTGCTGACCCGGCTGTAAATTCAGGCTGATCTCCTGACGGCTGACGCTGGAGACCACGATCCCGGCGGCAAATAACAGCACGCCCGCATGAGCTACCAGCGCCGGAAGCTGCGCGCGTTTGCCAGAGACAAACGTCGCCAGCACAATCACCACCAGCATCAACAGACCAAACGGTAACGTCGCGCGGTTAAAATACGGCGCGCCAACGGAGAGGCGTCCCCAGCCCAGCAGGCCGTAAATCATCGGATAAAGCGTTCCCACCAGCACGATCAGTAGCACTGCGCAAAACAGCAACAGCGTAGCGAGGATTAACATTTCCCGCGATAACCCCGAAAAACGCACCGCCGGGCCACCGTCCCGCGCTCGCCAGCCATACAGAGCCAAAGACGCAAGGCTAATCAGTGCAAACAGGCTGAACAACGGCACGGCGCGGACGTTATCCAGCGCGAACGCATGAACCGAAACCAGAATGCCGGAACGGACAATCAACGTGCCCAGCAGCGACAGCATCAGAGTAACTATCGCCAGCAACAGCGACCAGTGGCGGAAAATCCCCCGCTGGCGTGTCAGGGATAAACTGTGCAGCAGCGCAGTGGCAGAAAGCCAGGGTAATAAAGAGGCGTTTTCCACCGGATCCCAGAACCACCAGCCGCCCCAGCCGAGTTCGCAATAGGCCCACCAGGAACCGAGGATGATCCCCGCTGTTAATGCACTCCAGCCAGGTAGTGCCCAGCGCCAGCAAATTCGGGCGCTAGACGCATCAAACTCGCCGCGCAGTAGACTCGCCAGCGCCACACTCGCCGCCACCATCAAACCACCATAGCCGAGATAGAGCAGCGGCGGATGGAAGATAAGACCGGGATGTTGCAGCATCGGATTGAGATCGCGGCCTTCGATTGCTGGCGGAAATATCCGTACAAAGGGATCGGACCACAGCACTACAAACAGTAGCAGCGCGGCGAGCATGAGAGATAAAACGGCTAACGTCAGCGGAAATAACGGATCGGTTTGCTGCCGATAATGCCAGGCAAACAGCGCGCTCCAGGCGGAAAGCAGCAGCACCCAAAGCAGCAGCGAACCTTCATGACCGCCCCACACCGCCGCCAGTTTGAGTTCCCACGACAGCAGGCTATAGCTATGTTGGGCGACATAAATGACCGAGAAATCGCTGATGAGAAAACAATACGTCAGTACGCCAAAGGCGAGCAGCAGGAGCGCGAACTGCGCCAGAATGCCGATGCTGGTGAGTCGCATCATGGCAGGCCAGCGCAACCGCACTCCCGCGAAGGTCGTCAACGGGGTCAACACATTGACCCCAAGACTTAACAACAACGCCAGAAAACCGACTTCAGGAAGGAATACGTCCAGAAACCACCTCTTTTCTGGTTTACGCCACCGTCAACTGTCCGGCGTAGAGAATGAAAAAACGCAGCATCAACACACCGACCAGGCTGGCTCCACACGCCGCCAGCACGGCAGAAATGCCGGAACTGCGATTCACCCACGGTTTGAGCAACATTGGCACAATCAGCCCCAGCCCGGCGACACCAAGCCAGAACCACCACGTCCAGAAACCACCGCCCAACGCCGCCACCAGCGCACGAGCTTTACCGTCATCGCCCAGCGCCAGGCCGACGAAAAACGCCACCAGCAGGAAGATTTCACCCCATACCACAGGGATTTCCATACGGTGAACAAAGTGCGCTTCCGTGGAATGCGGATTACTGCGCTGGCGTATCGCCATGGCGATCAGCGCCACCGCCGCACCGGACGAGATGCCGGAGAAGAGGAACAGCACCGGCAGGATCGGGTTATTGAGGAACGGATACGATTTCAGCGCCGACAGCAGAAAGCCTGTATAAGCCCCCAGCAGCACCGCCAGCACCAGCATCAGCGTTTCCAGTCCGCGATGAACGGGTGACAGCAGGTTCAGAACCTTTTGCACGATCCCCAGCTTCGGCAACCAGCGTTGTTGCAGGGCAAGCAAATCGTGTTCAAAGATTTTCGCCAGCCACAGCACCAGCACCACCATGTAGAGCTGAAACAGCATTACCCCCATCGACATCACCGAGGTAAAACTGTAGTGGAACATCAGCTTCCAGAAGGTCCACGGTCTCGTCAGGTGGAAGACGAGGATCAACAGACCGAGGATCACCGCGCCAGGCCCGACAATCAGCGTGGTACGCAGCAACGTACTGTCTGCGCCGCCCGCCTGCGGGTAGAAGCGACGCAGCAACACCGCCAGCGTCACCAGCCCGGCAGAAATCCCCACCAAAAACAGATAGATGGCAATCGGCCAGTCCCACACCAGTGATTCAAAATGAAATGCGGAAGCCTGCGTCATTGACTCACCTCCCCGTATTTAAACGGTACGCGGTACAGCTTCGGTTTGGTTCCCAGCGCCAGCTTGTAGCGGTAAGAGGGCTTCTGGCGCAGCAGTTGCGAAATCTCACTGTTAGGATCGTCCAGATTGCCAAACGTCAGTGCTTTCGTCGGGCAAGCTTCAACGCACGCGGGTAGCTTACCGGCCTGTAAATTGGTCTTACGGCAGAAATCGCATTTGTCCGCCGTCTTCGTGACCGGATGGATAAAGCGCACGCGGTACGGACAGGCGGCGATGCAGTACTGACAACCGACGCAGAGATCCGGATTAACATCGACAATCCCGCTGGCGGCATCGCGAAAAGAGGCGCCGGTCGGGCAGACGTCAACGCAAGGCGCATGGTCGCAGTGCTGGCAAGACTTACGGAAGAAGCGATATTTCACATCAGGAAATTCGCCCAGTGGCTCGCTACGAATAATCGTCAGGCGCGAGACACCTTCCGGCACCTTGTTTACTTCCCGACAAGCATCCATACAGGCGGTACAGCCGATGCATAACGACTCGTCATGCACCATGCCGTAACGCACGCCATTGATATTCAACGTTTTCGCCACCACGCGTCCTGCGGTGCCGCTGACGGCTGCCAGCACGCCGACGCCGGTGAGAAACTGGCGACGTGACCAGGTCATGGCTGCTCCTTAAGCAACGGAACAGACGCCGGGTTAAAGTTCGGATTGGTGCGCTGATCGCTGTGGCAATCGACGCAAATCTTAATCCGTCCTTTGTCACTTAACGTCTGCATCGTATCTTGCTGTGGATGCAGGGAATGGCAGCTGGCGCACGCCACTTTAGTCACGTGGACATCGTGCGGCCAGAACGCTTTTTGCAACTGTTCCGGCAGATGGCAGGACATACAAACACTGTTCTGCTCACCAACGTTGTACATCGGCTCGTTAAAGCGCATCACATCTTTCACCCCTTCGCGGTGTTGCGGTGACGGCTGGCCGTGACAGTTGGTGCAGGTAACCGGCAATTTATTATTCGGGTTGATAACGGAAGCATGTTTGCCATGCATACCTTCGGTGTCTGGCTTATGACAGTCCAGACAGGCGGCATCCGGGTTACGCTGCTGGGTAACTTCGTAGCGATCACCAGATGCCTGCGCCGCAGGGGTAGCGGTAATTCCGTTCAGGCTCCACAACAGGCCCGACGCCAGCACCCCGGCAGTTAATAACGAACGTAATACGCTCATATTCACTCCATTGTGTTTTCCGCCCCTTGCGAGGCGGAACGGGGGTTATTGGCTTAACAGACCGTTTTTACGTGCCTGCTCTTCCCACTGTGGGATCACCGTTTTGATGAAGTCCTGCTTCTCGGCCTTGATTTGTTCCATGTTCAGGCCAATGGCCTGCTGGGCTTTCTCTTTGGTCGAGATATCCGGGATCTGGATTTCATGGGTGATGCCTTTGGTCGCCAGCAAACGCGCCAGTTTGGTACGCGCATCCGCCGCTTTATCCATCGCCGTGCCAAGCATCCGCAGACCTTCTTCCGGCGCGTGCATATGAATGCCGTGGGAAGCGATCGCCAGATCCCAACGCCACTGAGCATGACGGATATCGTCCTGAATCGGCTTCATTTCGGCTTCCGTCGCGCCAGCATCCAGCGCCGCTTTCGCTTCGAAGTGGGCGTGAACCAGTTGATCTTCGACCTTGATTTTCAGGTCGTTAATCGACTGTTTACGCTCCGCGACCACTTTTTGCAGCGTGGCTTTGTCCTGGGTATGGCAGTTCGCACAAGTCTGGGCGAAGTTATCAAACGGATTGCCAATTTTATGGTCGGTGTAGAGTTTGCCTTCGGCGTTCTGCACTTTTGGCATATGGCAGTCGATACAGGTCACGTTGTTTTTACCGTGAATGCCCGCACTCCAGGTTTCATATTCCGGGTGCTGCGCTTTCAGCATTGGCGTTTTCGACAGGGAGTTAGTCCAGTCAGAGAAGGCAATTTTGTCGTAATACTGCTCCATGTTTTCGACTTTCATGCCGTCATCCCACGGGAATTTAACGGCTTTGTTTTTGCCGTCGAAGTAATACTCCACATGGCACTGACCGCAAACCATCGATTGCTGGTCGAAACGTCCGGCTTTCTCAAAAGGTTTACCAATGGCGTCCATCGCGCGAGCCGCATACGGACGGGAAAGGGTTAACTCCGGCTTGCCTTTGGCGAACTCTGGTGAGGCAGTGTTATGGCAATCGGCACAACCTAAATTGTTGACGATTTCCGGGCCGCCGCGCGCCCATTTACCGTGGAAGTAGCCATCTTCACCGTCTTTCTGGATCAGACGCGCCACATCCGGGCTTTTACAACTCCAGCATGCCATCGGTAGCGGACCATCTTCAGCGTTTTTCGGCGCACCGGTACGCAACGTTTCACGTACATCGGTCACAGCAAAGGCATGTCCACGCGGCTTGTTGTAATCGCGTGAGAAGGGATACCCCGCCCACAGGATCACCAGACGTGGATCTTCCGCCAGTGCGTCAACACGCTCTGATTGTTCCGAGGTGGCTTTCCAGGAGAGATATTGATCGGGGTGCTGCGGGGCAAAGGTTTCATTCTTCGCTTCCACAGTTACAGGTTTCGCGGGAGCGGCCGTTTGTTCAGCGTGAACAGAAGTGAAAAAGAAAAAAGGAATCAATAAGCTGAAGATACGGCGTGCGTTTATTTTTATCCTTGTCATAGGGGCTTCATCCAAATTTTGCCATTGAGGAAATGGCAGTTTTTATTGTTTTTTCATAACAGTAACCGCACATACACTGTTATGACATTGCTCGCCCCTATGTGTAACAAATAACCACACTCAGAATGTTGTCTTTAATCAATTGTAAGTGCATGTAAAATACCACTTTAGAGTTAGTCGGTATCTTCCTCTTTTTCAACAGCATGCATAACTGCATGTTCCTCAAAGAATTAATCAACTTTTGTTGGTGTCCTTCAAAAATTACCCTGCCGTTTATTTGCACAATTCTACTTTTGCGTGATCTGTCGCCCAAATACTAAACAAAACTGCCAATACCCCTACATTTAACGCTTATGCCACATATTATTAACATCCTACAAGGAGAACAAAAGCATGAGTCAAATTCACAAACACACCATTCCTGCCAACATCGCAGACCGTTGCCTGATAAACCCTCAGCAGTACGAGGCGATGTATCAACAATCTATTAACGCACCAGATACCTTCTGGGGCGAACAGGGAAAAATTCTCGACTGGATCAAACCCTACCAGAAGGTGAAAAACACCTCCTTTGCCCCGGGTAATGTGTCCATTAAATGGTACGAGGACGGCACGCTAAATCTGGCGGCCAACTGCCTCGACCGCCATCTGCAAGAAAACGGCGATCGCACTGCTATCATCTGGGAAGGCGATGACGCCAGCCAGAGCAAACATATCAGCTATAAAGAGCTGCACCGCGACGTCTGCCGCTTCGCCAATACCCTGCTTGAGCTGGGCATTAAAAAAGGTGATGTGGTGGCGATTTATATGCCGATGGTGCCGGAAGCCGCAGTCGCGATGTTGGCCTGCGCCCGCATTGGTGCGGTGCATTCGGTGATTTTCGGCGGCTTCTCGCCGGAAGCCGTTGCCGGACGTATTATCGATTCCAACTCACGATTGGTGATCACTTCCGACGAAGGTGTACGCGCTGGACGCAGCATTCCGCTGAAGAAAAACGTCGATGACGCGCTGAAAAATCCGAACGTCACCAGCATTGAACATGTGGTTGTACTGAAGCGTACTGGCGGGAAAATCGACTGGCAGGAAGGGCGCGACCTGTGGTGGCACGACCTGGTTGAGCAAACGAGCGATCAGCACCAGCCGGAAGAAGTAAACGCCGAAGATCCGTTGTTTATTCTCTACACCTCCGGTTCTACCGGTAAGCCGAAAGGCGTGCTGCACACTACCGGCGGTTATCTGGTATACGCGGCGCTGACCTTTAAATATGTCTTTGATTATCATCCGGGCGATATCTACTGGTGCACCGCCGATGTGGGCTGGGTTACCGGACACAGTTACTTGCTGTATGGTCCGCTGGCCTGCGGGGCAACCACGCTGATGTTTGAAGGCGTACCGAACTGGCCGACGCCTGCCCGTATGGCACAGGTGGTGGATAAGCATCAGGTCAATATTCTCTATACCGCACCCACGGCGATTCGCGCACTGATGGCGGAAGGCGATAAAGCGATTGAAGGCACCGATCGTTCGTCGCTACGCATTCTTGGTTCTGTGGGCGAGCCAATTAACCCAGAAGCGTGGGAGTGGTACTGGAAGAAGATCGGCAACGAGAAATGTCCGGTGGTCGATACCTGGTGGCAGACCGAAACCGGCGGTTTCATGATTACCCCACTACCTGGCGCTACCGAGCTGAAAGCCGGTTCGGCAACACGTCCGTTCTTCGGCGTGCAACCGGCGCTGGTCGATAACGAAGGTAACCCGCTGGAAGGCGCTACCGAAGGCAGCCTGGTGATCACCGACTCCTGGCCGGGTCAGGCGCGCACGCTGTTTGGCGATCACGAGCGTTTTGAACAGACCTACTTTTCCACCTTCAAAAATATGTATTTCAGTGGCGATGGCGCGCGTCGTGACGAAGATGGCTATTACTGGATCACCGGGCGCGTGGACGACGTGTTGAACGTCTCCGGTCACCGTCTGGGGACAGCGGAGATTGAGTCGGCGCTGGTGGCGCATCCGAAGATAGCCGAAGCCGCTGTCGTCGGTATTCCGCACAATATTAAAGGTCAGGCGATCTACGCCTACGTCACGCTTAATCACGGGGAGGAACCGTCACCAGAACTGTACGCAGAAGTCCGCAACTGGGTGCGTAAAGAGATTGGCCCGCTGGCAACGCCAGACGTGCTGCACTGGACCGACTCCCTGCCTAAAACCCGCTCCGGCAAAATTATGCGCCGTATTCTGCGCAAAATTGCGGCGGGCGATACCAGCAACCTGGGCGATACCTCGACGCTTGCCGATCCTGGCGTAGTCGAGAAGCTGCTTGAAGAGAAGCAGGCTATCGCAATGCCATCGTAACCCACAATTGCCGGATGCGAGTCGGTAACGGTTTGTAGGCCTGATAAGACGCGACAGCGTCGCATCAGGCATTGATTGCCGGATGCGGCGTATAACGCCTTATCCGGCCTACATTCGGCAAGGGTTACCTGAGCGATAACCTTCTCCCATAAGGGAGCGGGAATTAAAACAATCCCTACATTACCTCTGGAGAATCTGTGATGAATGGCACTATTTATCAGCGGATAGAAGACAATGCGCATTTCAGGGAGTTAGTCGAAAAACGGCAACGGTTTGCCACCATCCTGTCGATTATTATGCTGGCAGTTTATATCGGCTTTATTTTACTGATCGCCTTCGCGCCCGGCTGGCTGGGCACTCCGCTGAACCCGAACACCAGCGTCACACGCGGGATTCCAGTCGGTGTTGGAGTGATTGTGATCTCCTTTGTTCTCACTGGTATCTACATCTGGCGGGCGAACGGCGAATTTGACCGTCTTAATAATGAAGTCCTGCATGAGGTACAAGCATCATGAAAAGAGTTCTGACGGCGCTTGCCGCCACACTCCCTTTCGCAGCTAACGCGGCGGATGCTATTAGCGGGGCCGTAGAGCGCCAGCCGACGAACTGGCAGGCGATTATTATGTTCCTGATTTTCGTCGTGTTTACGCTCGGTATTACCTACTGGGCGTCAAAACGTGTACGTTCTCGTAATGACTACTACACCGCAGGCGGCAATATCACCGGTTTCCAGAACGGGCTGGCGATTGCGGGTGACTATATGTCTGCCGCCTCATTTTTGGGCATCTCCGCGCTGGTGTTTACCTCCGGCTATGACGGCTTAATTTACTCGCTGGGCTTCCTGGTGGGCTGGCCAATTATTCTGTTCCTGATTGCCGAACGTCTGCGTAACCTCGGTCGCTATACCTTTGCGGATGTGGCCTCGTACCGTCTGAAACAAGGGCCGATTCGTATTCTTTCGGCCTGTGGTTCTCTGGTGGTCGTGGCGCTTTACCTTATCGCCCAGATGGTAGGCGCAGGTAAACTGATCGAACTGTTGTTTGGCCTTAACTATCACATTGCGGTGGTTCTGGTCGGCGTACTGATGATGATGTACGTCCTGTTCGGCGGAATGCTGGCGACCACCTGGGTACAGATTATCAAAGCCGTACTGTTGCTGTTCGGTGCCAGCTTTATGGCCTTTATGGTGATGAAACATGTTGGCTTTAGCTTCAACAATCTGTTCAGCGAAGCGATGGCGGTGCACCCGAAAGGTGTCGACATCATGAAGCCGGGCGGGCTGGTGAAAGATCCAATATCTGCGCTGTCGCTGGGGCTGGGGCTGATGTTTGGTACGGCTGGTTTACCGCATATTCTGATGCGCTTCTTTACGGTCAGCGATGCCCGTGAAGCGCGTAAGAGCGTGTTCTACGCCACCGGATTTATGGGCTACTTCTATATCCTGACCTTTATTATCGGTTTTGGCGCGATCATGCTGGTCGGTGCGAATCCGGCCTATAAAGACGCGGCAGGGGCGCTGATTGGCGGTAACAACATGGCGGCGGTTCACCTGGCCAATGCGGTAGGCGGTAACTTGTTCCTCGGCTTTATTTCAGCGGTTGCTTTCGCCACCATCCTCGCGGTGGTTGCCGGTCTGACGCTGGCAGGTGCATCGGCGGTTTCGCATGACCTTTACGCCAACGTCTTCAAAAAAGGCGCGACCGAACGTGAAGAGCTGCGGGTATCGAAAATCACCGTCCTGATTTTGGGCGTGATTGCCATTATCCTCGGTGTCCTGTTTGAAAATCAGAACATCGCCTTCATGGTGGGTCTGGCGTTTGCCATCGCGGCGAGCTGTAACTTCCCAATCATTCTGCTTTCTATGTACTGGTCGAAACTGACCACGCGTGGTGCGATGCTGGGGGGTTGGCTGGGGCTGATTACCGCTGTAGTGCTGATGATCCTCGGCCCGACTATTTGGGTACAGATCCTTGGTCACGAAAAAGCCATCTTCCCGTATGAATACCCGGCGCTGTTCTCGATCACCGTGGCATTCCTCGGCATCTGGTTCTTCTCGGCAACCGATAATTCAGCGGAAGGGGCGCGTGAGCGTGAACTGTTCCGTGCGCAGTTTATCCGTTCCCAGACCGGCTTTGGCGTTGAGCAAGGCCGCGCACATTAATCTCTACCCTTCCCCGGTCGCCTGACCGGGGAATTTCTTCAGAACATCATCCAGGCCACCAGCGGCGAAACCAGTACCATTAATACGCCAGAAAGCATCATGACCAGACTGGCAACCACGCCCTCTTGTTGACCCAATTCATACGATCGCGCGGTCCCGGCGCCATGAGACGCCGCGCCAAATCCGGCACCTTTCGCCATCCCTTCGCGAATCGAGAGACGTAAAAACAGCACGTCGCCAATCGCCATGCCAAACACGCCGGTGACCACCACAAACAACGCCACCAGATCAGGCTGTCCGCCGAGCGACTGGCTCGCTGCCAGAGCAAATGGTGTAGTGACCGAACGCACCGCCAGGCTACGCTGGATCTCATCCGACAGGGTAAATAATCGTGCCAGCCACACCGAGCTGGTCACTGCCACCACCGTTGCCGTCAGTACGCCCGCCGTCAGCGACATCCAGTGACGTTTAATGATCGCCCGATTGTCATACACCGGCACCGCAAAGGCGATGGTTGCCGGGCCTAATAACCATAGTAGCCAGTGCGCTTCGCCAATATAGTTTTGCCAGGAAATATTGCCAAAAACCAGCAGCATAACCAGTAGCGCAGGCGTCAGCACCAGAGGCATCAACGGCAGTTTACGAAAGCGGCGATAAAGGCGTTTGTTAAGAAAATAGATAACCAGGGTTATCGCCAGACAAAGCACACTTAACTGAAAATTAGTCACGGTTTAATCTGCGCATTTCATAGCGATAGACTTTTTCCACTACCCAGGCGGTCGTGCCCAATACCATCACCGTGCTCAACGCGATCACTGCAAAAATACGCCAACCATCCACCAGCAATAGTTGTGCATAGTTCACCACCGCCACCACGGCAGGAACAAAAAACAGCAGCATTTCAGCCAGTAACCAGCGCGCCCCGGCACGTACCCATTGCAGAGGAATAATGCGGCAAACAATCAGCGCCAGCATCAGGATCATCCCCACCAGGTTGGCAGGCAGCGGCAAATGCAGCCAGGAGACGAGATATTGCGCAAAAATAAATAAACCTGCATACAGCACAACCTGCACAAATACCTGAAGAGATTGCACAACGGCAGGGGTAATGCGGCGAAGCGCCACGGACATGAGGGGATATCCTGAAAATAAAACAGAACGTTAAGTATAGAGAGCCTCATGCCGCTACTGAAATGAATTAAAATCATTGCAGGTATAGTCAAAGGGAATAGTTATGGATATCAGAACGCTGCGTTATTTTGTCGAAGTCGTGCGCCAGCAAAGCTTCACCCGCGCAGCGGAGAAGTTGTTTGTGACCCAGCCCACCATCAGCAAGATGCTGAAGAATCTCGAAGATGAGCTGAACTGTATATTGTTGATCCGCGATGGTCGTCGGCTGCTTCTCACTGATACTGGTCGCGTCGTATTTGAGCGCGGGCTGGCTATATTGGCTGAGTTTCGGCAACTGGAAGCTGAGCTTAGCGATATCAATCAGCTTAAAACCGGCGTTTTACGGTTGGGGATCCCGCCGATGGTTGGGATGTTAATGGCCGGGCCGATTGGCTTGTTCCGCCAGCGTTACCCCGGCGTGGAACTGAAGATTTCGGAGTTTGGTGGTCTGACGGTACAACAAGCGGTAATGAACGGCGAACTGGATATGGCACTGACCGCCCTGCCAGTAGAAGAAAGTGGCCTGACAACGTTATCGCTGTTTAGTCATCCGCTTTGTGTTCTGGTGCCGCGTTCAGGTAAATGGCTTGAGCGTGATGCCGTCTCACCAGAGACACTGGCGGAACATCCTCTTCTTATCTATAACGAAGATTTTGCCTTAAGTAAGCAATTGATGGCGTTATTCGATGAACATGGCGTTAAGCCGAGGATTGCGGTTCGCAGCGGACAATGGGATTTTCTCGCCGCGATGGTTCAGTCCGGTGTCGGAATAGCCATTTTGCCGGAACCCATTTGCCAGCGATTAGATAAAAACACCTTAAAATGGCTGCCGCTGGAAAGCGAATTACGCTGGAAATTAGGAATGATTTGGCGTGAGGGCGTTTACCTTTCCCACTGTGCCCAGGCGTGGCTGACCTGTTGTGAAGGATACTGGTTAACGCCAGAGTAAGACGGGTTGGCGGGCAAGCCCGCCAACCCTGCAGATTATTGATTTTCCTCAATCAACAACGCTTCCAGCAAATCGAGATCGTGCAGTAATTTTTGCAGCGTTTCGTTGCTGATCTCCCGCGTGGCGCGCAGGTGGTAGAGTTCAGCGCGTTCAGAACGCAGCGCCGCCAGACGGAAGCGACGCTCCAGGTTCTCTTCCTGAACCGAACTTTCAACGTCATTACGTCCATCGGCGCGACGGCGCAGATTACCAATGACGCGAGAGCTGACTTCAGTGAGCAACTGGTTGTCGATATTCTCTTCGGTATCCGCCGCCAGACGCTCCTCCATTTTCTGGATCGCCACAATTGCCACTTCAGCGGTTGCCGCGCGCGCGATTCGCTCCTCTTTCAACTGTTGTGAATGGTCTGCGACTTCAATGTGTTGTAGCAGAACAGGCAGCATCACTACGCCGACAAACAGCGAAAAGAGAATGACACCAGCCGCCAGGAACACCAGCTCATAACGCGCCGGGAAGACATTTCCATCCGGCAACAGCAGAGGAATAGAGAGCACACCAGCAAGAGTAATTGCCCCGCGCACCCCGGCGAAAGAAGCGATAAGGATTTCTCGTGTCGTCCACGAACCAAACTCCATCGGCTTCTTCTTCAGGAACCGGTTGCTGAACTTTTTCATCGTCCACAGCCAGCCAAAACGCACCAGCATTAGCGCCGCATAAATCAAGATGATGTCAGTAAACAGCATCCAGATTTCGACGTTAGGGTCAATTTCCGCCGCAACCAGCGACGTTTCCAGAATACCCGGTAGTTGCAGACCCAACAGCAAGAACACCATGCCGTTAAAGACAAATTCCAGCATCGCCCAGGTGCTGTTCGCGCGCAGTCGCATCGCCAGCGGCGCACGGCGCATCACGCCGGAACGGGTGATGGTCATCCCGGCGGCAACTGCTGCAAGGATGCCGGAAACGCCAATATGTTCGGCAATCAGATAAGAAGCAAACGGCAGCAGGAACAGCAATACGATCTGCGTCGCGGGTTCATCGCCGCCCCAGCGGCTGAGGAAACGCAACGAGCGACCATACAGCCAGCTCACCGCAAAACCGGCGAGAATACCGCCAATGGCCACTTTCATAAATTCAACCGTCGCGCCGCCAACGGTGAAGATCATCGTCCCCATCGCAACTGCCACGGCAAACTTCAGCGACACCAGGCCGGAGGCGTCATTCATCAACGCTTCGCCCTGCAAAATACCCATGATTTTTTTCGGGATGCGCCCTTCGCCAACAATCCCGGAGAGCGCCACGGCATCGGTCGGAGAGAGCACCGCCGCCAGCGCAAAGGCGGGTATCAGCGGGATACCCGGCACCACCCAGTAAATAAGGAAGCCAATGCCGACCACAGTGACCACCACCAGCGCCAGCGCGAGGCCGAATATTTCCCGACCATGTTCGAGAAATTCGCGGGTTGGTGTTTTCCAGCCATCAGCAAACAGCAACGGCGGGATAAACAAGACTAAAAAGAGTTCAGGATCAAACTCCACATGCAAACCAAACGTCGGCCACGCCAGTAGCGCACCGATGGCGATTTGCATAAGCGGAAGCGGGATCTGAAAGGGCATGACACGAGTGACCACCCCGGACAGCGAGACCACGAGGGTCATTATCAGTATGGTGAAGAAGATTTCCATGCGTTCCCTGTTTGCAATGTTTTTTATGATTTGAGAAAGGCGTTATGCCCGGACTCTCAGTTTTTCAGAATATCGCAAAAGCTCACACAATGTACGGAGAAAATAAAAACGGGCAGCCATTGCCACCCGTTTTCAGAATCTTATTAAAGCTTAGATAGCCCAGCCTCCAGCATAGAAGGTGACCAGCGCCACGGCGATAACGACCGTACCGATGTTCAGCTTACGCCATTCGCCAGAAACCAGACGACCAATCACCAGGGTCGCGAAGCCGATCATGATGCCAGTTACGATGTTACAGGTCAGCACGATGAATACTGCTGTTACCAGACCCGCCATTGCATCGACGAAATCAGCAAAGTCGATTTTCGCCACGTTGCTCAACATCAACAGGCCAACGTACATCAGCGCCGGAGCTGTTGCGTAACCCGGAACGAGGTAAGAGAGCGGAGAGAGGAACAGAATCAGCAGGAACAGCACGCCAACCGTGATTGCCGTCAGACCGGTTTTACCGCCCGCCGCTGTACCCGCCGCAGACTCAATGTATACCGCAGCCGGAGCCGCACCGACCAGGCCAGAGAAAACGCTGCTCAGGGAGTCGGTGGTCAGTGCTTTACCGCCGTCGATAATCTGCCCGTCTTTATCCAGCAGGTTCGCCTGACCGGCTACCGCACGAATGGTTCCGGTAGCATCGAAAACAGCAGTCATCACCAGCGCCAGTACGCTCGGCAGAACCACAGGGTTCAGCGCCCCCATAATATCCAGGCTACCAATTAGCGAATTACCGTTCTCATCGCTCAATGAAGGCATGGCGAAAACGCCAGAGAAATGGACGTTAGGATCGAAGATCAAACCGACAATTGAGATACCGATAATGGTCAGCAGAATGCCACCAGGGACTTTCAGTTTTTCCAGGCCGATGATCACCGCCAGACCTACCAGTGACATAATCACCGGGAAGGTCGCGAAATCACCCAGCGCAACGGGCAGACCGTCGAGCGGGTTTTTAATCACCAGACCGACACCATTAGCGGCAATCAGCAGCAAGAACAGGCCGATACCAATCCCCGTGCCGTGCGCCACGCCGTGCGGTAAGTTGCGCAAAATCCAGCTACGGATACCCGTGGCAGAAATTACCGTAAACAGAACGCCCATCAGGAACACGGCACCCAGCGCGACAGGTACGCTAATATGTTGCCCCAGCACCAGGCTGAATGCGGTAAACGCCGTCAGAGAGATGGCGCAGCCGATAGCCAACGGCAGATTGGCCCATAACCCCATCGCGATAGAACCAATCCCGGCAACCAGACAAGTTGCAACAAAAACTGCCGCTGGCGGGAAGCCCGCTTTACCCAACATACCTGGAACGACGATAACCGAGTAGACCATCGCCAGAAACGTTGTTAACCCGGCAACCACTTCCTGACGGACGGTGCTTCCACGTTGTGAAATTTTAAACCAGGCGTCGAGTGAACCGCCGGTACGCGCTGATGGCGTAGACATAAGAAAACATCCCCTGAGAGTTTATTTTTCGTCAAGATGCGTGGCGGACAATCCCCTGCCAGCGAAACGTTATTCTTCCTGCTTCAGGTTTGCGACAATCTGGGGCATCGCAAAAAAGCAAACGTTTAGCTCCGCGCATACAAAACGGGTGGTAAAAAAAAGCAAACGATTATCCGGCGATCATAGCGGCTTTTTCAACCGAAGTTTGCTGCTTTTTTCCCTTTTCTTGTGTTGACGATGAAAAACCAGGCAATTGATGCGCAAACGTTATCGTGGATGCGCAAAATTACGGCATTTGTAGGCAACTTGTGGCGAAGGTTTACGGTAAAAAATCACGCAAGATGGCAAAAATATTGCGGTTAAAAAGGATCACTTTGCACTGGCGAAGAAACAGCGGTGACATACAATTAAAGTATCAACACTAACCGGAACCTCCACCACGTGCTCGAATGAGGTGTGTTGACGTCGGGGGAAACCCTCCCGTGTACCAGCGGGATAGAGTGAAAGACAAAGACCGGAAAACAAACTAAAGCGCCCTTGTGGCGCTTTAGTTTTGTTCATCTTCCAGCAAGCGTGCGCCGGTGCCTTCTTCCCCTAAGCGGTCGCCCGGGTTACGCAACGGGCAGTCGCTACGCGAAAGGCAGCCGCAGCCAATACAACCGTCCAGTTCATCACGCAGCGCGACTAAGGTATGAATGCGCCGATCCAGTTCTTCTCGCCATTGCGAAGATAGCTGTTTCCACTCTTTCGCACTTAACGTATGCCCTTCGGGCAACACACCAAACGCTTCACCAATGGTCGCCAGCGGAATGCCGATGCGTTGAGCAATTTTGATAATTGCGACGTATCGCAACACATCACGCTTATATCGCCGCTGATTACCGCTATTGCGGATACTGGTAATCAATCCTTTGCTTTCATAGAAGTGCAGCGCCGATACCGCCACGCCGCTACGTTTCGCCACTTCGCCTGGAGTAAGCAAGGCTTTAATGCGGGGTAATTTCTTTTCCATAAATCGCTTTACCTCAAGTTAACTTGAGGAATTATACTCCCCAACAGATGAATTAACGAACTGAACACTGAAAAGAGGCAGATTTATGTCCCATCAGAAAATTATTCAGGATCTTATCGCATGGATTGACGAGCATATCGACCAGCCGCTGAACATTGATGTGGTGGCGAAAAAATCAGGTTATTCAAAGTGGTATTTACAACGAATGTTCCGCACTGTGACGCATCAGACGCTTGGCGATTACATTCGTCAACGCCGACTGCTACTGGCTGCCGTTGAACTGCGCACCACCGAGCGCCCTATTTTTGATATCGCGATGGATCTGGGTTACGTTTCACAGCAGACCTTTTCCCGCGTTTTCCGTCGGCAATTTGATCGCACTCCCAGCGATTACCGCCACCGGATCTAGGGTTACTGCCCGCGCATGGCGTCATGCGCGGGTAATTGCTCTGCCCATGCCATAAAAACCTGCGGCGGCATCGCCTTTGCAAAGTACCAGCCCTGACAATAGCGCACGCCGCGTTTGCGCAGCCAGTTGACCTGATCCTCCGTTTCCACCCCTTCTGCAATCGTTTTTAGACCCAGACTGTGTGCCAGTTCGATGATATGTTCTGCAATCAAATGGCTGGTTTTATGCGTGGTCAACGTCTCAACAAACGATTTATCGATTTTCAGGATATCAATATTCAATGAGTTAAGGTTATGCAGGTTGGAGTAGCCAATACCAAAGTCATCGATCGCCACTTCGTAACCAGCCTGACGGAAAGCCAGAATAATCGGTGTCATTTTGGCGACATCTAAAAATGCATGTTCAGTGACTTCAAATTTAATTTGCTGCGGACGCACGGTGAATTGTTCTATTTTTTGATTAGTTAAGGCAATCACCCTTGAAGTATGAAAATCGGAGGCAGACAAATTAATTGAAGTAGATAATTCAGGGTGTTTTGCCAGCCAGGAACCGAGATCGTCAAACACCATGTTAATGACATAATCTGTCACCTGCGCAATTAGACCCTCTTGTTCCGCCAGCGGAATAAACTCTGCTGGCGTCATTACCTGTCCCTGATTCCCCGGCCAGCGTAGCAATGCCTCAGCACCAATACATTTATTCGTTTTAATATCAATAATCGGTTGGTAATAGAGACAAAGCTGCCGTTTTTCGAGGGCACGTTGCAATTTACGCTTAGGTGACTGGTACTTCTGGTTTATACGCAGCCAGAGTAAAAGAAGCACCAGGCTGCCCATAATGCCTGCCGGTAAGGCAAATACAAGGTGATTATAAAAGTGTGACAAAATACGCTGATTGGAGGTTGCAACGATAGCAGCAATGGGACGTTTTGTTGAATGGACTATCGCATATAAATAACCGTTCTGCTGTACGGTTATTTCCCTTTGATGAATCAATGGTGAGAATTTTTCTGCTGAGGCTTGTTTACTTAAAGAGAAAAAGGTTTTCGTCACCGTATCATATACCCCCCATTGCAGCGTTGGATCGTCAGACATCACCTCGCTCCAGAATAAAGGGTTAATTACCGCGACATAGTTTCCTCGTTGCATATAGGTCATTTTATAACCGGCAAAAAAAGGAGTGTCGCGATAATAATAGATTGAGACATTAGGTTCACGCTTATAGTTCGCTGGCGATATCGTATAGCCGTTAACGGGAGCCATTAATGTTGAGCATAAAAAAAGGTTATCGTGGGCATAGATCAATTCGTTGATATAAAGATAACCACGGATAATATTCAACATTTGTTGTTGATGAGTGGGAGTACAAATTTGTCCCTGATAGCGTTCCGCATCGTCGCTTGCTAAATCTGCCTGGCGAATGACCAGCTCGGATTTCTCCAGTGCCAACTGGGCAAAAGCACGAAGTTGATTATTCGCTTCCGCTTTAGCCCAAAGAAAGGCGATCCATAGCGACAGAATGATGGGAAGGAGGACTACAAAGATAATACCCGGCAACGCCAGCAATTTGTGTCGCACACTATGACTCATTTCTATCAATTCCCTGCCTGGTTATACCTGGTCATTGCAAGGTTAAAACCCTGGCTACCGACGACGTTAGATAAATCTTACGGTATAAATAGCACTTTTGCCTGATTTGAAATTGATACCTTCATAATCTTTGTTTAAATAAAAATAACTCGCTGATATCAAAAGGGCTTTGCTGAAAAAATGCAGGTCAGGCAGGAAGTTAAAATATTTCTTTATTATGCATTGTCTCGATTTCACTGAAAAACCACATAATTAGTGCAGCAATAAAAGTAGCAGCATAATCTGGCTAACAAACGAGCAATTGTGATATAGTTCACAAAAATTTATGAAACAAACTAAGTGTTTCATTTTATGTTCTGAAAGTCCCGCGATAGCCAGAGTGTATCACGCCCCCCGTGAGTAATACCGTGCTATCCAGGGCTTGGTAATTTTCAGAGGAAATGTTTGATGGCTACCCTCACCACTGGCGTGGTTCTCCTTCGCTGGCAGCTTCTTAGCGCCATATTGATGTTTCTGGCCAGCACGCTCAACATCCGTTTCCGGCGCTCTGATTATGTCGGGCTGGCAGTGATCAGTAGCGGTCTGGGCGTGGTTTCCGCCTGTTGGTTCGCAATGGGGTTGCTTGGCATCACAATGACCGATATTACTGCCATCTGGCACAACATTGAGTCGGTGATGGTGGAAGGGATGGGTCAAACTCCACCACAGTGGCCGATGATTTTGACCTGATATGTAGAAGCCTCCATAACGGAGGCTTCTTTTTTATGGCTGGCGGATGCTTCAATCACCCACATTAAAACAATATAACCTATTGTTTTAATGACAAATCAGAACGGAATGTCGTCATCGAAATCCATCGGCGGCTCGTTAGACGGCGCTGCCGGAGCGGACTGCTGCGGGCGAGACTGCGCACCGCCGCTGAACTGATTGCCACCCTGCGGCTGCTGAGGCTGCCCCCAACCGCCCTGCGGCTGACCGCCACCGACGTTACCGCCTGCCGGTGCGCCGCCGCCCTGGCGACCACCCAGCATCTGCATGGTGCCGCCAACGTTCACCACGACTTCTGTGGTGTAGCGATCCTGGCCGGATTGGTCAGTCCATTTGCGGGTACGCAGCTGACCTTCGATATAAACCTGAGAACCTTTACGCAGATATTCGCTGGCAACTTCCGCCAGTTTGCCGAACAGCACAACACGGTGCCATTCAGTCTGCTCTTTCATCTCGCCGGTCGCTTTATCACGCCAGGATTCGGAAGTAGCCAGCGTAATGTTGGCAACTGCGCCACCATTCGGCATATAGCGTACTTCCGGGTCCTGGCCCAGATTACCAACGAGAATAACCTTATTTACGCCTCTGCTGGCCATGTCGTGTCTCCTGAAAAAAACGTTCTAATAAGTGTAAACGCGCGATTGTAGCATTACCAATAGCGGTTTTACCACGATGTGACCTCGGTTCCGGTAAACAAACATGGCCCGACATTGTTACACAGCACTCCGGGTTTTGCATTCCAATACTGTATATTCATTCAGGTCGATTTGTGTCATAATTAACCGTTTGTGATCGCCGGTAGCGCCATGCCGCCGGGCAAAAAAGTGTTTAATCCGGGAAAGGTGAATGGATAAGATCGAAGTTCGGGGCGCCCGCACCCATAATCTCAAGAATATCAACCTCGTTATCCCCCGCGACAAACTGATTGTCGTCACCGGGCTTTCGGGTTCTGGCAAATCCTCGCTCGCTTTCGACACCTTATATGCCGAAGGGCAGCGTCGTTACGTTGAATCCCTTTCCGCCTACGCGCGGCAGTTTCTGTCACTGATGGAAAAACCGGATGTCGATCATATTGAGGGGCTTTCTCCCGCCATCTCAATTGAACAGAAATCGACGTCTCATAACCCGCGTTCCACAGTGGGGACCATCACTGAAATCCACGACTATTTGCGTCTGCTGTACGCTCGCGTCGGCGAGCCGCGCTGCCCGGACCACGACGTTCCGCTGGCGGCGCAAACTGTCAGCCAGATGGTGGATAACGTGCTTTCGCAGCCGGAAGGCAAACGTCTGATGCTACTCGCGCCAATCATCAAAGAGCGCAAAGGCGAACACACTAAAACGCTGGAGAATCTGGCGAGTCAGGGTTATATCCGCGCGCGTATTGATGGCGAAGTCTGCGATCTTTCCGATCCGCCGAAACTGGAACTGCAAAAGAAACACACCATTGAAGTGGTTATCGATCGCTTCAAGGTGCGTGACGATCTTACCCAGCGTCTGGCGGAATCGTTTGAAACCGCACTGGAGCTTTCCGGCGGTACGGCGGTTGTTGCGGATATGGACGATCCCAAAGCGGAAGAACTGCTGTTCTCCGCGAACTTCGCCTGCCCGATTTGCGGCTACAGTATGCGTGAACTGGAACCACGCCTGTTCTCGTTTAACAACCCGGCGGGCGCCTGCCCGACCTGTGACGGCCTCGGCGTACAGCAATATTTCGATCCCGATCGCGTGATCCAGAACCCGGAACTGTCGCTGGCTGGCGGGGCGATCCGTGGCTGGGATCGCCGCAACTTCTATTATTTCCAGATGCTGAAATCACTGGCAGATCACTATAAGTTTGACGTCGAAGCGCCGTGGGGCAGTCTGAGCGCAAACGTGCATAAAGTGGTGCTGTACGGTTCTGGCAAAGAAAATATCGAATTTAAATACATGAACGATCGCGGCGATACCTCCATCCGCCGCCATCCGTTCGAAGGCGTGCTGCACAATATGGAGCGCCGTTATAAAGAGACGGAATCCAGCGCGGTACGTGAAGAGTTAGCTAAGTTTATCAGCAATCGTCCGTGCGCCAGTTGTGAAGGGACGCGTTTGCGCCGTGAAGCGCGCCATGTTTATGTCGAGAATACGCCGCTGCCTGCAATCTCTGACATGAGCATCGGTCATGCGATGGAGTTCTTCAACAATCTCAAACTCGCCGGACAACGCGCGAAGATTGCGGAAAAAATCCTCAAAGAGATTGGTGACCGGCTGAAATTCCTCGTTAACGTTGGGCTGAATTACCTGACACTTTCCCGCTCGGCAGAGACACTTTCCGGCGGCGAAGCCCAGCGTATCCGTCTGGCGAGCCAGATTGGCGCAGGGCTGGTTGGCGTTATGTATGTGCTGGATGAGCCGTCTATCGGCCTGCACCAGCGCGATAACGAACGTTTGCTGGGTACGCTTATCCATCTGCGCGATCTTGGTAATACCGTGATTGTGGTGGAACACGATGAAGACGCGATTCGCGCGGCTGACCACGTTATCGACATCGGTCCGGGCGCAGGTGTTCACGGTGGTGAAGTGGTCGCGGAAGGATCGCTGGAAGCGATTATGGCAGTGCCAGAGTCGTTGACCGGGCAGTACATGAGCGGTAAACGCAAGATTGAAGTGCCGAAGAAACGCGTCCCTGCGAATCCGGAAAAAGTGCTGAAACTGACAGGCGCACGCGGCAACAACCTGAAAGATGTGACGCTAACGTTGCCAGTAGGCCTGTTTACCTGCATTACAGGGGTTTCAGGTTCCGGTAAATCGACGCTGATTAACGATACCCTGTTCCCGATTGCCCAACGCCAGTTGAACGGCGCGACTATCGCCGAACCGGCACCCTACCGTGATATTCAGGGGCTGGAGCATTTCGATAAAGTCATCGATATCGACCAAAGCCCAATTGGTCGTACTCCGCGTTCCAACCCGGCAACCTATACCGGCGTGTTTACGCCTGTGCGCGAATTGTTTGCGGGCGTACCGGAATCCCGCGCGCGCGGTTATACGCCAGGACGGTTCAGCTTTAACGTCCGTGGCGGACGCTGCGAAGCCTGTCAGGGCGATGGCGTGATCAAAGTTGAAATGCACTTCCTGCCGGATATTTACGTACCGTGCGATCAGTGCAAAGGTAAACGCTATAACCGCGAAACGCTGGAGATAAAGTACAAAGGCAAAACCATCCACGAAGTGCTGGATATGACCATCGAAGAGGCGCGAGAGTTCTTTGATGCCGTACCGGCGCTGGCGCGTAAGCTGCAAACGTTGATGGACGTTGGCCTGACGTACATCCGCCTCGGGCAGTCCGCCACCACGCTTTCCGGTGGTGAAGCCCAGCGCGTGAAGCTGGCGCGTGAGCTATCAAAACGCGGCACCGGGCAGACGCTGTATATTCTCGATGAGCCGACCACCGGTCTGCACTTTGCCGATATTCAGCAACTGCTCGACGTACTGCATAAACTGCGCGATCAGGGCAACACCATTGTGGTGATTGAGCACAATCTGGACGTGATTAAAACCGCCGACTGGATTGTCGATCTTGGCCCGGAAGGCGGCAGCGGCGGCGGCGAGATCCTCGTCTCCGGTACGCCAGAAACCGTCGCGGAATGCGAAGCTTCGCATACAGCGCGCTTCCTCAAACCAATGCTGTAATCACAAAGGCCGCTTTCTGAGCGGCCTCAGACTGATGACAAAGTCTAAAAATGTGCTCGGACAGTCCCCTCGCCCCTCCGGGGAGAGGGGGAAAACCGTGCCGCTTTTGACTTTTAAACCAGTTTTTCAGCAATATCAGGCCGCTTTCTGAACGGTCTTTTCCTTTCAGAGTTGTACCAGCAATTTGCGTTTTTCTTCCGGCAGCAAATTCACCGCCTGCTGATACGACGCATCGACCAGATAATAGATTTGCGAATCCGGCAACGATCCGTCGAGATATACGGTACTCCAGTGCGCTTTATTCAGATGTCGGCTGGGACGTACATCGCTGTGCTGCTGACGCAGAAGATCCGCCAGTTCCGGGCTGGTTTTCAGCGAAACCGCCGGGCGATTTTCCACTTCTTTCACCATCGCAAACAGCACATCTTCCACTTTGATTTGCGTCGCTTTCCAGTCGCTGTGAACGCTCTGTTCAGCGCCAGGTTTTGCCATGCAATATTGTAGCAACTCCGATATGGTCATTTTTTACTCCCCTTGTAGTGTCGCGATGATGCGACGCGATCCGCCGTGGACACGATGTTCCCCCAGCCAGATACCCTGCCAGGTGCCGGTCTGAATACGTCCTTTATGCACTGGCAAAACAAGCGATACTCCCAGCATTGAGGATTTGATATGAGAAGGCATATCATCTGCCCCTTCATAATCATGCTCATAGTTTCCGTTATCGGGAACAGTGCGGAGGAAAAAACGCTCCATGTCCTGGCGTACCGTGGGGTCGCAATTCTCATTAAGTGTCAGAGAGGCGGAAGTGTGTTGCAGCAACAGGTGCAGTAAACCGACATTAACACGCGGCATATCTGCCAGTTGATTCAGAATTTCATCCGTTACCAGATGAAACCCGCGAGATTTGGCGCTAAGCGTGAGCGTCTTTTGATACCACATGTGCTGCTCCTTGATAAAACTCTCTTAATCAGTTTGCAGCAAGACAGCGAAAGGATAAAGGTGTGATTAAAAAAACAGCATTCGGGAGAGTGACACACTCTCCCGCACTATCAGTATTCTGAATTAACGATCACCTCTTCGCCAAAAGCACCCGCTTGTGGCAAGGGTTTGTAGGTAGAGTTGGAGGCACGCAGAATACGGATACCACGAATGCCGACATCACGCGCGGCAGTCATATCATTATCGGAATCACCATAAAACATTCGGATATTTTTATCCTGCAACCACTGCGTTTTCGTGTTTTGTCCTGGTTTATCACCCGCAAAGATTACCGGATTCATACTGCTTGCCGGAATGTGGAAATCGTCGGCTAATGTTTTCGAAACCGTTTCTGTTTTCGTTGGGCTACGACCAGTCACAAAAAAGATGGTATCGCCACGGCGGACATGTATATCAATTAGCTGACGTGCGACCTCTTTTGGAATGCTGAATTCATCCCAACCATTGTTCATCTTTTCCCAGAATGCTGGGTTTTTTAGATAATCTTCGCTTTCTGGCGAGAATATTTTCTTGCCGCGCCAGAATCCGGGGCTGGAAAACAAAACGGTATCATCGATATCAAACCCAACCGCCATCGGTGGGCGCCCGGCAAGGCTATTTTCAATTTGTGCGACCGATACCCAATGGACAGGTGCCTGTTCAGCGAGTCTGGCAACGTTAGTGCCGGGATTAAGCGGTGAAGGTGAAGAGGCTAACGCAACAGCAGAACTGTTTAGAGCGAACAATAAGCAAACGGCACTCAATGCCTGTGTGATCTTGCGCATATTTTTCCCTAAATAGTCAGTAAGTTGAAACTTTTTATTATGAAGTGTGTTGGAAAAGCCATCTGACCATAACGCCAGCAGCGAGGGAAAGGAAGGATTATCTGCGGCTTTTGTGAAGAAAGGGAGAAGGATCACATGAGACCAGTCCGTGTTTGTAACTATTTAATAACTTAATATATTTCCATAGTATAAAAATGTTCGGAAATGAAACGCCTATTTTATTCACGTTTATAAGAAATAAGTCTTCATCTCCTTCGTACTATTTACCTGGATAATACATAGCCCCCCTTATTTATAGTAGAGCAGGCGGCTTTTCAACCGCCTGCTGGTTAACCTTACATCACTGCAGCAAACGCCTTTGCAACGCGCTGCACGTTCGCAGAGTTAAGCCCGGCAACACACATACGACCGCTGGCGATCAGGTAAACGCCAAATTCCTCGCGCAGGCGATCGACCTGAGCGGCGCTTAAACCGGTATAGCTGAACATGCCGCGTTGCTTAAGCAGGTAATCAAAATTGCGCTCCGGCATCTCAGTGCTCAACACCCGCACCAGTTGCTGACGCATTGCCAGAATACGGGTTCGCATTTCTTCTACTTCTGCCAACCAACTGGCTTTCAACGCCTCATCATTCAGCACCGTTGCCACTACCTGTGCACCAAAATTCGGCGGGCTGGAGTAAATACGGCGCACAGTAGCTTTCAGTTGCCCCAGCACACGGCCTGCGGCTTCGGCATCTTCACACACCACCGAAAGACCGCCGACACGTTCGCCGTACAGGGAGAAAATTTTCGAGAATGAATTGCTTACCAGAGCAGGTAATCCGGCGCTGGCAATGGCGCGAATGGCGTAGGCATCCTCTTCCATACCGGCACCAAATCCTTGATAAGCGATATCGAGAAATGGGATAAGCTCGCGTGCTTTGAGAATTTCAATGACTGCGTCCCATTGGTCGTTGGTGAGATCGGCGCCCGTTGGGTTATGACAGCACGGATGCAGCAGCACAATACTGCGGGCAGGCAATGTTTTTAGCGTCGCCAACAGATCGTCAAAACGCACACCGTTGGTCACTTCATCATACCAGGGGTAAGTGCTCACTTCGAATCCAGCCCCGGCAAATATTGCTACGTGATTTTCCCAGGTGGGATCGCTGACCCACACACCTGATTCCGGGAAGTAGCGTTTCAGGAAGTCAGCCCCCACTTTCAATGCCCCTGAACCGCCAAGCGTTTGAATAGTCGCCACGCGCTGTTGTTGTAACACCGGATGATTAGCGCCAAACAGCAGTGGCGCAATAGCATGGCGATAGCTGTTAAGCCCTTCCATCGGTAGATAAAGTGAAGCGCCATGAGGCTGCGCATTCAGGCGCGCTTCCGCTTCTTCGACGGCTTTTAATTGTGGAATAATCCCGTCTTCGTTGTAGTACAGACCGATACTCAAATTCACTTTGTCGCTGCGAGGGTCTTCTTTAAAACGCTCCATAAGCGAAAGAATCGGGTCGCCAGCGTAGGCGTCAACTTTTTGAAACACGCGATGGTTCTCCAGGTTTACGGGCAGGTGGTTAAAACACAATAAACCGGAAGATGGGGAAGATCGAGAGGATGTTTAGCAATGAGCAGCAATTAATAACGCAGCGAAGCTGATAAAAAACGCAAAACCTTCAGAGGTACGAACGACAAGAGTGTATCAATTTATTGAATTTACATAAATTTGCAGGCCGGATAAGGCTTTCACACCGCATCCGGCACAGACAATCAACTATTGCAGAACGATTAATCCACGTATTTCATCGCGACCCTTGATGTCAGGCGCGTGATAAGTTCGTAAGCACTCACTTTCGTCATTTCTGCGATACGCTCTACGGGCAGACCTTCGCCCCATAAAATGACCTGATCCCCGGCTTTATCCTGCGCCTGCGGGCCTAAATCTACGCAGATCATATCCATCGCGACTCGCCCCACAATCGGCACTTCGCGGCCGTTCACCAGCACTGGTGTACCGGACGGCGCGGCGCGCGGGTAGCCATCGCCATAGCCCATCGCCACCACGCCAAGGCGGGTATCGCGCTCGCTAATCCAGGTGCCGCCATAGCCTACCGGTTCACCTGCTTTATGCTCACGCACGGCAATCAGGCTGGAGGTCAGTGACATCACTGGCTGGCAACCGAAATCGGCACCGGTGGAACCATCTTCCAGCGGTGACACGCCATAAAGAATGATGCCCGGGCGCACCCAATCAAAATGCGACTGCGGCCATAACAAAATTCCGCCCGATGCGGCGATTGAACGCTTGCCGGGTCTGCCTTCGCAAAAGGTATTGAAGATATCGAGTTGTTTCTCAGTCGCGCCGCATTTTGGCTCATCAGCACGAGCAAAGTGGCTGACAATATTCACCGGCTGACGGACGTTTTTACATTGCGTAAGTCGTTGATAAAACGCTTCAGCTTGTTCCGGTAACACGCCCAGCCGGTGCATACCGGTGTCGAGTTTCATCCAGACGGTAACTGGCTCCTCCAGATTGGCCTCTTCCAGCGCAGCAAGCTGTTCTTCGTTATGCACGGCAGTATGCAGATGTTCAGCGGAGATCGTCGGCAGATCGTCTGCTTCAAAAAAGCCTTCCAGTAACAAAATAGGTTGCGTGATGCCCCCCGCCCTAAGCCGCAGGGCTTCTTCGAGACGGGCAACGCCAAAGGCGTCGGCATCGGGGAGCGTTCGCGCGGTCTCAATCAGACCGTGACCGTAGGCGTTCGCTTTCACCACCGCAACCAGTTTACTGGCAGGTGCCAGTTCACGCAGACGTTGCAGGTTGTGTCGCAGAGCGCGGCGGTTAATCACAACAGTTGCCGCTTGCATTTGTGTTCCTTGATAAGTGTTTGCTTTAATTACCTAATTCATAAAATAATTATTATTCGTCGTCGTACTGTGGCCCCGCGTAGTTGTCGAAACGCGACCATTGACCGTTAAAGGTCAGGCGTACCGTCCCGATTGGGCCGTTACGTTGTTTACCGATAATAATTTCTGCGATGCCTTTTAAATCACTGTTTTCGTGATAAACCTCATCACGATAGATAAACATGATCAAGTCCGCATCCTGCTCGATGGAACCGGATTCACGCAGGTCGGAGTTGACCGGGCGTTTGTCAGCACGTTGTTCCAGAGAACGGTTCAACTGAGACAGCGCCACCACCGGCACATTCAGTTCTTTCGCCAGGGCTTTTAGCGAGCGGGAGATTTCTGCAATTTCCAGCGTACGGTTGTCTGAAAGCGCCGGTACGCGCATCAATTGCAGGTAGTCGATCATGATGAGTCCGATGCCGCCGTGTTCACGGGCAATACGGCGCGCGCGGGAGCGCACTTCCGTTGGCGTCAGGCCGGAGGAGTCATCAATGTAGATATTTCGTTTTTCCAGCAAAATGCCCATCGTGCCGGAAATACGCGCCCAGTCTTCATCATCCAGTTGCCCGGTACGAATTTTGGTCTGGTCAACGCGCGACAACGACGCCAGAGAACGCATCATAATCTGTTCCGATGGCATCTCCAGCGAGAAGATAAGTACTGGTTTATCCTGCAACATCGCCGCGTTTTCGACGAGGTTCATCGCAAATGTCGTTTTACCCATCGACGGACGCGCGGCGACGATGATCAAATCCGACGGCTGCAAGCCAGCGGTTTTTTTGTTGAGATCGTCATAGCCGGTATTAACACCGGTTACACCATCGTGCGGTTGCTGGAACAGTTGCTCAATACGCGCCACCGTGGCGTCGAGCACATCGGCGATATTCTTCGGCCCTTCGTCTTTATTGGCACGACTTTCGGCAATTTTAAAGACGCGAGATTCAGCAAGGTCGAGCAAGTCTTCACTGGTGCGCCCTTGCGGATCAAAACCGGCTTCGGCAATCTCATTCGCAACTGAGATCATCTCACGGACAACGGCACGTTCGCGCACGATGTCGGCATAGGCACTGATGTTCGCTGCACTTGGCGTATTTTTTGACAGTTCCGCCAAATAAGCAAAACCACCAACGCTGTCAAGTTGCCCCTGGCGCTCCAGTGATTCGGCAAGGGTGATCAGGTCAATTGGGCTACCGCTTTCCTGCAAACGCGCCATTTCGGTAAAGATATGACGGTGCGGACGGGTGTAGAAATCATCTGCCACCACTCGCTCGGCCACATCGTCCCAGCGTTCGTTATCCAGCATTAAACCGCCCAACACCGACTGCTCCGCTTCGATCGAGTGCGGAGGCACTTTCAGCCCGGCAACTTGTGGATCGCGATCGCGGGGTTCAGCCTGCTGTTTGTTGAAGGGTTTATTTCCTGCCATAGTGAATGGAGTTACCGAGATAAAGAATGGGTCGAAACTTTACCATATGAAGCAGACCCTGACGATACGTTCTGGAGGACACATGGCAACACGAATTGAATTTCACAAGCACGGTGGCCCGGAAGTACTTCAAACCGTGGAATTTACTCCTGCCGATCCGGCAGAGAATGAAATCCAGGTCGAAAATAAAGCCATTGGCATCAATTTCATCGACACTTATATCCGCAGCGGCCTTTATCCACCGCCATCGCTACCCAGCGGATTAGGCACCGAAGCGGCTGGCATTGTGAGCAAAGTCGGCAGCGGCGTGAAACATATTAAAGCGGGCGATCGTGTGGTTTATGCGCAGTCAACGTTAGGGGCTTACAGTTCTGTGCATAACGTCAATGCCGATAAAGCGGCAATTCTGCCAGCGGCGATCTCTTTTGAGCAAGCTGCCGCGTCGTTCCTGAAAGGCTTAACGGTTTATTATCTGCTGCGCAAAACGTATGAAATCAAACCTGACGAACAGTTCCTGTTCCATGCGGCTGCTGGCGGCGTGGGCTTAATTGCCTGCCAGTGGGCAAAAGCCTTAGGAGCAAAACTTATTGGCACTGTGGGCAGCGCGCAAAAAGCGCAAAGTGCATTAAAAGCGGGTGCATGGCAGGTAATTAACTATCGCGACGAAAATCTGGTCGAGCGATTAAAAGAGATCACCGACGGCAAGAAAGTGCGCGTGGTGTACGATTCCGTAGGCAAAGATACCTGGGAACGGTCGCTGGATTGTCTGCAACGTCGCGGTTTAATGGTCAGTTTTGGTAACTCATCAGGCGCGGTGACGGGTGTGAACTTAGGCATTCTCAATCAGAAAGGCTCGCTGTATGTGACACGCCCTTCCCTGCAAGGCTATATCACCACGCGGGATGAGTTAACCGAAGCCAGTAATGAACTGTTTTCTTTGATCGCCAGCGGCGTGATTAAGGTCGATGTCGCAGAGCAACAGAAATATCCGCTGAAGGATGCGCGGCGAGCGCATGAGATTCTGGAAAGCCGGGCGACGCAGGGTTCCAGCTTACTGATCCCATAAAGAAATTGGGCTTCCACCTGGGAAGCCCTTTCTTTTATAGTTCGGCTGTATGTAGGGTACAGCACGATGAATCTGTTAGAGACGCAATAGTGACAGATTTGATAATCAATTCCTATTTTGTTCTAAGGATAAAACCTTAGGTTGTGATCATCCGCACAATCCCTTAGTAACGCCAGCGGTCATAACGCTGATATTTCGGCACTTTTGGTGCTTTAATCGCCTTAATAACCCACACCACCGCAATCGCCAGCAGTAACCACGGCAGCAACTTAATCATCAATGCCAGCATACCGCCGAGGAACATAATGGCCGTCGCCACAACCAGCGCGGCGATAATGCCCAGCAACGAAACGCCGGTGACCATCAACATGACAAAAAAGCCAATCACAAAAAGTAGTTCCAGCATGATGTACTCCCAAATATGAAATCTCTTGCAGCCATTACAAGAATCATGCCAAAACCTAACATTATGATTTATCAAAAAATATGCCCCGCGACGGTGCGCAGGGCATAGTGAATTTGACTACTTTGTGGTGAAAAATTAACGCTTATCCGCCACCAGTTTGAGCGCATGTTCCAGCACGTTAATGTCAGCACCCGCTTTATGGGCATTTTCACTTAAATAACGACGCCACTGCCGCGCACCAGGAATACCCTGGAACAGACCCAGCATATGCCGGGTAATATGGCCGAGATACGTCCCCTGGCTAAGCTCACGCTCAATGTACGGATACATGGCGCGGACTACCGCCACCGGATCGGCATCAGTATCAGAGGAACCAAAGATCTCTCGATCCACCGCCGCCAGAATCCCCGGATTCTGGTACGCCTCACGTCCGACCATCACGCCATCCATATGTTGCAAATGTGCTTTAGCCTCTTCCAGCGACTTGATGCCACCGTTAATCGACATCGTCAGATGCGGAAAATCACGCTTCAGTTGATAGACGCGCGGGTAATCGAGCGGCGGGATTTCGCGGTTTTCTTTCGGGCTTAAACCAGAAAGCCAGGCTTTACGCGCGTGGATGATAAACATCTCACACTCGCCTTTACCGGAAACGGTGTTGATGAAATCACAAAGAAATTCATAGCTGTCCTGGTCGTCAATACCAATACGCGTTTTCACCGTGACTGGAATCGACACCACATCGCGCATCGCTTTAACGCAGTCGGCTACCAGTTGCGCATTACCCATCAGGCACGCGCCAAACATGCCGTTCTGTACCCGGTCAGACGGGCAGCCGACATTCAGGTTGATTTCATCGTATCCGCGCGCTTCTGCCAGCTTCGCACACTGCGCCAGTGCCGCTGGATCGCTTCCACCCAGTTGCAACGCCACCGGATGCTCTTCTTCACTGTACGCCAGGTAATCACCTTTACCGTGAATAATTGCCCCCGTGGTCACCATTTCGGTATAGAGAAGTGTATTGCGGGAGAGCAGACGCAGGAAATAACGGCAATGTCTGTCCGTCCAGTCGAGCATCGGGGCAATGGAGAAACGGTATGCGGAATAAGCGGTTTGTGATTCTGCTGACATGGCGTTTTTTTAAGCACCTGGTGAATTGGGGGCGCTACTATAGCATAACGAATATGCGATCAGGCAATGTGACAGCTATGACGCCCTGTTCTCGGCGTTTAAGTGAGAACTATGGTAAAGTAAGGACATTCTTAACCCCACTTTGAGGTGCCCAATGGAAAAGACCACAACGCAGGAGTTATTAGCGCAAGCTGAAAAACTCTGTGCACAGCGTAATGTGCGCCTGACCCCGCAGCGCCTTGAAGTGTTGCGCCTGATGAGTCTGCAGGAAGGAGCCATCAGCGCCTACGATCTGCTTGATTTACTGCGTGAAGCAGAGCCGCAGGCCAAGCCGCCAACGGTTTATCGCGCACTCGATTTTCTGCTTGAGCAAGGGTTTGTGCATAAAGTTGAGTCCACCAACAGCTATGTGCTCTGTCACCTGTTCGATCAACCAACGCATACTTCAGCTATGTTTATTTGCGATCGCTGCGGCGCAGTGAAAGAAGAGTGTGCGGAAGGTGTGGAAGACATCATGCATACGCTGGCGGCAAAAATGGGTTTTGCCCTGCGGCATAATGTGATTGAAGCGCATGGATTATGTTCAGCATGTGTAGAAGTGGAAGCGTGTCGTCATCCTGAACAGTGCCATCATGACCACTCTATTCAGGTGAAAAAGAAACCGCGTTAAGAGGGCGTACATCCTTGTACACGTCGGGCAGGAGGGATTAATTACCAGCGGTATTCATTGCGGGTTTCCCAGTCCACGACCTCTTTCTCTGCCTGATCTTTCTGGTAACCGTAGCGTTCCTGGATTTTACCCACTAACTGATCACGTTTACCTTCAATGACCGTCATATCATCATCGGTCAGTTTGCCCCATTGCTCTTTCACTTTACCTTTGAACTGTTTCCAGTTACCGCCGACTTCGTCTTTATTCATATTCAAGTCCTCATCGTTAGGTGGTGAATGAGAGTACGCTCGCTTTTCTTCTGAACATGGGATTAAGTGTAGTCAGGAATTTGGCTTAGGATTATTTATTCAGAATATTTAACCGTCACGCTCCGGCAAACCATGTTCCGTTGCGCCAGTGACGACGCCAGATAGCCGCCAGAGAAAGCCCGCGCAGCGCCAGAAAGACGGTTAACGCCAGCCACAAACCATGATTACCCAACCACGGCAACGTGAGGAGCGTCAGCGCAAATCCTGCTGCTGCCACCGCCATACTGTTTCGCATTTCGGCGGCGCGCGTTGCACCTATAAACATGCCGTCCAGCAGATAACACCAGACACCAACCAGCGGTAAAATGACCTGCCAGATAAGATAGCGATCGGCCAGCTGCTGAATCTGGGTTAATGACGTCAGCAACGCAATAATGTGTTCCCCTGCCAGCAAATAAATCACAGAAAACAGCAACGCCACGATCCCCGACTGGCGACACGCTGCGCGCCAGACATCCAGTAACTGGCTCCCGTCGCGCGCACCGTATGCCTGACCTGAATGAGCTTCAACCGCGTAGGCAAAACCATCCAGCGCATAGGCGGTAAAGGTGAGTAGCGTCATCAGAACCGCGTTAACGGCGATAATGTCACTTCCCAGTCGCGCGCCAAGTACCGTTATTGCACCAAAACAGAGTTGCAATAACAGGGAGCGCAGCATGATGTCGCGGTTAAGCGCCAGCAAGCGACGGACGTTTCCTCGCCAGGCTGTTTTCAGCATTTCGCCGGAAATACCGCGTAGTTTGAGGATTTTACGCACCATTAGCAGACCAATCAGCAACGTCGCATATTCTGCGATGACCGTTGCCAGCGCCGCGCCCTGCACGTTCATATGCAGCCCCATCACCAGCCAGACATCCAGCACAATGTTGAGAATATTACCCACCACTAACAGGACAACCGGCGCACGGGCATATTGCACGCCGAGCAACCAGCCAAGTAATACCAGGTTTGCCAGCGACGCCGGTGCACTTAGCCACCGAATTTCAAGAAAGCGCCGCGCCTGTTCCAGCACGGCTTCACTGCCACCAACAATATGCAGCGCCAGATCGATAATCGGTGTACGCAACAGAGCAATCAACGCGCCAGCCCCCAGCGCCAGTAGCAACGGCTGCACCAGCGCACGCGCTAATGCCTGAGGATTTTTGGCACCATACGCCTGCGCAGTAAGCCCGGTAGTGCTCATGCGCAAAAACAGCAACAGCATAAAGAGAAAGCTGGTCGCCGTTGCGCCAACCGCCACGCCGCCCAGATAAACCGGACTATCAAGATGACCAATTACCGCCGTATCAATCAGCCCCAGCAACGGAACGGTGATATTGGAGAAAATCATAGGTAAGGCGAGATGCCAGAGAGCTTTATCAGATGAAGTGAGGAATGCCATGCAGACAAGCCTGATGAAGAGAGATGAAAAACAAACCGCGACGCCAGGCGGCATCGCGGTATCAGAGATCTGTTACAGCCAGTCGCCG
The DNA here is from genome assembly GCF_031323975.1 of Escherichia ruysiae. Taxonomy (NCBI): domain Bacteria; kingdom Pseudomonadati; phylum Pseudomonadota; class Gammaproteobacteria; order Enterobacterales; family Enterobacteriaceae; genus Escherichia; species Escherichia ruysiae. The sequence goes on from NZ_JAVIWS010000001.1 coordinate 2,292,489, forward strand.
TTGCGAATAACCCCAACCGCCAGCCCTTCAATGGTGAAGCTCTGCTGACGAAGGTCAACGACAATCGGTTTAAACTCGCTGTTTTCTGGCAATAATTCGACTTTATTGCCCTGTTTTTTCAGACGCTTAACGGTAACTTCGTCATCAATACGTGCGACAACGACCTGACCATTACGTACATCCTGAGTTTTATGCACTGCCAGCAAGTCGCCATCCATAATGCCGATATCTTTCATCGACATTCCGCTGACGCGCAGCAGGAAATCGGCATTCGGCTTGAACAAGGAAGGATCGACCTGATAATGACCTTCAATATGCTGCTGCGCCAGAAGCGGTTCACCGGCAGCCACACGACCTACCAATGGCAACCCTTCTTCCTCTTCCTGCAACAAACGAATCCCACGCGATGCGCCGGAAACAATTTCAATTACGCCTTTGCGTGCCAACGCTTTCAGATGTTCTTCAGCCGCGTTTGGGGAACGGAACCCCAAACGCTGCGCGATTTCCGCACGCGTCGGCGGCATACCTGTCTGGCTGATGTGATCACGAATGAGATCAAACACCTCTTGTTGCCTGGCCGTTAACGCTTTCATTCCGCCCCCTGGGTGTATATACAGTTATGCTGTGAGTATATACAGCAAAAGGCGATTTTGGAACCATAAACTACACAATAAACCAGAGATTTATCGAATTCTGGAAGGGTTATCCAAAATGCGACCATAACAGAATGACCCAGGTTGCCACAGCGACGATAATCGCGATCAGCACCGCTGCGGACCCCATATCTTTCGCCCGCCCGGAAAGCTCGTGGTATTCAGAGCCAATACGATCAACCACCGCTTCGATGGCGCTATTGAGAATTTCCACAATCATCACCAACATGACGGAGCTAATAAGCAGTACGCGGGTTATCGCGTCCACATCCAGCCAGCAAGCGATGACCACCGCCAACAATACCGCCACGCCTTCCTGACGGAATGCCGCTTCGTTGATCCATGCAGCGCGTAAACCTTTCCAGGAATAGCCAGCGGCTTTGATAATTCGAGTGAATCCAGTGGTATTATTGGCCATTGAAAGAACCTTTTTACATTATGAGCGTCAATATCAGTGTACCGTTGAATCCGATGATTCCGGTAGCGTAGCGCCGCGCGAAACATGAGCGGATACCACAGAATTTCCCATGACTTTCTGCTATCCTTCCCGCGCATTTGCATTATTAACCAGAGGCTTTACATCGTTTATGTCCGGCTGGCCACGAATTTACTACAAATTACTGAATTTACCATTAAGCATCCTGGTAAAAAGCAAGTCTATTCCGGCAGATCCTGCCCCGGAATTGGGGCTCGATACCTCTCGTCCAATTATGTACGTTTTACCGTACAACTCAAAAGCGGATTTGCTGACGTTGCGCGCCCAGTGCCTGGCGCATGATCTGCCTGATCCATTAGAGCCGCTGGAGGTAGACGGCACGCTACTGCCGCGCTATGTGTTTATTCATGGCGGGCCGCGTGTTTTCACCTATTACACGCCGAAAGAAGAGTCTATTAAGCTGTTCCACGACTATCTCGATCTGCACCGTAGCAACCCAAATCTGGATGTGCAGATGGTGCCGGTATCGGTGATGTTTGGTCGTGCGCCAGGACGTGAAAAAGGCGAAGTAAACCCGCCACTACGTATGCTCAACGGCGTGCAGAAATTTTTCGCCGTACTGTGGCTTGGTCGCGATAGCTTTGTGCGTTTCTCGCCGTCAGTTTCGCTACGCCGCATGGCTGATGAACACGGCACAGATAAAACTATCGCCCAAAAACTGGCGCGCGTGGCGCGTATGCACTTTGCCCGTCAGCGTCTGGCTGCCGTGGGTCCACGCTTGCCTGCTCGTCAGGATTTGTTTAATAAGCTGCTCGCCTCGCGTGCAATTGCCAAAGCGGTAGAAGATGAAGCGCGCAGCAAAAAGATCTCCCATGAAAAAGCGCAGCAGAACGCTATTGCGCTGATGGAAGAGATTGCGGCGAACTTCTCTTACGAGATGATCCGCCTGACTGACCGTATTCTGGGCTTCACCTGGAACCGGCTCTATCAGGGAATCAACGTCCATAATGCCGAACGCGTTCGCCAGCTGGCTCACGACGGTCATGAGCTGGTGTATGTGCCATGCCACCGTAGCCACATGGACTACCTGCTGCTCTCTTACGTGCTGTATCACCAGGGGCTGGTGCCGCCGCATATCGCCGCCGGGATCAACCTGAACTTCTGGCCTGCCGGGCCGATTTTCCGCCGTCTGGGGGCGTTCTTTATTCGCCGTACTTTTAAAGGCAATAAACTCTACTCCACCGTTTTCCGTGAATATCTCGGCGAACTGTTCAGCCGTGGTTATTCCGTTGAGTACTTTGTGGAAGGCGGTCGTTCGCGTACAGGACGTTTGCTTGATCCGAAAACCGGCACACTGTCGATGACCATTCAGGCGATGCTGCGTGGCGGTACGCGTCCGATTACGTTGATTCCGATCTACATCGGTTATGAGCACGTCATGGAAGTGGGTACTTACGCCAAAGAACTGCGCGGCGCGACGAAAGAGAAAGAGAGCCTGCCGCAGATGCTGCGCGGTTTAAGCAAACTGCGTAATCTCGGTCAGGGCTATGTCAACTTCGGTGAACCGATGCCGTTGATGACCTATCTCAATCAGCACGTACCAGACTGGCGTGAATCTATTGATCCTATCGAAGCTGTACGCCCGGCCTGGTTAACGCCGACAGTCAATAACATTGCTGCCGATCTGATGGTGCGCATTAACAACGCAGGCGCGGCTAACGCCATGAACCTGTGCTGTACTGCGCTGCTGGCGTCACGTCAGCGTTCACTCACTCGCGAGCAATTGACTGAGCAGCTGAATTGTTATCTCGATTTGATGCGCAACGTGCCTTACTCCACGGACTCTACCGTTCCTTCAGCCAGCGCCGGTGAGCTGATTGATCACGCGCTGCAAATGAACAAGTTTGAAGTTGAGAAAGACACCATCGGCGACATTATTATCCTGCCGCGTGAGCAAGCGGTGCTGATGACCTACTATCGCAACAACATTGCGCATATGTTGGTTCTGCCTTCGCTGATGGCAGCAATTGTGACGCAGCATCGGCACATCTCCCGCGAAGTGTTGATGGAGCACGTCAATGTGCTTTACCCAATGCTAAAAGCGGAGCTGTTCCTGCGCTGGGAGCGTGACGAGTTGCCGGGTGTTATTGATGCGCTGGCGAATGAGATGCAACGCCAGGGGCTGATTACGCTGCAAGATGATGAGTTACATATCAATCCGGCGCACTCCCGCACGCTTCAGTTGCTTGCCGCAGGCGCGCGTGAAACGCTGCAACGTTATGCGATTACCTTCTGGCTGTTGAGCGCCAACCCGTCGATCAATCGCGGTACGCTGGAGAAAGAGAGCCGCACTGTGGCACAACGTCTTTCCGTGCTGCACGGCATCAACGCACCGGAGTTCTTCGACAAAGCGGTGTTCAGTTCTCTGGTGCTGACGCTGCGTGATGAAGGATATATCAGCGACAGCGGCGACGCCGAACCGGCAGAAACGATGAAGGTTTATCAGTTGCTGGCGGAGTTGATTACGTCCGATGTACGCTTAACGATTGAGAGTGCGACGCAGGGCGAAGGGTAACTGATGAGCGTTGCCGGATGCGGCGCAAACGCCTTACCCGGCCTACTATGACCTGCAAATTCAATAAATTGCGATGTGTTATGTAGGCCTGATAAGCGCAGCGCATCAGGCAGCATTTCACAGAAAAAAAGCCGGATGACCATGATCATCCGGCTTTTTTACATCATCAGAAATGCCAGTAACTCATTGCCAGCCCTAAAAACAGTACCAGGCCAACATAGTTATTATTCATAAACGCTTTAAAACAGGCTTCACGCTCGCGGTTGGCAATCAGTTTTTGTTGATAAACAAACAGTGCGCCCGCGATCAGTATTGACCAGTAATATCCCCAGCCTAAGCCATTTAACTCGCCGATAATCGCCATCAGCACCAGCACGCCAATCTGCAAAATGCCGATAATCAACTTATCGTATTGTCCAAACAGGATCGCGGTGGACTTAATGCCAATCTTCACGTCGTCATCACGGTCAACCATCGCATACTGCGTGTCGTAAGCCACCGCCCACAGAATATTGGCGAGGAACATTAACCAGCAGCTTAACGGCACCGATTCACTCACAGCGGCAAAAGCCATTGGAATCGACCAACCAAACGCCGCACCCAGCACCACTTGCGGTAAATGGGTATACCGCTTCATAAACGGGTACACCCACGCCAACGCCAGTCCGGCAATCGACAACAGAATGGTCATCGTGTTCAGCGTCAATACCAGTAAGAACGAAATCAGCACCAGCACCACAAATAGCGTTCGCGCCTCTTTCTCCGTCACCGCGCCACTGGGAAGCGGTCGGTTTGCCGTGCGCTTAACATGACCATCAAACTTACGATCAGCATAGTCATTCACTACACAACCGGCGGCACGCATCAGCCAGACGCCAGCGACAAACACCGCCAGGATCCAGAGTTGGGGAACACCGGGTGTCGCCACCCATAGCGCCCATAAAGTTGGCCAGAGCAGCAGTAACGCACCAATTGGCTTATCCGTACGCATTAAGCGGTGAAACGCCAGCAGCTTATTTTGCGTCAGACTCCACTCCATATTTTTTTCCTCTTAGTACAACGGTGATGCCGGTAAAAACAGTTCGGTCAGCAGCAGCGGCTTACCACTTAATCGCAGGCGGGAACGTCGCCCCCAAAGTCCGGCATCACTGCCTATCTCAATAAAGTCACGGGTTAATGTCGATGATGTAAACAGATAGCGTCCTAACGGCGTTTTACCCAAATTTTGTAACGCCAGCTCGGGGCCGCTTAGCGTTGACACAGGAACGACAGTGCGACCGGCAAGCCACGGTTCTCCATCTGCACATAACAAAATCTCACGTAACCAGTAACGGGATTCTTTCGGCAGCAGCGGTAATTCTTCGGGGATTTCATTCTGCTCGACAAACCCTTCGCGGATCATCGTCACGCTCACCGTTTTTCCCTGCTGTTCAAAACGTTTGGTCATGGAATCTTCCAGCAACAACCAGTCGAGCAGTTGCGGTTCCAGCGCAGGGATCTCTGCAAAATAGCGCAGCGCACGCAGTTGCGTTAACGCGGGGTGTGACATGCCGAACTCTCCGTTACATAACGTAAAGGCATTGTATCGCAGAAAAGCGTTAACGGGAGATGTAAAGCATATTAAGTGATCTAATACGCAACAATAACGCAACAATCACAGGAGAGAGAGAAAAAAAGGTGCGCCCGAAGACGCACCAGTTGTTGCAAAATCAGCACTGTGGGGCGTAATTACCCCTTGCCTTTTACACTGCTGATAAAGGTGGAACGGGCAGATGTCGAGCCCAGGCGTTCAGCTTCATCAAGCAGTTTTAACGCCTTATCAACATCACCTTTCGCGACAGCGTTTTTAATCGCGGTATTAAAATAACTTTCCGTGTCGTTGAGCATAGGTTCACTTTTCTTCGCCGGTGCCGGAGCAGGTGCAGCTGCGGCCGGTGCCGTGTAGGTCGCCGGTGCTGCAGTGTTGCCTACCGTAACCGGAGCTGGAGCGGAAGAACCAAACAACGGCCCCACCAACACGCTGGAGCTGGAGTTGGTTTTCACTTTCAGTTTCAGCAGACCATCGGTGGTATGACGGGCAACCGGGTCTGGAATATCCGGCACCGAGTTACCAACACCTTTGGCATAGGCTTTTGCCGGATCGAGCAGTTGTGTCGTCTGCTGGAGATCTTTTTCAGTGGTAAAGACCAGCACATAAAGTTTCTGCTGCCCTAATGCAGGTGTCAGTCGCATAACGCCTTCCAGACGATCTGCACTCATCACGCCAGGTTCCTGGTAGGTGAAATAACTGCTGGGGAAGAAGGCCGATGGTGTCATGTTCTGATCAAGAATCAGCACGTTCGGCGCAAATACGCTGGTTTGTTTGTTCACTTCACTGGTCAGCGTCAGTGTCAGCTCGCCAATGTTTGCCGGGACGCTGTATGCGGCAACCGAACCGCTGATGCCAGGGACGTTCAGTTGTTGACCGCCAGTAGCTAACCGGGTGGTCTGGGTTTTAGATTGATCGACTGGTGTCCAGGTTAATTGTTGCAGCGCGGCAGATGGAATGGCTGGCGCATCGCTGGTGTTTTGCGGTACGTAGTTAACATCGGCAAGGCTGATTCCAGGCGCGCTTGCCAGCAACCCTGCTGATAAACAGAGGGCGATGAGACTTTTATTCATTTTCATTGTTTTCACCTCAAAATCTGGAGTTCAGCGGTAGCCAGGCAATAGCGCGCTTAACCCGATAATCAGAGGGGCTTACGCCCCTTATAAATAATGACAACCTGTTTTATGCCGGATGCGGCGTGAACGCCTTATCCGGCCTACATTCGGCAGCAGTTGTAGACCTGATAAGACGCGGCAGCGTCGCATCAGGCGTTGATTGCCGGATGCGGTACAAGCACCTTATCCGGCCTACATATTGCTATTACCACCAGATTTCCATCTGGGCACCGAATGTCCACTCATCGCTATCACCGCGACCGAAGCTACCGCCTTCGAAATTCGCCGGAACAGCTTTGCCGTAGTTCGGGTTGGAAGAGGAGCTACCGTTGTAGTCATAACCCCATTTCTCATCCCACTTGGCGTAGGTTGCGAAGACACGAATAGCCGGGCGTGACCAGATGCTGTCGCCAGCCTGCCATTGTTGTGCGAGGGTGATTTTGTACTGATTGTTCTTGTCGCCAGTGCGCTGGGATTCGACGTTGTCGTAGCCCACTTCCAGCAAGGTACTCATGATAGGCGTCCACTTGTACATTGGACGAATACCGACGGTCCACCATTTGGTGCCGTTGTCGTTATCCCAGTTGATATCCTGGTACATACCCACGTACATCATGTCCCAGTTGTCGCCCATGGAGATCGCACCGTGATCGAGGATACGCAGCAGGTGACCGTTATTGTTAATATTGTAGGCAAATTTTTCGTTATCAAACGCAACGCCAGAACCCTGCGACAGACCTTTACCCTGCGAGGTCATCGAGTCTGTTGCGTACTGAACAACAAACTTGTTGAAGCCTTTCAGGATGCTCTGGGTATGCTCGGCAGTGAACATCCAGCCATCTTTCGATGCGCCATCAACCAGACGATAGTTATCACGCAGGTTAGCGCGACCGTAGTCAACACCCAGTTCCAGGGTGCCGCCCGGGTTGATTTCCATCTGCGCTAAACGCACGTCGAAGACGTCGTTCGCAGTCTCGTTGGTATAGTCATAGATATTGTTGCTGGCGAAAGAAGACGAACCGCCCGCTTCAGAAGAACGCGTTGCTGCCAGAGAAAGTTTACCGAAGCCAACGTCGATGTTTTCCAGACCGGCACCAGGACCAGAAATATCCCAGTAGTAGAAGTCGATCATATGAACGTCATGACGCTGATAGAAACGCTTACCGGCCCAAATAGTGGCGCCTGGCAGCCATTCAATCAGGTTTTTCCCCTGCACGTTCGCTTCACGGAAGGCCGGATCGGTGGCTTCCCAGTCATTCTGTTGTGCTACGGAATAGGCAACGTTAGTGTCGAAATAGAAGCTCTTATCGCCCTCTTTCCACACTTCCTGACCCAATTTTAATTCAGCATAAGTTTCACATTCGTTGCCAAGACGGTATTTACTTTGAGCGCCAGTGGTCTGGAAACACTGTTGTTCACCGCCGCTCCCTGTCCAGCCGATCCCGGAACGAGCGTAACCGTGGAAATCCACAGCCATTGCCTGAGCAGACATTACGCCTGCTGCGACGGCAACCGCCAGAGGAAGTTTGCGCAGAGTAATCATCATTCTATCTCCTGAGTCATTGCTTTTCTTTTTTCACATCGCCTGTCACAGGCTTTGTGTCTTTTTTAGGGGTGCTTAAACGCCCGGCTCCTGATGCAGTCGACGACATGCAGTGCCATCCTCACGGAACAGATGGCAACGCTCTGGCGGCAGGCCGATAGCGAATGTGGCACCTTCTTCTACCAACACCACGTCAGACTGGCGGTACACCAGGTTTTGACGAATGGAAGGGATCTGGATATGAATTTGCGTTTCGTTGCCGAGCTGCTCGACCACCTGAACTTCCCCCTCAAGGATGACGTCGGCGATATCGCTTGGCAGTAAATGTTCCGGGCGAATGCCCAGCGACATGTTGGCGCCGACCTGAACGTTGTGGCTTTCAACCGGCAGCCAGACCTGCTGGAGGTTTGGCATCGGCAGCTCAACCTGGACTTGATCGATTGCAACGGCGGTCACTTTTACCGGCAGGAAATTCATTTTCGGTGAACCGATAAAACCGGCGACAAAGCGGTCGGCCGGATAGTGATACAACTCAAGCGGCTTCCCGACCTGCGCCACGCGACCGGCGTCCAGCACCACGATTTTGTCGGCCAACGTCATCGCTTCGACCTGGTCGTGGGTGACGTAAATCATCGTGCGCCCCAGGCGTTTATGCAGACGGGAAATTTCGATACGCATCTGTACACGTAGCGCGGCATCAAGGTTGGAAAGTGGTTCATCGAGTAAAAACACGCTTGGCTCGGCCACCAGCGTACGACCAATCGCCACACGTTGACGTTGTCCGCCGGAGAGCGCCTTCGGTTTGCGATCCAGCAAGTGCGCCAGTTGCAGCACTTCCGCCACCTGGTTAACACGCTGGTTGATGACCTCTTTCTTTGCGCCTGCTAATTTCAGGCCAAAAGACATATTTTCTGCCACAGACAGGTGGGGATAGAGCGCATAGGACTGGAACACCATGCCGACGCCGCGTTCTGCTGGCGGGGTATCGTTCATTCGTTTATCACCGATGAACAGGTCGCCGCTGGTGATCGTCTCAAGACCGGCAATCATGCGCAGTAAAGTGGATTTACCGCAGCCAGACGGTCCGACAAACACCACGAACTCACCTTCGTGGATGTCGAGATTGATATCTTTCGATACCACCACATCCCCCCAGGCCTTCGTTACATTTTGCAGCTGTACGCTCGCCATGCCCTTCTCCCTTCGTTACAACCTGTCATCGACAGCAACATTCATGATGCAGTGACTATGCGTCATCGGAAGATGGCTTAAATCCTCCACCCCCTGGCTTTTTTATGGGGGAGGAGGCGGGAGGATGAGAAGGTGGGGTCTGCATACTAATCCGAGGGAAAGTAAGGAAATTCGTGATATTGCTTGCAAAAAACATGGCAATTTTGTGTGCGCCTTACCGCAATACTGCCGTTTCTGCGATGCAGATCACATAAAACGAAGGTGGGGCGTAGGGGCAAGGAGGATGGAAAGAGGTTGCCGTATAAAGAAACTAGAGTCCGTTCAGGCGTTTTCACAAGCACTTCACCAACAAGGACCAGAGATTATGAAAATAAAAACAGGTGCACGCATCCTCGCATTATCTGTTTTGACGACGATGATGTTTTCCGCCTCGGCTCTCGCCAAAATCGAAGAAGGTAAACTGGTAATCTGGATCAACGGCGATAAAGGCTACAACGGCCTCGCAGAAGTGGGTAAGAAATTCGAGAAAGATACCGGAATTAAAGTCACCGTTGAGCATCCAGATAAGCTGGAAGAGAAATTCCCCCAGGTTGCGGCCACTGGCGATGGTCCGGACATTATTTTCTGGGCGCACGACCGCTTTGGCGGCTATGCCCAATCTGGCCTGTTGGCTGAAATCTCCCCAGACAAAGCGTTACAGGACAAGCTGTATCCGTTTACCTGGGATGCTGTACGTTATAACGGCAAACTGATTGCTTATCCGATTGCCGTTGAAGCGTTATCGCTAATTTATAACAAAGACCTGCTGCCGAATCCGCCAAAAACCTGGGAAGAAATCCCGGCACTGGATAAAGAACTGAAAGCGAAAGGTAAGAGCGCGCTGATGTTCAACCTGCAAGAACCGTACTTCACCTGGCCGCTGATTGCTGCCGACGGTGGTTATGCGTTCAAGTATGAAAATGACAAATACAATGTGAAAGACGTTGGTGTGGATAACGCCGGCGCGAAAGCGGGTCTGACCTTCCTGGTTGATCTGGTTAAAAACAAACACATGAATGCGGATACTGATTACTCCATCGCAGAGGCGGCCTTTAACAAAGGTGAAACGGCGATGACCATCAACGGTCCGTGGGCATGGTCCAACATCGATACCAGCAAAGTGAACTACGGTGTGACGCTGCTGCCGACCTTCAAGGGACAACCTTCCAAACCGTTCGTTGGCGTTCTGAGTGCAGGCATCAACGCTGCCAGCCCGAACAAAGAACTGGCAAAAGAGTTCCTCGAAAACTACCTGTTGACTGACGAAGGGCTGGAAGCGGTAAATAAAGATAAACCGCTGGGCGCCGTGGCGCTGAAGTCTTACCAGGATCAGCTGGCGAAAGATCAACGCATTGCGGCCACCATGGATAACGCCAAGAACGGTGAAATCATGCCGAATATCCCGCAGATGTCGGCCTTCTGGTATGCCGTGCGTACCGCAGTGATCAACGCCGCCAGCGGTCGTCAAACTGTTGATGCCGCGCTGAAAGATGCGCAGGGTCGTATCACCAAGTAATGCTGTGAAATGCCGGATGCGGCGTGAACGCCTTATCCGGCCTACGAAACCGAAGCATATGTAGGCCTGATAAGACGCGTCAGCGTCGCATCAGGCGGTTATTGTCGGAGCGGCGTAAATGCTTCATCCGACCTGGAAAAACGAACTGTACGTAAGCCTGATAAGGCGCGCCAGCGCCGCATCAGGCGGTTGTTGCCGGATGCGGTGTAATCATTTATCCGTCCAGGAATGAGGAAGAACCCCATGGATGTCATTAAAAAGAAACATTGGTGGCAAAGCGACGCGCTGAAATGGTCAGTGTTAGGTCTGCTTGGCCTGCTGGTGGGTTACCTTGTTGTTTTAATGTACGCACAAGGGGAGTACCTGTTCGCCATTACCACGCTGATTTTAAGTTCTGCGGGACTGTATATTTTCGCCAACCGGAAAGCCTACGCCTGGCGCTATGTTTATCCGGGAATGGCAGGAATGGGGCTGTTCGTGCTCTTCCCTCTGGTCTGCACCATCGCCATTGCTTTTACCAACTACAGCAGCACTAACCAGCTAACTTTTGAACGCGCCCAGGAAGTTCTGTTAGATCGTTCCTGGCAAGCGGGCAAAACCTATAACTTCGGGCTTTATCCGGCAGGTGATGAGTGGCAACTGGCGCTCACCGATGGCGAAACCGGTAAGCATTATCTCTCCGATGCCTTTAAATTTGGCGGCGAGCAAAAGCTGCAACTGAAAGAAAGTGCCACACAGCCTGAGGGCGAGCGCGCAAATCTGCGCGTGATTACCCAAAATCGTCAGGCGCTGAGCAACATTACCGCCATCCTCCCGGATGACAACAAAGTGATGATGAGCTCCCTGCGCCAGTTCTCTGGCACACAACCGCTCTACACACTGGGCGATGACGGTACGCTGACCAATAACCAGAGTGGCGTAAAATATCGTCCGAATGACCAGACCGGCTTTTACCAGTCCATCACCGCCGATGGCAACTGGGGCGACGACAAACTCAGCCCCGGTTACACCGTGACTACCGGCTGGAAAAACTTTACCCGCGTCTTCACCGACGAAGGCATTCAGAAACCGTTCCTCGCGATTTTCGTCTGGACCGTGATGTTCTCACTGATCACTGTCTTTTTAACGGTTGCAGTCGGCATGGTGCTGGCCTGTCTGGTGCAATGGGAAGCGTTGCGCGGCAAAGCGGTCTATCGCGTCCTGCTGATTCTGCCCTACGCGGTGCCATCGTTTATTTCAATCTTGATTTTCAAAGGGTTGTTTAACCAGAGCTTCGGTGAAATCAACATGATGTTGAGCGCGCTGTTTGGCGTGAAGCCCGCCTGGTTTAGCGATCCGACCACCGCACGGACGATGCTGATTATCGTCAACACGTGGCTGGGTTATCCGTACATGATGATCCTCTGCATGGGCTTGCTGAAAGCGATTCCTGACGACCTGTATGAAGCCTCAGCGATGGATGGCGCAAGTCCATTCCAGAACTTCTTTAAAATCACGCTGCCGCTGCTGATCAAGCCGCTGACACCGCTGATGATCGCCAGCTTCGCCTTTAACTTTAACAACTTCGTGCTGATTCAACTGTTGACCAACGGTGGCCCGGATCGTCTTGGCACCACCACGCCAGCCGGTTATACCGACCTGCTCGTTAACTACACCTACCGTATCGCTTTTGAAGGCGGCGGGGGTCAGGACTTCGGTCTGGCGGCAGCGATTGCCACGCTGATTTTCCTGCTGGTGGGTGCGCTGGCGATAGTGAACCTGAAAGCCACGCGAATGAAGTTTGATTAAGGGAGATAACAAAAATGGCAATGGTCCAACCGAAATCGCAAAAAGCACGTTTGTTTATTACTCACCTGCTACTGCTACTTTTTATCGCGGCGATTATGTTCCCGCTGCTGATGGTCGTCGCCATCTCGCTGCGTCAGGGGAACTTCGCGACCGGCAGCCTGATCCCGGAGCAAATCTCGTGGGATCACTGGAAACTGGCGTTAGGCTTTAGCGTTGAACAGGCCGATGGTCGCATTACGCCACCGCCGTTCCCGGTATTGCTGTGGCTGTGGAACTCAGTAAAGGTCGCCGGGATTTCCGCGATTGGTATCGTGGCGCTCTCCACCACCTGCGCCTACGCTTTTGCCCGTATGCGCTTTCCAGGCAAAGCGACGCTGCTGAAAGGAATGCTGATTTTCCAGATGTTCCCGGCGGTACTCTCACTGGTGGCGTTGTATGCGTTGTTTGACCGTCTGGGTGAGTACATTCCGTTTATCGGTCTGAATACCCACGGCGGCGTTATCTTTGCTTACCTGGGCGGGATTGCGCTGCACGTCTGGACGATTAAAGGTTATTTCGAAACCATCGACAGTTCGCTGGAAGAAGCGGCGGCGCTGGACGGTGCGACACCGTGGCAAGCCTTCCGCCTCGTACTGCTGCCGCTGTCAGTACCGATTCTGGCGGTAGTGTTCATCCTGTCGTTTATCGCTGCCATTACTGAAGTTCCGGTCGCGTCGTTGTTACTGCGTGACGTGAACAGCTACACCCTGGCCGTGGGGATGCAGCAATACCTCAACCCGCAAAACTACCTGTGGGGCGATTTTGCCGCCGCTGCCGTGATGTCTGCATTACCGATCACCATCGTCTTCTTGCTAGCTCAACGCTGGCTGGTCAATGGCCTGACGGCAGGTGGTGTGAAAGGTTAAAGATGTTGTTCTGCCAATGTTATGCCGCTGCACCCTCAACTTACGTTATCCCAACTTGTGACTGTTATTCGGCGCTCCCTGGAGCGCCTTTTTTTACTCCCGCTTCAGCCGTTTCGAATTACATAGCCATAGGGTGATCACCAGTAGCAGGATCGCTGCCGAGTAGATCAACACATCCAGTGGCGATTTATGATCGACGATGATCAAGCGCACAATGGCGGTGATCCCGATATAGACAAAGTAACGTAAGGGAAAGTGAAAGCCGGATTGAAAATACTTCACAATCAGGGCGATAAATTCGAAATAGAGAAAGTAAACCACCAGCCCTTCCACCAGCTCATATTTGCTGGTTTGTTCTGGCGCGAACAGCACATCAGCCAGATGCACCGTTTCTTTGCCGAGGAATACGACCAGAATCAGGCCGAGGCACAGCAGGCCAAGATTGAGAACGGTCTGCAAAATGGTGGAGATAAACTCCACGCGCGGACGAGATAACGACGTCATAACAGCCCTCCAACTCAGTGGCGAGCTTCCTGTATAACGCAAAAATGTGACGGGGATCTATATTTTTTGTGTATGTTTTGTTCAACCTGGTGTTAGATGGTGCCTCCCGCCAGCGCCGGATGCGGCGTGAACGCCTTATCCGTCCTACCCGTAGGCCGGATAAGCCGCGTCTGGCGGCGCATCCGGCAAGACACACAGCCTCAAAAAATCACCCATTCAGGTGATTCCCGGCCACCAGCAAAGCGCGAAAAATCGACAATGTTCCTCTGGAACAAATGAAACGTAACCTGATAAAGGTGGTAAAAATGAAGCCTTATTTTGCTGCTTTGTTGTTATCAGTCTCTGTTCTTCCTGCTTTTGCCGGTCCGCTCGGTACTGCTGATAAAGCCGACCTTCCGCAAAGCAATGTCTCCAGCCCAATGATGGCTCAGTCGCTCAGGCAATCAGACCTGCAACCGATATCGACGGACAGGAAGACAGAATGTTTTCGCCTTTACACACCAGATCGCAAACCGGGGGTGAACTGCGTCCCTGATGGCTCGACAGGCCATTAAGAATGAGGGTGCCAGTGATTGCGAAAACTGGCACCTTTCCCACGGCTTAGCGGAAATTCACGCTTCGGTCGCTGGTCATGTCATACAACTGGAACTTACGCCCAAGTTGCTGACCACCGTCACGCGTCAGCGGCGTCCAGCCAATTGCCGCACGGCTGCGTGTCGGGCCAGACGAGAAGAGATCCAACGGCACAGAGACATACACGCCTTTGGTGAAGTCCCCTTCTCCGTACTCTTCTTTCGAAACATTCGTGATCGTGGCATAGCCACCCACCACCACGCCGCTATCAAAGCGTTTGGCGATCTCCAGCGTGCCACCTTTATCCCCTGCCAGATACTGCCCGACGCTGGCTTTCACTAACACATCCTGGGCGAAAGATGGCGTCCAGTACGCGGTCAAATGACCGGTTTTCACGCTGTAATCAGTGAACTTCATCATATCTTTCGCGCTACGCCAGTCACGCTGTTTAACGTAGTTGGCATCCAGACCAAACGCCCAGTTGCTGTCCAGCGGGCGATACAACACTTCCGCCCCCGCACCGCCAAACATGGTTTCGAGATAACCTCCGTAGACCTGACCGTAGAAGCCGTTGCCCAGATGCTGGAAGTAGTTGGCTTGCAGGTTATTCACATAGACATCGTTCTGCACATACTCACGCACGTGGGTACGAACGCGCGGTAAGTGCGAGTCCTGCGGTGGATTAGTGTAGTTAAACTTGTCGTAGTTGTTGGCAAGGTTAGCAAACAGACTACCGGTGGTGAGCAGGTGATCCGTCAGCCACAAATCCGCCGTTCCCATCACGCCCAGTTGGTACATGTAAAAGTTTTCCGGGCCACCAACCGACTGGTTCAGCACCGGATCGATATGGAAATCAAAGCGCGATTTGTCGATATACCAGCCCTGCTCGGTGGACTGCGGAACCACCGGCTCGACGCGTTTTTGCGCCAGCTTCGTTTCATGCCCAAGCGGCTCGCCGACGAGATGATTTTTCAGGCTGGCGACATCGGTTTCCGTCGTCACCTGCGGCATGTTAAGGCGGTTTTCCGTGATACGGATCGTTTTGATCCCATCCGGCAGATCGTTCATCACGATCCGATTAGCGCGAATGATCCCTTCACGCGAATCACGATATTTCACCTGCTCGCCGGTAACATACAGCGTATCGCCTTTCGCCTGGATCTGCGGATCGGCCAGTCCGGCGTTATATTTCAACAGTGTTAGCTGATTCGCCACCACCGAATGCTGCAAAATGGCATCCTGTGGCTGCGGTTGATATTGCGGTCGGGCGTTATCGTTGTACGAAGGACGTAGATCGTTAAAGTTGGTGCGCAACGTAACGCCAAACATAAAGGTGTTACCGCGTTCATAGCTAAGGTTAACGTCGGCCCAATCGGTAACGCGATAAATCACCCCGACGTTAAACTTACTTTTTTGCTCCAGCTTCCCGGCAAAATCCTGCTGATAATTATTGCCTTCATACTCCAGTTTCAGGCGCAGCGGCTGCCAGGGAGTCTGGTATTCCACACCGCCAAACAGTGAGGCCGGGCCGTGGAACATCTGGCTGCCGTCGATAGATCCTGCCTGTTTGTAGCTGTTATCGCGATAGCAATATTTATCACTGGCTGAACAGAGCGGATTTTTCACATTACCGCTGGTGCCCAGATATCCCCAGCCCAGGCCGAGCGTAAAATCGAACGGCCCCCAGGCTTTGCTGGCAACAAGATATTCCGCATCAAACAGCCCCGTACCGCCGATATCCCGCGCACCAACCGCCACTTGCGGCAGCCAGTAACTCTCTTCCCACAAACGCAGTTTGAGATCGAAGGCTTTATCTTTATACGTTTGATCGCCAGAGAACGCTTCGACGCTGCTGTACTGCCGGGTGCGCACATCGGTGTAGCGCAGCGTTGTTTCCAGCCACGGGAAGAGTTGCACTGAAGCAGAGTAATAACGGTACTGATCGTTATCACGATAGTTCAAACTTAATTCCCCTTCCCGCGCCATGCGCGCGGTGGGCGTTTGTAACAGACCGACGCCGCCGAAATCCGATTGCGACGGCCCGATGGGCGCTGGATACGTTTCGCCATAGCAGGCCGTGCTAATGCCCAGCGCCAGTAAGCTAAGCAGATGTCTTTTTTTCATTATTGCGGTATCCGCTGCGTCAGAGTCTGAAGAATGTCGGCGTTCAGGGCATCAGGCGTCTTACTCCAGACGGAGTCCGCCAGGCCAACATAAATAATGCTGCCGGGCATCGGCTCTACGTGACGCTTGTTCCAGTAAGCCACCGGCGCTTTTTGCGTTCGCCCGTCCGGGTAAACCACCCACGCATAGCTGCGATCTGCACCGCTAAGCAGGCTCTGCCCGGAGAGATAGCTCGCTACGTCGCGACCTGGGGTGAATGGCTGATTGCCAGGACGACTGATAAGCCCGAACAGCGTGACCGTTGACGGAGCGGAACCCACCCACAGCGTGTAGTTGCCCTGCAACGGCGGGTTGCCACGTTCCGCAACGCGGACGATATCGGGATCAAGATTGATTTTTTGCCTGCCCGTCACCTTCAACGCCTGAATTTGCTGACGTAAGGCGTTAATCGCGGCGGCATCCTCGGCGCTGGAATCTGCCAGCCGTGTCAGCAACGCCTGCTGCTGCCGCAATGCTGCTGCCGTTGCCAGCTCTTCGCTGATCACCGCACCGGGCCACCAGCTATTCGCCAGTCGCGGTTGCCCCACCAGATCGATTAAATGCTCTGCGCCCGTCAGCGTTTTGGCCTCACTGCTGCCATTGCTGAACACCTTGACGGTGCCCGCCGCAAAGACCGATGACGCTCCCACGCTCAAAATCAACGCGACAATAGTTTGTTTAATCATTGTGTTGCTGCCTTGATGAGAGTGGTTTTCACCGGGAAATAATCCGCGCCGAGATACTGTTCCGACTGGCGAATTTGTCCTTCGCTGTCGATCCAATAGCGGTTATGCCAGCGCGCCTGGTCGGTGGAGACTTCTTCGTCCAGCACGCGAACCGGAGTTTCATCGCTGCCGACGTTGACGGTATCGGTGCCATCCCATTTGAAGACTGAGCGTGCGGTGGCGTAGCGTACCTGCTGGTACTCGGTCCAGCCCATCGTGCGCGTCCAGGTTGCGCCATCAACAATTTGTGCGGGTTTAATCAGCGGGTCGGCGGCAAGGTTATTTACTTCAATCAGGTTGTCGCCGCCAAGCAAAGTCTTCACCAGACGACCATGTTGTGTGACGAGAGTGGCCTGATCCTGAGTGACCCATTTTTGTTGTCCGTCTTCAGCGAAGGCCAGCACCACAAATAACTGCGGCCCGCCATTAAGCTGCATGTACTGGCTGGCGTAGGGCATATTTTGAATATCATCGTCCGTCAGCTGTACGCCTGGCGTGCCGAACAGACTGTCCCACAGTGAATTGCCCAGCTCTTTAGTCGTGGCTGAACAGGCCTGTAATAGCAGGCAGATAAGAATGAGTGCAGGTCGCTTCACGACTCTTCTCCAGAGGGGCAGAATAACCACACCGGAGTGTGGTTATGGTTAATCCCCGTCATACTTCAAGCTGCAGATGCGGTGACCGCACTCGTTCACCCCGGTCACATAGTTATCTATGCTCCCGGGGACTCACTCGCTTGTCGCCTTCCTGCAACTCGAATTATTTTGGGGATACATACGTTATTACTGGGTACTGGTGGTCGTGGTTGTGGTGGTTCCGGTATTAGAACCATCACCGCCACCGGTTGCCGCGAGTGCGACACCCACCGCCGAGCTTACGGTGCTGACGCTGGTCGCGGAGGAACTGCCCGCCGAAACCGACGTTGCTGCCGACCCTGCCGCTTCGCCCACCTGTACAGGTGCAGCCCACGCAGAAGTCGCCGCAAGCGCAGATATGGCTAAAATGCCATACAGAACTTTTCTCATAACAATTTCCCTTCATTGAATGAATGGAGATTTACCCAAAAACATTTCGGGCGGGATCGAGTATACACAACTAAAGCATGTGAATTACGGCGCGAGGAATTAGTGGTGGGGTTTTAGGATAATTGGAATAAATATCAATTATATATTTTTTATTATATATAAATGATTATGTTAATCATGAGGTTAAAATAAACACAAAAGCGATTGACCTGCGTATTTTCCGAAATAATTACAGACTAAAAATCTATTTTAGGATTAACCTCACGGTATGATTTTCGTTAAATCACAGACAAGAGGATTTATCTGATAGAACAATGCCGACTTATAGTCGGCATTGTTATTAAGGTTATTTAATCAATCGTGCTATGTATTAATTGCCGAATACGATGTACATATCGGCATCAACCTGTAGGCCTGATAAGACGCGACCGCGTCGCATCAGGCACCGGTTGCCGGATGCGGCATAAACGCCTTATCCGGCCTACGTAGCGGCATCAGACATGCACGATGATTAACCGCGCCACGCCTTATAGCGGTTAATCAGACCATTGGTCGAGCTATCGTGGCTGCTGATTTCTTTGTCATCTTTCAGCTCCGGCAGAATACGGTTAGCCAGCTGTTTACCCAGCTCCACGCCCCACTGGTCAAAGGTGAAGATGTTCAGGATCACGCCTTGAGTAAAGATTTTGTGCTCATACAGCGCAATCAACGCCCCCAGGCTGAACGGGGTGATTTCGCGCAGCAGGATGGAGTTGGTCGGACGGTTACCTTCGAACACTTTAAACGGCACTACATAGTCGAGCGTCGCCGGATCTTTACCCTGATCGCGATATTCCTGCTCTACCACTTCGCGGGATTTACCAAAGGCCAGAGCTTCGGTCTGAGCGAAGAAGTTAGACAGCAGTTTCTGGTGGTGATCAGAGAGCGGGTTATGGGTGATAGCCGGCGCGATGAAATCGCACGGCACCATTTTGGTTCCCTGGTGGATCAGCTGGTAAAACGCATGTTGCCCGTTTGTACCCGGCTCACCCCAGATAATCGGGCCAGTCTGGTAATCCACTACGTTACCGTTACGGTCAACGTATTTGCCGTTGGATTCCATATTGCCCTGCTGGAAGTACGCCGCGAAACGGTGCATATACTGGTCATACGGCAGAATCGCTTCAGTTTCCGCGCCAAAGAAATTGTTGTACCAGATGCCGATCAGCGCCAGCAATACAGGCAGGTTTTTCTCGGCTGGCGTGGTGGAGAAATGCTTGTCCATCGCGTGTGCGCCGGAAAGCAGTTCAACGAAGTTATCAAAGCCGATGGAGAGAACAATCGACAGACCAATCGCTGACCACAAAGAGTAACGGCCGCCGACCCAGTCCCAGAACTCGAACAT
Source organism: Escherichia ruysiae (assembly GCF_031323975.1). Lineage (NCBI taxonomy): Bacteria > Pseudomonadati > Pseudomonadota > Gammaproteobacteria > Enterobacterales > Enterobacteriaceae > Escherichia > Escherichia ruysiae. The sequence goes on from NZ_JAVIWS010000001.1 coordinate 2,312,212, forward strand.
GTTGGCGGTATCAATACCAAACTCGCCAACGGCTTTCGCATTGGTGGAGAGCGCCGCAAAGTGTTTCGCAACGTGCTTCTCATCACCGGCCGCTTTCAGGAACCAGTCACGCGCGCTATGGGCGTTGGTCATGGTTTCCTGAGTGGTGAAGGTTTTAGACGCCACCAGGAACAGCGTGGTTTCAGGGTTCACTTTTTTCAGCACTTCTGCGATGTGAGTTCCGTCAACGTTAGAAACGAAGTGCATATTCAGGTGATTTTTGTACGGACGCAGTGCTTCGGTCACCATGTACGGGCCGAGGTCAGAACCGCCGATACCGATGTTCACCACGTCGGTGATTGCTTTGCCGGTATAACCCTTCCACTCACCGGAAATAATCGCTTGCGAGAAGGTTTTCATCTTCTCCAGCACCGCGTTGACTTCCGGCATTACGTCTTTGCCATCAACCAGAATCGGCGTATTACTACGATTACGCAGCGCCACGTGCAGCACGGCACGGTTTTCGGTGCGGTTAATCTTCTCGCCAGAGAACATCGACTTAATCGCGCCAGCCAGATCGCACTCTTTCGCCAGATCCTGCAATTTCGCCAGAGTTTCTTCGGTGATGCGGTTTTTGGAGTAATCCACCAGCATCTGATCGTCGAAGGTTGCGGAGAACTTAGAAAAACGATCGCCATCTTTAGCAAAAAGATCGGCGATCGTAACGTCTTTCATTTCATCGAAGTGTTTCTGTAGTGCCTGCCAGGCAGCGGTCTGCGTTGGATTGATGTTTTTCATTAGCAATACTCTTCTGATATTGAGAATTGTGACTGTGGAAGATTGTAGCGCCAGTCACAGAAAAATGTGATGGTTTTAGTGCCGTTAGCTCAGCTAACTACTGAAGAGGATAAAAAGTATAGACGTTATAAGCACAATTTCTGACCACGCCCGCTGCATGAATAATCCGCATAATCCCGGCGTTGACACACTCCCCTACACCTTTTATTTATAAATACGGTCTGCGCCTGCACCGGTTTCTATTTTGCCTTTGTGCCAAGGTCGCTTCTTTCATTCCCTGACACGAGGTTGTTATGCCCGATATTGTTGTCTCCAAATTTGGTGGTACTAGCGTGGCTGATTTCGACGCCATGAACCGCAGCGCCGACATTGTGCTTTCTGATGAGAATGTTCGTTTAGTTGTGCTTTCTGCTTCTGCGGGGATTACTAACCTACTTGTTGCACTGGCTGAAGGTCTGGAACCGGTTGAGCGTTTCGAAAAACTCGATGCTATTCGCAATATTCAGTTCGCCATTCTGGAGCGCCTGCGTTACCCGAACGTCATCCGTGAAGAGATTGAACGTTTGTTGGAGAACATTACCGTTCTGGCCGAAGCGGCGGCGCTGGCAACATCTCCGGCTCTGACGGATGAACTGGTTAGCCACGGCGAACTGATGTCTACTCTACTATTTGTTGAAATCCTGCGCGAACGCGATGTCCAGGCGCAGTGGTTTGATGTGCGTAAAGTGATGCGCACCAACGACCGGTTTGGTCGCGCGGAGCCAGATGTTGTTGCACTCGCGGAACTGTCTGCGTTGCATCTGACTCCACGGCTCAGTGAAGGTTTAGTCATTACCCAGGGCTTTATTGGTAGCGAAAGTAAAGGGCGTACAACAACACTTGGACGTGGCGGCAGCGATTATACGGCAGCCTTGTTGGCGGAAGCCTTACACGCATCTCGCGTTGATATCTGGACTGACGTCCCTGGCATCTACACGACCGATCCGCGCGTGGTGCCGGCAGCAAAACGCATTGATAAAATCGCTTTTGAAGAGGCCGCTGAAATGGCGACCTTTGGCGCGAAAGTGCTGCATCCAGCGACGTTGCTGCCCGCAGTGCGCAGCGATATTCCGGTGTTTGTCGGTTCCAGCAAAGACCCACGTGCAGGCGGTACGTTGGTGTGTAATAAAACCGAAAATCCACCGCTGTTCCGTGCACTGGCTCTGCGCCGTAAACAAACGCTATTAACCCTGCACAGCCTGAATATGCTGCATTCCCGTGGCTTCCTCGCGGAAGTTTTCGGTATCCTCGCGCGGCATAATATTTCGGTGGATTTAATTACTACGTCCGAAGTGAGCGTGGCATTAACTCTTGATACGACTGGTTCAACTTCCACTGGCGATACATTGTTGACGCAATCACTGCTGATGGAGCTTTCGGCGCTGTGCCGCGTGGAAGTGGAAGAAGGCCTGGCACTGGTGGCGCTGATTGGTAATGACCTGTCAAAAGCCTGCGGCGTCGGCAAAGAAGTATTTGGCGTGCTGGAACCGTTCAACATCCGCATGATTTGCTACGGCGCTTCCAGCAATAACCTGTGCTTCCTGGTGCCGGGTGCTGATGCGGAACAGGTGGTGCAGACATTGCATAGTAATTTGTTTGAGTAAAAACAGTGCGGCCCGGATGAAGTGCCCCGGGTCGTATTTATTTCCCCATTACCGTTTGATATAACAACCCATCCAGTTCCCTGACATCTCCGTCCCTGCTATCCGGTAACATCGGAGGAATTTCCCCGCGCGCCAGTTCCGCACGAATAAACTCATGCAACAAAGGACGGCGCGAATCATACACCGCTTCTCCCGCGCGCTGTTTACGTTCCAGCAATTCGTCTATTTCTGCGCGTAACGCCGCATCAAGTTCGCTTCCCGCCAGTAGCTCGGCAAAGCGCATTGGCGGTACACCTTTACCCGCTTCAACCCAGCGTACAGCCAGCAATGGACGCAGCACGTAAAAGTATTTTTTCAGTCGAACTTCGTCGCCCTGCAAATAACTGCGAAAGTTTTTCCGCGCCATCGAATAATAATGCCAGCGCGCACGTAGCGGAGAAAACCACTTCGGCACCATCGCCTTTAGCGCCGTTATCGTTTCTTCGTCTTGCTGATAGACCACCGGTGAATCCAGCCATTCAATCAGCGTCGGGTTCGCGCCTTTCAATAATCCCAGCGCCTTACGCCACTCCCAACCTGAAACATCCAGCTCATCGTCGATGGGCAGTTCGATAACATCGCGCGGTGACTCCACCCGCAGATACCATTCCAGCGGATGGGCATACAAAAAACGCACATCATAGTCACTGTCGGGTGAGGCAAATCCCCAACCGCGACTCCCCGATTCGCAGGCGTACAGCACTTTCACGCCATAGCGCCGTTCAATTTCTTTTAACTGCTGCGATACCCGTTCGCGCATCGCAGCACTGACTCCATTTAATGGCATGTGACTCATCCTTTGATATTAACTACCCCGTACCAGACCACTGAAAACAGAGATATTATCAATGCGATAGCGTTAATGCGAGAAACAGGCCAGAAGTAAAATCACAACTTTAATGCATTGAATAAAAAAGAATTAATCAAATTTGATAAGTTAACGGTTATTTATTTTAGTTAAATTTTTATCTGTATTTATCGCCAATTATCTAAGCAGATAAAAATAAAGAGAAGGCAAATGAATCTTATCAGTTCTGCTTGCAAATAAATTCCCGTACACTGAACTATCCGATTAACAGAGGGCACCATCATGGCACTCCCCCGTATTACACAAAAAGAGATGACCGAGCGTGAACAGCGCGAATTAAAGACGCTACTGGATCGGGCGCGTATTGCGCATGGTCGTGTGTTGACCAATGCCGAAACCAACAGCATTAAAAAAGAGTACATTGATAAGCTGATGGTTGAGCGTGAGGCTGAGGCGAAAAAAGCCCGCCAGTTGAAGAAAAAGCAGGCTTACAAACCGGACCCTGAAGCGTCATTCAGTTGGTCGGCAAATACATCGACGCGCGGCAGACGCTGATTAACGCCCTTTTTTCTTCCGCCCCGGCGAGGTGAAACGCTTACCGTTTGATGCCGGGCGACTCCCTTTTTCCGCCGTTTTTTCCATCTTCACCACCGGGCGCTTGATACCCGCCGTTTTCGGTTTGGCCTTCGCTTTGGGTTTTGCCTCGGAAGAGGAATTTTCGATGAGCTTAAAAAGATCGATGAGTTCATCGTCAGTTAAATCGCGCCACTCGCCCAGTGGAATGCCGCTTAAGCTGACGTTCATGATGCGTGTGCGTTCCAACTTCTTCACTTCGTAGCCAAAGTGCTCGCACATGCGACGAATCTGTCGGTTCAGCCCCTGCACCAGGGTAATGCGAAAGACAAATGGCGCTTCTTTTTTGACTTTGCATTTTTTGGTCACCGTTCCAAGAATCGGCACACCTGCGCCCATGCCACGAATAAATTCATCGGTAATCGGTTTATCCACCGTCACCAGATACTCTTTCTCATGGTCATTACCCGCACGGAGGATCTTATTCACCAGATCGCCGTGATTGGTGAGGAAAATCAATCCCTGAGAGTCTTTATCCAGGCGACCAATCGGGAAGACGCGTTTACTGTGATTAACGAAATCGACAATGTTATCTCGCTCGCCATCTTCGGTGGTGCTGACAATGCCAACAGGTTTATTCAGGGCGATAAGCACTAAATCTTCGGCTTCCCGTGGCTCAATCAGTTGACCGTTTACTTTTACAACGTCACCGGGTTTCACCTGATCGCCAATGGTGGCACGCTTGCCATTAAGGAACACATTGCCTTGCTCGATATAGCGATCCGCTTCGCGGCGTGAGCAAATTCCGCTTTCGCTGATGTATTTATTTAAACGGACTGATGAGTCGGGCAGCATAAATTCTCCTGTAAAACGCGGAATATACCGTACCTCCTCCTCCTGAAAAACAGGATTTATGCGGGATACGATAAGTTACGTGCCAGCATTAATAGCCGTTTAATAGAAAATCGATAGCATCACGCAGTACGATTCGCTGTTGACTAAGATCAGCTATACGTTCTCCCAACTCTTTTAGCGGTATTCCTGTCATCATATGAGTCATCACCATGTGGTCCAGGCCAGCAATTGAAACCACCGGACAAACTTTTACCGGCGGTTTACCGCCAGGTAGCTGATCAAGTCGGATCGCCGGAGCAACAATGGCATGCTTTAATACATTGGCGACAGGATGTTGGAGATTGATGAGATAAGGATAAACATGCCGCCCACTCCCCAGGTTTTCATAAGCACAATATTGCTCCATTAGAATGACCTTTGGTAATCGCTAAATGAACCGTTCTCATCCACCCACTGATTAACTGCGTCGACGGATTCTTTGTTTTCTCGCAACCAGGTTTCTCTGTGATTCTGACGTATTTTTTCCAGTAACGCTTCGGTTAATACCGCCGAGAGATTGAGTTTGAGTTTACGTGCCTCTTCCAAAATCTCTGGTGGCAGCGAAACATTGACAGATTTTTTAACCTTCGACATTGTGCGCATAATTCCCTCCATCATGATGCGCATACTCTGTCTAAAAGTAGCGTAATTAGCGAGCATTTTTCCTCCAGTTCCCTTAGAAATTTGTCGAAAAATACCTCTGTCGCGAATACCTGTCACGCCTGATCATTCAAACTTGCGAGGCGCTTTCCAGAAGCAATACACGACATCGTGAGCCATGTCAGTAAGTGGTGAAATTCGCGGTGGTAGCATGGCTCCCGTGATTTCTTACTAACCGGAGAAGTAATGGAACTGCTTTTATTGAGTAACTCGACGCTGTCGGGAAAAGCCTGGCTGGAACATGCGCTGCCGCTGATTGCTGAACAGTTGCAGGGTCGCCGTTCAGCGGTGTTTATTCCTTTCGCTGGCGTAACGCAAACCTGGGATGATTACACCACCAAAACGGCTGCGGTTCTCGCTCCGCTGGGTGTTTCTGTCACCGGTATTCATAGTGTTGCCGATCCTGTTGCCGCGATTGAAAATGCGGAAATCGTGATTGTCGGCGGTGGCAACACTTTCCAGTTACTGAAGGAATGTCGTGTGCGCGGTCTGCTGGCACCAATTGTTGACGTGGTGAAACGCGGCGCGCTATATATTGGCTGGAGCGCAGGCGCTAACCTCGCTTGCCCAACTATCCGCACCACCAACGATATGCCGATTGTCGATCCGCAAGGTTTCGATGCGCTAAATCTGTTCCCGCTGCAAATCAACCCGCACTTCACCAACGCGCTGCCGGAAGGCCACAAAGGTGAAACACGCGAGCAGCGTATTCGCGAACTGCTGGTGGTTGCGCCAGAGTTGACGATTATTGGTCTGCCGGAAGGTAACTGGATCACGGTGAGTAAAGGTCACGCTACGCTGGGCGGCCCGAATACCACCTATGTGTTTAAAGCGGGTGAGGAAGCAGTACCGCTGGAAGCCGGGCACCGTTTTTAAGTAAATTGCCGGATGCATTATCCGGCATCTTGTACACAATGCCTGATGCGACGCTTGACGCGTCTTATCAGGCCTACAGGGTTCCTGTATTAATACTCGTCCCGCCCCTCATCTTCATCTGGCTGTTCCAGCACGCTGTAAGCCACCGAACAAAACAGCGAGTTCAGACGCTGCATATCTCCCAGCAAGCCTAAATGTAACGAACTGGTTTCAATACTCTGCACGTTTTGCTGATGCAAGCGATCGACGTGAGCGTGGGAATAACGGCGATTAAGAATGCGAAAACGATGCTTACTGCGGCGTAAACGACGGGCGCTGGTGACATCGCCAGAGAAGAAAACCGACATAGCCAGCTTTAAATTGCTGAGCAATTGCTCATAGAGCGCATCCAGTTCCTTCAACCCATCAATCGAAAATGCCCGCCGCGCTGCCAGCGATTTGTCAGCAATTTCGCTGCCCATACGCTCGACAATATCGGAAGCCTGTTCCAGATTGAGCGCCATTTCAATGATTTCCGCCCAGCGACGAGACTCTTCCTCCGCCAGTTCCTCTTTTGGCATCCGCGCCAGGTAAAGTTTAATCGCGGTATACAACACGTTGATATCATCCGCCAACTTACGCAGCTCTTTCTCTTCACGAGGCGCGCCGTGCATCACTTTATTCAGCCCTTCCATCATCTGTTCCATTGCGTCACCGATGCGCAATGTTTCGCGCGCCGCATTGGCCAGGGCGAGCGTTGGCGTATCCAGCGCGCTAACGTCCAGATGTTTCGGTTTCAGATGGGCGTCCAGTTCGGGTTCATCGCGAATAATCGTTTTGCAAAACCGCGCCATCGGGTCAACAAATGGCAGCATTACCAGACAGCGCACAAGGTTGTAGAAGACGTGGAAATAGATAACCAGTTCCGCTTTTGGCAAAGGCAGTTTATCCATGGATTCAGCCAGAACATGGACAAACGGCAGGATAATCAGGCTTCCCACCAGCTTAAACAGCAGGCTACCCAGCGCCACGCGACGTGCAGCGGCATTGGCGGCACTGTTGTTGAGCATCGCCAGCAGGCCGGAGCCGAGGTTAGCGCCGATGACCAGGCAGAGCGCCACCGGGAAGGAGATAATGCCTGCGGCGGTCAGGGTGGCGGTCAGCAGTACGGCGGCAAGACTGGAGTAACTGATAATGGCGAACATCGCGCCAATCAGCGCATCCAGTAAAATATCGCCAGTCAGCGAGGCAAAGATCACCTGAACGCCGTTAGCCTGGGTGATCGGTGTTACTGCCTGCACAATCAACTCCAGTGCCAGCAAAATCAGCCCAAGACCGATACCGACGCGCCCCAGTTGCCCGGCGCGCGACTGTTTGCGTCCGAGGAAAAAAATCACGCCGATAAAAATAAGTAACGGTGACAGCCAGGATAAATCGAAGGTAAGAATACGCGCCATTAGCGCCGTCCCGACATCTGCCCCCAGCACAATGACCAACGCGGGTGCAAGGGCAACCAGATCCTGAGCGACAAACGACGTCACCAGCATGGTGGTGGCATTACTGCTCTGTACCAGTGCGGTAACGCCTATCCCCGCGCAAAAGGCGAGCGGCTTCTTTTCGACGCTCCGGCTGAGGACGGTACGCAGGCGCGCACCGAAGACGCGCATTACGCCGGTACGAACAATATGTGTCCCCCAGACCAGCAGGGCGACGGCAGAAAGCAGGTGAAGCAGTGTTAACACGAGTTCAGGTTCTCCTTATCGTTATATGCTCCTGAAACAGATACCGAAGGGGGCGAGCTGAGCTTTTCCGGTTCGATATAAGACCAGTATAAGTGTTTCATATTAATAAAGAGACAGGGCACTCATTGAGCGCCCTGTTTGTTGTAAGGAAAAGTGACAGATTTGTGAATCAGTCCGCGTCATACCCCAGATTCGGCGCCAGCCAGCGTTCAACATCAGCAACGCTCATGCCTTTACGGCGGGCATAGTCTTCCACCTGGTCGCGCTGAATTTGCGCCACGGCGTAATACTTGCTGTCCGGGTGGCTGAAATACCAACCCGAAACCGAAGCACCAGGCCACATCGCGAAAGATTCCGTGAGTTTCATGCCGGTGTGTTTTTCCACTTCCAGCAGCTCCCAGATGGTGGCTTTTTCCGTGTGTTCCGGGCAGGCTGGGTAGCCTGGTGCCGGGCGGATTCCCTGATAGTTTTCGCGGATCAGCTCTTCATTGCTGAGGCTCTCGTTCGGCGCATAACCCCAGTAAACTTTACGTACCCGCTCATGGAGATACTCCGCAAAGGCTTCAGCCAGACGGTCGGCAAGGGCTTTCACCATGATTTTGTTGTAATCATCGTGCTGCGCTTCGAACGCTTCTGCCAACGTGTCCTCTTCCAGCCCGCCAGTCACGGCAAATGCGCCAATGTAATCCGCTTTACCAGAAATCTTTGGTGCCACGAAATCCGCAAGGCAGTAGTTGGCGAAGCCAGTTTTTTCCGTCTGTTGGCGTAGATGGTGGCTGACGTTGATCACATGGGTGCGTGTTTCGTCGCGGTAGATTTCAATGTCGTCGCCCACACGGTTTGCCGGGAACAGACCAACCACGCCGCGTGGATTCAGCGTTTTTTCGGCGCTTAATTTATCCAGCATGTCATTGGCGTCTTTAAACAGGCGTTTCGCCTCAACGCCTACCACTTCATCTTCCAGAATGCGCGGATACTTCCCGGCCAGCGACCAGGTCATAAAGAACGGCGTCCAGTCGATGTAATTACGCAGCGTTTCGATGCTGGCTTCGACTTCCTGCACGCCGAGACGGTGTGCCACCGGCGGCGTGTAAGCCTGCCAGTCAAAAGCGAAATCGTTATCACGCGCCGCTTCCAGCGTGACTGGTGGCGTGCGCGGTTTCTTGCGCCCGTGCTGAATACGCACGGTTTCGTACTCTTTGCGGGTACGAGCGACAAAGTCATCACGCTGAGTATCGGAAAGCAGCGCCGCCACGACGCCAACGGTGCGTGAAGCGTTCTGCACATACACCGTCGGGCCGCTGTAGTTCTGCTCGATTTTCACCGCCGTGTGCGCTTTTGAGGTCGTCGCACCGCCAATCAATAGCGGAATAGTAAAGCCCTGACGCTCCATCTCTTTCGCCACGTTGACCATTTCGTCCAGAGACGGCGTGATAAGCCCGGAAAGACCAATCAGATCGGCATTCACTTCTTTGGCGGTGCGGAGGATTTTTTCCGCAGGCACCATCACGCCGAGATCGACAATTTCGTAGTTATTACATTGCAGCACCACGCCAACGATATTTTTACCGATATCGTGGACGTCGCCCTTCACGGTGGCGATCACCATCTTGCCGTTGGTTTTGCCCTGCTCTTTGCTGGCTTCGATAAACGGTTCGAGATACGCCACCGCCTGCTTCATTACGCGCGCCGATTTGACCACCTGTGGCAGGAACATTTTTCCTTCGCCGAACAGATCGCCGACCACGTTCATGCCGTCCATCAACGGGCCCTCAATCACTTCAATCGGGCGCGTAGCCTGCTGGCGGGCTTCTTCGGTATCCTGCTCGATAAACTCGGTAATGCCTTTTACCAGCGAGTATTCCAGACGTTTATTCACTTCCCACGAGCGCCACTCCGCCTGCTGGGCGTTAGCGGTGTCGTCGGTTTTGCTGCCGCGATATTTCTCGGCAAGCTCCAGTAAACGCTCAGTGCCATCGTCGCGTCGGTTGAGGATCACATCCTCCACCGCGTCGCGCAGCTCGGCGGGTAGATCGTCGTAAATTGCCAGTTGCCCAGCGTTGACGATCCCCATATCCATACCGTTACGGATGGCGTAGTAGAGAAACACTGCGTGAATAGCTTCGCGTACCGGATCGTTACCACGGAACGAGAAGGAAACGTTGGAAACGCCGCCGGAAATCAGCGCGTGCGGCAGTTCGCGTTTGATGTCTTCACACGCGCCGATAAAATCCTGCGCGTAGTTGTTATGCTCTTCAATGCCAGTTGCGACCGCGAAGATGTTCGGGTCAAAGATGATATCTTCCGGCGGAAAGCCAACCTCTTCGGTGAGGATTTTGTACGCCCGACGGCAAATCTCTATTTTCCGCGCGCGGGTATCGGCCTGTCCCTGTTCGTCAAAGGCCATCACCACCACTGCGGCACCGTAACGACGCAACAGTTTCGCGTGATGGATAAAGGCGTCAACGCCCTCTTTCATTGAGATTGAGTTAACAATGCCTTTGCCCTGAATACACTTCAGACCTTTTTCAATGACCTCCCATTTTGAGGAGTCGATCATAATCGGCACGCGAGCGATATCCGGTTCACCGGCAATCAGATTGAGAAAACGCACCATCGCCGCTTCGGCGTCGAGCATCCCTTCATCCATATTGATATCGATAATCTGCGCACCGTTTTCCACCTGCTGACGCGCCACGTCCAGCGCCTCGCTGTATTTCTCTTCTTTGATCAGGCGTTTGAACTTAGCGGAACCGGTGACGTTGGTGCGTTCACCCACGTTCACAAACAGGCTATCGTCGCCAATGTTCAGCGGCTCCAGGCCTGATAAACGGCAGGCTACGGGGATCTCCGGCAATTTGCGCGGCGCTAATCCTTCTACTGCACGGCTCATCGCCGCAATATGTTGAGGAGTAGTGCCGCAGCAACCGCCGACGATATTCAGGAAGCCCGCTTCCGCCCATTCGCGAATCTGCTTTGCCATCGTGTCAGCGTCGAGATCGTATTCACCAAAGGCGTTAGGCAGCCCGGCGTTCGGGTGCGCAGTGACGTAACATTCTGCTATACGCGACAGCTCCTGAACGTACTGGCGCAGTTCGTCTGGCCCCAGTGCACAGTTGAGGCCGAAAGTCAGGGCTTCGGCATGGCGCAGAGAGTTGTAAAACGCTTCAGTGGTTTGCCCGGAGAGCGTGCGCCCGGAGGCGTCGGTAATGGTGCCGGAGATCATAATCGGCAGTTCAACGCCCAGGGCTTCAAACTCCGTTTTCACCGCAAATACCGCCGCTTTGGCGTTGAGGGTGTCGAAGACGGTTTCAATCAGAATCAGGTCTACACCGCCTTCCACCAGTGCTTTGGTGGATTCGCGATAGGCTGCCACCAGCTGATCAAAAGAGATGTTACGGAATGCCGGATCGTTTACGTCCGGAGAAATAGATGCTGTGCGGTTGGTTGGGCCGAGAACGCCGGCAACATAGCGCGGTTTATCCGGCGTGCGGGCGCTCCACTCGTCGGCACAGGCACGCGCCAGTTTCGCCGCTGCAAAGTTGATCTCTGCCGACAGGGATTCCATCTGGTAATCCGCCATCGCAATGGTCGTGGAGTTGAAGGTGTTGGTTTCGATGATATCCGCGCCTGCTTCAAAGTAAGCGTTGTGGATAGCGGCGATCACGTCCGGTTTACTGAGCACCAGCAGGTCGTTGTTGCCTTTGAGATCGCATGGCCAGTCGGCAAAGCGTTCACCACGAAAATCGGCTTCGTTCAATCGATAGCTCTGGATCATGGTGCCCATACCGCCGTCCAGCACCAGAATACGTTCATTTAACTGCGCACGCAGTTGTTCCACTTTGCTGCTCACACTTGCTCCCGACACGCTCAACCCAGATTTAATAAAAATTCAACAAACCATACTGGCATAAACGCATCTGCGGTAAAAGCGACCACCACACAACATGAGATTTGTTCAACATTAACTCATCGGATCAGTTCAGTAACTATTGCATTAGCCAACAATAAAAATGAAAATGATTTCCACGATACAGAAAAAGGAGGCTGTCATGGTCGCACCCATTCCCGCAAAACGCGGCAGAAAACCCGCCGTTGCCACCACACCTGCGACTGGACAGGTTCAGTCTTTAACGCGTGGGCTGAAATTACTGGAGTGGATTGCCGAATCCAATGGCAGCGTGGCGTTAACCGAACTGGCGCAACAAGCCGGATTACCCAACTCTACTACCCATCGATTGCTCACAACCATGCAGCAACAAGGCTTTGTCCGTCAGGTTGGCGAACTGGGTCACTGGGCGATAGGCGCACATGCTTTTATGGTCGGCAGCAGCTTTCTCCAGAGCCGTAATTTGTTAGCCATTGTCCATCCTATTCTGCGTAATCTGATGGAAGAGTCTGGCGAAACGGTCAATATGGCGGTGCTCGATCAAAGCGATCACGAAGCGATTATTATCGACCAGGTACAGTGTACGCATCTGATGCGTATGTCCGCCCCTATCGGCGGTAAATTACCGATGCACGCTTCCGGTGCCGGTAAAGCCTTTTTAGCCCAACTGAGCGAAGACCAGGTGACGAAGCTGCTGCATCGCAAAGGTTTACATGCCTATACCCACGCAACGCTGGTTTCTCCTGTGCATTTAAAAGAAGATCTCGCGCAAACGCGCAAACGAGGTTATTCGTTTGATGATGAGGAACATGCGCTGGGACTGCGTTGTCTCGCGGCGTGTATTTTCGATGAGCACCGCGAACCGTTTGCCGCAATTTCGATTTCCGGGCCGATTTCACGTATTACCGATGACCGCGTAACCGAGTTCGGCGCGATGGTGATTAAAGCGGCGAAGGAAGTGACACTGGCATATGGTGGAATGCGGTAACTTTTCGCCTCCGATTTATACAAACCGCACGCTAAACCGCTGCCTGCGCCGATAAGCATAGACATCTTCTACATGCCCCTCACGGATACGTTTTTGTAAGGCGCGCCAATAATCGGCGCGGAACAAGTCAGCGTGCATATCTTCAAACAGCGAGCCAATGCGCGGATCGGCACATAACCAGTGACGGAACTCTTCCGGGAAAACATCGCCTGGCGAGACGCTGTACCACGGTTCGCTGGCGAGTTCGTCTTCCGGGTAGCGCGGCGGCGGGATGTCACGGAAATTAACTTCCGTCATGTAGCAAATTTCGTCGTAATCATAAAACACCACGCGACCGTGACGAGTGACGCCAAAGTTTTTAAATAGCATGTCGCCTGGGAAGATATTGGCGGCGGCAAGCTGGCGAATGGCGTTGCCATACTCTTCAATAGCGTCGCGCAGTTGCTGCCCTTCAACTTGCTCAAGCCAGATATTGAGCGGCACCATCCGCCGTTCGATATAGAGATGGCGAATCACAATTTGTTCTCCAAGATCGGTGATTTTTTCCGGCGCTTCCTGGAGCAGTAATTCCATTAATGCCGGGGAAATATGCCGCTTCTCTAGTACAAAGTTTTCAAATTCCTGGGTATCCGCCATTCGGCCAACACGATCGTGTTCCTTAACCAGTTGATAGCAGGCGCGGACATGAGCAGCAGACATCTCTTTCTGCGGCGCGAATTTATCTTTGATCACTTTGAATACCCGATCAAAACCCGGTAGCGTGAACACCAGCATCACCATTCCACGAATGCCCGGCGCTTCAATAAACTGTTCATTACAGCCCTGTAGATAAACGAGATATTCGCGGTAACTTTCGGTTTTGGCGTGTTTCTGGCAGCCGATAGCCATATACAGTTCTGCGGTGGTTTTTCCCGGCAGAATTTCCCGTAACCATTCGACCAGCGCAGCAGGCAGCGGCGCGTAAACCATAAAATAGGATCGCGCGAAGCCAAAGACGATGCTCGCTTCGGCGGTCGTCGTCAGGCAGGTATCAATAAACAACTCGCCGTCGTCCGTCTGGTGGATCGGCAGCAAAAATGGCAACGTGCCGGAAGGCGTGATCAGTTTGCCCACCAGCCAGGCGGCTTTATTGCGATAAAACAGTTCGTTCGCCACCTGTAGATGGCTTTCGGCGAGGTTGTCTGTCCCCAGCGTTTCCGTCAGATGGCGAATGATGTAATGAATGTCACGGCTTTTATTTTGCCAGCGCAGACGCAACGGCAGGTCGCTGATAACGCGCATCAGCAAAGATTCCCAGCCGTGATCGGGGTAGAAATCTTTCGCCAGTGGGCGTGGAATGGTACGAAAGCGGCGCTCTGGCTGGGAGCTAAAGATAAAAAGCCGCTCGGGAGTAAGCGAGCGGTGGTCAAATAACCGACAGTACACGGAGTTAAAAAAGCTCTCCGCAATCTCGAAGCGCGGGTAATCCGGCAACAGCCGGGTGTAATGCTCTTTGACGTGTAGTAAAAATGCCGCGTCCGTGCTTTGCCCGTTGGTGATACAGCGCAATTGCTCCACCACCAGACCAACGTGATGATCATAAAGATGGATACGGTTTTTCATCGCCTGCTGGACAGCGTGCCAGTCGGCTTGTTCGAAACGCTGCTGCGCCCCGGAAGTCACTTCGAGGAATCGACCATACTGGGCGTCGAAACCTTGCAAAATGGTTTGTGCAATCAGTAATTCCAGGCCACGCGGCATCGCCTCTCCTTAATTCGCCCCTCGCCTTACGGAAAGGGGCGTTGGTTATTAGAACTGCGATTCTTCGGTGGAGCCGGTCAGCGCGGTAACTGACGACGTGCCGCCCTGAATAATGGTCGTCACTTTATCGAAGTAGCCTGTGCCCACTTCTTGCTGGTGAGAAACGAAGGTATAGCCATCTTTTGCAGCAGCAAATTCTGGCTGTTGCACTTTCTCAACATAATGCTTCATACCCTCGCCCTGTGCATAGGCGTTTGCCAGGTCGAACATGTTAAACCACATGCTGTGGATCCCCGCCAGGGTGATGAACTGGAACTTGTAGCCCATATCCGACAGCTGCTGCTGGAAGCTGGCGATAGTTTTGTCGTCGAGGTTTTTCTGCCAGTTGAACGACGGCGAGCAGTTATAAGCCAGCAGTTTGCCCGGATATTTCGCGTGGATAGCTTCCGCAAAGCGACGCGCCAATTCCAGGTCTGGCGTGGAGGTTTCACACCATACCAGGTCAGCATATGGCGCATACGCCAGGCCACGGCTGATCGCTTGCTCAATGCCCGCATGAGTACGGAAGAAGCCTTCACTGGTACGCTCGCCGGTAATAAATTCGCTGTCATACGGGTCGCAATCGGAGGTAATCAGATCCGCCGCATCGGCATCGGTACGAGCAACCAGTAGGGTTGGAACGCCCGTCACGTCAGCAGCCAGACGCGCCGCGACCAGTTTCTGAATAGCTTCCTGAGTTGGCACCAAAACTTTGCCGCCCATGTGACCGCATTTCTTCACTGATGCCAGCTGATCTTCGAAGTGAACTGCCGCTGCACCGGCTTCAATCATCGCTTTCATCAGTTCAAAGGCATTAAGTACACCGCCAAAACCGGCTTCCGCATCGGCAACGATCGGCAGGAAGTAATCGACATAGCGCGGATCGCCCGGCTCAATGCCAGCAGACCACTGGATCTGATCCGCACGACGGAAGGTGTTGTTGATCCGCTCCACCACTGCAGGCACCGAGTTTGCCGGGTAGAGCGACTGGTCCGGATACATGCTGGCCGCCAGGTTAGCGTCCGCCGCTACCTGCCAGCCAGACAGGTAAACCGCTTCGATACCCGCTTTCGCCTGTTGCAGCGCCTGACCGCCAGTCAGTGCACCGAGGCTGTTGATGTAGCCTTTTTTCGACTCGCCGTGCAGCAGACGCCACATTTTCGCCGCACCCAGTTGCGCCAGCGTACATTCCGGATTGACCGAACCGCGTAATTTCACCACATCTTCCGCGCTGTACGGACGGGTAATGCCTTCCCAACGCGGTTGAGTCCACTCTTTCTGTAATTCTTCAATTTGTTGTGTACGGGTTTTCATGTGCAGATGCTCCATAGTTATGTGGTGGTTTACGCTAACAGGCGGTAGCCTGGCAGGGTCAGGAAATCAATTAACTCATCAGAAGTGGTGATCTGTTCCATCAGGCGTGCGGCGTCGTCAAAACGCCCCTGGGAGAAACGCTCTTCGCCCAGTTCGCTGGCAATGACCTTCATCTCTTCCCCCAGCATCTGGCGGAACAGGGCTTTGGTCACCGGTTTGCCATTACTCAAGGTTTTTTGATGATGGATCCACTGCCAGATGGAAGTACGGGAGATTTCAGCCGTCGCCGCATCTTCCATCAGGCCATAAATCGGCACACAACCGTTGCCGGAGATCCATGCCTCAATGTACTGGACAGCTACGCGAATATTGGCGCGCATACCTTCTTCGGTGCGTTCACCGTCACAAGGTGCCAGCAGTTGATCGGCAGTAATCGGCGCGTCTTTTTCGCGCATCACCTCAAGCTGATTTTTGCGGGAGCCGAGGATGTCGTTGAAAACCGCCATTGCGGTATCAGCAAGGCCTGGATGGGCGATCCATGTGCCATCGTGACCGTTATTCGCTTCCAGCGATTTATCCGCTTTCACTTTGTTGAGCACCTGGTTATTGCGCTCTTCATCTTTGCTCGGAATAAACGCCGCCATGCCGCCCATCGCAAATGCGCCGCGTTTATGGCAGGTTTTGATTAACAGGCGTGAGTAGGCATTAAGGAACGGTTTATCCATCGTCACAGCCTGTCTGTCTGGCAGGACACGATCGGAATAGTTTTTCAACGTTTTGATATAGCTGAAGATGTAATCCCAGCGACCGCAATTCAGACCCACAATATGGTCGCGCAACGCATAGAGAATTTCGTCCATCTGGAACACGGCAGGCAGCGTTTCGATCAGCAACGTCGCCTTGATAGTGCCGCGCGGCAGATTAAAGCGATCTTCGGCATAGCTAAAGACTTCGCTCCACCAGGCCGCTTCCTGCCAGGACTGGGTTTTCGGCAGATAGAAATAGGGACCGCTGCCTTTTGCTAATAGCGCCTGGTAGTTGTGGAAGAAATAGAGGGCAAAATCAAACAGGCTGCCTGGGATCGCTTCGCCGCGCCAGGTGACATGTTTTTCCGGCAAGTGCAGACCGCGTACCCGACAAATCAAAACAGCCGGATTGGGTTTGAGTTGATAAATTTTGCCGGATTCGTTGGTGTAACTGATGGTGCCGTTAACCGCATCACGCAGGTTAATTTGCCCGTCGATCACTTTGTTCCAGTCCGGAGCCAGTGAATCCTCGAAATCGGCCATAAAGACTTTCACATTGGCGTTCAGCGCGTTGATCACCATCTTGCGCTCAACGGGTCCGGTAATCTCTACGCGGCGATCTTCTAAGTCCGCAGGAATCCCGCGAATTTTCCAACCGCCATCACGAATGGAAGCTGTTTCCGAAATAAAATCAGGCAACGTTCCGTTATCAATTTCCTGCTGCTGCTGAATGCGCGCTGCCAGAAGTTTATTGCGTTGTGGCGTAAAATGCGTCACCAGCTCAGTCAGAAATTCTACCGCTTCGGCAGTAAGGATTTGCTTCTCCTGCTCGCCATACGGCCTTGTGAAAGCCAGTTCATCGGTTGTTGTTGCCTGTTCAGTCATCGTGCAGCTCCTCGTCATGGATCCGAAAACTTCCCCACTGTGAACGAAGGATCGTTGTGCGCTTTTCGTTCAGCACAACTAAGACTACTCATTTAAAATGCAAAATCAAAAACAATTTCCATTTTTAATTTAAATTGCATTTAACTTACTGATAACAATAAGAATAAAATTTATTCACCTGTTGCGGTGTGTTTCGGAAATAAAAAAGGCACCCGAAGGTGCCTGAGGTAAGGTGCTGAATCGCTTAACGATCGAGCTCAGCAGAAGATTAATCCAGCGTAGGATTCATATGGCGTAGATCGTATGGCGTGATCTGGTAAACGTAATAGTTGAGCCAGTTGGTAAACAGCAAATTGCCGTGGCTACGCCAGCTCGCTCGCGGTTTGTTTTGCGGGTCGTTGTGCGGGAAATAGTTATACGGAACATCCGGATTTAGCCCGGCTTCCACATCGCGGAAATATTCCTGTGCCAGCGTTTGCGCATCGTATTCCGGATGCCCCGTTACAAAGGCAATGCGCTTATCTTTGCTGGCAAACAGATATGCGTCCCCTTCTTCTGTCTCCGCCAGAATTTCCAGATCGGTGTAATCACGAATCAACGCTGCCGGAAAGTCTGCATAACGCGAATGTGGCGCCAGAAATGAATCATCAAAGCCACGCGTCAGAAGCGCATGGGGATGGAGAATATGATGCTCGTAAACGCCAGAGAGTTTGTCGGTGCGGGTTTGCTTAGGAATGCCGTAGAGGATATTGAGCGCGGCCTGTACCGCCCAACAGACAAACAGCGTTGAGGTGACGTGATCTTTCGACCACTCCAGCACCTGTTTGATCTGCGGCCAGTAAGCGACGTCATAAAACTCCACCAGACCCAGTGGCGCGCCAGTTACAATCAGACCATCAAAGTTCTGTTCCTGAATATCTTCAAAGTTGCAGTAAAAATTATTCAGATGCTCTGCGGGCGTGTTGCGCGATTCACGGGAATCGATGCGCAACAGCTGAATATCGACCTGCAAAGGTGAGTTTGAAAGCAGGCGTAAAAACTGATTTTCAGTTTCGATCTTCTTCGGCATCAGGTTAAGGATAAGCACCTTTAGCGGACGAATTTCCTGACCAGACGCGCGAGAAGTTGTCATCACAAAGACATTTTCTTCACGCAAGAAATTGACGGCGGGCAGCTCGTCCGGCACACGAATCGGCATAACCTGATTACCTCTTTACATACACTTATACGTTTAGACATCCAGATAGCTGAAGATAACCAGAAAATTTGTCAATGTCGAGCCTGCATGTCGAAGGTGAGAAAGTTTCAAGGAAAAGATTGCGTTAGGATATAAGCACCAATAAAAGGAGAGAAAATGGTTATTAGTATTCGCCGCTCACGGCATGAGGAAGGGGAAGAGCTGGTTGCAATTTGGTGTCGTTCTGTCGATGCCACCCATGATTTTTTATCAGCAGAGTATCGGGCTGAACTGGAAGAACTGGTACGTTCGTTTCTGCCGGAAGCGCCATTGTGGGTCGCGGTTAATGAGCGGGATCGGCCGGTTGGGTTTATGTTGCTAAGCGGACAGCATATGGATGCGCTGTTTATCGATCCTGATGTGCGTGGCGCTGGCGTGGGTCGAATGCTGGTGAAACATGCGCTCTCAAGGGCACCAGAACTGACAACCAACGTTAATGAGCAAAATACGCAGGCGGTTGGGTTCTATAAGAAGATGGGGTTTAAGGTTACAGGACGTTCGGAAGTCGACGATCTGGGGAAACCGTATCCGTTGCTGAATCTGGCGTATGTGGAGGAATAATGCACTGTTGCCCCCTACCGTAACCCTGAGTAGGACGGATCAGACGCACCAGCGTCGCATCCGGCATTTTTCTGCACCAGCGCAAAAAGGCCATCCTTACGGATGGCCTTTCGCTTTATCTGATGCCTGGCAGTTTATGGCGGGCGTCCTGCCCGCCACCCTCCGGGCCGTTGCTTCGCAACGTTCAAATCCGCTCCCGGCGGATTTGTCCTGCTCAGGAGAGCGTTCACCGACAAACAACAGATAAAACAAAAGGCCCAGTCTTCCGACTGAGCCTTTTGTTTTATTTGATGCCTGGCAGTTCCCTACTCTCGCATGGGGAGACCCCACACTACCATCGGCGCTACGGCGTTTCACTTCTGAGTTCGGCATGGGGTCAGGTGGGACCACCGCGCTACGGCCGCCAGGCAAATTCTGTTTATCAACACGTCCTGTTCCGACATGTCGATTTAATCTGTATCAGGCTGAAAATCTTTCTCTCAATCCGCCAAAACAGCTTCGGCGTTGTAAGGTTAAGCCTCACGGTTCATTAGTACCGGTTAGCTCAACGCATCGCTGCGCTTACACACCCGGCCTATCAACGTCGTCGTCTTCAACGTTCCTTCAGGACTCTCAAGGAGTCAGGGAGAACTCATCTCGGGGCAAGTTTCGTGCTTAGATGCTTTCAGCACTTATCTCTTCCGCATTTAGCTACCGGGCAGTGCCATTGGCATGACAACCCGAACACCAGTGATGCGTCCACTCCGGTCCTCTCGTACTAGGAGCAGCCCCCCTCAGTTCTCCAGCGCCCACGGCAGATAGGGACCGAACTGTCTCACGACGTTCTAAACCCAGCTCGCGTACCACTTTAAATGGCGAACAGCCATACCCTTGGGACCTACTTCAGCCCCAGGATGTGATGAGCCGACATCGAGGTGCCAAACACCGCCGTCGATATGAACTCTTGGGCGGTATCAGCCTGTTATCCCCGGAGTACCTTTTATCCGTTGAGCGATGGCCCTTCCATTCAGAACCACCGGATCACTATGACCTGCTTTCGCACCTGCTCGCGCCGTCACGCTCGCAGTCAAGCTGGCTTATGCCATTGCACTAACCTCCTGATGTCCGACCAGGATTAGCCAACCTTCGTGCTCCTCCGTTACTCTTTAGGAGGAGACCGCCCCAGTCAAACTACCCACCAGACACTGTCCGCAACCCGGATAACGGGTCTACGTTAGAACATCAAACATTAAAGGGTGGTATTTCAAGGTCGGCTCCACGCAGACTGGCGTCCACGCTTCAAAGCCTCCCACCTATCCTACACATCAAGGCTCAATGTTCAGTGTCAAGCTATAGTAAAGGTTCACGGGGTCTTTCCGTCTTGCCGCGGGTACACTGCATCTTCACAGCGAGTTCAATTTCACTGAGTCTCGGGTGGAGACAGCCTGGCCATCATTACGCCATTCGTGCAGGTCGGAACTTACCCGACAAGGAATTTCGCTACCTTAGGACCGTTATAGTTACGGCCGCCGTTTACCGGGGCTTCGATCAAGAGCTTCGCCTTGCGGCTGACCCCATCAATTAACCTTCCGGCACCGGGCAGGCGTCACACCGTATACGTCCACTTTCGTGTTTGCACAGTGCTGTGTTTTTAATAAACAGTTGCAGCCAGCTGGTATCTTCGACTGATTTCAGCTCCACGAGCAAGTCGCTTCACCTACATATCAGCGTGCCTTCTCCCGAAGTTACGGCACCATTTTGCCTAGTTCCTTCACCCGAGTTCTCTCAAGCGCCTTGGTATTCTCTACCTGACCACCTGTGTCGGTTTGGGGTACGATTTGATGTTACCTGATGCTTAGAGGCTTTTCCTGGAAGCAGGGCATTTGTTGCTTCAGCACCGTAGTGCCTCGTCATCACGCCTCAGCCTTGATTTTCCGGATTTGCCTGGAAAACCAGCCTACACGCTTAAACCGGGACAACCGTCGCCCGGCCAACATAGCCTTCTCCGTCCCCCCTTCGCAGTAACACCAAGTACAGGAATATTAACCTGTTTCCCATCGACTACGCCTTTCGGCCTCGCCTTAGGGGTCGACTCACCCTGCCCCGATTAACGTTGGACAGGAACCCTTGGTCTTCCGGCGAGCGGGCTTTTCACCCGCTTTATCGTTACTTATGTCAGCATTCGCACTTCTGATACCTCCAGCAACCCTCACAGGCCACCTTCGCAGGCTTACAGAACGCTCCCCTACCCAACAACACATAGTGTCGCTGCCGCAGCTTCGGTGCATGGTTTAGCCCCGTTACATCTTCCGCGCAGGCCGACTCGACCAGTGAGCTATTACGCTTTCTTTAAATGATGGCTGCTTCTAAGCCAACATCCTGGCTGTCTGGGCCTTCCCACATCGTTTCCCACTTAACCATGACTTTGGGACCTTAGCTGGCGGTCTGGGTTGTTTCCCTCTTCACGACGGACGTTAGCACCCGCCGTGTGTCTCCCGTGATAACATTCTCCGGTATTCGCAGTTTGCATCGGGTTGGTAAGTCGGGATGACCCCCTTGCCGAAACAGTGCTCTACCCCCGGAGATGAATTCACGAGGCGCTACCTAAATAGCTTTCGGGGAGAACCAGCTATCTCCCGGTTTGATTGGCCTTTCACCCCCAGCCACAAGTCATCCGCTAATTTTTCAACATTAGTCGGTTCGGTCCTCCAGTTAGTGTTACCCAACCTTCAACCTGCCCATGGCTAGATCACCGGGTTTCGGGTCTATACCCTGCAACTTAACGCCCAGTTAAGACTCGGTTTCCCTTCGGCTCCCCTATTCGGTTAACCTTGCTACAGAATATAAGTCGCTGACCCATTATACAAAAGGTACGCAGTCACCCTGATAAATCAAGGCTCCCACTGCTTGTACGTACACGGTTTCAGGTTCTTTTTCACTCCCCTCGCCGGGGTTCTTTTCGCCTTTCCCTCACGGTACTGGTTCACTATCGGTCAGTCAGGAGTATTTAGCCTTGGAGGATGGTCCCCCCATATTCAGACAGGATACCACGTGTCCCGCCCTACTCATCGAGCTCACAGTATGTGCATTTTTGTGTACGGGGCTGTCACCCTGTATCGCGCGCCTTTCCAGACGCTTCCACTAACACACACACTGATTCAGGCTCTGGGCTGCTCCCCGTTCGCTCGCCGCTACTGGGGGAATCTCGGTTGATTTCTTTTCCTCGGGGTACTTAGATGTTTCAGTTCCCCCGGTTCGCCTCATTAACCTATGGATTCAGTTAATGATAGTGTGACGAATCACACTGGGTTTCCCCATTCGGAAATCGCCGGTTATAACGGTTCATATCACCTTACCGACGCTTATCGCAGATTAGCACGTCCTTCATCGCCTCTGACTGCCAGGGCATCCACCGTGTACGCTTAGTCGCTTAACCTCACAACCCGAAGATGTTTCTTTCGATTCATCATCGTGTTGCGAAAATTTGAGAGACTCACGAATAATCTTTCGACTATTCAGTGTTTCAATTTTCAGCTTGATCCAGATTTTTAAAGAGCAAATATCTCAAACATCACCCGAAGATGAGTTTTGAGATATTAAGGCAGGTGACTTTCACTCACAAACCAGCAAGTGGCGTCCCCTAGGGGATTCGAACCCCTGTTACCGCCGTGAAAGGGCGGTGTCCTGGGCCTCTAGACGAAGGGGACGTATCAGTCTGCTTCGCAAGACGCCTTGCTTTTCACTTTCTATCAGACAATCTGTGTGAGCACTTCAAAGAACGCTTCTTTAAGGTAAGGAGGTGATCCAACCGCAGGTTCCCCTACGGTTACCTTGTTACGACTTCACCCCAGTCATGAATCACAAAGTGGTAAGCGCCCTCCCGAAGGTTAAGCTACCTACTTCTTTTGCAACCCACTCCCATGGTGTGACGGGCGGTGTGTACAAGGCCCGGGAACGTATTCACCGTGGCATTCTGATCCACGATTACTAGCGATTCCGACTTCATGGAGTCGAGTTGCAGACTCCAATCCGGACTACGACGCACTTTATGAGGTCCGCTTGCTCTCGCGAGGTCGCTTCTCTTTGTATGCGCCATTGTAGCACGTGTGTAGCCCTGGTCGTAAGGGCCATGATGACTTGACGTCATCCCCACCTTCCTCCAGTTTATCACTGGCAGTCTCCTTTGAGTTCCCGGCCGGACCGCTGGCAACAAAGGATAAGGGTTGCGCTCGTTGCGGGACTTAACCCAACATTTCACAACACGAGCTGACGACAGCCATGCAGCACCTGTCTCACAGTTCCCGAAGGCACCAATCCATCTCTGGAAAGTTCTGTGGATGTCAAGACCAGGTAAGGTTCTTCGCGTTGCATCGAATTAAACCACATGCTCCACCGCTTGTGCGGGCCCCCGTCAATTCATTTGAGTTTTAACCTTGCGGCCGTACTCCCCAGGCGGTCGACTTAACGCGTTAGCTCCGGAAGCCACGCCTCAAGGGCACAACCTCCAAGTCGACATCGTTTACGGCGTGGACTACCAGGGTATCTAATCCTGTTTGCTCCCCACGCTTTCGCACCTGAGCGTCAGTCTTCGTCCAGGGGGCCGCCTTCGCCACCGGTATTCCTCCAGATCTCTACGCATTTCACCGCTACACCTGGAATTCTACCCCCCTCTACGAGACTCAAGCCTGCCAGTATCAGATGCAGTTCCCAGGTTGAGCCCGGGGATTTCACATCTGACTTAACAGACCGCCTGCGTGCGCTTTACGCCCAGTAATTCCGATTAACGCTTGCACCCTCCGTATTACCGCGGCTGCTGGCACGGAGTTAGCCGGTGCTTCTTCTGCGGGTAACGTCAATGAGCAAAGGTATTAACTTTACTCCCTTCCTCCCCGCTGAAAGTACTTTACAACCCGAAGGCCTTCTTCATACACGCGGCATGGCTGCATCAGGCTTGCGCCCATTGTGCAATATTCCCCACTGCTGCCTCCCGTAGGAGTCTGGACCGTGTCTCAGTTCCAGTGTGGCTGGTCATCCTCTCAGACCAGCTAGGGATCGTCGCCTAGGTGAGCCGTTACCCCACCTACTAGCTAATCCCATCTGGGCACATCCGATGGCAAGAGGCCCGAAGGTCCCCCTCTTTGGTCTTGCGACGTTATGCGGTATTAGCTACCGTTTCCAGTAGTTATCCCCCTCCATCAGGCAGTTTCCCAGACATTACTCACCCGTCCGCCACTCGTCAGCAAAGAAGCAAGCTTCTTCCTGTTACCGTTCGACTTGCATGTGTTAGGCCTGCCGCCAGCGTTCAATCTGAGCCATGATCAAACTCTTCAATTTAAAAGTTTGATGCTCAAAGAATTAAACTTCGTAATGAATTACGTGTTCACTCTTGAGACTTGGTATTCATTTATCGTCTTGCGACGTTAAGAATCCGTATCTTCGAGTGCCCACACAGATTGTCTGATAAATTGTTAAAGAGCAGTTGCGACGCGGCTTTCAGCTCACTGTCGCGAGGTGGCGTATATTACGCTTTCCTCTTTCAGAGTCAACCCTGAATTTCAGGATTTTATCTCTTCAACCGAACCGGCTATTTGTGTGAAGTGATTCACATCCGCCGTGTCGATGGAGGCGCATTATAGGGAGTTCTCCTGAGGCCGCAATAGAAAAATTGCAAAAAAATGACTGACTGCTGCATTCCCCAGCAAAACCCCTATTTATACCTTTTTACGCACAGAGTTATCCACAATCATAAGCGTTATTTCTGTATTCCTGACCTGCTAACCACAATCGAAATGCTGCTCACCATCGAAACAAAAAAATTCGCGAGCGTTGCGCAAACGTTTTCGTTACAATGCGGGCGAAAAATAAAGATGCCCCGTTAGGGGCGTTAGCTGAGTTTTTCGCGAAAAATTCAGCTAACGCTCTCTGTAATAGTCAAATCCAGGGGATTTACCATGCAACAACGTCGTCCAGTCCGCCGCGCTCTGCTCAGTGTTTCTGACAAAGCCGGTATCGTCGAATTCGCTCAGGCACTTTCCGCACGCGGTGTGGAACTGCTATCTACAGGAGGCACTGCCCGACTGTTAGCAGAAAAGGGTCTGCCGGTGACCGAAGTTTCCGATTACACCGGTTTCCCGGAGATGATGGATGGACGTGTGAAGACTCTGCATCCGAAAGTACATGGTGGCATTCTGGGCCGTCGCGGCCAGGACGATGCCATTATGGAAGAACATCAGATCCAGCCTATCGATATGGTGGTTGTTAACCTGTATCCGTTCGCCCAGACCGTGGCTCGTGAAGGCTGCTCGCTGGAAGATGCGGTTGAGAACATCGATATCGGCGGCCCAACGATGGTGCGCTCCGCAGCGAAGAACCATAAAGATGTCGCAATCGTGGTGAAGAGCAGCGACTACGACGCCATTATTAAAGAGATGGATGCCAACGAAGGTTCGCTTCTGCTTGCAACCCGTTTCGACCTCGCAATCAAAGCCTTCGAACACACCGCCGCCTACGACAGCATGATTGCCAACTACTTCGGCAGCATGGTTCCGGCTTACCACGGTGAAAGCAAAGAAGCTGCCGGTCGCTTCCCGCGCACTTTGAACCTGAACTTCATTAAGAAGCAGGATATGCGTTACGGCGAGAACAGCCACCAGCAGGCTGCCTTCTATATAGAAGAGAATGTGAAAGAAGCCTCCGTTGCCACCGCAACCCAGGTTCAGGGTAAAGCCCTCTCTTATAACAACATCGCCGATACTGATGCGGCGCTGGAGTGCGTGAAAGAGTTCGCCGAGCCGGCATGTGTCATTGTGAAGCACGCCAACCCTTGCGGCGTGGCTATCGGCAATTCCATTCTTGATGCTTACGATCGCGCGTACAAAACCGACCCGACCTCCGCATTCGGCGGCATCATTGCCTTTAACCGCGAGCTGGATGCTGAAACAGCACAGGCCATCATTTCTCGTCAGTTTGTCGAAGTGATTATTGCGCCGTCCGCCAGCGAAGAAGCCCTGAAAATCACCGCCGCCAAACAGAACGTTCGCGTCCTGACCTGTGGTCAGTGGGGCGAACGTATTCCGGGTCTTGATTTCAAACGCGTGAACGGCGGTCTGCTGGTTCAGGATCGCGATCTGGGCATGGTCGGTGCAGAAGAACTGCGCGTCGTCACCAAACGTCAGCCGACCGAGCAGGAACTGCGTGATGCGCTGTTCTGCTGGAAAGTGGCGAAGTTTGTGAAATCCAATGCCATCGTTTATGCCAAAAACAATATGACCATCGGGATTGGCGCAGGCCAGATGAGCCGCGTGTACTCCGCAAAAATCGCCGGCATTAAAGCTGCCGATGAAGGCCTGGAAGTGAAAGGTTCCTCTATGGCTTCTGATGCATTCTTCCCGTTCCGCGACGGTATTGATGCCGCCGCCGCTGCGGGCGTGACCTGCGTAATCCAGCCCGGCGGTTCTATCCGTGATGACGAAGTGATTGCCGCTGCCGATGAACACGGTATTGCGATGCTCTTCACCGACATGCGCCACTTCCGCCATTAATGGAGCAATAGATGAAAGTATTAGTGATTGGTAACGGCGGGCGCGAACACGCGCTGGCCTGGAAAGCGGCGCAATCACCGCTGGTTGAGAGAGTATTTGTCGCACCAGGTAATGCGGGAACGGCACTGGAACCTGCGCTGCAAAACGTCGCTATCGGCGTGACCGATATCCCGGCACTGCTGGATTTCGCGCAAAACGAAAAGGTAGATCTGACCATCGTCGGCCCGGAAGCGCCGCTGGTGAAAGGCGTGGTCGATACCTTCCGCGCCGCTGGGCTGAAGATCTTCGGCCCGACGGCAGGTGCCGCGCAACTGGAAGGGTCGAAAGCGTTTACCAAGGATTTCCTGGCTCGCCATAAGATCCCTACGGCGGAATACCAGAACTTCACCGAGGTAGAACCTGCGCTGGCGTATCTGCGTGAGAAAGGCGCGCCAATCGTCATTAAAGCTGACGGTCTGGCTGCCGGGAAAGGCGTTATCGTCGCGATGACGCTGGAAGAAGCCGAAGCGGCTGTTCACGATATGCTGGCGGGCAACGCCTTTGGCGACGCGGGTCATCGCATTGTTATCGAAGAGTTCCTCGACGGCGAAGAAGCGAGCTTTATCGTGATGGTGGACGGCGAGCATGTGCTGCCGATGGCCACCAGCCAGGATCACAAACGCGTAGGCGATAAAGATACCGGGCCGAACACCGGCGGAATGGGCGCTTACTCTCCAGCGCCGGTAGTAACCGATGAAGTTCATCAGCGCACGATGGAACGTATCATCTGGCCAACCGTGAAAGGCATGGCGGCGGAAGGAAACACCTACACCGGTTTTCTCTATGCAGGTTTGATGATCGACAAACAGGGCAATCCAAAGGTTATCGAATTTAACTGCCGCTTTGGCGATCCAGAAACCCAGCCGATTATGCTGCGCATGAAGTCCGATCTGGTTGAACTCTGCCTGGCCGCCTGTGAAGGCAAGCTGGACGAGAAAACATCCGAGTGGGATGAACGCGCTTCTCTCGGCGTGGTGATGGCTGCGGGTGGATATCCGGGCGATTATCGCACTGGCGATGTGATCCACGGCCTGCCCCTGGAAGAAGTCGAAGGCGGCAAAGTGTTCCACGCGGGCACAAAACTGGCAGATGACGAGCAGGTGGTGACCAGCGGCGGGCGCGTACTGTGCGTCACCGCGCTGGGTCATACCGTGGCAGAAGCGCAGAAACGCGCCTATGACTTAATGACTGATATCCACTGGGATGACTGCTTCTGCCGGAAAGATATCGGCTGGCGCGCTATCGAACGCGAGCAGAACTAACGCGACAGTTTTGCCAATAGCGTTTTGCGCGTGATCCCTAACTGACGGGCGGCTTCGGTTTTGTTGCCGCCCGTTTTCTCCAGTGCCGCCAGAATCACTTCTTTTTCCACTTCCACCAGCGGCTGAATATCCTGACTTTGCGCCAACGGAATCGGCGTACTGGCAATCGCCAGCGGCAGCTCGCGTTCGGAAATATATTCCCCGGTCAGCAGCACCACCGCTCGTTCTACCGCGTTTTCCAGTTCGCGAATATTTCCCGGCCAGTCGTAGTGAATCAGCAGATCCATCGCCTGGGGCGTAAAGCCTTTTACCGCCTTGCGATTGCGTTCGGCAAATCGCTGAAGAAAATGGTTAGCTAGCAGGGGAATATCTTCCCGCCGTCGCCGCAGCGACGGCACTTCAATTGCCACCACGTTCAGGCGATAGTAGAGATCCTGGCGAAAACGCCCGGCCTTTACCTCAGCGGCAAGATCGCGATGGGTCGCGGCAATCAGCCGAACATCAACCGAAATAGTCTGGTTGCTGCCGACACGCTGAACTTCACGCTCCTGAATCGCACGCAGCAGACGAACCTGCATCATCGGCGAGATATCGCCAATTTCATCGAGAAACAACGTGCCGCCGTCTGCCTCAACAAAGCGCCCTTCCCGCCGTTTGTCGGCGCCGGTAAACGCCCCTTTTTCGTGACCGAACAATTCAGATTCCAGTAAGGATTCGTTGAGTGCCGCGCAGTTGAGCGTTACCAGCGGTTTTTCGCTACGTGCGCTACTGGCGTGAATCGCCCTGGCGACCAGCTCTTTACCGGTGCCGGAATCGCCGTGGATCAGCACCGTGGCTTCCGATGGCGCGACGAGGGCGATTTCACTGAGCAGGTGTTGCATCGCCGGGCTTTTACCGACCATACCAAACTGGCTGGCAGACACCGCAGGCGTTTCAGAAGCGAGAATCTGCGTATGCGCGAGCGCCTTTTCCAGCGTCGCCTGCAAGTTATCGAAATCCAGCGGCTTAATGAGATAATCCAGTGCCCCGGTCTTCAGTGCTTCTACCGCCGTCTCGACGCTGGAGTAAGCGGTCATAATCAGTACCGGAATCGCCGGATTTAACGCTTTGATCTCTTTCAACGTGGCGATGCCGTCCATCTCCGCCATTCGCACATCGCAAAGCACAAGATCAAAAACCTGTTCCCGCACCTGTGCCAGCGCCTGTTGCCCGCTGTTCGCCAGCGCGACGTTATAGCCCCAACCGCGCAGCAATGCCTGCAAGATGGTGCAGTGGCTAATGTCATCATCCACCACCAGAATATCGATATTATCGTGCGTCATCCTTGTGGGTCCTTACGCGTAATATTGACCGGAAGCCATAGAGTGAACGTTGCGCCTTTCCCCTCCTGGCTTGCGACCTGAATTGTACCACCGTGTTGTTCAACAATATTATGCACGACCGCCAACCCCAGTCCGGTGCCTTCGGCTTTGGTGGTGAAGTACGGAGTGAAGATGGCTTCAAGCTGATCCGCCGCAATTCCCTTACCGTTGTCGGTAACGCTGATTTTCACGCCCGTGCCGCTTTCGCTGGCCGCCACGCTAATCACCCCATGCTGACCAATCGCCTGAATAGCATTGAGATAGAGATTCAACAGAACCTGGGTCAGCCGATCCGGATCGGCCTGAATTTGCGGCAATGTGTCGTTGGCGGTAAAGCGCAACTGAATTTCCCGGCTGTTTGCATCCTGGCTTACCAACTGTAATGAGTGGTTAATCAGGGTGTTGAGATCCACCGCCTGCAAAGCCAGATGCGTTGGCTTAACCAGTTCCAGTAACTCGCTGACCACGCGGTTTAAACGGTCGGCCTCTTTCGCCATCACCTGCGCCAGTTGATGCGCTTCCCCACCCTCTGGTGCTCGTTCGGCAAAATATTTCGCCAGCCCTTTAATTGAGGAAAGCGGATTGCGAATTTCATGGGCAACACCTGCCGCCAGATGCCCCAGCGCCACCAGCTTCTCTTTGCGCTTCATTTCATCCTGCAACAGCTGGCGCGAGCGCAGATACCGGCGATACCAGAAGAATGACAACACGCTTGCCAGTAGCACCGTCGCCAGGGCGAAGAGGATAATAAGGGTGTTTCTCTGCTCACGATCTTCAGCACTCACAATGTTACTGGCATCGAAAGCGATAAAAATTGCTTGTGGTGTCGCGGCATACTGCTGCATATGGCGCATCCGGTGCATTCCAGCAGCAAACATCGGTTGAAACTGGCGATAAATTTCCAGAACAGGCTCGCCGTCTGCGCTATCGATCCGCCGCCACGCTTCTTCATCTCCCGGATGTAACTGCTGCATTTCCTGCGGGGAATAAAGCTGTTTTCCCACCATGCCGGAGTTGCTATGCATCACGATTATTCCTTGTTCATCCGTGACCGCAAACCAACGTACTCCAGGCTGTCCGGCCATTTCTTCCAGTAAGGCCTGCTGCTGCGCATGATGCATGCGCATCCCCATGCCGACGCGCGAGCCGGATTCGAGAGCACGGATAAGTACACTGCCTTTTTCCAGAAGCGTTTGTCTGGCGGCGGCAGTCTCGCGCCCATAATCGCGAATCACTGTCACCGCAAACAGCCCCACCAGCCCAACAATGGCCACGGGCAGGATGGCGCTTAACCATTTGGCTAAGGAGTCTTTAGAACGTTGCATAAAACGCATCTTCTTCTTTTTTGCCTGTTCATCCCTTTTTGACAGCAGAAATCATGCCATCTTTGATCAGCGTTTACCCTGCGCTGTAACACAAACGCTTATGTTTCAATGAGTAAAAATGACTCGCTACCCACATCAGGCGAGTCATTTTTACTCGCTTATCATGCCAGATTTCCCGTCACGTCAGCGTTTCGTCGTTGGCACGGAAGATGCAATACCCAAAGTAAGACAACCACTGGAGGATTAACCATGAAACGGAACACGAAAATTGCCCTGGTGATGATGGCGCTTTCAGCAATGGCGATGGGATCAACATCTGCATTTGCCCACGGCGGACACGGTATGTGGCAGCAAAATTCCGCGCCTTTGACCAGCGAACAACAGACGGCGTGGCAGAAAATCCATAATGACTTTTATGCTCAAAGCAGCGCGCTGCAACAGCAACTGGTGACGAAGCGTTATGAATACAACGCTCTGTTAGCCGCTAACCCACCGGATAGCAGCAAAATTAATGCGGTCGCCAAAGAGATGGAGACTTTGCGTCAGTCGTTAGATGAGTTACGGGTAAAACGGGATATCGCGATGGCTGAAGCGGGTATTCCGCGCGGTGCAGGAATGGGCATGGGTTACGGCGGCTGCGGTGGTGGCGGTCATATGGGTATGGGTCACTGGTAAATCAGAACGTTTTCTCGTTGGGTTGCCAGCGACAGAAATCAGAGTTTGCCACTAACAGTAATTGCGAACCTTCGGGCGCTTCCAGCCATGCCACGCTGACATCAACAGAAGAGCTGCTCTGGCGGCGCTCGATATGCGCTATCGCCTGCGAATCTAAATCAGGTTTAATGGTTTGCCCTTCGCAGGTGGTTACGGTCTGTTCCATCTCATGCCAGCGTCCCTGACGCAGCACCACTCTCCCCTGGCGTAAAGCATCGCTAATCTGGCGGATTTGGTCAGCGCGATAACGGTATAAATCGATTTGGTCGTTAGAAAGCTGCTGCTTTTCCCCGTCGGATTCACGTTGCATAAAGCTCAGGTCGCCGCGATCGTCAAAACGCGCGCGAATGTTCACCGGCGGTTTACTGTAGACGTTGATATTGATAAGTGTGAGATTATCGCCCTGCCAGCGATACTCTCGCGTCGTGGTATCGCCATTGCGCCACGGGCTGAACACAGCAAGCAAATGCACATTGTCACCGCTGTCTTTTCGCCAGATACGTACCGCGCCCTGGTCTTCAGCAAAACCACTGGCAGTAAAGGGAGGAAGTGAAGAGTTGTGGCTACAGGCAGTGAGAAACAGTACACCTGCCAGCATCAATGAGTGACGCCAGAAAGACAAAAGGGGTGAAACCACCCCTTCGTTAAAACTGTTCACTGCCACGCAATCTTACTTAACTGCGTCTTTCAGTGCCTTGCCAGAAACAAATGCCGGTACGTTAGCTGCGGCGATTTTGATTTCTTTACCGGTCTGCGGGTTGCGGCCAGTACGCTCAGCGCGGTGGTTCACTTTGAAGGTTCCGAAACCAACCAGTTGTACAGCATCGCCTTCTTTCAGAGACTCAGTAATTGCAGCCAGAGTGGACTCCAGAGCAGCTTTAGCCTGGGTTTTGGACAGTTCTGCTTTCTCTGCAATTACATCAATCAGTTGAGTCTTGTTCATAAGTTATCCTTACAATGTGTTTATCGCTTGCTAAGCATCGAGTGCGACGGAAATGCCAGAATAGCACTCTCCTGCATACACGCACCGATAGCCACTTTTTTTCGCCCCCCAAATGTAGACCAGACGGGGGGCGAAAGGGAAGACTCCAGGTACGACAAATCAGGCGTTAATTCACGTTTTCTGGTCTTATTGCTGAAAAATTATACCAATATTGCTCTCACCCGCCTCACGCAGGTCTGCCCTAAGGCCTTTTATCAGCTCGATGTCGCGTTCTTCACACTCGGCTAAAAGTCGGAATATTTCCCACTGAATGTCCCATTCTTGCTCAACGGCTGGGTTTTCTTTCAGCTCTTCATCGCTCATTTCGCGACCAGCCTGAGTCATTTCCAGCATCGCAACGGTAGTGATGGAGGTCTTACTCACTTCCACCGCGTGTTCGAGCGTTTCGCCACTCAAACGCGAATGAACCAGTTCACTTAACGCCACGCAGGCATCAATTGCCGGATAAACGCCGTACAGATCGAAATCGTCCGCAGAAGGAATCGCTTCCTCAAATTTCTCCAGTTGGCTGTCGAAATTCACTTTTGCGTCTTTGACGGTCAGTGTTTCCCAAATGAGATCGAGAATACGGCGGTAAATTTGCCCATCGCCAAAACCGGTTTGCTGGCAAAACATGGCGTAATTGGGGTACATGCGTTCGCATAAGCAAGCCATGAAAGTGACGTGCTGCCAGCTTTCCAGGCGCTCCAGACGCAGATGAATCGGGTTTTGTAACATGTTGAGTTCTCAAATACGGAAATTATCCGCAGTTTACCTGAATTAGGGCTGATTTGCTGTATAGCGCACAAATGCCAGACGTTCCGAGGCCACGGCATCCGCCCAGCGCGTTGGCTCTGGCAGACGATAGCCTTTCATGCAGCGTTGTACCCACGCCAGCGCGCTATCCACGCTGACCCGATGACCCGTAGCGATAAACAGTGGGTTGCAGCGTGCTTTGCTGCGCCAGACCCAAGCCAGCTGCTCACCTTTATCCATCAGCGGCGCCAGCGCGCCCGGTTCGCTGGAGAGCGGTTCGAATTTACCGCATAGTCGTTTTTTCGCCACGCCAATGGTCGGTACGTCCACTAACAAGCCAAAATGGCTGGCAACGCCCAGGCGGCGCGGATGCGAGATCCCATGACCATCAACAAACACTAAATCCGGCTTTTGTGACAGCATCTCCCACGCTGCCAGCAGGGCAGGATATTCACGGAAGGAGAGAAACCCCGGGATGTAAGGCATGGTGGTAGCAATGCGTGCCACTTTATACTCCACCAACTCAAGAGTGGGATATTTCAGCAGCACCATCGCCGCTCGCGTCACTTCTCCACCCTGTTCAAACCCGACATCGGCTCCGGCGATCAGATCCGGTGGATCTTTATCGAGTCGATCCTCGCGGATCACAGAAGAAGCCAGTTCGATTTGTTGAGCGCGTAATGACGCGAGATCCATAATTACTCCTTAGCGGTGATATTGTTCAGATAACCGATGCACTGCCTCCACAAACACGCCAGCATGTTCTGGCGGCACATCCTGGTGAATGCCGTGACCAAGGTTAAAGACATGACCTTCGCCGTGACCGAAACCTGCAAGTATAGTCGCTACTTCTTCTTCAATTCGGGCTGGTGGCGCGTACAGCATCGACGGGTCCATATTGCCCTGCAATGCGACTTTATTGCCCACGCGGCGGCGCGCATCGGCGATGTCGGTTGTCCAGTCCAGTCCCAGCGCATCGCAACCGGTTTCTGCCATGGCTTCCAGCCACTGTCCGCCACCTTTGGTAAACAGCGTGACGGGCACGCGGCGACCGTCGTTTTCACGCAATAAACCATCAACAATTTTATGCATGTAATAGAGCGAGAACTGTTGATAATCGCGCCCGGTAAGCACGCCGCCCCAGGTGTCGAAAATCATCACCGCCTGGGCACCGGCTTTAATCTGCGCATTCAGATACAGGGTGACGCTTTTCGCCAGTTTATCGAGTAACGCGTGTAACGCCTGCGGATCGGCATACATCATTTTTTTGATCACGGTGAAGGCTTTGCTGCTGCCGCCTTCCACCATGTAGGTCGCCAGCGTCCACGGACTGCCGGAAAAACCAATCAGCGGCACTTCGCCTTTCAGTTCGCGGCGAATGGTACGCACCGCGTTCATCACGTAACCCAGTTCATCTTCCGGATCCGGAATTGGCAGTTTATCAACGTCAGCTTTGCAGGTGACTGGCGAGGTAAAACGAGGACCTTCTCCGGCTTCAAAATAGAGCCCTAATCCCATCGCGTCCGGAACGGTGAGGATATCGGAAAAGAGGATCGCCGCGTCCAACGGATAGCGACGCAGCGGCTGCAAAGTCACTTCGCACGCCAGTTCGGCGTTTTTGCAAAGCGACATAAAATCGCCCGCCTGAGCACGCGTGGCTTTATATTCTGGTAGATAGCGACCCGCCTGGCGCATCATCCATACTGGAGTGACATCAACGGGCTGGCGCAGCAGCGCCCGCAGATAACGATCGTTTTTAAGTTCGGTCATTTTGGCTGTTCCTTAGTGCGTCAGGCGGTCAGTGTATCATCACTCATACTCTGCCCGACACATCGCCACCGTATCTTCTATCAGGCGGCGCGCCACGGTGCCAGGAGGTGGCAGTAAGGGTAAATCGTCGTAACGATACCAGTTCGCCTCCAGCAGTTCTTTTGGATCAATCACGATGTCGCCGCTCTTATAGTCCGCCATAAACGCAGTCATTAATGACTGAGGAAATGGCCACGGCTGAGAAGTCACGTAACGCAGGTTTTTGACTTTGATGCCACTCTCTTCCATTACTTCCCGCGCGACCGCCTGTTCGAGGGTTTCGCCCACTTCGACGAATCCGGCAAGTACCGTATGGACACCGTTACGATGGCGGGTATGCTGAGCGAGCAGAATCGAATCATCACGACGGATGGCAACAATAATGCAGGGGGCGATTTGCGGGTAGTAACGCTCACGGCAGTGGCTGCACAGCATCGCCCATTCTGTTTTGCTCGGATACATTTCATGCCCGCAATACCCGCAGTATTTATGCGAGCGGTAAAACTCCGCCAGTTGCACGCCGCGTCCGGCTAGTTGAAATAGCCCGACGTCCAGATCAATGACCTGGCGCACCGAGCCCATATCATGGCGACGCTGCTGTTGAACTAGCCAAACAGGTTCTCCCTGCCATTCGCCGATTTGTAGTGCGCGCTGACCCACAAGCTCGAAATTTGCCGCTTCGCCATATGGCAATTCTCCCTTCGGCAACCATAATTTTTGCTCATGACTGACGACCCACCAGCCGTGATCTAATTTTTCAATTATACGATCCATAGCTCTTGCACTACCTTTGCATCACTGGCATGTTTAACATGGTTTTTACATTTCTCACTGAGCAGTTTTTGAATACAAACTTGCGGAGTCAATCATGCTTAACCAGCTCGATAACCTGACGGAGCACGTCAGAGGAAGTAACAAACTGGTTGATCGCTGGCTACATGTACGTAAGCATCTGCTCGTGGCTTACTACAATCTGGTTGGCATTAAGCCTGGCAAAGAATCGTACATGAGGCTAAACGAAAAAGCCCTTGATGATTTTTGCCAGAGTCTGGTCGATTACTTGTCTGCCGGACATTTCAGCATTTATGAGCGCATTCTTCATAAGCTGGAAGGCAACGGGCAGCTCGCTCATGCCGCGAAGATTTGGCCGCAACTCGAAGCCAATACCCAACAGATTATGGATTACTACGATTCCAGCCTGGAAACCGCCATCGATCATGATAATTACCTTGAATTTCAACAAGTTTTATCTGATATCGGCGAGGCGCTGGAAGCGCGCTTTGTGCTGGAAGATAAGCTGATTCTGCTGGTGCTTGACGCCGCCCGCGTCAAACATCTTGCTTGAGTTCTGCGCTGTTAACGCGTAATTTACATTCAACGCCCCGTTTTCGGGGCTAATTTCTTGTCGGAGTGCCTTAACTGGCTGAGACCGTTCATTCGGGATCCGCGGAACCTGATCAGGCTAATACCTGCGAAGGGAACAAGAGTTAATCTGCTACCGTATCGCCTTTGCAGCGATCGTCTCTTGCTTCATCCGTCGTCTGACAAGCCACGTCCTTAACTTTTGGAATGAGCTATGTCTGCAATAAAACTGACCCGCCGCGAACAACGCGCCCGGGCGCAACATTTTATCGACACCCTGGAAGGCACCGCCTTTCCCAACTCAAAACGCATTTATATCACTGGCACACAACCCGGCGTGCGCGTGCCGATGCGTGAGATCCAGCTTAGCCCGACGCTAATCGGCGGCAGCAAAGAACAGCCGCAGTACGAAGAAAACGAAGCGATTCCGGTTTATGACACCTCCGGCCCATATGGCGATCCGCAAATCGCCATTAACGTTCAGCAAGGGCTGGCAAAACTGCGTCAGCCGTGGATCGACGCACGCGGCGATAGCGAAGAACTTACCGTGCGCAGTTCCGATTACACTAAAGCGCGGCTGGCAGATGATGGCCTCGAAGAGCTGCGTTTTAGCGGCGTATTAACGCCAAAACGCGCCAAAGCAGGCCACCGCGTCACACAATTGCACTACGCCCGTCAAGGCATCATCACACCGGAGATGGAATTCATCGCCATTCGCGAGAATATGGGACGCGAGCGCATCCGCAGCGAAGTTTTGCGCCACCAGCATCCGGGAATGAGCTTTGGCGCACGTCTGCCGGAAAATATCACTGCGGAATTTGTCCGTGATGAAGTCGCTGCCGGACGCGCCATTATCCCCGCCAACATCAACCATCCTGAATCAGAGCCGATGATTATTGGTCGCAACTTCCTGGTAAAAGTTAACGCCAATATCGGCAACTCGGCGGTCACCTCTTCCATCGAAGAAGAAGTGGAAAAGCTGGTGTGGTCTACGCGCTGGGGAGCGGATACGGTGATGGATCTTTCCACCGGTCGCTATATTCACGAAACCCGCGAATGGATTTTGCGTAACAGCCCGGTGCCAATCGGTACTGTGCCGATCTACCAGGCACTGGAGAAGGTTAATGGGATCGCTGAAGATCTTACCTGGGAAGCGTTCCGCGACACGCTGCTGGAACAGGCCGAACAGGGCGTGGATTATTTCACGATTCATGCAGGCGTTCTCCTGCGCTATGTGCCGATGACCGCGAAACGCCTGACCGGTATCGTCTCGCGCGGCGGTTCGATTATGGCGAAATGGTGCCTCTCCCATCATCAGGAAAATTTCCTTTATCAACATTTCCGCGAAATTTGTGAAATCTGCGCTGCTTATGACGTTTCGCTGTCGCTGGGCGACGGCCTGCGCCCCGGTTCGATTCAGGACGCCAACGATGAAGCGCAGTTTGCCGAGCTGCATACGCTGGGCGAACTGACCAAAATCGCCTGGGAATATGACGTACAGGTGATGATTGAAGGCCCCGGGCATGTGCCGATGCAGATGATCCGCCGTAATATGACCGAGGAGTTAGAGCACTGCCATGAAGCGCCGTTCTATACCCTCGGGCCGCTGACCACCGATATTGCACCAGGCTATGACCACTTCACATCGGGGATTGGCGCGGCGATGATCGGCTGGTTTGGCTGCGCGATGCTCTGTTACGTAACGCCGAAAGAGCACCTGGGTCTGCCCAATAAAGAAGACGTTAAGCAAGGGCTTATCACCTATAAGATTGCCGCCCACGCAGCCGACCTGGCAAAAGGGCATCCGGGCGCGCAAATTCGCGATAACGCCATGTCGAAAGCCCGCTTCGAATTTCGTTGGGAAGACCAGTTTAATCTGGCTCTCGACCCATTTACCGCTCGCGCTTACCACGATGAAACCCTGCCGCAAGAGTCCGGTAAAGTCGCCCATTTTTGCTCCATGTGTGGGCCGAAATTCTGCTCGATGAAAATCAGCCAGGAAGTACGTGATTACGCCGCCGCGCAAACCATTGAAGTGGGAATGGCGGATATGTCGGAGAATTTCCGCGCCAGAGGCGGAGAAATCTATCTGCGTAAGGAGGAAGCGTGATGTATCAGCCTGATTTTCCTCCTGTACCTTTTCGTTTAGGGCTGTACCCGGTGGTGGACAGCGTACAGTGGATCGAACGTCTGCTGGACGCTGGCGTGCGAACCCTCCAGCTACGCATCAAAGATCAGCGCGATGAAGAGGTGGAAGCCGATGTAGTAGCGGCAATTGAGCTGGGTCGCCGCTATAACGCGCGGCTGTTTATTAATGATTACTGGCGGCTGGCGATCAAGCATCAGGCGTATGGCGTCCATCTGGGGCAGGAAGATTTGCAATCTACCGATCTCAGCGCCATCCGCGCGGCTGGTCTGCGGCTTGGCGTTTCGACCCATGACGATATGGAAATCGACGTTGCGCTGGCAGCACGACCTTCTTATATCGCGCTGGGACATGTGTTTCCGACACAAACCAAACAGATGCCTTCTGCACCGCAGGGGCTAGAGCAGTTGACACGGCACATTGAGCGTCTGGTGGATTATCCCACCGTGGCGATTGGCGGTATCAGTCTGGCGCGCGCGCCTGCGGTGATGGCGACGGGTGTCGGCAGTATCGCCATCGTCAGTGCCATTACCCAGGCGGCAGACTGGCATTTGGCAACGGCACAGTTGCTGGAAATTGCAGGAGTTGGCAATGAATGACCGTGATTTTATGCGTTATAGCCGCCAAATCCTGCTCGACGATATCGCTCTTGACGGGCAGCAAAAACTGCTCGACAGCCAGGTGCTGATTATCGGTCTTGGCGGGCTGGGTACACCTGCTGCGCTATACCTGGCGGGCGCTGGCGTCGGGACGCTGGTACTGGCAGATGACGACGATGTGCATTTAAGCAATCTGCAACGACAAATCCTCTTTACCACTGAAGATATCGATCGCCCGAAATCGCAGGTCAGCCATCAGCGACTGACACAGTTGAATCCCGATATTCAACTGACAGCACTACAACAACGGTTAACGGGTGAGGCGTTAAAAGATACGGTTGCACAAGCCGATGTGGTGCTCGACTGTACCGACAATATGGCGACTCGCCAGGAGATTAATGCCGCCTGCGTGGCACTGAACACCCCACTTATCACCGCCAGCGCGGTCGGATTTGGCGGTCAGTTGATGGTACTGACGCCGCCCTGGGAGCAGGGGTGTTACCGCTGCCTGTGGCCAGATAACCAGGAGCCAGAACGCAACTGCCGCACGGCAGGCGTGGTTGGCCCGGTGGTCGGGGTCATGGGGACATTGCAGGCACTGGAAGCGATTAAGTTATTGAGCGGTATAGAGACGCCTACAGGAGAACTGCGACTGTTCGACGGTAAATCCAGCCAGTGGCGCAGCCTGTTGTTGCGCCGCGCCAACGGATGTCTGGTATGCGGAGGGCGCAATGCAGATTCTGTTTAACGATCAACCGATGCAGTGTGCCACCGGACAAACTGTTCACGAGCTGCTGGAGCAACTCGACCAACGACAAGCGGGCGCGGCTCTGGCGATTAATCAGCAAATCGTCCCGCGTGAGCAATGGGCACAACATATCGTGCAGGATGGCGACCAGATCCTGCTTTTTCAGGTTATTGCAGGGGGTTGAGATGTTACGTATTGCGGACAAAACGTTTGATTCACATCTGTTTACCGGCACCGGGAAATTCGCTTCTTCACAACTGATGGTGGAGGCGATCCGCGCTTCCGGCAGCCAGGTGGTGACGCTGGCAATGAAACGCGTCGACTTGCGCCAACACAATGACGCTATCCTCGCCCCGCTTATCGCGGCGGGTGTGACACTGCTACCGAATACTTCTGGGGCGAAAACGGCGGAAGAAGCCATTTTCGCTGCCCATCTGGCACGTGAAGCGTTAGGAACACACTGGCTGAAGCTGGAGATTCACCCTGACGCCCGCTGGTTGTTGCCCGATCCCATCGAAACCCTGAAAGCCGCCGAAACGCTGGTACAACAGGGATTTGTCGTGCTGCCTTACTGCGGTGCCGATCCGGTGTTGTGCAAACGTCTGGAAGAAGTGGGCTGTGCAGCGGTGATGCCGCTCGGTGCACCGATTGGTTCTAATCAGGGGCTAGAAACCCGCGCCATGCTGGAGATTATTATCCAGCAGGCCACGGTTCCGGTAGTCGTTGATGCTGGCATCGGCGTTCCAAGCCATGCCGCGCAGGCGCTGGAAATGGGCGCCGATGCGGTGTTAGTGAATACGGCAATTGCCGTCGCGGACGATCCCGTCACCATGGCGAAGGCATTTCGCCTGGCGGTAGAAGCGGGCCTGCTGGCACGTCAGGCCGGACCTGGCAGCCGCAGTCATTTTGCTCATGCCACCAGCCCACTGACCGGATTTCTGGAGGCATCGGCATGAAAACCTTCAGCGACCGCTGGCGGCAACTGGACTGGGACGACATCCGCCTGCGTATCAACAGCAAAACGGCTGCTGACGTAGAGCGGGCGCTGAGTACAGCGCCACTTACCCGCGACGACATGATGGCGCTGTTATCGCCAGCCGCCAGTGAATACCTGGAACCACTGGCTCAACGGGCGCAGCGTCTGACTCGTCAGCGATTTGGCAACGTCGTCAGCTTCTACGTCCCGCTTTATCTTTCCAATCTTTGCGCTAACGACTGCACGTACTGTGGATTTTCCATGAGCAATCGCATCAAGCGCAAAACGCTGGATGAAGCAGATATCGCCAGAGAAAGCGCCGCTATTCGGGAAATGGGCTTTGAGCATCTGTTGCTGGTCACTGGTGAACATCAGGCAAAAGTGGGAATGGATTACTTTCGTCGTCATCTCCCTGCCCTGCGTGAACAGTTCTCTTCACTACAGATGGAAGTACAGCCGCTGGCGGAAGCGGAATACGCCGAGTTAAAGCAACTTGGTCTCGATGGGGTAATGGTTTATCAGGAGACGTATCACGAGGCGACATATGCCCGCCATCATCTGAAAGGTAAAAAACAGGACTTTTTCTGGCGACTGGAAACGCCGGATCGGCTGGGTCGCGCGGGGATTGATAAGATAGGCCTCGGCGCGCTAATCGGCCTTTCTGACAGCTGGCGCGTTGACTGCTATATGGTTGCCGAGCATTTACTGTGGCTGCAACAGCATTACTGGCAAAGTCGTTATTCAGTCTCCTTCCCGCGCCTGCGTCCGTGTACTGGCGGCATTGAGCCTGCGTCGATTATGGATGAACGCCAGTTAGTGCAAACCATCTGCGCCTTCCGTCTGCTTGCGCCGGAGATTGAACTCTCACTCTCCACGCGGGAATCACCGTGGTTTCGCGATCGCGTTATTCCGCTGGCAATTAATAACGTCAGCGCCTTCTCGAAAACGCAGCCAGGTGGCTATGCCGACAATCACCCCGAGCTGGAACAGTTCTCACCGCACGACGATCGCCGACCTGAAACGGTTGCTGCCGCATTAATCGCTCAGGGTTTGCAGCCGGTATGGAAAGACTGGGACAACTATCTGGGACGCGCCTCGCAAAGGCCATGAGACAGAATGTAAGAACGTAAATTTATTCCGAGCTGCTACGGAAGATGAAAAACGGAAGGTTGTTGAAAGCGTTGCGTTTTTTTATGGTAGTACCGTCAGCAGGAATGTTGTCCAGGGCGAAAAGCTTCTTCCTCGTTTCGCCCTGCCTTTCTTAATATTTCCCGTGAAGGCTTTGCCCTCTGAATAACCCCCATAAAAAAACCCGCCGAAGCGGGTTTTTACATTATTTGCGGATTAACGATTACTCGTTATCAGAACCGCCCAGACCTGCGTTCAGCAGTTCTGCCAGGCTGGCAGACGCGTCTTCTGCAGTCACCTGCGGTGCAGCCGGAGCTTCACCCGCAGCACGGCGGCGCATACGATCCTGGTGATACGCATAACCCGTACCTGCCGGGATCAGACGACCCACGATAACGTTCTCTTTCAGACCGCGCAGTTCATCGCGTTTGCCCGCAACAGCTGCTTCGGTCAGTACGCGAGTGGTCTCCTGGAACGATGCCGCAGAGATGAACGACTCGGTTGCCAGAGACGCTTTGGTGATACCCAGCAGATCGCGGGCATAAGTTGCACCCACTTTGCCGTTCGCTTCCAGTTCGCGGTTTGCGATCTTGACGCGAGAGTATTCAACCTGTTCGCCTTCCAGGAAGTCGGAGCTACCCGCGTTAACGATGGTGGCTTTACGCAGCATCTGACGAACGATAACTTCGATGTGTTTATCGTTAATCTTAACGCCCTGCAGACGGTATACGTCCTGTACTTCGTTAACGATGTAACGAGTCACAGCATGAACACCACGCAGACGCAGAATGTCGTGCGGCGCTTCCGGACCATCGGAAATGACGTCACCACGTTCTACACGTTCACCTTCGAACACGTTGAGCTGACGCCATTTCGGAATCATCTCTTCGTAAGGTTCGCTGCCGTCTACCGGAGTGATAACCAGACGACGTTTACCTTTGGTTTCTTTACCGAAGGAAACGACACCGCTGATTTCAGCCAGGATTGCCGGCTCTTTCGGACGACGTGCTTCGAACAGATCCGCAACGCGCGGCAGACCACCGGTGATGTCCTTAGTACCGCCAGATTCCTGCGGAATACGCGCCAGGGTGTCACCAGAGCTGATCTGTACGCCATCTTCCAGCTGAACAATCGCTTTACCCGGCAGGAAGTACTGCGCAGGCATATCAGTACCAGGGATCAGAACGTCGTTACCCTGAGCATCAACGATTTTCAGTGCCGGACGCAGATCTTTACCACCTGCGGTACGTTCTGCGGAATCCAGAACTACCAGCGAAGACAGACCGGTCAATTCGTCGGTCTGACGAGTAATGGTCTGACCGTCAATCATATCGGTGAAGCGAACAAAACCGCTTACTTCAGTGATAACCGGCATGGTGTGCGGGTCCCAGTTTGCAACGGTTTCGCCGCCTGCAACCTGTTCGCCATCACCTTTCGCCAGTACCGCACCGTAAGGCACTTTGTAGCTTTCTTTGGTACGACCAAATTCGTCGATCAGTTTCAGTTCGGTGTTACGGGAAGTGATAACCAGTTTACCGCTGGAGTTCACAACCGACTTCACGTTGCTGAGCTTGATGCTACCTTTGTTTTTCACCTGGATGCTGGATTCAGCAGCCGCACGAGATGCCGCACCACCGATGTGGAACGTACGCATGGTCAGCTGTGTACCCGGTTCACCGATGGACTGTGCCGCGATAACACCGATTGCTTCACCTTTGTTGATGATGTGGCCACGTGCCAGGTCACGACCGTAGCAGTGCGCACATACACCAAAG
Source organism: Escherichia ruysiae (assembly GCF_031323975.1). Lineage (NCBI taxonomy): Bacteria > Pseudomonadati > Pseudomonadota > Gammaproteobacteria > Enterobacterales > Enterobacteriaceae > Escherichia > Escherichia ruysiae. The sequence continues at coordinate 2,356,104 of NZ_JAVIWS010000001.1, forward strand.
TCGGTGTCACAGGATACAACAGAACGTACTTTAACCGCGTCGACAGAGTTCTCTTCCAGCAGGTCACACCACTGTTCATGCAGCAGCGTGTTGCGCGGAACGAGGATATCGGCAGTACCCGGCTTCAGAACGTCTTCTGCAGTTACACGACCCAGTACGCGATCGCGCAGCGGCTCTTTAACATCGCCACCCTCGATAACCGGAGTCATCATGATACCTTCATGAGTACCACAATCGTCTTCAGTAACCACCAGGTCCTGCGCCACGTCAACCAGACGACGAGTCAGGTAACCGGAGTTCGCAGTTTTCAGTGCGGTATCCGCCAGACCTTTACGAGCACCGTGGGTGGAGATGAAGTACTGGAGTACGTTCAGGCCTTCACGGAAGTTCGCGGTGATTGGCGTTTCGATGATGGAGCCATCCGGCTTCGCCATCAGACCACGCATACCAGCAAGCTGACGAATCTGTGCCGCAGAACCACGCGCACCGGAGTCGGCCATCATGTAGATGCTGTTGAAAGATACCTGCTTCTCTTCCTGACCGTCACGGTTAATAACGGTTTCAGTTTGCAGGTTATCCATCATCGCTTTGGATACACGATCGTTCGCCGCAGCCCAGATATCGATAACTTTGTTGTAGCGTTCGCCCGCAGTTACCAGACCAGACTGGAACTGCTCCTGAATTTCAGCAACTTCTGCTTCTGCCTCGGAGATGATTTCGTGTTTCTTCTCCGGGATGACCATGTCATCGATACCAACCGATGCACCGGAACGCGCTGCATATGCAAAGCCGGTGTACATGATCTGGTCCGCAAAAATAACGGTCGGTTTCAGGCCGAGAATGCGGTAGCAGGTGTTCAGCATTTTGGAGATTGCTTTTTTACCCAGCGCCTGGTTGACGATGGAGTAAGGCAGACCTTTCGGTACAATCATCCACAGAATGGCACGGCCAACGGTCGTGTCCTTCAGGCTGGTTTTCGCTACTAATTCACCGTTAGCATCTTTTTCGTATTCAGTGATACGCACTTTAACGCGCGCATGCAGAGAGGCCAAGCCAGCGCGATAAATACGCTCAGCTTCTTTCGGGCCAGTCAGCACCATGCCTTCGCCTTTGGCGTTAACACAGTCACGGGTCATGTAGTACAGACCCAGTACAACGTCCTGAGACGGAACGATGATTGGTTCGCCGTTCGCCGGGGACAGGATGTTGTTGGTAGACATCATCAGCGCACGCGCTTCCAGCTGGGCTTCCAGCGTCAGCGGTACGTGAACAGCCATCTGGTCACCATCGAAGTCGGCGTTATATGCCGCACAAACCAGCGGGTGCAGCTGGATAGCTTTACCTTCGATCAGTACCGGTTCAAATGCCTGGATACCCAGACGGTGCAGAGTCGGTGCACGGTTCAGCAGTACCGGGTGTTCGCGGATAACTTCGTCCAGGATATCCCAAACGACCGCTTCTTCGCGCTCAACCATTTTCTTAGCAGCTTTAATGGTGGTAGCAAGACCACGCAGTTCCAGCTTGCCGTAGATGAACGGTTTGAACAGCTCCAGCGCCATTTTCTTCGGCAGACCGCACTGATGCAGACGCAGGTATGGACCTACGGTGATTACAGAACGACCGGAGTAGTCAACACGCTTACCGAGCAGGTTCTGACGGAAACGACCCTGTTTACCTTTGATCATGTCGGCCAAAGATTTCAGAGGACGCTTGTTAGAACCGGTGATCGCACGACCGCGACGACCGTTATCCAGCAGGGCGTCTACCGCTTCCTGCAGCATACGTTTTTCGTTGCGTACGATGATATCCGGCGCAGCCAGATCCAGCAGGCGTTTCAGACGGTTGTTACGGTTAATGACGCGACGATACAGATCGTTCAGGTCAGAAGTCGCGAAACGACCACCATCCAGCGGAACCAGCGGACGCAGATCTGGCGGCAGTACCGGCAGAACGGTCAGGATCATCCACTCTGGCTTGTTACCAGACTGAACGAACGCTTCCAGCAGTTTGATACGCTTGGTCAGCTTCTTGCGCTTGGTTTCGGAGTTGGTTTCGTTCAGCTCTTCACGCAGCTGTTCGCACTCTTGCTCCAGATCCATGCTCTTCAGCAGAGCCTGGATTGCTTCCGCACCCATTTTCGCGTCGAATTCGTCACCGAACTCTTCCAGCGCGTCCAGATACTGCTCTTCAGTCAGGATCTGCTGGCGTTCCAGGTTGGTCATACCGCCTTCGATTACCACATAGGATTCGAAGTACAGCACGCGTTCGATATCGCGCAGCGGCATATCGAGCAGCAGGCCGATACGGGACGGCAGAGATTTCAGGAACCAGATGTGCGCAGTCGGAGAAGCCAGCTCGATGTGGCCCATACGCTCACGGCGTACTTTGGTCTGGGTCACTTCAACGCCGCACTTCTCACAGATAACGCCACGGTGTTTCAGGCGCTTGTACTTACCGCACAGGCACTCGTAGTCTTTTACCGGCCCAAAGATACGGGCGCAGAAAAGGCCGTCACGCTCAGGTTTGAACGTACGGTAGTTGATGGTTTCCGGCTTTTTAACTTCACCGAAAGACCATGAACGGATCATGTCTGGCGATGCCAGAGCAATTTTGATCGCATCAAACTCTTCGGTTTTAGTCTGCGCTTTCAGAAACTTTAATAAATCTTTCACGGATTTGCTCCCGTCGGAGTTAGCACAATCCGCTGCCGGGTTTTACCCCGACAGCAGTGACCTGTTTGAGCGAGAATTACTCGTCTTCCAGTTCGATGTTAATACCCAGCGAACGAATCTCTTTCAACAATACGTTGAAGGATTCTGGCATGCCCGGCTCCATCTGATGGTTGCCGTCCACGATGTTCTTATACATCTTGGTACGACCGTTCACGTCATCAGACTTAACGGTGAGCATTTCCTGCAGAGTGTATGCCGCGCCGTATGCTTCCAGCGCCCACACTTCCATCTCCCCGAAACGCTGACCACCGAACTGTGCCTTACCACCCAGCGGCTGCTGAGTAACCAGACTGTAAGAACCAGTGGAACGCGCGTGCATCTTATCGTCGACCAGGTGGTTCAGTTTCAGCATGTACATGTAACCTACGGTTACCGGACGTTCGAACTGTTCACCAGTGCGGCCGTCGTACAGGCGGATCTGACCAGAAGTCGGCAGGTCGCCAAGTTTCAGCAGCTCTTTAATTTCTGCTTCTTTCGCACCGTCGAACACCGGCGTTGCGATCGGCATACCTTTGCGCAGGTTTTCAGCCAGACGCATAACTTCTTCATCGCTGAAGGTACTCAGGTCAACTTTCTGACGAACGTCAGCGCCCAGATCGTACGCACGCTGGATGAACTCGCGCAGTTTCGCGACTTCTTGCTGCTGTTTCAGCATGGCGTTGATCTTGTCGCCGATACCTTTCGCAGCCATACCCAGGTGGGTTTCCAGAATCTGACCGATGTTCATACGAGACGGTACGCCCAGCGGGTTCAGTACGATGTCTACCGGCGTACCGTTTTCATCGTAAGGCATATCTTCGATCGGGTTGATCTTAGAAATTACACCCTTGTTACCGTGACGACCTGCCATCTTGTCACCAGGCTGGATACGGCGTTTAACCGCCAGATATACCTTAACAATCTTCAGCACGCCCGGTGCCAGATCGTCGCCCTGGGTGATTTTGCGGCGTTTCGCTTCGAGTTTCTTCTCGAACTCGTGTTTCAGTTCGTCATACTGCTCAGCCAGCTGTTCCAGCTGATTTTGTTTCTCTTCGTCGGTCAGGCCCAGCTCCAGCCAGCGATCGCGCGGCAGTTTGTCGAGCTTCTCAGCTTCAACGCCACCGGCTACCAGCACAGCACGGATACGGCTGAACAGACCCGCTTCGAGGATCTGCAGTTCTTCAGACAGGTCTTTCTTCGCCTGTTTGAGCTGCATTTCTTCGATTTCCAGCGCACGTTTGTCTTTTTCTACGCCATCGCGAGTAAAGACCTGAACGTCGATAACCGTACCGGATACACCGTTTGGTACGCGCAGAGAAGAGTCTTTAACGTCAGACGCTTTCTCACCGAAGATCGCACGCAGCAGTTTTTCTTCTGGGGTCAGCTGAGTTTCACCTTTCGGCGTTACCTTACCAACCAGAATGTCGCCACCGGTTACTTCCGCACCAATGTAAACGATACCGGATTCATCCAGTTTGGAGAGCGCAGCTTCACCCACGTTCGGGATGTCAGCGGTGATCTCTTCCGGCCCCAGCTTGGTGTCACGGGACACACACGCCAGTTCCTGGATGTGAATAGTGGTGAAACGGTCTTCCTGAACAACACGCTCGGATACGAGGATGGAGTCTTCGAAGTTGTAACCATTCCACGGCATGAACGCCACGCGCATGTTCTGACCGAGCGCCAGTTCACCGAGGTCGGTGGACGGACCATCTGCCAGCACGTCGCCACGTTCTACCGGTTCACCCAGAGAAACACACGGCATCTGGTTGATACAGGTGTTCTGGTTCGAACGGGTGTATTTGGTCAGGTTGTAGATATCGATACCAGCTTCGCCCGGATACATCTCGTCTTCGTTAACTTTGATAACGATACGGGAAGCATCCACGTACTGAACGACACCGCCACGTTTAGCAACCGCAGTTACACCGGAGTCAACGGCAACAGCACGTTCCATACCCGTACCAACCAGCGGCTTATCAGCACGCAGAGTCGGAACGGCCTGACGTTGCATGTTCGCACCCATCAATGCACGGTTGGCGTCATCGTGTTCAAGGAACGGGATCAGGGACGCACCGACGGATACCACCTGCTGGGTGGATACGTCCATGTAGTCAACCTGGTCGCGGCTGAACAAGCTGGATTCGCCTTTACTACGGCAAGTTACCAGGTCTTCTACGAAGTGGCCTTCTTCATCCAGGTTGGAGTTCGCCTGGGCGATAACGTAGTTACCTTCTTCGATAGCAGACAGGTAGTGAATTTCGTCAGTTACAACACCGTCGGTCACTTTACGATACGGAGTCTCAAGGAAGCCGTATTCGTTAGTCTGTGCGTACACGGACAGGGAGTTGATCAGACCGATGTTCGGACCTTCAGGGGTTTCGATTGGACATACGCGACCGTAGTGAGTCGGGTGTACGTCTCGAACTTCGAAGCCTGCACGTTCACGGGTCAGACCGCCTGGACCGAGTGCAGAGATACGACGTTTGTGCGTAATCTCAGACAGCGGGTTGTTCTGGTCCATAAACTGAGACAGCTGGCTGGAACCGAAGAACTCTTTTACTGCTGCGGAAATCGGCTTGGCGTTGATCATGTCCTGAGGCATCAGGGTATCCAGATCGCCCAGAGACAGACGCTCTTTCACCGCACGCTCTACACGTACCAGGCCAACACGGAACTGGTTTTCCGCCATTTCGCCAACGGAACGGATACGACGGTTGCCGAGGTGGTCGATATCATCGACTTCGCCTTTACCGTTACGGATATCGATGAGCTTTTTCATAACATCAATGATGTCGTCTTTGCTCAGGATACCGGAACCTTCGATTTCTTCGCGCAGCAGAGAACGGTTGAACTTCATACGACCAACCGCAGACAGATCATAGCGGTCTTCAGAGAAGAACAGGTTCTCGAACAGGCTTTCAGCAGCTTCACGAGTCGGCGGCTCGCCAGGACGCATCATGCGGTAGATTTCTACCAGTGCGCTCAGACGGTCGTTAGTTGGGTCGACACGTAAGGTTTCAGAGATATATGGGCCGTGATCCAGATCGTTAGTAAACAGCGTTTCGATACGCTTGTGACCAGACTGGCTCAGCTTAGCCAACAGATCCAGGCTCAGTTCCATGTTCGCTGCGCAGATCAGCTCGCCGGTAGACTCATCAATATAGTCTTTAGCGACCACTTTACCTGCGATGTACTCAACCGGAACTTCAATCAGTTTGACGTCGTCTTTTTCCAGTTGGCGAATGTGGCGCGCAGTAATACGGCGGCCTTTTTCTACGTACACTTTACCGTTAGCTTCGATGTCAAAAGATGCAGTTTCACCACGCAGGCGTTCCGGCACCAGTTCCATCTGCAGCTTGTTATCACGGATTTCAAAGATAACTTTTTCAAAGAACAGGTCGAGGATCTGTTCAGTGGTGTAGTTCAGTGCACGCAGAATGATGGTCGCAGGCAGTTTACGGCGACGGTCGATACGTACGAACAGGTTGTCCTTCGGATCGAATTCGAAGTCCAGCCAGGAACCACGGTAAGGAATGATACGCGCGTTATACAGTACTTTACCCGAAGAGTGGGTTTTACCTTTGTCGGAGTCAAAGAAGACGCCCGGACTACGGTGCAGCTGAGAAACGATAACACGCTCAGTACCGTTGATAACAAAGGTACCGTTGTCCGTCATGAGCGGAATTTCGCCCATGTAGACTTCTTGTTCTTTAATGTCTTTTACGGTGCCTTCCGGCGCTTCGCGCTCATAGATCACCAGACGCAGTTTAACGCGCAGCGGTGCGGAATAGGTCACGCCACGGATTTGACATTCCTGGACGTCAAACACCGGTTCGCCAAGGCGGTAGCTGACGTATTGCAGCTCGGAATTACCGCTGTAGCTCTGAATCGGGAATACGGAACGGAAAGCAGCTTCCAGACCATACTGCCCTTCAGGATCTTGCTCGATAAATTTCTGAAACGAGTCAAGCTGGATAGAAAGGAGATAAGGTACATCCAGAACTTGTGGACGTTTACCAAAATCCTTACGAATACGTTTTTTCTCGGTATAGGAGTAAACCATAGGGTTCCTCAGCTCGCTGACAAGTCGACCCATCTGTCCACTGAGCGGACAGTTTGTGCAACACTATTTTGTTGACCGGAAAATGGATACTTTCCGCAATGCCTGTTGCTATCACGCTTAAACCATTTCATTGCGATTTACACAGAACGGGAGTTCTGTCGCAGTATATTAAGTCGTCGATAGAAACAAGCATTGAAAGGCACAGCAGTAGTCAAACAGTGTGAAACGCTACTGGCGCCTTACAGCGCAAAAAGGCTGGTGACTAAAAAGTCACCAGCCATCAGCCTGATTTCTCAGGCTGCAACCGGAAGGGTTGGCTTATTTAACTTCAACTTCAGCGCCAGCTTCTTCCAGAGCTTTTTTCAGTGCTTCAGCGTCATCTTTGCTCACGCCTTCTTTCAGAGCAGCTGGAGCAGATTCTACCAGGTCTTTAGCTTCTTTCAGACCCAGGCCAGTTGCGCCACGTACTGCTTTGATAACAGCAACTTTGTTAGCGCCAGCAGCTTTCAGAATTACGTCGAATTCAGTTTTTTCTTCAGCAGCTTCAACCGGGCCAGCAGCTACAGCTACAGCAGCAGCAGCGGAAACACCGAATTTTTCTTCCATTGCAGAGATCAGTTCTACAACGTCCATTACAGACATAGCTGCAACTGCTTCAATGATTTGATCTTTAGTGATAGACATTTAAATTGTTCCTGAATATCAGAATAAGTTTATACGTAAGCGAATGCGTTAAAAAGATAACTGCGATTAAGCAGCTTCTTTCGCATCGCGTACAGCAGCCAGAGTACGAACCAGTTTGCCAGCCGAAGCTTCTTTCATGGTTGCCATCAGGCGTGCAATTGCTTCTTCGTAGGTCGGCAGAGTTGCCAGGCGGTCGATCTGAGACGCCGGGATCAGCTCACCTTCAAAGGCAGCGGCTTTGACCTCAAATTTTGCATTCGCTTTCGCGAACTCTTTGAACAGACGAGCTGCAGCGCCCGGGTGTTCCATAGAGTATGCAATCAGGGTCGGACCAACAAACGCGTCTTTCAGGCACTCGAACGGAGTACCTTCAACAGCACGGCGCAGCAGGGTGTTACGAACAACACGCATGTATACGCCAGCTTCGCGACCTGCTTTACGCAGTTCAGTCATTTTATCTACAGTTACGCCACGGGAATCCGCAACCACTGCAGACAGCGCGCCTTTGGCTACTTCGCTGACTTCAGCAACAATCGCTTGTTTGTCTTGAAGATTTAAAGCCATTAGCTTTGCTCCTGGATGTTTGCCAGAGAAAATCTCTGGAACTCACTTCACTCCTCCAAATGGAGAGAGCGTCTTAATTACGGTGAGCAGAAACAAGCCAGAATATAAAAGAATAATCTTAGCGTTCTGTCACCGTCTACGCAGGGGATTAAGTTTCTTACGAAACTCCTGCGGTCTTCGACGGAGGCCTGGATAGGCCAGGCTCCAACGAACAAATCTTTTCTATCCGTCGCTATTCAGCTTGTGGCGGCGTTGGCTTCCTTCGTTCGCACCAGTCACATAGTAGCTATGCTCCTGGCGACTCACTCAGTTGCCGCCTTGCCACAACCCGAATATCTCGGATATACGTCTGCATTAAGCATTATACGTGGGGGGTAAGATTGTAGACAAAATCACCGCCCACGTAAAGGTATTAGTTTGCAGAAGCGCTCAGGCCAGCCTGGTCAACTGCAACACCTGCACCCATGGTGGTGGAGATGCTAACTTTCTTGATGTACACACCTTTCGCCTGAGTCGGTTTTGCTTTTTTCAGCGCAACCAGCAGAGCTTCCAGGTTTTCTTTCAGTTTGTCAGCGTCAAAGTCCACTTTACCAATGGTGGTGTGGATGATGCCGTTTTTGTCGTTACGGTAACGAACCTGGCCAGCTTTAGCGTTTTTAACCGCTTCAGCAACGTTCGGGGTTACAGTACCCACTTTCGGGTTCGGCATCAGGCCGCGCGGACCCAGAACCTGGCCCAGCTGGCCAACAACGCGCATTGCATCCGGAGAAGCAATAACAACGTCAAAGTTCATTTCGCCTTTCTTGATCTGGTCAGCCAGATCTTCCATACCTACCAGTTCAGCGCCTGCAGCTTTAGCAGCTTCAGCGTTTGCGCCCTGGGTAAATACGGCTACGCGAACGGAACGGCCAGTACCGTGCGGCAGTACAGTTGCACCACGTACGTTCTGGTCAGATTTACGAGCGTCGATGCCGAGGTTAACAGCAACGTCCACGCTTTCTACGAATTTAGCAGTCGCCAGCTCTTTCAGCAGAGCGATAGCTTCGTTGATGTCGTACTGTTTGGTCGCATCAACTTTCTCGCGGATAACACGCATGCGCTTGGTCAGTTTAGCCATTTCTTAGTCCTCCACTACCAGGCCCATGGAACGTGCAGTACCTTCGATGGAGCGAGTCATCGCTTCAATGTCGGCACCAGTCATGTCGGCAGCTTTGGTCTGCGCGATTTCCTGCAGCTGAGCGCGGGAAATTTTACCCACTTTGTCTTTGTTCGGCTTACCGGAACCAGACTTGATACCAGCCGCTTTTTTCAGCAGAACTGCTGCCGGCGGAGTCTTGGTAACGAAAGTGAAAGAACGGTCAGCGTAAACGGTGATAACTACCGGAATCGGCAGACCTTTTTCGATGGAATCAGTTTTTGCGTTGAACGCTTTGCAGAATTCCATGATGTTTACGCCCTGCTGACCCAGAGCCGGACCTACTGGCGGACTCGGGTTAGCCATACCAGCTGCAACCTGCAGCTTGACATAGGCTTGTACTTTCTTAGCCATTATAAATTCCTCAAGTTGGGTAATAACGCCTCTGAGAGGCTCCCCGTGATATAAAAAATCGTTTTACGGGCAAGGCCCATAAAAACAAAAGGCGCGAAATTGTATTCCAATCTCACGCCTTGTGCAACGATTAAATCGCCGCTTTTTTGATCGCTGGGTTAGGCTTTTTCAACCTGGCTGAAGTCCAGCTCTACCGGGGTCGCACGACCGAAGATAGAAACAGAGACTTTCAGACGAGACTTCTCGTAATCCACCTCTTCAACGACGCCGTTGAAGTCAGCGAACGGACCATCATTAACACGAACCATTTCACCCGGTTCAAACAGCGTTTTCGGACGCGGCTTATCACCAACCTGCTGCAGGCGGTTCATAATCGCATCAACTTCTTTATCGCTGATTGGCGCAGGACGATCGGAAGTACCGCCGATGAAGCCCATCACACGCGGTACGCTGCGCACCAGGTGCCAGCTCGCGTCGTTCATCACCATCTGAACGAGGACGTAGCCAGGGAAGAATTTGCGTTCGCTTTTGCGACGCTGACCGCCACGGATCTCAACGACTTCTTCAGTCGGAACCATGACTTCGCCAAACAACTCTTCCATGTTGTGTAATTTGATATGCTCACGCAGCGACGTTGCTACGCGGCCTTCAAAACCGGAAAACGCCTGAACGACGTACCAGCGCTTTTTAGGAGCTTCAGACATCTCAGAACCTCAGGCCAGTGATAAAGGATACCAGGCGAACCAGAATACCATCCAGTCCCCACAGGATCAGTGACATTACTGCGGTAACCGCAGCCACAATCAGCGTGGTGTGCAATGTTTCCTGGCGAGTCGGCCAAATGACCTTACGGACTTCGGTACGCGCTTCACGGGCAAAAGCAACGGTTGCTTTACCTTTTGTCGTTAACAGCGCGACACCACCCGCTGCAGCAATCAGAATTACTACGGCCAGCGCACGCAGCGGCAGCATAATGTCGCGATAAAGGTAGTTGCCGACGATTGCCACCAGGAGCAATGCCACCACAACGACCCACTTCATCGCTTCCAGGCCGCGCCCGCTTCCTTGAGCTTCGGTATTCGCACTCATAAACCAACCTGTCAGAAGTATTCTACAAACATTTTCACCCCGCGATAGCGAGGCAAACCAAATCGAAACGCGTATTCGCTTTTCGGATTATACGCCCTCAACAGAGCCTGTCTCAGCAATGATTATGACAAAGAAAATCACTGATGAGCCAGGTTCTGGTACGAAAGCGTGCAAAAAGGGCATCAAATGATGCCCTTTTATTGCGCATTGCGTCAAATGTTATCGGCAATTAGCTCAGAACTTTAGCTACAACGCCCGCGCCAACGGTACGGCCGCCTTCACGGATTGCGAAACGCAGACCATCGTCCATCGCGATCGGGTGGATCAGGGTAACAACCATTTTGATGTTGTCGCCCGGCATTACCATCTCTACGCCTTCCGGCAGTTCGATAGTACCAGTCACGTCAGTAGTACGGAAGTAGAACTGCGGACGGTAGCCTTTGAAGAACGGAGTATGACGGCCGCCTTCATCTTTGGACAGAATGTACACTTCAGATTCGAACTTGGTATGCGGCTTGATGGTGCCCGGCTTAGCCAGTACCTGACCACGTTCGATTTCTTCACGTTTGATACCACGCAGCAGAACACCTACGTTCTCACCAGCACGGCCTTCGTCCAGCAGTTTGCGGAACATTTCAACGCCAGTACAGGTAGACTTCTGAGTCTCTTTGATACCAACGATTTCAACTTCTTCACCAACTTTGATGATACCGCGTTCTACACGACCGGTAACAACAGTACCACGACCGGAGATGGAGAATACGTCTTCGATCGGCAGCAGGAACGGCTTGTCAATCGCACGCTCTGGTTCCGGAATGTAAGAATCCAGGAAGCCAGCCAGTTCCAGGATTTTCGCTTCCCACTCTGCGTCGCCTTCCAGCGCTTTCAGAGCAGAACCACGAACGATCGGAGTGTCGTCGCCCGGGAAGTCGTACTGAGACAGAAGTTCACGAACTTCCATTTCAACCAGTTCCAGCAGCTCTTCGTCATCAACCATGTCGCATTTGTTCAGGAACACGATGATGTACGGAACGCCTACCTGACGACCCAGCAGGATGTGCTCACGAGTCTGCGGCATCGGGCCGTCAGTCGCAGCAACAACCAGGATCGCGCCGTCCATCTGCGCAGCACCGGTGATCATGTTTTTAACATAGTCGGCGTGCCCCGGGCAGTCTACGTGTGCGTAGTGACGGGTCGGGGTGTCGTATTCAACGTGAGAAGTGTTGATGGTGATACCACGAGCTTTTTCTTCTGGCGCGTTATCGATCTGGTCGAATGCGCGAGCAGCACCGCCGTAGGTTTTAGCCAGTACGGTAGTGATTGCAGCGGTCAGCGTTGTTTTACCATGGTCAACGTGGCCGATAGTACCGACGTTAACGTGCGGTTTTGTACGTTCAAACTTTTCTTTAGACATCGATTGTCCCTCTAAGACACGGATAAATCGGTGATATCACCACATCAACCAGGCAACATGCCCGACTTGTTGAATGCAATAAACAGAAGGAAAAAACAGGGAGGAGAAAAGAAGTGGTGCTGATAGGCAGATTCGAACTGCCGACCTCACCCTTACCAAGGGTGCGCTCTACCAACTGAGCTATATCAGCACATCTTGGAGCGGGCAGCGGGAATCGAACCCGCATCATCAGCTTGGAAGGCTGAGGTAATAGCCATTATACGATGCCCGCATCCTGGAACTCGGCTACCTGATTTTCATTCTGCACTGAATATCGAGAGAAGCTCTCTTTATTCGAGCCGGTAAGCGAACTTATCGTCTCGGGCTACGCCATCGCGTGGCCGAAATTGGTGGTGGGGGAAGGATTCGAACCTTCGAAGTCTGTGACGGCAGATTTACAGTCTGCTCCCTTTGGCCGCTCGGGAACCCCACCGGACTTGATGGTGCCGACTACCGGAATCGAACTGGTGACCTACTGATTACAAGTCAGTTGCTCTACCTACTGAGCTAAGTCGGCATCAAGTAGCGCGCATTCTATGGAGACATGCGAGCTCATGCAACTAAAAAATTGCATAATTTGTTTTGTTGGTCATATTTTAAACAACCCGATGAAGAAACAGTCGAACAATGAGCAGATTAGCACATTTTTTCAGCATTGTTCTGCTTAACAATATGCGCCAGTTAAAACACCATTCTTTTTATCAGATGGAATATCTGTCACATTGCTTTTCACCGATAGCTTCCCGGAAGCGATTTTTTCTTATTATTCCTCCCCATCTGGTGTTACCCTCCTGCCCATTAACCCATTCAACAGAACTGTGACGCGCCATGGCAAATATCGCTTTGCCGATAGAGCTATGACCGTCAGAAACATGCTTATGAGTATAAAAGAGCAAACGTTAATGACGCCTTACCTACAGTTTGACCGCAACCAGTGGGCAGCTCTGCGTGATTCCGTACCGATGACGTTATCGGAAGATGAGATCGCCCGTCTCAAAGGTATAAATGAAGATCTCTCGTTAGAAGAAGTTGCCGAGATCTATTTGCCTTTGTCGCGTTTGCTGAACTTCTATATAAGCTCGAATCTGCGCCGTCAGGCAGTTCTGGAACAGTTTCTTGGCACTAACGGACAACGCATTCCTTACATTATCAGCATCGCAGGCAGTGTAGCTGTAGGAAAAAGTACAACCGCCCGTGTATTACAGGCACTATTAAGCCGTTGGCCGGAACATCGTCGTGTTGAACTGATCACTACCGATGGTTTTCTTCATCCCAACAAAGTGCTTAAAGAACGCGGGTTGATGAAAAAGAAAGGCTTCCCGGAATCGTATGATATGCATCGTCTGGTGAAGTTTGTTTCCGATCTCAAATCGGGTGTACCAAACGTTACGGCACCGGTTTACTCGCATCTTATTTATGATGTAATCCCAAATGGTGATAAAACCGTTGTTCAGCCTGATATTTTAATCCTTGAAGGGTTAAATGTCTTACAGAGTGGGATGGATTATCCGCACGACCCACATCATGTATTTGTTTCTGATTTCGTCGATTTTTCGATATATGTTGATGCACCGGAAGACTTACTTCAGACGTGGTATATCAACCGTTTTCTGAAATTCCGCGAAGGGGCTTTTACAGACCCGGATTCCTATTTCCATAACTACGCGAAATTAACTAAAGAAGAAGCTATTAAGACTGCCATGACGTTGTGGAAAGAGATCAACTGGCTGAACTTAAAGCAAAATATTCTACCTACTCGCGAGCGAGCCAGTTTAATCCTGACGAAAAGTGCTAATCATGCGGTAGAAGAAGTCAGATTACGCAAATAATTTAAAGGGGAGCTAATGCTCCCCTTATTTATTATTCTGCGCTACGTAGGGATATTTCACCACCCATCCAGGGTTTTATTATTCCGTCCTGCTCAAGCAATAAAGCGCCCTGTTTGTCTATTCCGCGTGAAATACCAAATATTTCTTTATCACCAATGATAAGTTTCACTGGACGATTAATAAAATTATCCAGCTTTTCCCAACGCGAAAGATAAGGTGCCAATCCTTCTTGCTCGAAGAGTTCCAGCGCCGCGCGTAATTCACGTATTAGCATGGCCGCCAACGTATTACGATCAAGATTGATCCCTGCTTCCTGCAATGTGATCCATCCCTGGTTAACGACACTCTCTTCAACACGACGCATTGCCATGTTGATCCCGGCGCCAATGACGATTTGCGCTGCATCGCCGGTTTTGCCAGTCAGCTCCACAAGAATGCCTGCCAGCTTGCGATCCTGTAGATAGAGGTCATTAGGCCATTTAACGCGAACTTTATCTGCACCCAGCTTGCGTAATACTTCCGCCATCACGATACCGATAACCAGACTTAAACCAATTGCCGCAGCCGGGCCTTGTTCCAGACGCCAGAACATCGACAAATATAAGTTTGCGCCAAAAGGCGAAAACCATTTCCGACCACGGCGACCACGGCCTGCCTGCTGATATTCTGCGACGCAGGCATCGCCCGATTTAAGCTCTTCGATACGATCAAGAAGGTACTGATTAGTGGAGTCAATTACTGGCAGCACGGCTACACTACCGCCATCCAGCTGACTCAATATCTGTTCAGCATTAAGTAACTGAATGGGCTCAGGCAGGCTGTATCCTTTACCCGGAACGGTAAAGACATCAACGCCCCAGTCACGCAGTGTTTGAATGTGTTTATTAATGGCCGCCCGGCTCATTCCTAACGTTTCACCCAGCTGCTCGCCAGAGTGAAATTCGCCATTCGCTAACAGCGTGATTAATTTCAGTGGAACGGTATTATCCTTCATGAAATCGTCTCCACTGCGCTAACTTCACCTGATGCACCAATAAAGCGAACTTCGGGCTCAAGCCAGACATTAAATTTTTCACCAACTTTCTGTCTTACATGATGTGCCAGTTGCACGACATCTTCGCTTTTTGCATTGCCTTCATTGACGAGAACTAACGCCTGTTGACGGTGTACCGCAGCCCCACCCATTTGCGTCCCTTTTAGCTGACACTGATCGATGAGCCAGCCAGCAGCCAGTTTTACTGAACCATCCGCCTGAGGGTAATTCGGTGCCGTTGGAAATTGTGCCAACAACGCGTTAGCCGTTTCCACAGATACAACAGGATTTTTGAAGAAACTACCAGCATTGCCGTTCACTTTTGGATCGGGCAGCTTTGTAGTTCTCATATGGCACACCGCATCAAATACTTGCTGTGGCGTTACTGTTGAAGGCTCCAGACGAGTTAAGTCACCGTAAGTCAGTACAGGTTGCCACTCTTTTGGCAGACGCAGACCTACAGCAACAATGGCGAAGCGGTCCTGATATTCATGCTTAAAAATACTGTCGCGATAGCCAAAACGGCACTCTTTGGCAGTTAAGCGCACTTGCTTGCCTGTCGTTAGCTCAACGCAGTCAACATAATCGCAAACGCGCTGTAATTCTACGCCATAAGCACCAATATTCTGGATAGGTGATGAGCCGACACAACCAGGAATTAATGCCAGATTTTCCAGACCAGGCATACCTTCCTGCAAAGTGTATTTTACCAGGCGATGCCAGTTTTCTCCGGCTCCTACATGTAAATACCACGCATCAGGTTCATCATGAATTTCGACACCTTTGATCCGGTTGATGATCACCGTGCCGCGATAGTCTTCCAGAAAAAGTACATTACTTCCTTCACCCAGAATAAGAACGGGTTGTCCTTCTGCGGTTGCATGCTGCCAGGCATTGAGTAGTTGTTGTTCGTCTTCGGCACATACAATGTGCTGAGCATTATGATCAATGCCAAATGTGTTCCAGGGTTTTAAGGAGTGGTTCATAGCTGCTTTCCTGATGCAAAAACGAGGCTAGTTTACCGTATCTGCGGGGGGATGGCTTGTAGATATGATGACAGGAAGAGTTTGTAGAAACGCAAAAAGGCCATCCTTGCGGATGGCCTTCTGCTTTATCTGATGCCTGGCAGTTTATGGCGGGCGTCCTGCCCGCCACCCTCCGGGCCGTTGCTTCGCAACGTTCAAATCCGCTCCCGGCGGATTTGTCCTGCTCAGGAGAGTGTTCACCGACAAACAACAGATAAAACAAAAGGCCCAGTCTTCCGACTGAGCCTTTCGTTTTATTTGATGCCTGGCAGTTCCCTACTCTCGCATGGGGAGACCCCACACTACCATCGGCGCTACGGCGTTTCACTTCTGAGTTCGGCATGGGGTCAGGTGGGACCACCGCGCTACGGCCGCCAGGCAAATTCTGTTTCATCAACACGTCCTGTTCTGACCTGTCGATTTAATCTGTATCAGGCTGAAAATCTTTCTCTCAATCCGCCAAAACAGCTTCGGCGTTGTAAGGTTAAGCCTCACGGTTCATTAGTACCGGTTAGCTCAACGCATCGCTGCGCTTACACACCCGGCCTATCAACGTCGTCGTCTTCAACGTTCCTTCAGGACTCTCAAGGAGTCAGGGAGAACTCATCTCGGGGCAAGTTTCGTGCTTAGATGCTTTCAGCACTTATCTCTTCCGCATTTAGCTACCGGGCAGTGCCATTGGCATGACAACCCGAACACCAGTGATGCGTCCACTCCGGTCCTCTCGTACTAGGAGCAGCCCCCCTCAGTTCTCCAGCGCCCACGGCAGATAGGGACCGAACTGTCTCACGACGTTCTAAACCCAGCTCGCGTACCACTTTAAATGGCGAACAGCCATACCCTTGGGACCTACTTCAGCCCCAGGATGTGATGAGCCGACATCGAGGTGCCAAACACCGCCGTCGATATGAACTCTTGGGCGGTATCAGCCTGTTATCCCCGGAGTACCTTTTATCCGTTGAGCGATGGCCCTTCCATTCAGAACCACCGGATCACTATGACCTGCTTTCGCACCTGCTCGCGCCGTCACGCTCGCAGTCAAGCTGGCTTATGCCATTGCACTAACCTCCTGATGTCCGACCAGGATTAGCCAACCTTCGTGCTCCTCCGTTACTCTTTAGGAGGAGACCGCCCCAGTCAAACTACCCACCAGACACTGTCCGCAACCCGGATAACGGGTCTACGTTAGAACATCAAACATTAAAGGGTGGTATTTCAAGGTCGGCTCCACGCAGACTGGCGTCCACGCTTCAAAGCCTCCCACCTATCCTACACATCAAGGCTCAATGTTCAGTGTCAAGCTATAGTAAAGGTTCACGGGGTCTTTCCGTCTTGCCGCGGGTACACTGCATCTTCACAGCGAGTTCAATTTCACTGAGTCTCGGGTGGAGACAGCCTGGCCATCATTACGCCATTCGTGCAGGTCGGAACTTACCCGACAAGGAATTTCGCTACCTTAGGACCGTTATAGTTACGGCCGCCGTTTACCGGGGCTTCGATCAAGAGCTTCGCCTTGCGGCTGACCCCATCAATTAACCTTCCGGCACCGGGCAGGCGTCACACCGTATACGTCCACTTTCGTGTTTGCACAGTGCTGTGTTTTTAATAAACAGTTGCAGCCAGCTGGTATCTTCGACTGATTTCAGCTCCACGAGCAAGTCGCTTCACCTACATATCAGCGTGCCTTCTCCCGAAGTTACGGCACCATTTTGCCTAGTTCCTTCACCCGAGTTCTCTCAAGCGCCTTGGTATTCTCTACCTGACCACCTGTGTCGGTTTGGGGTACGATTTGATGTTACCTGATGCTTAGAGGCTTTTCCTGGAAGCAGGGCATTTGTTGCTTCAGCACCGTAGTGCCTCGTCATCACGCCTCAGCCTTGATTTTCCGGATTTGCCTGGAAAACCAGCCTACACGCTTAAACCGGGACAACCGTCGCCCGGCCAACATAGCCTTCTCCGTCCCCCCTTCGCAGTAACACCAAGTACAGGAATATTAACCTGTTTCCCATCGACTACGCCTTTCGGCCTCGCCTTAGGGGTCGACTCACCCTGCCCCGATTAACGTTGGACAGGAACCCTTGGTCTTCCGGCGAGCGGGCTTTTCACCCGCTTTATCGTTACTTATGTCAGCATTCGCACTTCTGATACCTCCAGCAACCCTCACAGGCCACCTTCGCAGGCTTACAGAACGCTCCCCTACCCAACAACACATAGTGTCGCTGCCGCAGCTTCGGTGCATGGTTTAGCCCCGTTACATCTTCCGCGCAGGCCGACTCGACCAGTGAGCTATTACGCTTTCTTTAAATGATGGCTGCTTCTAAGCCAACATCCTGGCTGTCTGGGCCTTCCCACATCGTTTCCCACTTAACCATGACTTTGGGACCTTAGCTGGCGGTCTGGGTTGTTTCCCTCTTCACGACGGACGTTAGCACCCGCCGTGTGTCTCCCGTGATAACATTCTCCGGTATTCGCAGTTTGCATCGGGTTGGTAAGTCGGGATGACCCCCTTGCCGAAACAGTGCTCTACCCCCGGAGATGAATTCACGAGGCGCTACCTAAATAGCTTTCGGGGAGAACCAGCTATCTCCCGGTTTGATTGGCCTTTCACCCCCAGCCACAAGTCATCCGCTAATTTTTCAACATTAGTCGGTTCGGTCCTCCAGTTAGTGTTACCCAACCTTCAACCTGCCCATGGCTAGATCACCGGGTTTCGGGTCTATACCCTGCAACTTAACGCCCAGTTAAGACTCGGTTTCCCTTCGGCTCCCCTATTCGGTTAACCTTGCTACAGAATATAAGTCGCTGACCCATTATACAAAAGGTACGCAGTCACCCTGATAAATCAAGGCTCCCACTGCTTGTACGTACACGGTTTCAGGTTCTTTTTCACTCCCCTCGCCGGGGTTCTTTTCGCCTTTCCCTCACGGTACTGGTTCACTATCGGTCAGTCAGGAGTATTTAGCCTTGGAGGATGGTCCCCCCATATTCAGACAGGATACCACGTGTCCCGCCCTACTCATCGAGCTCACAGTATGTGCATTTTTGTGTACGGGGCTGTCACCCTGTATCGCGCGCCTTTCCAGACGCTTCCACTAACACACACACTGATTCAGGCTCTGGGCTGCTCCCCGTTCGCTCGCCGCTACTGGGGGAATCTCGGTTGATTTCTTTTCCTCGGGGTACTTAGATGTTTCAGTTCCCCCGGTTCGCCTCATTAACCTATGGATTCAGTTAATGATAGTGTGACGAATCACACTGGGTTTCCCCATTCGGAAATCGCCGGTTATAACGGTTCATATCACCTTACCGACGCTTATCGCAGATTAGCACGTCCTTCATCGCCTCTGACTGCCAGGGCATCCACCGTGTACGCTTAGTCGCTTAACCTCACAACCCGAAGATGTTTCTTTCGATTCATCATCGTGTTGCGAAAATTTGAGAGACTCACGAATAATCTTTCGACTATTCAGTGTTTCAATTTTCAGCTTGATCCAGATTTTTAAAGAGCAAATATCTCAAACATCACCCGAAGATGAGTTTTGAGATATTAAGGCAGGTGACTTTCACTCACAAACCAGCAAGTGGCGTCCCCTAGGGGATTCGAACCCCTGTTACCGCCGTGAAAGGGCGGTGTCCTGGGCCTCTAGACGAAGGGGACGTATCAGTCTGCTTCGCAAGACGCCTTGCTTTTCACTTTCTATCAGACAATCTGTGTGAGCACTTCAAAGAACGCTTCTTTAAGGTAAGGAGGTGATCCAACCGCAGGTTCCCCTACGGTTACCTTGTTACGACTTCACCCCAGTCATGAATCACAAAGTGGTAAGCGCCCTCCCGAAGGTTAAGCTACCTACTTCTTTTGCAACCCACTCCCATGGTGTGACGGGCGGTGTGTACAAGGCCCGGGAACGTATTCACCGTGGCATTCTGATCCACGATTACTAGCGATTCCGACTTCATGGAGTCGAGTTGCAGACTCCAATCCGGACTACGACGCACTTTATGAGGTCCGCTTGCTCTCGCGAGGTCGCTTCTCTTTGTATGCGCCATTGTAGCACGTGTGTAGCCCTGGTCGTAAGGGCCATGATGACTTGACGTCATCCCCACCTTCCTCCAGTTTATCACTGGCAGTCTCCTTTGAGTTCCCGGCCGGACCGCTGGCAACAAAGGATAAGGGTTGCGCTCGTTGCGGGACTTAACCCAACATTTCACAACACGAGCTGACGACAGCCATGCAGCACCTGTCTCACAGTTCCCGAAGGCACCAATCCATCTCTGGAAAGTTCTGTGGATGTCAAGACCAGGTAAGGTTCTTCGCGTTGCATCGAATTAAACCACATGCTCCACCGCTTGTGCGGGCCCCCGTCAATTCATTTGAGTTTTAACCTTGCGGCCGTACTCCCCAGGCGGTCGACTTAACGCGTTAGCTCCGGAAGCCACGCCTCAAGGGCACAACCTCCAAGTCGACATCGTTTACGGCGTGGACTACCAGGGTATCTAATCCTGTTTGCTCCCCACGCTTTCGCACCTGAGCGTCAGTCTTCGTCCAGGGGGCCGCCTTCGCCACCGGTATTCCTCCAGATCTCTACGCATTTCACCGCTACACCTGGAATTCTACCCCCCTCTACGAGACTCAAGCCTGCCAGTATCAGATGCAGTTCCCAGGTTGAGCCCGGGGATTTCACATCTGACTTAACAGACCGCCTGCGTGCGCTTTACGCCCAGTAATTCCGATTAACGCTTGCACCCTCCGTATTACCGCGGCTGCTGGCACGGAGTTAGCCGGTGCTTCTTCTGCGGGTAACGTCAATGAGCAAAGGTATTAACTTTACTCCCTTCCTCCCCGCTGAAAGTACTTTACAACCCGAAGGCCTTCTTCATACACGCGGCATGGCTGCATCAGGCTTGCGCCCATTGTGCAATATTCCCCACTGCTGCCTCCCGTAGGAGTCTGGACCGTGTCTCAGTTCCAGTGTGGCTGGTCATCCTCTCAGACCAGCTAGGGATCGTCGCCTAGGTGAGCCGTTACCCCACCTACTAGCTAATCCCATCTGGGCACATCCGATGGCAAGAGGCCCGAAGGTCCCCCTCTTTGGTCTTGCGACGTTATGCGGTATTAGCTACCGTTTCCAGTAGTTATCCCCCTCCATCGGGCAGTTTCCCAGACATTACTCACCCGTCCGCCACTCGTCAGCAAAGAAGCAAGCTTCTTCCTGTTACCGTTCGACTTGCATGTGTTAGGCCTGCCGCCAGCGTTCAATCTGAGCCATGATCAAACTCTTCAATTTAAAAGTTTGATGCTCAAAGAATTAAACTTCGTAATGAATTACGTGTTCACTCTTGAGACTTGGTATTCATTTATCGTCTTGCGACGTTAAGAATCCGTATCTTCGAGTGCCCACACAGATTGTCTGATAAATTGTTAAAGAGCAGTGCCGCTTCGCTTTTTCTCAGCGGCGCGGGGTGTGCATAATACACTTTCCCGCTACAGAGTCAAGCATTTTTTGCTTTTCTCTGTTGAGATTCTCAGGAGAACCCCGCTGACCCGGCGGCGTGTTTGCCGTTGTTCCGTGTCAGTGGTGGCGCATTATAGGGAGTTATTCTGAGCTGACAAGAGGAAATTTAAAATAATTTTCCGAATGCGCAACATTCAACCAAATCAGCCTGAAACTGCCAGTTTTTCGAGCGTTTTGAAACCGTAACGCTGTAAAACGGGCAATAATTGTTCTGCTTCCGGCGTCATTGCCATACAAAAGGCAACATTCGCATCGGCAGATTTTGCATCCGGGGCTTCATGTTCTAACAACCAGGCCGTTCGGCGGGCAATTGCTGCGCCAGAATCTACCAGCCGTGTTCCCTCTGGTAGCACCTGTAACAGTTCTTCTCGTAATAGAGGGAAATGAGTACACCCCAGAACAACAGTATCTGGTGGCTCTTTCATTCTTAACCACGGACGCAAGATACGCTTTAGCGCATCCAGAGAAACTTCGTCGCCATGCAGTTTCGCTTCAGCCAGCTCAACCATCTCTGCCGATCCGAGCATTTCTATCTGACATTCATTGGCGAAACGCGCAATCAGTTCATGGGTATAAGAACGTTTAACTGTTCCGCGAGTTGCCAGCAATCCAACAATGCCATTAGCGGTCAGACGCGCTGCGGGTTTAATCGCCGGCACGACGCCGACAACCGGGAAAGCGAACTTTTCGCGCAAAGCAGGAAGCGAAACGGTGCTGGCGGTGTTGCAGGCCACCACAGCCAGCGCAAGGGGATAATGCTCTTGCACCGCAGTGACAATTTCCACCACTCGCTCAACAATAAACGCTTCGCTTTTTTCGCCATACGGGAAAGCGACATTATCGAAAGCATAAATGTAATGGAGATCCGGTAAGAGACGCCGGATCTCGTCATAGACCGACAGCCCACCGACGCCGGAGTCAAACACCAGCACGGTGGGACGTGGTTCAGAAGGTGTAGCTGCCAGACAAGGTGTATTCCCGTCCTGCAGTTTGGTAGCCATAGACTGTCTCGTAATCTTTGTCGAACAAGTTGGCTATTTTACCACGAACAGTCAGATGAGAGGTGACCGGATACGCAACCGCAAGATCCCACAAGCTCACACCGCCCATTTTAACGGTTTGATAAGGATAAGATGAGTAATCCTTATCATAGCGAGTGCCTAAATACTGATAAGTAATACCCCAGTCGAAGTCATACAGTTGCCAGTCGAGCTGATATTTCACCTGCTGTTTAGCGCGACGTAGCAACGGCGTGTCGGTAATCGCGTTACGCGCATCGACATAATCATAACTCACCGTATGCGTCAGCGGTCCGGTATCAAAATTGGCGGTCGCCTCGACGCCCTTAATCCGCGCTTTCCCTTCGTTGTAGTATTTGAGGGTGTGATCATCGTAATCGATCAAGTCACTAACATCGTTACGGTATCCGGAAATACGCCAGTTCACTCCAGCAGTTAAGCCTTCAAACGCCCCTTCCCACTGTTTGCTTTTCTCAGGGTTCAGATCCGGATTACCGTAGAAGCCATAGAGTTGCCCAAGATTAGGTGCCTTGTACGACGTACCATAAGAAGCGATAAACCGATAACCTTCGATGAATTCCCAACCGACGCTGGTTTGCCAGGTTCCATGACGACCAAACTGTGAGTTATCGTCGCTGCGTGCTGCGCCTTCAAAGGTAAAATCGCCGACTTGTTGCAGCCCGGTCAGATAGATGCCGGTATTACGTTGATCATATCCATCCTCAACATAACCTGTACCCGGCGTCGTAGTCTGTTTCTGCCAGTCGACACCCGCACCAATACTACCGTGACCAACGATGACATTGTTTGCCCACTGAACGGTGTATTGCTTCATCTCATCAAGCGTTGCGGACGAATCATAACGACCATAATGGGGATCGTAGTTGTAATCTTTGCTATGGCTATAGCTGGTAATGAGTTGTGATTTAATCAGTTCGCCGTTATAGCGCAGCCCGGCATCCCAACTTTGGCTATAGAGTTTGCGAGTATCGAGCAGCGGCGAGCCGGGAGAATAATACGCGTCATAATTGGTACGGTTATCATAGCCATAGCCGCGCACAAAGCCGCTCCAGGCATCAGTAAAGTTATGCTCCAGCGCGCCATAAAGCGTTTTACTTAAGAAACCATCGTTATCTGGCTGCGCTTGCGTTCCGGTATTGCCATAAGCGACAACATCATAACCATGAGTATGGGCATAATCGCCCAACAACGTTACTCGTGTCTTATCCCCCAGTTGTTGCTGCGTAGAGACATCATAGTTCTGATAACTATGGCTTCCCCACCCTGCTGAAATTTCCGTTCCGGGTTCATCGCGCGTCGTGATGATATTCACCACCCCGCCTATTGCATCGGAACCATATACGGCGGAACGCGGCCCACGGATATATTCAACACGCTGGACAAGCGCAATAGGGAACTGACTAAGGTCAGCAGAACCACTCACCCCCGCCAGATTCAGGCGCACACCATCAATTAACACCAACACATGACTGGCATTTGTACCGCGAATAAAAATAGATGAGAGCTGACCTGAACCGCCGTTTTGGGTGATATCCACACCAGGGAGACGGCGCAGCACATCATTGACCGAGGTCGACTGCCAGCGGTCGATATCCTGACGCGTCACAACGGTGGTTGGTGCAAGCACAGTGCTGCGCGGCTGTTCAAAACGGTTAGCAGTAACGACGAGAGTATCCGGGCTGGTATCCTGTGCCCAAGCGGAAAAGGCTGTGACGGAACACGCCGTCAGCAGCGAAGCTTTTTTAATCATTGTAAAGCATCCACAATAGAAGAAGGATGCCGCAGGTTTCACCAATATTACGCGATGATGAGAACCAGATGCGACGTTAGCCGGCAGGTCTTCGGGCTTGGAGGGGTATCTGAGGATACAAAGAGATGATGACTTCCCACCGGATGGCAGTGTCCGCATTACGCAATCATCGCACCTTTCCTTACCGCTGCGCGTCAGCTCCAGATTCGCACTGGATTCCCTATTAACTCACAGGACCGGCGAGTGGATGCTACAGGTTGTAACAAGTTGCTGTCCAGACGTAGCTCACAAATAGGAATCTATCAAGATCTGGACATCTGATGAGCAATCCCTACAATCGCCGCGTACATTTCATTTTCAGGATACATCATGACCCCCGAACACCTTCCAACAGAACAGTATGAAGCGCAGTTAGCCGAAAAAGTGGTACGTTTGCAAAGTATGATGGCGCCGTTTTCTGACCTGGTTCCGGAAGTGTTTCGCTCGCCGGTCAGTCATTACCGGATGCGTGCAGAGTTCCGCATCTGGCACGATGGCGATGACCTGTATCACATCATTTTCGATCAACAAACCAAAAGCCGCATCCGCGTGGATAGCTTCCCCGCCGCCAGTGAACTTATCAACCAGTTGATGGGCGCGATGATTGCGGGTGTGCGCAATAATCCCGTTCTGCGCCACAAGTTGTTCCAGATTGATTACCTCACCACGCTGAGCAATCAGGCGGTGGTTTCCCTGCTGTACCATAAAAAGCTGGATGACGAGTGGCGCCAGCAGGCAGAAGCCCTGCGCGATGCACTGCGAGCGCAGAATCTGAATGTGCATCTGATTGGTCGGGCAACGAAAACCAAAATCGAGTTGGATCAAGATTACATCGACGAACGTCTGCCGGTTGCAGGGAAAGAGATGATCTACCGTCAGGTGGAGAACAGCTTCACTCAGCCGAACGCGGCGATGAATATTCAGATGCTGGAATGGGCGCTGGATGTAACCAAAGGTTCAAAAGGTGATTTACTGGAGCTGTACTGCGGCAACGGTAATTTTTCATTAGCTCTGGCGCGCAATTTTGATCGAGTATTAGCTACCGAAATCGCTAAGCCATCGGTCGCTGCCGCGCAATACAATATTGCTGCTAACCATATTGATAACGTACAAATTATTCGTATGGCGGCGGAAGAGTTTACCCAAGCGATGAATGGTGTGCGCGAGTTTAACCGCCTGCAAGGGATCGATTTAAAGAGTTATCAGTGCGAAACCATTTTTGTCGATCCGCCGCGCAGCGGTCTGGACAGTGAAACCGAGAAAATGGTGCAGGCGTATCCGCGTATTTTGTACATCTCCTGCAACCCGGAAACGTTATGCAAGAATCTGGAAACATTAAACCAGACGCACAAAGTTGAACGTCTGGCTCTGTTTGATCAGTTCCCCTACACGCACCATATGGAGTGCGGCGTGTTACTGACGGCGAAGTAAAACCCATGCCGGATGCGCCAGCATCCGGCATGTTACTGATTACTCAGCAACTTCCTGCTTACGGTTACGCATCTTCGCGCCAATCCAGAACACCATAATGACGGACAGCACTGCCGGGAAGAAGTTAGAACCGATATCCGGATATTCCGCACGAACCACCGTGCTGTACAGCAGAACGCCGAGAATAAAACAGGCGGCAGCCAGCCCCGGCAAGCCTACCGGCATGGTGCGATTAAGATAACGTTGATGCAGGCAGTAAACCGTCAGCACCAGGGAAATAATCGGGAATACAGAAAATGGCACAATGGAACTAAACAGCGCCGCAAAAGTACCATTGATCGATAAGCCAGCAACCAACGCCAGCAGCAGCGTACCTCTATCTTGATTTGCTTGTTTCATTACTCGTCCTTCACATTTCCCGGAATAGTTGCGGTTTTCTCTTGTTCACGGCGATACCAGTAATAAGCCCCTTTCGAAATCATTCGCAGTTGCAGTACCAGTCGCTCTTCTAATTGCCGACGTTGTTCAACGCCAACATCCAACGCCTCGGCACCCGCACTGAAGACAATCGTCACCATTGCTTCGGCTTGCGCTTCAGTAAACGCACGAGGCATGTGGTTTTCGAGTTCCAGATAGTCCGCAAGTTCCGCAATGAAGTGCTGAATTTCACGCGCAACGGCGGCACGAAACGCAGCGGAAGTGCCGGAGCGTTCCCGCAATAATAACCGGAAGGCGTTCGGATTATTACCGATGAACTCCATAAATGTGGAGACCGAGGTACGGATCACACTCCCGCCTTTGGCAATACGCTGACGCGCCTGGCGCATGAGTTGGCGCAGCATCAAACCGCTCTCATCAACCATGGTCAGACCAAGTTCGTCTACGTCGCGGAAATGCCGGTAAAAAGAGGTGGGAGCAATGCCCGCTTCTCGCGCCACTTCACGCAAACTCAGGCTGGCGAAGCTGCGTTCAGCACTTAATTGGCTAAATGCGGCTTCCACCAGCGAACGGCGGGTTTTTTCTTTTTGTTGCGCTCTTACGCCCATCACAATGTCTGAATCCTTGCCAAAAGTACTGCTGGCACTATACCAGAGAATGAACATACTGGATTGCTCCAGTGTTGTGAATGAACGGTAACGCAATAAAACACATTTACTGCAGCTCTTTGGCTGGTTCTTTCACAAACAACAACGCCAGCATCGACAGCAACGTGCCGCCGCCCAGATACCACGCCGGAGCCGTCAGACTCTCCAGTAACACGATAGATTGCGTGGCGAAATATTGTGCAAAACCACCAAAAATTGCCACACCAATGCTATAAACCAGCGCGAAGCCCAATGCCCGGATCCGTTTCGGCAATAGTTCGGAAATCAACAACATTACCGGCACACCGCCAAGCGTAGTAAAGCTGACCATCACGAAAACCACCGTCAGCAACATGCCAGGGCTTGGGTAATTCACCAACAGCCAGAACGAAGGCCAGCTACAGAGAAGCACCATCACACGGGAGATTAAAATCAGCTTTTTACGCCCGACCGAATCACACAGCATCCCCACCAGCAGCGCCCCCACAAAAGTAATAACGCCAGCCAGTAACATCGCTGCATGAGAATAATGTTGAGGCATCGCCAGATACTTCGCCGCCCAGGTGCCGTAGTAAAAGAGGGAGATATAGGTTGCTACCGTACTGCCAATCGCGAGTAAAACACCGTTAGCGAGAGTCGCTTTATGTTGCAAAAGCAGGGAAAACGTACTTTCGCTGGCAGCAGCACTCTTCTTATTCGCCACTTCAGGCGCATCATTTTCCAGACTCAGGCGCAGCCAGCAACCGATGGGTGCTAACAGCACACCAATAAAAAACGGCACTCGCCAGCCCCATTCCGCCATTACGGTCTCTGAACCTGTGGCAAACGGCAGCCATGCACTCAACCCTAAAGCGACGATGCCACCAAAGGTCGTTGCCAGCCCCTGGGTCGCCAGCGACCAACTGCTGTAAAAGCCGCGACGATTTGCCGGCGCAGACTCAACCAGCAAAGACATTGAGGCGCCGACTTCACCACCTGCCGCAACGCCCTGGATCAGACGCGCCAGCACCAGCGTTGCCGTTCCCCAATAGCCCGCCGTCGCATAGGTCGGCGCGATGCCGATCATCAGTGTACCAAGGCTCATCAGGGCAATGGTGAACACCATCGCGGGTTTGCGTCCGAAACGATCGGCCCAGGCGCCAACGATAATCCCACCGAGCGGGCGCATAAAAAAACTCACGCCAAACGTTGCAAATGCCAGTAACAGCGCGACGTTATGATCGGCACTGGGAGGAAAGAAAAGTGTACTGATATAGACCACAAAAAAGTTGTAAACGCCAAAATCAAAAAATTCGAGCGCATTGCCAAACGCCGAGGCAAAAATCACCCGCTTACCGCTGGGCTTTTTCTTTACGCCCACCGATTCATTTACGATCGCCGTCATTCCATATTCCTTGCCAGAAAGTGTTGTTGTGTGTTGTTTTATTTATTGCAACCAGGCTTCTACCAGCGCGCCCCAGTAGCTACTTGCCGGCACCAGACTTGCATCGTTGAAGTCGTACCCGGGGTTATGCACCATGCAGGAACCTTCCCCGACATCACCATTACCGAACAACAGGAAAGCGCCTTTTGGCTGGGCCTCCAGCATGAAAGAGAAGTCTTCACTGCCCATCAGAGGCTTGATGCCAAACTCCGCCCTGTCTTCACCAAACGTTTCGCAGGCCACCTGGCAGGCAAATCTCGCCATCGCCTCATCATTCACTAATACCGGAGTGCCGTTAACATGCGTCACATCAGCCGTAGCGCCAAAGCTGACGGCCTGGGCTTGTGCCAGAGCAGGAATACGGGTCAGAAGAAGTTGCCGGGTTTCACGGCTAAGCGAGCGGACGCTGATTTTCATCTCGGCACTATCTGGAATGACGTTAGCGGCCTCACCCGCAACAATGCTGCCGACGGTAATGACCGCCGCTTCCAGCGGATCGACATTGCGCGACACAATACTTTGTAATGCGGTGGTGATATGTGCCGCGACCAGCACCGGGTCGATGGCTTTGTGGGGAATCGCACCATGTCCACCACAGCCACGAACCGTAATGTGGAACTGATCCATTGACGCCATCAGCGCCCCTGGCTGAAAGTAAAACTTGCCAACCGGCAGACCCGGCATATTGTGCATACCGAAAATCACATCGCAGGGGAAACGGTCAAAAAGACCTTCTTTAACCATAATCTCACCGCCGTTGATCATCTCTTCAGCTGGCTGGAAGATGAGACGCAACGTGCCGTTAAAGCGGCGGGTTTCGGCAAGATAGCGCGCGGCACCCAGCAATATTGTGGTATGCCCGTCATGCCCACAGGCGTGCATCAAACCAGGTTGTTTGCTGGACCAGGGTTTGCCGCTATTTTCATAAATCGGTAACGCATCCATATCCGCCCGCAAACCAATACTTTTCTCTCCGTCGCCCACTTTTAAGGTGGCAACCACGCCGGTCGTCGCCAGCCCTTGCTCTACCTCATAGCCCCACTGGCGCAGCTTTTCTGCTACCAACGCACTGGTTTGAAACTCCTGTAACCCCAGCTCCGGGTTTTCATGGATCTGATGGCGAATCTCGCGCAGTTCTTCCTCAAACCCACGAATATAGTGTTCGATCATCTGCTATTCCCTTATTTATAGATAAACAGGCTAATTGACGGATTTTATTGATGGTATAAATACAAATACCCCATCAATATAAAATATTTATATATTTGTTTTATAAGAAAATTTCACAAAGACAATAACAAAAAAGCACACTTCATCAAGATAAAACTGCCAGTCACAAGAAAAAGCGATTAATAGTGAATAAATAAAATAAGAAGGAGGAAGACAAAGCAAAGGCCGCTCACGATATAGCCAGATAAATGACGGGGATCAATTGGCTTACCCGCGATAAAATGTTACCATTCTGTTGCTTTTATGTATAAGAACAGGTAAGCCCTACCATGCCACATTCCTACGATTACGATGCCATAGTAATAGGTTCCGGCCCCGGCGGCGAAGGCGCTGCAATGGGTCTGGTTAAGCAAGGTGCGCGCGTCGCAGTTATCGAGCGTTATCAAAATGTTGGCGGCGGTTGCACCCACTGGGGCACCATCCCGTCGAAAGCTCTCCGTCACGCCGTCAGCCGCATTATAGAATTCAATCAAAACCCACTTTACAGCGACCATTCGCGACTGCTCCGCTCTTCTTTTGCCGATATCCTTAACCATGCCGATAATGTGATTAATCAACAAACACGTATGCGTCAGGGATTTTACGAACGTAATCACTGCGAAATATTGCAGGGGAACGCTCGCTTTGTTGACGAGCACACGCTGGCGCTTGATTGCCCGGACGGCACGGTCGAAACGCTGACCGCAGAAAAATTTGTTATTGCCTGCGGCTCTCGTCCATATCATCCGGCGGACGTTGATTTTACCCATCCGCGCATTTACGACAGCGACTCAATTCTTAGCATGCATCACGAACCACGCCACGTGCTTATCTACGGTGCCGGAGTGATCGGCTGCGAATACGCATCGATCTTCCGTGGAATGGATGTGAAAGTGGATCTGATCAACACCCGCGATCGTTTGTTGGCGTTTCTTGATCAAGAGATGTCAGATTCTCTCTCGTACCACTTCTGGAACAGCGGTGTGGTAATTCGTCACAACGAAGAATACGAGAAGATTGAAGGTTGTGACGACGGTGTAATCATGCACCTGAAATCAGGCAAGAAACTAAAAGCCGACTGCCTGCTCTATGCCAACGGCCGCACCGGTAATACCGATTCGCTGGCGCTGCATAATATTGGTCTGGAAACTGACAGTCGTGGCCAGCTTAAGGTCAATAGCATGTATCAAACCGCACAGCCGCATGTTTATGCCGTGGGCGACGTGATTGGTTATCCGAGCCTAGCGTCGGCGGCCTATGACCAGGGGCGCATCGCCGCACAGGCGCTGGTGAAAGGTGAAGCCACCGCGCATCTGATTGAAGATATCCCTACCGGCATCTACACCATCCCGGAAATCAGCTCAGTCGGTAAAACCGAACAGCAACTGACCGCGATGAAAGTGCCGTATGAAGTGGGTCGCGCCCAGTTCAAACATCTGGCGCGAGCGCAAATCGTTGGCATGAACGTGGGTACGCTGAAAATCTTATTCCATCGGGAAACAAAAGAGATTCTTGGGATTCATTGCTTTGGCGAGCGCGCTGCCGAAATTATTCATATCGGGCAGGCGATTATGGAACAGAAAGGTGGCGGCAACACCATTGAGTACTTCGTTAACACCACCTTTAACTACCCGACCATGGCGGAAGCCTATCGGGTAGCGGCACTAAACGGCTTAAACCGCCTGTTTTAACGCTTTATCGAAATGGCCATCCATTCGTGCGCGGATGGCCTCTGCCAGTTGTTCATAACGACTACGCAGCGGTGAGCCAGGACGATATACCAGGCCAATAGTGCGGCGTGGTTCCGGCTTAATGCACGGCAGATAAACAACGCCATCGCGTTTGCGCTCTGGCGGTACAGCCAGCGCAGGCAGTAAAGTGATCCCGCTACCTGCCGCCACCATGTTGCGCAGCGTCTCCAGACTGGTGGCGCGGAAATGTGTATCTTCATCCGCCCCGGCTTCAAAGCAGAAGCCCATCGCCTGATCGCGCAGACAGTGACCATCTTCCAGCATCAGCAGTTTTTCCCCTGCCAGATCGGCCATCGGTACGCATTCGCGGTTCGCCCACGGATGATCTTCGTAGATAGCCAGCAACATTGGTTCGTCAAACAACGGCACTTCAATGAATGCTTCGCTTTCTTTCACCAGCGCGAGGATCACGCAGTCGAGCTTGCCACTGTCCAGTTGCGCCAGTAACTGGTGGGTCTGCGCTTCATGCAGATACATTTCCAGCTTTGGAAAGGTCTGGTGCAGCATCGGGATAATATGCGGTAGCAGGTAAGGCCCGACCGTGGGAATCAAACCAATGTGCAGCGGCCCGGACATGGTCTCGCCCTGCTGGCTTGCCATCTCTTTAAGGACTTTCACCTCACGCAGCACGGTACGCGCCTGATCCACCAGCAGCATTCCCGCCTGGGTGAATAACACTTTACGGCTGGTTCGCTCCAGCAGCATCACGCCCAGCTCATCTTCCAGCTTACGAATTTGCCCGCTAAGCGTCGGCTGGCTAACGTGGCAGGAATCTGCCGCACGCCGAAAATGGCGGTGTTCGGCTAGTGCCACCAGGTACTCAAGATCACGAATATTCATTATCCATCCTCCATCGCCACGATAGTTCATGGCGATAGGTAGCATAGCAACGAACGATTATCCCTATCAAGCATTCTGACTGATAATTGCTCACAGAAACGGAGCGGCACCTCTTTAACCCTTGAAGTCACTGCCCGTTTCGAGAGTTTCTCAACTCGAATAACTAAAGCCAACGTGAACTTTTGCGGATCTCCAGGATCCGCTTTTTTTTATTTCTTCCGACCCTCCAGCGGAGGGCCAGGCTGCAATACTTACTCAATGCGATCTTTGACGATAAAGAAGTAACACAGCGCACCAGTGAAGGTCACACAGGCCGCGATAACCAGCGCCAGATTAAACGAGTGCGTGGTATCCACCACCCAGCCGGTTACGATCGGAGCAAAGGAAGCAAAGACAAAACTACCAAAGTTTTGAATCCCGGCGATGGAAGCCACTTTTGTTTCTGACACCATCACCTGAACCAGTCCCCATGCAGATGTTCCCGCAAAATGCACGCAGAACAGCGCCATTGAGATAAACGCCACCGCTTGCGCAGGCGAGGAAGATTGCACGACCAGCAACGTTCCTAATGCCGACATCATCAAACCGCAGACAATAGCCGTTTTACGCGTCTTCGCCAGGTCGTAGCCTTTTTTCGCCAGTCGATCGACAACAATACCGTTAACCCACATCCCGACCGCCGCCGCGAGGAAAGGAATCGCCGCCACCCAGCCCGTTTTCGCCAGACTGAAACCTTGCTCGGCCTGCAAATAACCGGGTAACCACGCGATGTAGAGCCAACCGGTATAGTTAACCCCAGAGAAACCTAAAATCATCCCCCAGGTTGTCCGGTGCTTAAACAGCGCCAGCCACTCGCTAAATTGCAGCTGTGGACGCGGTTTAACCGGCGCAGAGAGATACGTCCGTTCTTCGTCGGTCAGGACAAACTGCGCCCGGTTGCGATACCACACGTACCAGCAAATCCCAACCAGAATCCCCGCTACGCCGATGATAACGAACATCGCCCGCCAGCCCCATGCCAACTGCATCAATACAAGAGCAGGAGGCGCGATGGCCTGACCGATAACGGTAGATGAGTTAAAAATTCCCAGCGCCGTGCCGCGTTCTTTTTGTGCATACCAGTCGGTAATAGATTTCACCCCCGCTGGCATAAATGGCGCTTCGCCAATACCCAGACCAATACGCATTAAAATAAAGTGGCTAAAAGAATTAACCATTCCTGTTAATGCCTGCATTAATGACCAGAATATCAAACCTGCGCCTAATACTATTCGTGGACCAAAACGATCTAACAAAATACCGGAAGGAAGTTGTGAAAAACCATAAGACAGAGAAAATGCAGAAAGCAAAACACCAAACTCTGTCGCCGATAATCCTAACTCGCCACGAATCGCTTCGCCTGCCACACTCAGTGACGAACGGTCGAGGAAATTAACGATCCCCGCCATAAATAATAAAACCAGCGTCACTGTCTGAATACGACGAATCCGTTGCGATTTATTACCCGCAACACTGGTTGACACATCAACGTCCATTTTTAGCTCCTTGAGCGGAATTAATCGATTTGATGACTATTCAGAAAATAATTAAACGAACCGTTATTACCAGTTCCACAATGTGCCATCTTCCAGTCGTGCGACGGGGAGATACGCCGGGTCATACGGATATTTCGCCGCCAGTTTCTCATCGAAAGAAATACCCAGCCCCGGTTCATCGCCCGGATGCATATACCCCTCCTCGAAGCGCCTGCTATGCGGGAAGACTTCCAGCATTTGTTCGGAATAGCCCATGTACTCCTGAACTCCGAAGTTTGGCACCCAGAGGTCAAAATGCAGCGCCGCCGCATGGCAAATGGGCGATAAATCAGAAGGACCGTGCGAACCGGTACGTACCTGATAAAGTGATGCAAAATCGGCAATCCGCCGCATCCCGGTAATGCCGCCTGCATGGGTTATCGTGGTGCGAATATAGTCAATTAACTGCTCTTCGATTAACTGCTTGCAATCCCAGATACTGTTAAACACTTCTCCGACCGCAATTGGCGTCACGGTATGCTGGCGAATCAAACGGAAACATTCCTGATTCTCGGCAGGCGTTGGATCTTCCATCCAGAACAGGCGGTAATCTTCAATGCTCTTTCCAAAGCGCGCCGCTTCGATGGGGGTCAGGCGATGGTGCATGTCATGCAACAGATGTTCGTTAAAACCGAACTTATTGCGCACCGCCTCAAATAACTTCGGCGTAAAGTCGAGATACTTTTCTGAAGACCACAACTGCTCTTCCGGCCACTGGCCTTTGGTTGCCGGTTCATACGCAAGCCCTTTGCCCTTCGCCAGGCCATAGGTGGTTTGCATCCCAGGCACACCGCACTGCACACGAATCGCCTTAAAGCCCATCTGCTGGTGCTTTGCATAATCCTCAAGAACTTCATCAATCGTGCGCCCGGTGGTATGGCAATAAACCATCACGCCCTCACGAGAAGCACCGCCAAGCAGTTGATACAGCGGCATATTGGCTGCTTTAGCTTTGATATCCCACAACGCCATATCAATGGCAGAAATGGCCGACATCGTGACGGGACCACGCCGCCAGTAAGCGCCTTTATAAAAGAATTGCCAGATATCTTCGATACGGCTGGCATCGCGGCCGATTAATTGTGGGCAAAGATGATCTTTCAGATAAGAAGCGACCGACAATTCGCGGCCATTTAACGTGGCATCTCCTAATCCACAAAGTCCGCTTTCAGTGGTTATTTTAAGCGTAACGAAATTACGCCCGGGGCAAGTAACAAAAACGTCCGCAGCAATAATTTTCATTATTGCAATCTCCAGTGTTGTAAATAGACGCTTCAAACTTAATTACGCACCTACTACCATACAAGAGAGAAAGAGTGATTATTCAACCGTGATCACATTAAAAACAAAAATTTCCGGCGGAGAACAAAAATATCCTCAAATTTGACCTACACTATTAATCATCATCGTTAAAACAACGCGTTAAATAATCACATAATAAACACCATCAATCTTAAAAATAAACACAACAATAGAAATTAATTATATTCAATTAATTAAACTGTGTATCGCCTGGTGTATTTAAAAATGATTTTTATAGGGAGAGTAAAGCAAGAATAAAAAGGCATGTGACAAATAATGGTTCTGGTTGGGCGTTAAATTTAAGGTCAACAGAATACTGCCTGATGCGACGCTGTCGCGTCTTATCATGCCTACAAGTACAACACTACGTAGACATGATAAACAAAGCACATCAGGCAAACTCCCCATTCTCAGGGGAGCAAAATAACAAGGTTACCCCAAACGCGCCCTTGCAAAAGCAATCGCCTGCGCCACCTGTTGCGGTGAGACACCGCCTTTTGCCGCACGCTTGTCGAGGCACGATTGCAGCGACAGAATCGGATAGACATCTTCGCCAATCACCTGGCTGAATTTCTGCAACTCGGTCAGCGGCAGATCTTCCAGCGGTTTACCCTGACGAATGGCTTCCACCACCGCTTCACCCACGATATGGTGCGCCTCGCGGAACGGTACGCCCTTCGCCACCAGATAATCCGCCAGTTCAGTAGCATTCGCATAACCCTGCTGCGCTGCTTCCTGGCAACGTGGGCGTTTCACCTGAATGCCGTCCAGCACCAGCGCCGCCATATGCAGGCAGTCCAGCCAGGTATCGAGCGCGTCGAACAAACCTTCTTTGTCTTCCTGCATATCTTTGTTGTAAGCCAGCGGCAAACCTTTCAGCGTCATCATCATGCCGGTTAACGCGCCCTGCACTCGACCGCATTTACCGCGAATCAGCTCCAGCGCATCCGGGTTTTTCTTCTGCGGCATTAATGATGAACCGGAAGTCACGCGGTCAGAAAGCTCCACAAACCCCGCTTCGCCGGTGTTAAAGAAAATCAGATCTTCGGCAAAACGCGACAGATGCACCATGCCGATAGCGGCAGCAGAAAGCAGTTCCAGCACGTGGTCGCGGTCAGAAACGCTGTCGAGACTGTTACGGGTCGCCGAAGCAAAGCCCAGCCAGCCTGCTAACTGTTCACGGTCGATTTCATAGGCTGTTCCCGCCAGCGCGCCACAGCCTAGCGGGCTGACATCCAGACGCTTAAGCGCATCCTGCAAACGGCTTTCATCGCGCGCCAGCATCTCAACATACGCCAGACACCAGTGAGCGAACGTCACCGGCTGGGCGCGTTGCAGGTGAGTGTAACCTGGCATTACCGCGTCCTGATTGTTTTGTGCGGTTTCCACCAGCGCCGATTGCAGCTGCCGGTTAGCCGTCAGCAACTCGCTAACGGTATCTTTGCACCACAGTTTCAGGTCAGTCGCTACCTGATCATTACGGCTACGCCCGGTGTGCAGTTTTTTGCCTAACTGACCCACTTTGTCGATCAGTTTGCCTTCCACCCAGCTATGGATATCTTCGGCGTCGCTTTCAAGGATTTGTTGTGGCCTGGCGCGAACATCTTCCAGCAGCACGTTCAGCGCCTCTTCCAGTTGCGCCTGTTCTTCTGCGGTCAGCACACCGACCGTTACCAGGGCTTTGGACCAGGCCACAGAGCCAACAATATCCTGCTCCGCCAGACGGTAATCAAAACGCAGTGAGTCGTTGAATTGTTTGAACCGTTGATCTGCTGCCTGGGTAAAACGCCCGCCCCAAAGTGCCATAACTCTGTTTCCTTATTTTGAAATTCAATGCCGGAAAGCTGCGCCTCCGGCTAACAAAACTTAAGCTAAAATCCGCGTACCCATCGGCATACCGTTAAACAGTGCCGGAAGTTGTTCCGCATGACGCCAGGAGGCGATATCTACCGGACGGCCCAGCGTGCGCGCAGCATCCAGCGCCGCGTTCACTTTCACTATCATGCCGTCAGTAATAATGCCCTGCTCAATCAGTTGTTCTGCTTTCGCGGCGGTCATTTCGGCAATGCGTTGCCCTTTGCCGTCGAGAATGCCACTGACGTCGGAGAGCAAAATCAGATCCGCGCCCAGCGTTGCCGCCAGCGCCGTTGCCGCCTGGTCGGCATTGACGTTCATCAGTTGTCCTTCGTTCGTTACGCCAATGGAGCTGACCACCGGCAGATAACCGTTTTCCAGCAACGTATTGATAAGCTTAGGCGAACCTGGCTGCGCCAGTCCAACATGGCCTAACTCTTCATCAAGCTGGGTCACTTTGACGCTGTCGCCGTCACCGAGAAACAAACCTACGGCCGCAATCTGATGTTTCTTCGCCCATGCCAGCAGGGTTTTATTTGCCGTTCCCGCCAGTGCTCCGGTGATAATGTCTATCTGATCCGCAGGCGTTACCCGCAGGCCATTTTTCTTTTTCACCGGCAGATTCAGCCCTTTCATCAGCTCATCCACCACGCAGCCGCCGCCGTGGACAATCACCAGCGGACGCTGATGTGACTCACGATAATTCACCAGTGCGCTAAACAGACGTTCCAGCGCCTCTTCACTATCCAGCAGTACGCCACCCAGTTTGATAATTAATGGATTCATCATTGCACCCTTAAATAAGAGACTGCGTTTCCGCATAACCGAAACGAATATTGGCGCACTGTACCGCTTGTGCCGCCGCACCTTTCAATAAATTGTCTTCAGTCGCCACAATAATCAGATGCTCGCCCTGAACGGCAAACCCGATATCACAGAACGGCAGCCCGACGACATTTTTCAGTGCCGGAACGCCTTTGTCATATAGCCGTACCAGCGGTTTATGCGCATACGCCCGCTGTAACGCTTGCGCGACTTGCGCCTGGGTCACACCCGGTTTCAGGCGGCAGGTAATGGTTTCGAGAATGCCGCGCGGGAAATTGCCCAGATGCGGGGTGAAGATAACGTCAGCACCGAGATGCGTGGCGATCTCCGGCTGATGGCGATGGGTAAAGACACCATACGGTTGCAGGCTAACTTCACAAAAGCTGTTTGAAATCGCTGCCTTACGTCCCGCTCCGCTCACACCGCTGGTGGCGTTAATCACCGGCCACTGACTGAGGTCGAGAAGATCGGCATCAATCAACGGTTTCAGCGCCAGTTGTGCCGCCGTCGGATAACATCCCGGCACCGCAATTAAGTTCGCTTCTTTTAATTTATTGCCGCACCACTCCGCCAGACCATAAGCGGCCTGTTCCAGCAGTTCCGGGTATTGATGGGTAAAGCCGTAATATTTTTCATAGAAGGCAGCGTCGTTAACACGAAACGCGCCGGAAAGGTCAAACACCACGCAGCCCGCTTCAAGAAATTGCGGTGCTAAATCGTGGCTAACGTCATGGGCAGTAGCGAGAAACACCACGTCCACCCCTGGGCTAAACTCGCTGATATCCGACATCGGCTGCAACGGCAGATCAACGATGCCTTTTAGCTGCGGATGCAAATCGGAGATTAACTTTCCCGCATCATTGCTTTGCGCTGAAACAGTCAAAGCGGTTATGTTCATATGCGGATGGCGATTTACATAGGTCACTAGCTCTGCGCCAGCGTAGCCGCTGGCACCCACAATCAGCGTATTCAACATCGGGGCTATTCACCTTCTTATGTCTGGTTGCCAGGTTAAACGTAAAACATTCACCTTACGGCTGGTGGGTTTTATTACGCTCAACGTTAGTGTATTTTTATTCACAATTACTGCATGAATATTGATACTATCATGACCAGAGGTGTGTCAACAATGAAAAACAAATTACCGCCATTTATCGAGATTTACCGTGCTCTGATTGCCACACCTTCAATAAGCGCCACGGAAGAGGCACTCGATCAAAGCAATGCAGATTTAATCACTCTGCTGGCGGGCTGGTTTAAAGATTTAGGCTTCAATGTGGAAGTGCAGCCTGTGCCAGGAACTCGCAACAAATTTAATATGCTGGCCAGTTGCGGACAGGGTGCTGGCGGCTTGCTGCTGGCGGGTCATACCGATACGGTGCCGTTTGATGACGGTCGCTGGACGCGCGATCCGTTTACGCTGACGGAGCATGACGGCAAGCTTTACGGCTTAGGCACCGCCGACATGAAAGGCTTCTTTGCGTTTATCCTCGATGCGCTACGCGACGTCGACGTCACGAAGCTGGCAAAACCGCTCTACATTCTGGCGACTGCCGATGAAGAAACCAGTATGGCCGGAGCGCGTTATTTTGCCGAAACTACCGCCCTGCGCCCGGATTGCGCCATCATTGGCGAACCGACGTCGCTACAACCGGTACGCGCGCATAAAGGCCACATCTCCAATGCCATTCGCATTCTGGGTCAGTCGGGGCATTCCAGCGATCCGTCGCGCGGAGTTAACGCTATCGAACTGATGCACGACGCCATCGGTCATATTTTACAATTGCGCGATAACCTGAAAGAGCGTTATCACTACGAAGCGTTTACCGTGCCATATCCCACGCTCAACCTTGGGCATATTCACGGTGGTGACGCCTCTAACCGTATTTGCGCTTGCTGCGAGTTGCATATGGATATTCGTCCGTTGCCTGGCATGACGCTCAATGAACTTAATGGTTTGCTCAACGATGCATTGGCTCCGGTGAGCGAACGCTGGCCGGGTCGTCTGACGGTCGACGAGCTGCATCCGCCGATCCCTGGCTATGAATGCCCGCCAAATCATCAACTGGTTGAAGTGGTTGAGAAATTGCTCGGAGCAAAGACCGAAGTGGTGAACTACTGTACCGAAGCGCCGTTTATTCAGACGTTATGCCCGACGCTAGTGTTGGGTCCAGGCTCAATTAATCAGGCTCATCAGCCTGATGAATATCTGGAGACGCGGTTTATTAAACCCACCCGCGAACTGATCACCCAGGTCATTCACCATTTCTGCTGGCATTAAAACGTAGGCAGGATAAGGCGCTCGCGACGCATCCGAGACTGTTACCAAACTCCAGCGCCGCAATAATGTCGGATGCGATGCTTGCGCATCTTATCCGACCTACAGTGACTCAAACGGTGCCCAACCGTAGGCCGGATAAGGCGCTTGCGCCGCATCCGAGACTGTTACCAAACTCCAGTGCCGCAATAATGTCGGATGCGATGCTTGCGCATCTTATCCGACCTACACCTTTGGTGTTATGTATGGTGATTTTTTAACATTTCCATAAGTTACGCTTATTTAAATCATCGTGAATTTAATGGCGTAAATTCCTGCTAGTTATTCGTTTGCTGAAGCGATTTCGCAGCATTTGACGTCACCGCTTTTACGTGGCTTTATAAAAGACGACGAAAAGCAAAGCCCGAGCATATTCGCGCCAATGCGACGTGAAGGATACCGGGCTTCAAACAATAAGATGGGGTGTCTGGGGTTATATGAACGAACAATATTCCGCATTGCGTAGTAATGTCAGTATGCTCGGCAAAGTGCTGGGAGAAACCATCAAGGATGCGTTGGGAGAACACATTCTTGAACGCGTAGAAACTATCCGTAAGTTGTCCAAATCTTCACGCGCTGGCAATGATGCTAACCGCCAGGAGTTGCTCACCACCTTACAAAATTTGTCGAACGACGAGCTGCTGCCCGTTGCGCGTGCGTTTAGTCAGTTCCTGAACCTGGCAAACACCGCCGAGCAATACCACAGCATTTCGCCGAAAGGCGAGGCTGCCAGCAACCCGGAAGTGATCGCCCGCACCCTGCGTAAACTGAAAAACCAGCCGGAACTGAGCGAAGACACCATCAAAAAAGCGGTGGAATCACTGTCGCTGGAACTGGTACTCACTGCGCACCCAACCGAAATTACTCGTCGTACACTGATCCACAAAATGGTGGAAGTGAACGCGTGCTTAAAACAGCTCGACAACAAAGATATCGCCGACTACGAACACAACCAACTGATGCGCCGCCTGCGCCAGTTGATCGCCCAGTCATGGCATACCGATGAAATCCGTAAGCTGCGCCCAAGCCCGATAGATGAAGCCAAATGGGGCTTTGCCGTAGTAGAAAACAGCCTGTGGCAAGGCGTACCGAATTACCTGCGCGAACTGAACGAACAACTGGAAGAGAATCTCGGCTACAAACTGCCCGTCGAATTTGTTCCGGTGCGTTTTACCTCGTGGATGGGCGGCGACCGCGACGGCAACCCGAACGTCACTGCCGATATCACCCGCCACGTCCTGCTGCTCAGCCGTTGGAAAGCAACCGACCTGTTCCTGAAAGATATTCAGGTTCTGGTTTCTGAACTGTCGATGGTTGAAGCAACCCCTGAACTGCTGGCGCTGGTCGGCGAAGAAGGTGCCGCAGAACCGTATCGCTATCTGATGAAAAACCTGCGTTCCCGCCTGATGGCAACACAGGCCTGGCTGGAAGCGCGTCTGAAAGGCGAAGAACTGCCGAAGCCGGAAGGTCTGCTGACGCAGAACGAAGAACTGTGGGAGCCGCTCTACGCTTGCTACCAGTCCCTTCAGGCGTGTGGTATGGGCATTATCGCCAACGGCGATCTGCTCGACACTCTGCGCCGCGTGAAATGTTTCGGCGTACCGCTGGTGCGTATTGATATCCGTCAGGAGAGCACCCGTCATACCGAAGCACTGGGTGAACTGACCCGCTATCTCGGCATCGGCGACTACGAAAGCTGGTCAGAGGCCGACAAACAGGCGTTCCTGATCCGCGAACTGAACTCCAAACGTCCGCTTCTGCCACGCAACTGGCAACCAAGCGCCGAAACGCGCGAAGTGCTTGATACCTGTCAGGTGATTGCCGAAGCACCGCAAGGTTCGATTGCCGCCTACGTGATCTCGATGGCGAAAACGCCGTCCGACGTACTGGCCGTTCACCTGCTGTTGAAAGAAGCAGGTATTGGATTTGCGATGCCAGTCGCACCGCTGTTTGAAACTCTCGATGACCTGAACAACGCCAACGATGTCATGACCCAGCTGCTGAATATCGACTGGTATCGCGGCCTGATTCAGGGCAAACAGATGGTGATGATTGGCTATTCCGACTCAGCAAAAGATGCGGGAGTGATGGCAGCTTCCTGGGCGCAATATCAGGCACAGGATGCGTTAATCAAAACCTGCGAAAAAGCGGGTATTGAACTGACGCTGTTCCACGGTCGCGGTGGTTCTATTGGTCGCGGCGGCGCACCGGCTCATGCGGCGCTGCTATCGCAACCGCCAGGAAGCCTGAAAGGCGGCCTGCGCGTGACCGAACAGGGCGAGATGATCCGCTTTAAGTACGGTCTGCCAGAAATCACGGTCAGCAGCCTGTCGCTGTACACCGGGGCGATTCTGGAAGCCAACCTGCTGCCACCGCCTGAGCCGAAAGAGAGCTGGCGTCACATTATGGATGAACTTTCGGTCATCTCCTGCGATCTCTACCGTGGTTATGTGCGTGAAAACAAAGACTTTGTTCCATACTTCCGCTCCGCCACGCCGGAACAGGAACTGGGCAAACTGCCGTTAGGTTCACGTCCGGCGAAACGTCGCCCGACCGGCGGCGTCGAATCACTGCGCGCAATTCCGTGGATTTTTGCCTGGACACAAAACCGCCTGATGCTCCCAGCCTGGCTGGGCGCGGGTACTGCGCTGCAAAAAGTGGTGGAAGATGGCAAACAGAGCGAACTGGAAGCCATGTGCCGCGACTGGCCGTTCTTCTCAACGCGTCTGGGAATGCTGGAAATGGTCTTCGCCAAAGCAGACCTGTGGCTGGCGGAATACTATGACCAACGCCTGGTCGACAAAGAGCTGTGGCCGTTAGGTAAAGAGTTACGCAATCTGCAAGAAGAAGACATCAAAGTGGTGCTGGCAATTGCCAACGATTCCCATCTGATGGCCGATCTACCGTGGATTGCCGAGTCTATTCAGCTACGAAATATATACACTGACCCGCTGAACGTACTGCAGGCAGAGTTGCTGCACCGCTCCCGCCAGGCAGAAAAAGAAGGCCAGGAGCCGGATCCCCGCGTCGAACAAGCGTTGATGGTCACTATTGCCGGAATTGCAGCAGGTATGCGTAATACCGGCTAACCCCCATCCTCTATCAACCCTCGTGCAATAGCGCGAGGGTTTTCTGAAATACTTCTGTTCTAACACCTTCGTTTTCAATATATTTCTGTCTGCATTTCACCCAGATTCTGGATATCCCTTCAGATATCCTTAAGGTTTTGTCCTTACATTCGGCGCTATTATCCAAAACGGGTTCTTACTATGCATTCCACTGAAGTCCAGACTAAACCCCTTTTTAGCTGGAAAGCCCTGGGTTGGGCACTGCTCTACTTTTGGTTTTTCTCTACCCTGTTACAGGCCATTATTTACATCAGCGGCTACAGCGGCACCAACGGCATTCGCGACTCACTGCTGTTCAGTTCGCTGTGGTTGATCCCGGTATTCCTCTTTCCGAAGCGGATTAAAATTATTGCCGCAGTGATCGGCGTGGTGCTGTGGGCGGCCTCTCTGGCGGCGCTGTGCTACTACGTCATCTACGGTCAGGAGTTCTCGCAGAGCGTTCTGTTTGTGATGTTTGAAACCAACACCAACGAAGCCAGCGAGTATTTAAGCCAGTATTTCAGCCTGAAGATTGTGCTTATCGCGCTGGCCTATACGGCGGTGGCAGTTCTGCTGTGGACACGCCTGCGCCCGGTCTATATTCCGAAGCCGTGGCGTTATATCGTCTCTTTTGCCCTGCTTTACGGTTTGATTCTGCATCCGATCGCCATGAATACGTTTATCAAAAACAAGCCGTTTGAGAAAACGTTGAA
Source organism: Escherichia ruysiae (assembly GCF_031323975.1). Taxonomy (NCBI): domain Bacteria; kingdom Pseudomonadati; phylum Pseudomonadota; class Gammaproteobacteria; order Enterobacterales; family Enterobacteriaceae; genus Escherichia; species Escherichia ruysiae. The sequence goes on from NZ_JAVIWS010000001.1 coordinate 2,399,880, forward strand.
TAACCTGGCATCGCGCATGGAGCCTGCCGCCCCGTGGCAATTCCTGACTGGTTATTATCAGTATCGCCAGCAACTTAACTCGCTGACGAAGCTGCTGAATGAAAATAATGCATTACCGCCGCTGGCTAATTTCAAAGATGAATCGGGCAACGAACCACGCACCCTGGTACTGGTGATTGGCGAGTCAACCCAGCGTGGACGTATGAGTCTGTATGGTTATCCGCGTGAAACCACGCCAGAACTGGATGCGCTGCATAAAACCGATCCGAATCTGACCGTATTTAATAACGTGGTTACGTCTCGTCCGTACACCATTGAAATCCTGCAACAGGCGCTGACTTTTGCCAACGAAAAGAACCCTGACCTGTATCTGACGCAACCGTCGCTGATGAACATGATGAAACAGGCGGGGTATAAAACCTTCTGGATCACCAACCAGCAGACGATGACCGCCCGCAATACCATGCTGACGGTATTTTCGCGCCAGACCGACAAGCAGTACTACATGAACCAGCAACGTACGCAGAGTGCGCGTGAATACGACACCAACGTGCTGAAGCCGTTCCAGGAAGTGCTGAATGACCCTGCGCCGAAGAAACTGATCATCGTTCATCTGCTGGGTACGCATATCAAATACAAATACCGCTACCCGGAAAATCAGGGCAAGTTTGATGGCAATACCGATCATGTTCCGCCGGGATTAAGCGCAGAAGAACTGGAGTCATATAACGATTATGACAACGCTAACTTGTATAACGATCATGTGGTTGCCAGCCTGATTAAAGACTTTAAAGCAGCAGACCCGAACGGTTTCCTGGTTTACTTCTCTGACCACGGTGAAGAGGTTTACGACACGCCGCCGCACAAAACTCAGGGGCGTAACGAAGACAACCCGACGCGTCATATGTACACCATTCCGTTCCTGCTGTGGACGTCGGAAAAATGGCAAGCGACTCATCCGCGTGATTTCTCACAGGATGTTGATCGTAAATACAGCCTGGCGGAACTGATCCACACCTGGTCGGATTTGGCGGGCTTATCTTACGACGGTTACGATCCAACCCGTTCGGTGGTGAACCCGCAGTTCAAAGAAACCACCCGCTGGATTGGCAACCCGTACAAGAAAAACGCGCTGATCGATTACGACACTCTGCCGTATGGCGATCAGGTGGGTAATCAGTAAATGACCTTTGTATCGCGTCTGGCGCTATTTGCCGGATGCGATACTGCCGCAATGTTTACATCGAACTCTCATCAGGCCACACTTTTCAGGTGGCCTTTTTTCATAATGCCAGTTACTGTTTTCCCATCTACATACCTAAGGGAATAACATGTATCACGACGTCAGCTATCTGCTCTCCCGCCTGATCAACGGCCCGCTGTCCCTGCGCCAGATTTACTTTGCCAGTAGCAACGGCCCGGCGCCCGATCTTGCATATCAGGTCGATTTTCCACGGCTGGAAATTGTGCTGGAAGGCGAGTTTGTTGATACCGGCGCTGGCGCAACGTTAGTTCCCGGCGATGTACTGTACGTCCCTGCTGGCGGCTGGAACTTCCCGCAATGGCAAACACCCGCTACCACCTTTAGCGTGCTGTTTGGCAAACAGCAACTCGGCTTCAGCGTCGTACAATGGGATGGCAAGCAATACCAAAATCTGGCAAAGCAGCACGTCGCCCGACGCGGCCCGCGCATTGGTTCATTCTTGCTGCAAACACTCAATGAAATGCAAATGCAGCCACAGGAGCAGCAAACGGCAAGGCTTATCGTCGCCAGCCTGCTTAGCCACTGCCGCGACTTGCTCGGCAGTCAAATCCAGACCGCCTCACGCAGCCAGGCACTATTTGAAGCGATTCGCGATTATATCGATGAACGCTATGCCTCCGCGCTAACCCGTGAATCTGTCGCGCAAGCATTCTATATTTCGCCCAATTACCTCTCCCACCTGTTTCAAAAAACGGGTGCGACGGGCTTTAACGAATACCTGAATCATACACGGCTGGAACATGCAAAAACGTTGTTGAAAGGCTATGACCTGAAGGTAAAAGAAGTGGCGCACGCCTGCGGCTTTGTCGACAGCAACTACTTCTGCCGCCTGTTTCGTAAAAACACCGAACGCTCGCCGTCAGAATATCGTCGGCAATACCACAGCCAACTGACAGAAAAACCGACTACTCCAGAATAAGATGGGTTTGCTGCGGCGCAGAAAGCACTTTGCGCACCGCGCTCATTACCCGCTGCGGCTCACGCAGGAATGCGTAGATGCTGCATTGCACATAGCGGCAATGCTCAAATCGCTCGGCACCAGCAAGCTCGATATCCGTAATCAACAGCGCAACATCCGCCCGACGGATATCCTCGTCCGCTAAACGATTCTCCGTTCCCAGCGCCCCCTGGGTTTCAATGCTGACGCCCCACTTCTCTAACTGGCATAATTTTTCCAGCCGTTCTGCCGCCATATAAGTATGCGCCACGCCGCTGACGCAGGCGGTTACTGCCACCAGGTATGCCATTTTACCCCCCCACGGTAACCTCAAATCCGGCTCGTTCTGCCATTTCGCGCATCGTTGCCACATCGGCTGACGAGGGCGCAGAAACCTCTTTCATCGACCATGTTTTCCCCAGCAGGCGGTATTTCGGTTCACCGTACTGATGAAACGGCAACAGGTGGATTTGCCTGATATTCAGCGGGATCAGCACGTCCAGCGCCTGCTGCATATTCTCCCGGCTGAGTGTGAAACCAGGGATCAGCGGTAAACGCGGGATCACGTTGACACCTTCGCTTACCAGCAAACGCAGATTCTCCAGCACGCGTGGCAGGTTCATCTTCACCACATCCCACGCCTGAGTCGCGTCCATAATTTTTAAATCGAACAACACTTCATCGCACAATTTCGCCAATGGTAACAGCTTGCTGGCTGGCGCGTCTCCGGCAGTTTCGATGGCACATGAGACGCCCCAAAGCCGAAGTCGCTGTAAAAAACGGGTCGCAAATTCCGCCTGCATTAACACTTCGCCGCCAGAAAGCGTGACGCCGCCGCCGGACGTGCGAAAGAAAATGTCATCTTTCATCACTTCCCGCTCCAGCGCGTCAAGGCTGATATCGCGACCAATCCGTTCAAACGCCCCGGAGGGGCATTCATCCGCATCACGTAAACATTTCGCGCAGTGCAGACATTTCGCCTCTCTGCGTACCGTCTGGATTTTGCCGGAGATCGACTCCGGATTAGCACACCACGGGCAAAGATGTGGGCAGCCTTTAAAAAAGACCACCGTGCGGATGCCTTCACCGTCATTCAGCGAATAACGCTGAATGTTGAAAATGCGCGCCACGTCATCGCGGCGCGTTTCCACAACGTTACAGCTGATGCGCTGTCCGGCGGATGATGTCATCCTGGATCTCCTTCGACAATTCGACAAAGAAGGCGCTATATCCGGCAACGCGCACCACCAGCCCGGCATAATCTTGTGGGCGCTTTTGCGCTTCCCGCAACGTGTCGGCATTCACCACGTTAAACTGAATATGCTGCAACTTAAGCTGGGTAAATGCGCGTAAGAAATCGGCCAGTTTACGTAATCCCGCTTCACCTTCGAGGGTCGCCGGAGTGAATTTCACGTTCAGCAATGTACCGTTAGACAGCAGCGTGTTATCGAGCTTACTGACTGATTTCAGTACCGCCGTTGGTCCTTGTGCGTCCTGGCCCAGCATTGGCGACAAGCCACCGTCTGCCAGTTGCTCCCCGGCAAAACGACCGTCTGGCGTCGCGCCAACCACCGATCCCAACGGGACGTGAGCAGAAACGGTATACGACCCCGGCGTGAAGTAGCCACCGCGCGGGTTCTGGTATTTTTCCACTTCTTTGCAGTAGTGGCGCAGCAGTTCGGCGCTAATGTTATCCACCTCGTCGATATCGTTGCCGTATTTCTCAAAGCGGTTAATTAAGCGAGCGCGAACTTTTTCGCCTTCGGGCGTTGCGAAGTTGGCTTTTAATACCGACAACAATTCGTCAAAACTTAAACGCTGTTGATCAAAAACCATCCCTTTCAACGCATGGAGAGAATCGCTCAGGTTGGCAATACCGATCCCCTGTACGCCGGAGAAGTTATAACGCGCGCCGCCATCGGTAATATCGCGGCCTTTTTCCAGACAATCGCTGATAAACGACGAAAGCAGCGGCACTGGCGCCCAGTCGCGATGGCCGATATCACAAATATTGCTGCCTTCAACCATTAGGGTGATGTAGTGGCTAATCTTGGCGCGGATCTGTTCCAGTAAACCTTCATAAGTCAGCGCAGCATTGCCTTCATTTTCATGCAGACAAATTTCCATCACTTTCAGCAGGTTAAACATCGCGATGTCGTGCAAGCCGTAAGTTCTGCCAGGAATAGACAACTCCACGCAACCGACCACTGAATAGTCGCGCGCATCTTCCAGCGAAACGCCACGGTTGAGGAACGCTGGCACCACCACTTCATCGTTAAAGATTTGCGGAATACCGGTGCCGAGGCGAATGGTTTCTGCGGTTTTCATCAGGAACGGCGTGTCGATCAAGGCGTTAGTGCGCACGCCCAGGTTCGGTTGCGGTAATTGCACGCTTTGATAGGCGTCGAGGCAGAGGAACGAAAGCACGTTCACCGCACTACGTCCGTTTTCCGTTAAACCGCCGAGCAGCGCGGTATAGCCGGTCGGGAAACCTGCGAAATAGCGCGCGCTGCTGGTGGAGCGTAACAGCACGATGTCGTTGCACTTCACCCATAAAGATTCGAGCAGTTCTTTCAGGAACGCCGGGTCTTCGCCCTGGGTTAATGATGTCTGATAGAACGGCAACATATACTGGTCGAAGCGCCCTAACGACAGCGAACTGGCGTTGGATTCGTATTGCAGAATGATGTTCATGTACCAGAACAACTGGCACGCCTGCCAGAACGTCTGCGGCTTATGTTGCGCGTTATGGCGGGAGATCTCCGCAATAGTCAGCAATTCTTCGCGACGCTGGGCATCGGTGCAGTTTGCCGCCATCGTTTCCGCCAGTTCGGCGTAACGCAAAATGTGTTTTTGTGAAGCTTCCAGCAGTAACAGCGCGGCCTGATAAAAGTGATTATCCGGCTGTTGCTGACAATGTTGCTGCATCTGCGCCACCAGCTCACCCAGCCCGTGATTCAGCAGGCGCGGATAATCAATAATGATATGCCCCTGACCTTTATCCGTCTGGTTGATGCTGAAAATCTGCGTGCTGGTTGCGGCTTTTACTTCATCCGTCATCTGCCCGTTGATGAAATCTTTCATCGAACGTTTTTCCCAGTACGGGAACAACTCTTCGCGGTAGATACGTTTATCTTCTTCACTGATAGCAAAGCGATCCTGCGGTCGCGTCGGGAATTGCTCCAGCTCTTTCAGCAACCAGTAAGGATCCATTTCCGGTGACATAATCCCGGCGCGAGGTTTTACGGTGCGGTTACCGGCAATCAGTTCTTCATCACGAATCGAAATTTCAACGTGTTCCAGGATATACGCCGTGGCTTTTGCCCGACGAATAATCACAGGTTCGCCTTCGGTTTGCTTATGGCTGGCGGTATAAAGCAGCGCCCGCTCCAGCGAGATTTCACGGGTATTGGCAAACAGCGCAGTTTTAAGGCGAGAGATACGATTCGTCATGAGGAACTCCTGTAGGGAAAAAACAAGCCCGCCGTTTCAGGCGGGCTAAAAACTTAAGCAGTCTGTGCCAGATGGGCTTCGATTTTGTTCATGATGGCTTCAGCGCGTTTTACCGCGTCGCTGATGTTGACGCGCACGATAGTCTTGCCAGCAAAACGCTCTTCAAATTTGATGCCGATATCTTTGGTCAGAATCACCATATCGGCGCTCGCCACGTCTTCCGCTGTCAGTTCATTTTCCAGACCAATTGACCCCTGGGTTTCTACTTTCACTTCCCAGCCTTTCGCTTTCGCGGCACTTTCCAGCGCCTCTGCTGCCATATAGGTATGGGCAACACCTGAAGGACATGCGGTTACTGCAATAATTTTCGTCATGGCTCGTTCCTCAATTAATTAATTTCAAAATCCAGATCCAGGTCATCTTCCTTCTCATCAGCCGAAGACCCATTTTTACGCGCCAGACTTTTCAGCACGTTCACGCAGACTGCCGTCACAACCGCCCCGACAGCCACTGCTGCGATATAACCCAACTTACCTTCAACCACCGGCAGCACAATCAGACCACCCCAGCCTGCATAGCACTGCGCACCGACCATTGCTGCGGTCACCGTGCCACAAACAGAACCGACCATGATGGAAGGGATCACACGTAACGGATCGGCGGCGGCGAAAGGAATCGCCCCTTCAGTGACGCCAACACACCCCATCACCAGCGCCGCTTTACCCGTTTCGCGCTCTTCAGCGGAGAAATTTTTACGACCAATCAACGTCGCCAGCCCCATACCCAGCGGCGGGATACAAATACCCACAGCGGCAATGGCCACCACGGTATAAACCCCCTGAGCAACGCAAATCAGCATGAATGCATAAGCCACTTTGTTAACCGGGCCGCCCATATCGAACGCCAGCATCAATCCCATGATCACCGCCAGCATAACAATGCTGCCCTGCTGCATTCCCTGAAGCCACTGGGTCAGGCTGTTAGTCAACGCACCCACCGGCTCGCCCAGCCCCCACATCATGACGCCAGCGGTAATCAGTGTGCCGACGATTGGGATAATGAAGATGGGCATGACAGAACGCAGAACTTTATGCACCGGAATTTTCTTCAGGTAATGCACCACGATGCCGCCGATAATCCCGGCGATCAGCGCACCAAAGAAACCCGCACCAAAGCTGTCGCCGACCCAGGCACCGATAGCGCACGGAGCCAGCGCAGAACGCTCTGCAATGGAGTAACCAATGTAAGCGGCGAGGAAAGGCACCATCAGCGTCAAACCCGCAACGCCGATATCAAACAGTTTTTTCAGATTCGGATCGGCTACGGCATCCGGCACTGCGCCTTTGCCATACAACATGACGGAAACCGCCAGCAAAATACCGCCCGATACCACGAAGGGAATCATGTGTGAAACGCCCGTCATTAAGTGCTGACGAGTGTTTTTCAGGATCTGTACCAACTCATTCATAAGTCGCTCCCAGGCTTACCCAAGCCTATGTCCATATTTTTTGATGGGAGAAACAATAGGCAATCGCAAGCAGGTCAAACAGTGGATAAAAAGGCCATTTACTGGACTTTTGTAATGTCAGTACAAAAATGCGATCCGCCTCATAACTTGCGTTAACTCGGAATCATGCCGGAGTAGCGCGTCTTGTGAGACGCGTCGCAAATTGGCGGTTACATTACATTTGTCCAGCTTTTGGCAGATTTGTCACATGGCAGGCCGTTGCCGTGCGCTCTTATCCTGTAAACAGAAAACCGTACCGGGAGAAAGGCAATGGCCCTGATTGTAGAATTTATTTGTGAGCTACCTAACGGCGTACATGCACGTCCGGCAAGCCACGTTGAAACGCTGTGTAATACTTTTTCATCACAAATTGAGTGGCATAACCTGCGCACCGATCGCAAAGGCAACGCCAAAAGCGCACTGGCGCTGATTGGCACCGACACGCTGGTGGGCGATAACTGCCAGTTACTGATTTCCGGAGCCGACGAACAGGAAGCGCACCAGCGTTTAAGCCAATGGCTGCGCGATGAATTTCCCCACTGCGACGCGCCGCTGGCGGAAGTTAAATCTGACGAACTGGAGCCGTTGCCGGTTTCACTGACCAACCTGAATCCGAGAATTATCCGCGCCCGCACCGTATGCAGCGGTAGCGCAGGTGGCATTCTGACGCCGATCTCTTCTTTAGATCTTAACGCGCTGGGTAATCTTCCCGCAGCCAAAGACGTTGACGCCGAGCAATCCGCACTGGAAAACGGCCTGACACTGGTACTGAAAAATATTGAGTTTCGTCTGCTGGATAGCGACGGCGCCACCAGCGCGATTCTGGAAGCGCACCGTTCATTAGCGAGCGATACATCTTTGCGTCACCACTTACTGGCAGGCGTCAGCGAGGGATTAAGCTGCGCCGAAGCGATTGTTGCCAGTGCGAATCACTTTTGCGAAGAGTTCTCCCGCTCCAGCAGCAGCTATCTGCAAGAACGTGCGCTGGATGTGCGCGATGTCTGCTTCCAGTTACTCCAGCAAATTTACGGTGAACAACGCTTTCCAGCACCGGGCAAACTGACGCAGCCCGCCATTTGTATGGCTGATGAACTGACCCCCAGCCAGTTCCTCGAACTGGATAAAAATCACCTCAAAGGTTTGTTACTTAAAAGCGGCGGCACCACGTCACATACGGTAATTCTTGCCCGTTCGTTCAACATTCCGACACTGGTTGGCGTGGATATCGACACGCTTACTCCGTGGCAGCAGCAAACGATTTATATAGACGGCAACGCCGGGGCGATTGTGGTCGAACCGACAGACGCGGTAGCGCGTTATTATCAACAAGAAGCCCGCGTACAGGACGCACTGCGTGAACAGCAACGTGTCTGGCTGACCCAGCAAGCCCGCACCGCTGACGGTATCCGCATTGAAATTGCCGCTAACATCGCCCACTCCGTGGAAGCGCAGGCCGCATTTGGCAATGGTGCGGAAGGTGTTGGCCTGTTCCGCACTGAAATGCTCTATATGGATCGCACCAGCGCACCGGGCGAAAGCGAGCTGTACAACATTTTTTGTCAGGCGCTGGAGTCCGCCAACGGGCGCAGCATTATTGTGCGTACCATGGACATTGGCGGTGACAAACCCGTTGATTATCTGAACATTCCCGCAGAAGCTAACCCGTTCCTCGGTTATCGCGCCGTGCGTATTTATGAAGAATACGCGTCGTTATTTACCACACAACTACGCTCGATCCTGCGCGCCTCCGCTCACGGCAGCCTGAAAATCATGATCCCGATGATCTCCTCAATGGAAGAGATCTTATGGGTGAAAGAAAAACTGGCAGAAGCCAAACAGCAACTACGTAACGAACACATTCCGTTTGATGAGAAGATCCAGCTCGGCATTATGCTGGAAGTGCCGTCGGTGATGTTCATCATCGATCAATGCTGCGAAGAGATTGATTTCTTTAGTATTGGTAGTAATGACCTGACGCAATATCTGCTGGCAGTGGATCGCGATAACGCTAAGGTTACTCGTCACTACAACAGCCTGAATCCGGCCTTCTTGCGGGCGCTCGATTACGCCGTGCAGGCGGTGCATCGCCAGGGGAAATGGATTGGTCTGTGCGGTGAACTGGGAGCGAAAGGTTCAGTGCTGCCGTTGCTGGTCGGTTTAGGGCTGGATGAACTCAGCATGAGCGCACCGTCAATTCCGGCGGCGAAAGCGCGAATGGCGCAACTTGATAGCCGTGAGTGCCGCCAGTTGCTCAACCAGGCAATGGCCTGCCGTACTTCGCTGGAAGTGGAACACCTGCTGGCACAATTCCGCATGACACAACAGGACGCACCGCTGGTCACCGCTGAGTGCATCACGCTGGAAAGCGACTGGCGCAGCAAAGAAGAAGTGCTCAAAAGCATGACCGATAACCTGCTGCTGGCAGGGCGCTGCCGCTATCCGCGTAAACTGGAAGCCGACTTGTGGGCGCGCGAGGCCGTTTTCTCTACCGGTCTGGGCTTTAGTTTTGCCATTCCACACAGCAAATCAGAACATATTGAGCAATCCACCATCAGCGTGGCGCGTCTGCAAGCGCCGGTGCGCTGGGGCGATGATGAAGCGCAATTCATCATTATGTTAACGCTGAACAAACACGCTGCGGGCGATCAGCATATGCGCATTTTCTCGCGCCTCGCTCGTCGCATCATGCACGAAGAATTCCGTAACGCGCTGGTTAACGCCGCCTCTGCCGACGCTATCGCCAGCCTGCTGCAACATGAACTGGAACTGTAAAAGGAAACATCATGGAACTGTATCTGGACACCGCTAACGTCGCAGAAGTCGAACGTCTGGCACGCATATTCCCGATTGCCGGGGTGACAACTAACCCGAGCATTATCGCTGCCAGCAAGGAGTCCATCTGGGAAGTGCTGCCGCGTCTGCAAAAAGCGATTGGTGATGAGGGCATTCTGTTTGCTCAGACCATGAGCCGTGACGCGCAGGGTATGGTGGAAGAAGCGAAGCGTCTGCGCGACGCCATTCCGGGCATCGTGGTGAAAATCCCGGTAACCGCCGAAGGTCTGGCAGCAATTAAAATACTGAAAAAAGAAGGTATTACTACGCTTGGCACCGCTGTATATAGCGCCGCACAAGGGTTATTAGCCGCGCTGGCAGGCGCCAAATATGTTGCTCCGTATGTTAACCGCGTAGACGCCCAGGGCGGTGACGGTATTCGCACGGTTCAGGAGTTGCAAGCATTGCTGGAAATGCACGCGCCAGAAAGCATGGTGCTGGCTGCCAGCTTTAAAACACCGCGTCAGGCGCTGGATTGTTTGCTGGCAGGATGTGAATCCATCACCCTGCCCTTAGATGTAGCGCAACAAATGCTCAACACGCCTGCGGTAGAGTCAGCAATAGAGAAGTTCGAACACGACTGGAACGCCGCATTTGGCACTACTCATCTCTAAAGGAGCAATTATGGACCGCATTATTCAATCACCGGGTAAATACATCCAGGGCGCAGATGTCATTAATCGTCTGGGCGAATACCTGAAGCCACTGGCGGAACGCTGGTTAGTGGTGGGTGACAAATTTGTTTTAGGCTTTGCTCAATCCACTGTCGAGAAAAGCTTTAAAGATGCTGGACTGGTAGTAGAAATTGCGCCGTTTGGCGGTGAATGTTCGCAAAATGAGATCGACCGTCTGCGCGGCATTGCGGAAACAGCTCAGTGTGGCGCAATTCTCGGTATCGGTGGTGGCAAAACTCTCGATACCGCCAAAGCACTGGCGCACTTTATGGGCGTTCCGGTAGCAATCGCACCGACCATAGCCTCTACCGACGCACCGTGTAGCGCACTGTCTGTTATCTACACCGATGATGGTGAGTTTGACCGCTATCTGCTGCTGCCGAACAACCCGGAACGCGTCATTGTGGATACAAAAATCGTTGCTGGCGCACCTGCACGTCTGTTAGCGGCGGGTATCGGCGATGCGCTGGCAACCTGGTTTGAAGCACGTGCCTGCTCTCGCAGTGGCGCGACCACGATGGCGGGCGGCAAGTGCACCCAGGCCGCGCTGGCGCTGGCTGAACTGTGCTACAACACCCTGCTGGAAGAAGGCGAAAAAGCGATGCTTGCTGCCGAACAGCATGTGGTAACTCCGGCGCTGGAGCGCGTGATTGAAGCGAATACCTATTTGAGCGGTGTAGGCTTTGAAAGCGGTGGTCTGGCTGCGGCACACGCGGTGCATAACGGCCTGACCGCTATCCCGGACGCGCATCACTATTATCACGGTGAAAAAGTGGCGTTCGGTACGCTGACACAACTGGTGCTGGAAAACGCACCGGTTGAGGAAATCGAAACCGTAGCGGCGCTGTGTCATGCCGTTGGTCTGCCAATTACCCTGGCGCAACTGGATATTAAAGAAGATATTCCGGCGAAAATGCGGATTGTCGCAGAAGCATCTTGTGCAGAAGGTGAAACTATTCACAACATGCCAGGCGGCGCAACGCCAGATCAGGTTTACGCCGCACTGCTGGTAGCCGACCAGTACGGACAGCGTTTCCTGCAAGAGTGGGAATAACCTATGCCAAACTCCCGGCTTGTCCGGGAGTTTGAGATTGCAGGCAAAGTGGGCACGGTATTCCCCCTTGCCGGGGTCGCGCCGGAGCTGGTTTGTTCCCCTCACCCTAACCCTCTCCCCAAAGGGGCGAGGGGACCGTCCGGGCACGTTTTATACATTGTCGCCCGTCTGAAACACCTGCGTTGTCCGGGTGTTGGAAATTGCTGCCAAACTGGCTCATTCGTCACTGAGGGCACGGTTTTCCCCCTCGCCCTCTCCCCAAAGATGTGAGGGAACCGTCCGGACACTTTTTTACTTTGTCACCCATCTGAAATTCCGCATTGTTCGGAGTTTTTTTATCCGCTTCTGGACATTTTCCCCACAGAACATTCAAACGCCCGGAAGGTCGAATCTGCGACGATTATTTTCACGGACGAAACAGATGAAAGCTTCACTCGCGTTGGTCAGTCTTCTGACGGGATTTACCAGCCACTCCTTAAAATCTCCCACCGTTCCACCAACCGTGGTACAAATCCAGACCAACACCAACCTTGCCATCGCAGACGGTGCCAGACAGCAAATCGGCAGCACGCTATTTTACGATCCGGCGTATATGCAGCTTACCTATCCTGGCGGTGATGTCCCGCAAGAACGCGGTGTATGTTCCGATGTGGTGATCCGTGCATTGCGCAGCCAGAAGGTCGATTTGCAGAAACTGGTTCACGAAGATATGGCGAAGTATTTTGCCGATTATCCACAAAAGTGGCAGTTAAAGCGCCCGGACAGCAACATCGATCACCGTCGGGTGCCTAATCTGGAAACCTGGTTTACCCGCCACGATAAAACACGTCCCACCAGCAAGAACCCCAGTGACTATCAAGCGGGCGATATTGTCTCCTGGCGATTAGATAACGGGCTGGCGCATATTGGGGTGGTGTCAGATGGCTTCGCCCGCGACGGTACGCCGCTGGTGATACATAACATTGGCGCAGGCGCACAGGAGGAAGATGTGCTGTTTAGCTGGCGGATTGTCGGGCACTACCGCTATTTTACGAAATAAGCGATAGCACCCATGAAGATACGCTTCAGATCCTTTTTACGCTGACGGCTTCTTTTTTCTTACGGCTCACCAGCGCCAGTGCCAGCACAATCAGCACAATACCGCTACCTTCAACCGCGCCGGGATTCTCACCGAGCAGCCACCACGAAAACAGTACCCCGCAAACGGGAACTGCCAGAGTACTTAAGCTGGCAATACTGGCGGGTAAGTTTTTCAGCACGAACAACCATAAGCTCCAGGCCAGCGCCGTCGCCAGAATCGCACTGTAGGCCAGCGCCCAGAACACGGTGGGTTGCCAGTCAATTTCACGTTGTGGCACCAGTAACGCGACCGCACTCATCACCAGCGCCGCATAAAGCATCTGCCAGGATGTTAACGACAATAAATCCACGCGCGGATGGCGGGCATAAAGGCGTTTAGCAACAATCGCGCTCGCCCCCCAACTAACACCGGAGAGGATTGCCAGCATGGCACTTTTCATCGAGGAGAAATCGAGTTGCCACGGCTGCAACACCAGCAATAAACCAACGGCAGCAATCAGAATCGCGAAATATTGCCCGCGTCGCAGTCGTTCACCAAGAAACAACGCCGCAAAAATCACCACCCAGAACGGCATGGTATAACTCAGGATCGCCACTTTCCCCGCTCCGCCGCTGACCAGCGCCCACTGCGCCAAGCCAACCATCCCACAGGTTTGTAACAGGGCAATGGCTAAGGTGTATTTAAACGGCGTCGGGCGCATTCCGCGACCACGTAATAAAAGGACGATGAATAAAACGAGAGCGCCGAAAATGCAGCGTAAGGCGGTGAAGTCGAAGGCACCGATGTAGCTGGTGACTTGCTTCATGAAAATCCAGCTATAACTCCAGATAAGTGTGAGCACAACCAGGCCACTGATTGCCAGTGGGTTGCTCTTTCCCGTAGTAGGCATGAGAGATCCAGCGTGTAGTAGTTTTGTTAGCGACACTATACGCCGGTAAAGAAACTTCAGCGACTGCCTGAAAGGCAGTCGCTGAAGGAGGTCAGATTACAGCAGGTCGAAACGGTCGAGGTTCATGACTTTCACCCATGCTGCCACGAAGTCTTTAACAAACTTCTCGTGGGCATCGCTGCTGGCGTAAACTTCCGCCACCGCGCGCAGGACAGAGTTAGAACCAAACACCAGATCCGCACGGCTGGCCGTGTATTTCACTTCGCCGGTTTCACGGTCACGGCCTTCGAAAAGCTCTTTCGATTCGTCGGTCGCTTTCCACTCGTAACGCATATCCAGCAAGTTCACGAAGAAGTCATTGCTCAATACGCCCACGCGGTCAGTGAAGACGCCGTTTTTACTGCCATCGAAGTTGGCACCCAGTACACGCATCCCGCCCACCAGCGCGGTCATTTCCGGCGCGGTCAGCGTCAGTTGCTGTGCTTTATCAATCAGCAGCGACTCGGTGGTGGAAACATCCAGACGGGCGCGATAGTTACGGAAGCCGTCAGCAATCGGCTCCAGCAGCTCGAACATCTCGATGTCAGTCTGATCCTGACGCGCATCGACACGACCCGGCGCAAATGGTACATGAATGCTCAACCCTGCGGCGCTTGCGGCTTTCTCTACGCCAACCACACCTGCCAGCACGATGATATCCGCCAGCGAGGCTTTGCCAGACTCTTTCTGGATTTTCTCCAGAACTGGCAGAGCACGAACGGCTGCGGCGTTCACATCCCAGTCGCGCTGCGGTGCTAATGCCAGACGCGCACCGTTGGCGCCACCGCGTTTGTCGCCACCACGGAAAGTAGAAGCAGACGCCCAGGCCACCGATACCAGCTCACTGACAGACAGACCAGAATCCGCAATCGCAAATTTCAGACTGATAATGTCTTGTTCGGTCGGGTTGTAGATCGGCTGCGGCAGCGGATCTTGCCAGATCAGATCTTCTTTCGGTACTTCCGGCCCGATGTAGCGAGATTTCGGCCCCATATCCCTGTGCGTCAGTTTGAACCAGGCACGGGCAAAGGCTTCGTTGAACGCCTGCGGATCGTTGAGGAAGCGACGAGAGATCTTCTCAAACTCTGGATCAAAACGCAGCGTCAGGTCGGTCACCAGCATCGTCGGCTTACGTTTCTTCGACGGATCAAACGGATCCGGGATAATTTCCGGTGCGTCTACCGCTTCGAACTGGATTGCGCCAGCCGGGCTGCGGGTCTGTACCCACTCATATTTGAACAGGTTTTCGAAGAAATAGTTGCTCCACTGGGTCGGTGTCTGCGTCCAGACCACTTCCAGACCAGAGGTGATGGCATCTGCGCCAACGCCGCTGCCGTAAGTGCTCGCCCAGCCTAAACCTTGTTCTTCAATCGGTGCAGCTTCCGGGTCAGGGCCAACGTTAGATGTCGGACCGGCACCGTGGGTTTTACCCAGCGTATGACCACCCGCAATCAGCGCCACGGTTTCTTCGTCGTTCATGCCCATGTTGCCGAAGGTCGCACGGATAGCTGCTGCCGCAGAAAGCGGTTCGCCGCTGTGATCCGGGCCTTCCGGGTTAACGTAAATCAGCCCCATCTCGGTTGCACCCAGTGGTGCTTTCGCCAGTGCTTCTGGATGACGGTGGGTCAGCCAGGCTTTTTCATCACCCCAGTTAACGTCGAGATCCGGTTCCCAGACGTCTTCACGACCGGCACCAAACCCGAAGGTACGGAAGCCGGAGTTTTCCAGCGCCACGTTACCCGCGAGGATAAACAGATCTGCCCAGGAGATTTTCTGACCATATTTCTGTTTGATTGGCCACAACAGGCGACGCGCTTTATCAAGGCTTACGTTATCCGGCCAGGAGTTCAGCGGTGCAAAACGTTGCTGACCACGACCTGCGCCGCCGCGTCCGTCGATGGAACGGTAAGTCCCCGCGCCGTGCCAGGCCATACGAATAAATAAGCCCGCATAGCTGCCCCAGTCGGCTGGCCACCACGGCTGAGATTCTGTCAGCAGGGCTTTCAGATCTTTTTTCAGGCCGTAGTAATCTAATTTGCTGAATTCTTTGCGGTAGTCAAAGTCCTCACCCAGCGGGTTAGAACGATTAGAATGTTGGTTTAACAGGTCAACACGGAGTTGATTTGGCCACCAGTCGCGAGTGGTTGTACCCCCACCTGCGCTCTGGTCATGACCGCCCTGATGGAACGGGCATTTGCCAGTGGCTGTCGTGTTATGGATATCGTCTGACGTGCTCATCAATGTGCTCCCCTCTACAGTGTTACCGTTACGATACACAGCGTTAGAGAGAAGTTATAATTGAATTAATCCACGGATGCGATAGTTGAGATCTTACATATTGTTGGTTAAAGAGATGTAGATCAAATTGATCGTAATTAAGCCTTTTTGATTATGTCCGATTTAGGACAAATACTTTATAAAAAAGTGTTTTAGCTTCACATCCTTCAAGGGAGAAGGGAGAAAACAAGGCTGACTACCTTATTTTCCCACCCTCATTTAGAGGCAGCATTTTGTGCTCTGTTTAAAATTTGTAATCACTGTGTGATTTTCACAAAAGACACAATGCTTATAAACCAGGTCGAACACCCAGCGTATGGCAAATCGCGTAACTCATTTCAGCGCGGTTAAGCGTATAGAAGTGGAAATCTTTCACTCCTTCCCGGCTTAAAATCTTCACCATGTCCATGGCGATATTCGCACCCACCAGCTTGCGGGTTTCGGCATCGTCATCCAGACCGTCAAACATTTGCGCCATCCACGCCGGAATACGCACGTTGGTCATGTCGGCAAATTTCTTCGCCTGCTTAAAGTTAGAGACCGGCAAAATGCCCGGAATAATTTCCACATCGATACCCGCCGAGACGCAGCGATCGCGAAAACGCAGGTAGCTTTCGACATCGAAGAAGAATTGAGTAATCGCACGGTTGGCGCCGGCATCGACTTTACGTCTCAGGTTAAGCAAATCGGCCTGGGCACTTTTCGCCTCCGGGTGAACTTCCGGATACGCCGCCACGGAGATATCGAAATCCGCCACTTCTTTTAACAGCGTCACCAGGTCAGAGGCATACATTTCCGGCTTACCGCTTCCCGGCGGCAGGTCGCCACGCAGCGCCACAATATGGCGAATGCCGTTATTCCAGTAGTCGCGGGCGATGGTCCGCAGCTCGTCAGGCGTCGCATCAATGCAGGTGAGATGCGGCGCAGCTTCCAGACCGGTGCGATCTTTAATGCCTTTAATGATGCTGTGTGTACGGTCGCGCTCGCCGGAGTTCGCGCCATAGGTCACCGACACAAACTTCGGTTTCAGGCTGCTAAGGCGATCAATGGAGTTCCACAGGGTCTGCTCCATTTCACTGGTACGCGGCGGGAAAAACTCGAAAGAAACGTTAATCTGCCCCTGGACTTCTGCCAGGCTCTGATTCAGGGCATCCCGCTGGCTGGCGTGAAAAAAGCTCATACCTTACCTCATCAATCGCTTGTAGTTATATGTTGTGTTGTGAACATCTATCCATTTAGACGTCCAGATGTAAAGATGAAGGAAAAGCCGAGGGGCGTCAACCGAAAAATGACCAATGATGGTGAGGAAAAATCAGGGAAGATGAAAAAGATTCAGGATGGGAATTACAAGAAACCTGGCAGACGGATTTATTGTTTCTTGCCGGATGCAGTGTGAACACCTTATCCGGCTTACAACTCAATGATAATTAGGTAAATTGTGTTAAAGGCCATAAGCCCAACAAGCATGTGCATCATGCCTAATTGGGCTCCTGAACTTACAACAACTGCGCCAGACGATTAATATCCGACTGAATCGCCCCAGCGGTGACATCGCGCCCTGCGCCTGGTCCACGGATCACCAGCGGGTTATCGCGATACCAGCGGCTTTCGATGGCGAAGACGTTATCGCATGGCAGCAGTGATGCCAGCGGGTGATCTTCCCGCACCGCTTCCACACCAACACGCGCTTTGCCGTTGGCATCGAAACGCGCCACGTAGCGTAGCACCAGCCCCATTTCGCGGGCAGCTTCCAGCCGTTGTACCATCTGCTCGTTCAGCTCATCGCCATTTTCAAAGAAATGGTCGATGCTGCCGCCTTCGCAATGAGCAGGCACCAGCGACTCCACACGCACCTGATCCGGTTCGATGTTGTAACCTGCTTCACGCGCCAGAATCACCAGCTTGCGCATCACGTCTTTGCCGGAAAGGTCATCACGCGGGTCAGGTTCAGTTAACCCTTGCTGCCATGCCTGATCCACCAGCTCGGTAAACGGCACGCTACCGTCGAATTGCAGGAACAGCCAGGAGAGCGTGCCGGAGAAGATCCCGCTGATCGACAAAATAGTATCGCCGCTGTCGATCAGATCGCGCACGGTATGGTTGATCGGCAAGCCTGCGCCGACGGTAGCGTTGTACAGCCAGTGACGCCCGGTTTTTTCGAAGGCGTCGTGGATCTGGCGATATTTATTGCTGTCGCTGGCTCCCGCCAGTTTGTTGGCACTGATGACGTGGAAACCGTGGCTGGCGAAATCAAGATATTGATCGGCAAGCTGCTGGCTGGCGGTAACGTCCAGCACCACTAAATCATCATACGGATGGGCGCGCATCCACAGGAACAGCGACTCTTCATCCTGCTCGACGGCTTCATCATTGAAGAACGCTAACGCGCGGCTGGCGTCCAGCCCGTCATAGCTCAACAGACTGCGGCGACTGTCCACTACGCCTGCCAGCACAAATTCAAAGCCGGTACGCGCCGAAAGCGTGCTCTGCTCACGGGCAAACAGTTCCAGCCAGCGGGAACCGATATTGCCCTTGCCGAACAGAACCAGGCCAATGCGTTTTTCCGCGCGAAATACGGACTGATGCAACCCCTGGATCAGGCTTTCGGTCGGGCCGGTACGCAGTACTGCCACCAGGCTGATACCGTCATCCGACTGCCAGGTAAATTCGACCGGCTGGCCTTTCAGTTGCTGCCAGAAGCGGTGGCAATGCAGCGGGTTACGGGTGACGCCCGCCCCGACCATCGCCACCAGCGCCAGCCCCTGACGCAGACGCAGTTCGCCAGGTAATCCCGCTTCGTCGAGGATTTTCAGGGCGCTGTCAGCCACTTCAGAGGTGTAGCAAAATTGCAGCAACTGGCGATCGTTATGTACGCCAACCGCCAGTGGGCGCACCTGCGCGCGTTTCAGGATCTGGTCGATTTCTTTATGCGCCAGTTTGAAGTCCTGGCTGGCGGGCACCTGAAACTCAATCAAACAAACATCATCATGGCTGGTGACAATACGCGCTCCTGTACCGGAAGCCAGCACGCGTTCAATGCGTGTAGAGCCTTGATCCGGCGTGTAGCTACAGCGCAGTTGCAGGTCAATTTCGCTGCCAGAAACTGGCTGTAAAGTACGGGCGTGGAGGACAGGTGCCGCCAGACGAGCC
This sequence comes from Escherichia ruysiae, assembly GCF_031323975.1. Lineage (NCBI taxonomy): Bacteria > Pseudomonadati > Pseudomonadota > Gammaproteobacteria > Enterobacterales > Enterobacteriaceae > Escherichia > Escherichia ruysiae. The sequence continues at coordinate 2,419,037 of NZ_JAVIWS010000001.1, forward strand.
AGCTCGCTGGCCTCATCAAGACGCAGCAACGGCAGCAGGCAGGCATCTTTCACTTTACGCGGGTCGGCGCTGTATACCCCGGCGACGTCGCTCCAGATGGTTACGCGAGAAACACCCGCCAGCGCACCGATTTGGGTAGCGGAATAGTCAGAACCGTTACGCCCCAGCAGCACCGTTTCACCGGCGTTGTTACGGCTGATAAACCCGGTCACTACCAGACGTTTGCCCGGATGCTGCACCAGCAGTTGTTGCAGCAACGGGTACGAAAGGCCTTCATCAACCTGCGGTTGTGCGGCGCGTTCAGCACGTAAAAACTCGCGGGCATCAAGCCAGGCCGCAGGCAGTCCTTGTTGGTTAAGCACCGCAGACATCAGGCGCGCCGACCACACTTCACCGTGACCCACCACTTCCGCATACACCGCGTCGTTAATACCGCTGTCGAGCAACGCCGCCAGGCGTTCAAGATCGCTGACAAAGGCGCTAATAAGGCTATCAGCTTCTTCAGCGGGTAACAGGCCGCTAATCAGATCGCATTGATAACGACGTAGCGTTTGTTGAACCTGATGCGCAGAGAGACGATCGGTCTGGCTTAGTTTCAACCAGTTAATCAACTGGTTAGTGGTGCTACCGGCGGCGGAAACCACCATCATATCGTCGGGCTGAGAGTACTCCGCCATAATGCCCGCGACACGCAAATAACACTTCACATCAGCCAGACTACTGCCACCAAATTTATGCAGTTGACGACCTTTCGCCCCTGCCTGCGCAATCACACTCATTTTTACCCCTTGTTTGCAGCCCGGAAGCCATTTTCCAGGTCGGCAATTAAATCTTCGCCATCTTCTATACCGGTGGAGATACGCAACAGCGTCTCGGAGATCCCGGCGGCAGCACGCGCTTCTGGCGCCATGCCTGCATGTGTCATGGTTGCGGCGTGAGAGATTAAACTTTCCACTCCCCCTAACGATTCCGCCAGCGTAAACAACGACAGCCCGCCCAAGAAACGACGCAGCGTTTGCTCATCGCCATCCAGCTCAAAACTCAACATTGCGCCAAAGCCTTTTTGCTGGCGCACGGCAATTTCATGCCCCTGATTTTCCGGCAGCGATGGGTGATAAAGTTTTTTCACCAACGGCTGGGTTTGCAGATATTTCACAATCGCCTGCGCGTTACGCTGAGCCAGCTCCATACGCGGCACCAGAGTACGCAGACCGCGCAGCAGCAGATAGCTGTCAAACGCGCCGCCCGTTACGCCAATATTGTTTGCCCACCAGGCCAGTTCGGTGACAACATCTGGATCTTTAGCAATCACCACGCCCGCCACCACGTCTGAGTGACCGTTCAGATATTTCGTACATGAATGCAACACCAGATCGGCACCTAATGCCAGTGGATTTTGTAATGCCGGGCTTAAGAAGGTGTTATCCACCACGCTCACCGCCCCGACTTCCCTTGCCAGATGGCAGATTTTCGCAATATCCACGACGCGTAACAATGGATTACTTGGGCTTTCTACCAGCACCAGTTTAGGTTTTTCTGCCAGTGCCGCCCGTAATGCCTGCTCATCGCCCTGATCAACAAACAACACGCGATAGCAACCGCGTTTCGCCAGGCTGTCGAACAGGCGATAGCTGCCGCCGTAGCAGTCGTGCGGCGCAACCAGCAGATCGCCGGGTTTCAAAAAGACAGTCGTGGCCAGGTGAATAGCTGACATGCCGGTATTGGTTAGCACCGCACCTGCACCGCCTTCCAGTTCTGCCAGCGCCCGCTGGACCACATCGCGCGTTGGGTTGCCGCGACGCGAGTAATCATGCGCGCGTGGTTCGTTAAATCCGGTAAAGTTATAGGTGCTGGAAAGATGGATAGGCGGGACAACGCAACCATACTGTTCGTCGTCATTTAACCCGCTACGCACTGCAATAGTGGCCTGTTTACGCGTCATGTGATGAAGTTTCCTGGGCTTTGTTGGTGAAATGTCAGGCACCAGAGTAAACATTGTGTTAATGGACGTCAATACATCTGGACATCTAAACTTCTTTGCGTATAGATTGAGCAAATCCGAAATTGCCGTTAAAATTATATGCATTATCACGCTGGCAGGCGCATTACACGATGTCACGGTAGCGCCTGTGCGGTAAACTATGCGGGTTTATGACCAGTACCCTTATAAACTGTGCGGTCTGGTCTCAATTTATTGACGAAGAGGATTAAGTATCTCATGGCTGAATGGAGCGGCGAATATATCAGCCCATACGCTGAGCACGGTAAGAAGAGTGAACAAGTCAAAAAGATTACGGTTTCCATTCCTCTTAAGGTGTTAAAAATCCTCACCGATGAACGCACGCGTCGTCAGGTGAACAACCTGCGTCACGCTACTAACAGCGAGCTGCTGTGCGAAGCGTTTCTGCATGCCTTTACCGGGCAACCTCTGCCGGATGATGCCGATCTGCGTAAAGAGCGCAGCGACGAAATCCCGGAAGCGGCAAAAGAGATCATGCGTGAGATGGGGATTAACCCGGAGACGTGGGAATACTAAAGCGGAAAAGAGCGGCGCGGAGAGTGGAATCGCCTGATGCGCTACGCTTATCAGGCCTACGTCATATTGCAATTTATTGAATTTGCACGAACTTGCAGGCCGGATAAGGCGTTCACGCCGCATCCGGCATAAACAACGAGCACGTTGTCAGCGGTTCTGCTCTAACCCACCGCTTTTTATACATGGACGTTTAACTATGAAATACAGGCTACTGCTCCCCGGCCTGCTGGTTTCTGTGCCTGCCCTTGCCTGGCAACCGCAAACCGGCGACATCATCTTTCAAATTTCTCGCTCATCGCAAAGTAAAGCAATCCAACTGGCAACCCATTCCGATTACAGCCACACCGGTATGTTGGTGATGCGTAACAAAAAGCCCTACGTCTTTGAAGCGGTCGGCCCGGTGAAATACACCCCGCTCAAACAGTGGATCGCCCACGGTGAAAATGGCAAATACGTTGTTCGCCGCGTTGAAGGCGGACTCAGCGCCGAACAGCAACAAAAATTGGCGCAAACGGCAAAACGTTATCTCGGCAAACCATACGATTTCAGCTTCTCGTGGAGCGACGATCGCCAGTACTGTTCGGAAGTGGTGTGGAAGGTTTATCAGAACGCGCTGGGAATACGCGTGGGTGAGCAGCAAAAACTAAAAGAGTTCGATCTGAGTAACCCGCTAGTTCAGGCAAAGCTCAAAGAACGCTACGGCAAAAATATCCCACTTGAAGAAACAGTAGTCTCACCGCAAGCCGTTTTCGATGCGCCGCAACTCACTACCGTTGCTAAAGAATGGCCGCTGTTTTCATGGTAATGGGCCAATCGCATCATAATTGGCCCCCCCCAAATCTAACTTTTGCTGCTCTGAAGCTCTTGCGAAAACTCAGCAACGTCATTTTGACGCTGTCGTTCCATGGCGATCGCGCCAAAGTGCGTTAACGTACAGAAAATAATGCAGCAGATAACACCAGCAAGCAGAAGATAAAAACCGCCATCCCAACCAACCTGATCGACCATAACACCAAACAGACTTGTTCCAAGCGTTGCGCCAAGAATATAGCTCATAAAACCACGCAAACCGACTGCGGAACCCACGGCAAAACTGGGGACAATTTCCATTGTCTGAACAGAAGCCAGGAACTGCGGTACATAGATAAGGCAGCCTACGCAAGCAGCAAAAATGGTAATAGAGAGCAGAGAGTCACTTTTCCAGTAGCCCAGCAGGCAGAAGAAAATTAATACCATACTGATAATAGCGGGTGGCATACGGCGACCACGAAATAATTTATCACTCAACCAACCAGCAAATAATGTAGTTGGAATCGCCGCCCATTCGAAGATTAAAAATGCCGTGCTCATTTCAGTCTTCGTAAAATGTTTCACACTTAACAGGTAAATAGGCAACCAACTGATAATTCCGAAACGCACCATATAGACAAAAACATCAACGAAAGAGACGAACCATGCGTTCTTGTTTTTTAGCACATAGGTACAAAAAATTTGCCAGGCCGTCATATCTTCCGGCGCACGATCATCTTTTGCTTTAATGCTGACGTCGTCCGGGACGATTTCGCTTAATGGCGGCAAACCTTCACTTACGGGCGAACCTTTACCTGACATCAGTACCACTATAGCAATGACAACAGATACAATCGCTGGAACAACATATGTTGCTATTTTCCAGTGTTCAGTCCCCAGCACAGCAAATGCACCACCAACAATCGGAGCAACAATACCGCCCCCGACATTGTGTGAAATATTCCAGACCGCACCGACGATGCCTCGTTCTTTACGAGGGAACCAGTTGGCTATTGTAATAAACGAAGGACCAACCCCCATCCCTTGAAAGAGACCGTTTAAAACAACAAGTCCCGCAAACATCCAGAAAGCAAAACTAAATCCAAGCGCCACGTTAACGAGAGCACAAAGAACCAAACCCACAGCCATATAGACTTTAGGATTCGCTTTATCTGCCAGACTACTCATTACCCCTTTACTAATACCGTAGGCGATCAGCATACAACTGCTAAGTAGACCTATTTGAGTCGCAGACAGATTAAGATCTTGCTTTAAATAAGGTGTGGAAAGAACAAAGTTATTCCTGACAATATAATACGAAAGATAACCGATAAATACGCTAAATAGCGCCTGCATACGATAACGATTATACGTATTCTTTATTTCACTTTCAGGAACCTTATGTGTTGCCACTTTAGGTTTCAATAGAGAAAGCATATATCACCTTCCAGTTCATAGAGTTATTTAAAACAGCAATGCCAGTTGCTACTCTCTGAAGAGTATTGCAAAAGCCCTTGCTTCATTGGTTTTAAAGATAGTGAAGCAAGTGAGTTTAAGTTACAATACAGGGCATATGAGTCAAAACTGACTCAAAAATACAAATATCATGTTCCATTTCTTTCCCATTTTTATATCTCAAAATAGAACAAAGCCATTATTTCAGCATTAACGGGTTACAACAGCCCCAATAAAAAAATAATGACTTTTATTAATTTTTTCAGTTTTTGAGGTCAGTCACATATTTTGCATCCATATACGTGATCATTGAAGAGACTCGATTTTACCCTGTTGGAAGATCATGCTACGCAACATGAAAATTTTCATCACCGTTCAACAACCAGCAGGGATTAAGGATTTTCATGGTATCCTTCGTGATAAGCACATTTGCGCTCAAGTTAAAGCCATTGTTCCGGCTTCTGAAGGCTGGTGCAAAGAAACTATAGAATCCGGTCAGGGCCTGAATCCGATAGCACGAATATCGAAATTAATTACCGGAAATAGCTGTAACAATCGCTATTTCCGCAAGATACACATGTTCAGATGTGCAATATTGATCTTTTTTTGATAACCGCTTCCGGATATAGTGACGCTCGTTACATCTGAATTAATGAAATTTCCGATACTGACACCAGCGTCTTACAGTCATTATGTATATTAGCTAACGGATAATGATATGAATTACAGCGTAAGAGTTTTTCTCTCGTTAATAGGATTTTTGACATGATTCGTATTATACAACGAGCATTAATCTGTTGGGTTTTATGCGTCAATGTCACCTCAGCGCAAGAGCTGGTGATTGCAACAACGCTTTCTTCGGAAGCGACGGAACACATTATTAGTCAATGGCAAAAACAACCACTGGCAACCAAAATCCGAACGCTTAACCGAACCAGTGCATCCATTGAGCGCCTGCTAGAAAATCCATTGGGTGAAAATATTGATCTGGTACTGAGTTCATCCCCCATGTTGCTACAGCGGTTGCAAAGTAAAAATCTGCTCCAGCCTTTTAATAATCAAATCGAAACAAGCAGAAAGTTAGTCCCCGAATCTATTCGTTCAACCACCGTTGCGGTTGCGGTATCGGGCTATGGCATCCTGATCAATGTGGCGCATCTGGAAGATAAAAATGAGCCAGTGCCTACTTCATGGAAGGAATTGAGCAGGTCACGTTATCAAGGAACACTATTAATGAGCAGCCCTTCACGTTCAGATACCACACATCTGATGATTGAAGATCTCCTGCAACAACAAGGATGGAGTAATGGTTGGGGTACGCTACTGAAAATAGGCGGTAATCTCGCTACCATTTCATCTCGCAGCTTTGGCGTAGCAAATAAGATCAGTACAGGGCTGGGTGACGCAGGTCCAGTCATCGACAATTACGCTAACGTACTGCTTAATAATTCAACTTTACGTTTCAGTTATTTCCCCAACTCTCGCGCAGCGCCAATGTTTATTGCCATCGCAAACGGCAGTAAACACCCACAGGAGGCGGGGCGTTTTATTAATTTTTTGTTGAGCCAGGAAGGACAACAGGCATTGAGCGATTCTGATTCAGGAAAGTATCCGGTATATCCGCTACCCTCCGGTACTCCACTCGCGGATCAACAATTGCGATTATTTGCCTCTCCTTCCCTTGATTATCCGTTGATTATGCAGCGCCAAAAGCTTGTGCAATTGTTATTTGATAATGCGATTACTGTTCGCCTTACCGAACTTCAAAACAGCTGGAAATCATTATATGCCGCAGAACATCGGCTTAAGCGTAAATTGCCAGATGTGCGTGCATTATTAACAGCAGTTCCTGTTACCCCGGAGCAGTCCGTTAATGCCATGTACCTGCAGCAATTCGAACTGCAATCAGGCTTTCGTGAAGCTCAGCTCATGGCATGGCAGCAGTTTTTCCTGCATCAGCAGCAATTGGTGAACACACAACTTGAGTCGTTAAAGTGAAACAACTACATACTATAGGGACGAGCTTACGGCTCGCCTTTGTTTTTAGCGCCATTCTTACGCTATTCGTTAGCGTAGTCAGCCTCTATTCCTGGTATGAACAAAATTCTCAGGTTCGCTACGCGCTTGATGATTATTTCCCGAGGATTCAGGCTTCATTTCTTTTTGAAGAAAACCTCACCGCATTGGTAAACGAATTTAATGAGCTACAACAGACAACCAATACCGCTAGTCGTCTTCAGGTGAGGGAGCAAATTGAACAACGGCTACAAAAAATTAAGGCCATTAATCCTCATCTTGATTCAGTACATCAACGTGCGCTTAACCAACAGGTCGCCAGTAGTGACAGACTGCTTAACAAGCTCGATAACGCATTGAACAACAACAATCAGGAAAAAGGAAAACTCGACGTTATATCCTCAAGAGTTAACTGGCTGCATGATGACTTTAATAATGAACTCAACTCACTTACCCAGGATTTAAGTTGGCAACAATCGTCGTTGCTAAATCAACTCAGCCAACGAAAAGATCTACCCGAAAAACAGAGTTTGCAAAATGCTCAGCAAACTATTCAAAAAGAATTGCAGCTCGTTTTCGAACTTTCACATATAGAAACCCAAATCGTCAGTACGCTAAAGGAGATGCTTAACACGCATAGCAGAGATATAGACGCGTTGAAACAACATATTCAGTATTTGAATTTTTTGAAACACAGCATTGACGAAAATGTGCGGTCGTTATCTTCTTATTCCAGTACCATCACATTACACCAGACAGTTTATTCCTTGTGGGAACTGGGTACTCAGCAAAATTATCTACCCGGAACCCTGGCTGCCTGGCAACAAGCTCAACAAACTCTCATGAGTACTATCGGGGATAAAGAGCGTGTATTTACGCAAATACGTGCTCAATTAGAAACGCAATTAGGTAATAGCCATCAACAATTACAAACATTCAATCTACGATTGGAAAAAATAATGCAAATCAGCGGGCTATTGATTTTGGCAGCTATGGTTACCGCCTTACTGTTCGTTATTCTGGTAAATTACCTCTACATTCGTCCCAGAATGATCCGCCGATTTCGGTTACTGAATGATGCCGTTGTCAAGTTAAGCAATGGTGAACTCGATGCTGATATCCCTGTCTCCGGTAACGATGAACTTGGGAGAATTGCCAACCTGCTCCGCCAGACCATTGAGAAAATTAATCAACAGCAACGTCAACTGGGACAGGAAATATGCGAGCGTATCGCGACAGAAAAAAACCTTCGTACAACGCAAAGTGAATTGATCCAAACTGCAAAACTGGCCGTGGTTGGGCAGACAATGACAACACTGGCACATGAAATTAATCAACCACTTAATGCCTTATCTATGTATCTTTTCAGCGCCAACCGCGCGCTGGAACAACAAGACGTTGGTTTGGTGAAAAATTATATTGTTACTATGCGATCGTTAGTCGAGCGTATGGATAACATCGTTAAAAGATTGCGCAACTTCGCCCGCCGTCGAGATAGTGAACTGGCTGGCGGTGCAATCAATTTACAGCAGGTAATTTATTCGTCCTGGGAACTTCTGGCGTTGAAACATCGATCACAGAAGGCCTCTCTTCACTACCCTGATAATTTCCCTGCCGTTTATGGTGATGATGTCTTGATTCAACAAGTTTTAGTTAATTTGTTTACGAATGCCCTGGAAGCCAGTCTGGAGCAATCACCCACAATAACCATCAGCTTTGAAGAAGAAGCCTCCACTGTAACGCTATATATTGCTGATAATGGAAAAGGCTGGCCAGTGCATCTGGCTGATCGACTATTAACGCCTTTTACCACGGACAAAGCTGTAGGTTTGGGTATTGGCCTTTCGATTAGCCATTCTATTATGCGCCAGTGCCAGGGAGAGTTATATATCGCGTCAACTCTCGACCGCCATGCGCTGGTTATTCTACGTTTCAGGAAACTTTAAGCATGACAGACACTACCCCAACAATTCTGTTAATTGATGACGACAATGATGTTCTGCTAGCCTACAGCACTCTCTTACAGCAAGAGGGTTATGTCGTATGTACCTGTAGCAACCCTTCTGAGGCTCTACAATTACTGCAAAATACGTGGGAAGGCATCGTGGTGTGCGACGTTTGTATGCCGGATATTTCAGGCATCACGCTGCTGGAAAAAATAATGCTTATCGACCCTCATCTTCCCATTCTGATGATCACCGGGCATGGCGATGTCCCCATGGCCGTTGAAGCAGTAAAAAAGGGAGCGTGGGATTTCCTGCAAAAGCCGATCAATCCAGAACAATTTCTCTCACTTATCGAAAAAGCACTGGCTGAACGTGAAGCTTATCTGGAACAAAAAAAATGGCGACACGCTCAGTTTAATCGGCACTTAATCGGTAACAGTGGTTGGATTCGCCAGACACGTCAACAGCTTGAAACGCTGGCAGAAACCGATCTTCCCGTCTGCTTTTACGGCGAACCTGGCACAGGAAGAACATTAGCCGCCCACTATCTTCATCAATTTAGTTCTCGCAAGGAAAGACCTTTAATTGAACGCACACTCAGCGCCAATAGCCAGCAGCCGTTGGAAGAATGGGTGAAAGAAGCAGAAGGTGGCACGCTGTTATTAAAAGAACTTGAGCATTTAACGCCAGAAAATCAGCGCGCCTTGATCCAGTACCAGGAAAGACCCCAGGATCGGTCATTTCGTCTGATTGTTGTTAATCAAAGCCCTCTGGCTGAACTGGCTGCCGCACAAAAAATTATTCCTGCATTGTATTTTCTTTTTTCACTCACCCACATTGAATGCCCACCACTCTGCCAGCGTCCGGGGGATATTGAACCTATTTTTCACCATTATCTGACCCTCACCTGTAAACGATTAAATCGCCAGCAGCCACTGCTGGGAAAAGCTTTTTATAAGCGACTGATGGCGCGTACCTGGCCTGGTAATATTATTGAATTGGTGAATGCGGCAGAACTGGTGGCAGTCGGCGTTTTAATGCTGGACGATTCGGTCAGTTTGCAGATGATGGAGACGGATCCAGCCCCGCTGGATGAACTCGTAGAATCTTATGAAAGACAAATAATTATTGATGCTCTCAACTTCCATCAGGGTCGTATCAACGACGTTGCCGATTACTTTCAGATACCCAGGAAAAAGCTGTATTTGCGCATGAAAAAATACGGTATTGATAAAATGGATTTTCGCTATGAGAAGAAAGATAAAAAGACACAAACTCAATGAGTTATGTTGATAATGTAGGTTTTCAGGCACAAAAAAAGCGCCGTGCGGCGCTTTTTTCGGAAATCCGGTCTTATTTGCTGCCCGGGATGCTGAAACGCTTGTTGAAGCGGTCAACACGGCCACCGGTAGCAACATCACGCTGTTTGCCAGTGAAGAACGGGTGGCACTTGCTGCACACGTCGAGGTTCAGGTCATGACCAACGGTGGAGCGGATTTTCATTACGTTACCGCAAGAGCAGCTAGCAGTAATTTCTTCGTATTTCGGGTGAATATCTTTTTTCATGGGAAAACCTCGGTTTAAGGCCGCGTCGCTCTTCCAGCCCTAACGCCAGACACCACGCGATGTTTAAAGTATAGTTTCAATACGATCATTTCGTATCAAAGGCGCCGAATCATACAGAAATTAACCAGCGTATGCAAACTGATCCGCACTCCTCTACGGCAATGTGTATACTGTTCCACCGAATTTCAAGTCAGGATGATGCTATGCCCGTTGCTCACGTTGCCTTGCCCGTTCCGCTTCCCCGAACCTTTGACTATCTGCTGCCTGAAGGCATGACGGTTAAAGCCGGGTGTCGCGTGCGCGTGCCGTTTGGTAAACAGCAGGAGCGCATCGGGATTGTGGTGTCCGTTAGCGATGTCAGCGAGCTGCCGCTCAACGAGCTAAAAGCGGTAGTTGAAGTGCTGGACGTTGAGCCGGTATTTACTCACTCCGTCTGGCGATTACTGCTATGGGCGGCGGATTATTATCATCATCCAATTGGCGATGTGTTGTTTCATGCCTTGCCGATTTTACTGCGCCAGGGGCGACCTGCAGCGAACGCGCCCATGTGGTACTGGTTTGCCACCGAGCACGGTCAGGCGGTAGATATCAACAGCCTGAAACGTTCGCCAAAGCAACAACAGGCACTGGCGGCATTGCGACAAGGGAAAATCTGGCGCGACCAGGTTGCCACTCTCGAATTTAATGATGCCGCGCTACAGGCACTGCGCAAAAAAGGTCTGTGTGATTTAGCAAGTGAAACACCAGAGTTTAGTGACTGGCGAACGAACTACGCCGTTTCTGGCGAGCGGTTGCGACTGAATACTGAACAAGCCACCGCCGTTGGCGCCATCCATAGCGCGGCAGATACCTTTTCCGCCTGGCTGCTGGCGGGCGTCACCGGCTCCGGTAAAACGGAAGTTTATCTCAGCGTGCTGGAAAACGTGCTCGCCCAGGGCAAACAGGCGCTGGTAATGGTGCCGGAAATCGGCCTGACACCGCAAACTATCGCCCGTTTTCGTGAACGCTTTAATGCCCCCGTGGAAGTTCTGCATTCTGGCCTGAACGACAGCGAACGCCTTTCGGCGTGGCTAAAAGCGAAAAATGGCGAGGCGGCGATTGTGATTGGCACCCGCTCCGCGCTGTTTACACCGTTTAAAAATCTCGGTGTGATTGTTATCGATGAAGAGCACGACAGCTCCTACAAGCAACAGGAAGGCTGGCGCTACCATGCCCGCGACCTGGCGGTGTATCGCGCGCACAGTGAGCAAATCCCAATTATTCTCGGTTCGGCAACGCCGGCACTTGAAACGTTATGCAACGTGCAGCAGAAAAAATACCGTCTGCTGCGCCTGACGCGTCGGGCGGGTAATGCGCGTCCGGCAATTCAACACGTGCTGGATTTAAAAGGTCAGAAGGTGCAGGCGGGGCTGGCTCCGGCGTTGATCAGCCGTATGCGCCAGCATTTACAGGCCGACAACCAGGTTATCCTCTTTCTTAACCGCCGGGGTTTTGCGCCTGCGCTGCTGTGCCACGACTGTGGCTGGATAGCCGAATGCCCGCGCTGCGATCACTACTACACATTGCATCAGGCGCAGCAGCATCTGCGCTGTCATCACTGCGACAGCCAGCGCCCAGTGCCGCGCCAGTGCCCTTCCTGCGGCTCCACGCATCTTGTGCCGGTGGGCCTGGGCACCGAGCAGCTTGAGCAGACGCTTGCCCCGATGTTCCCTGGTGTACCCATTTCACGTATTGATCGTGACACTACCAGCCGCAAAGGTGCGCTGGAACAACAACTGGCGGAAGTACATCGCGGCGGCGCGCGGATTTTGATTGGCACGCAAATGCTGGCGAAAGGTCACCACTTTCCGGATGTCACACTTGTGGCATTACTGGACGTGGACGGTGCGCTGTTTTCTGCCGATTTTCGATCCGCAGAACGTTTCGCCCAGCTTTACACCCAGGTCGCTGGTCGTGCGGGGCGTGCCGGTAAACAGGGCGAAGTGGTGCTGCAAACGCATCATCCGGAACATCCTCTCTTGCAAACATTGCTCTATAAAGGCTATGACGCCTTTGCAGAACAGGCGCTGGCCGAGCGGCGTATGATGCAGCTACCACCGTGGACCAGCCACGTGATTGTGCGCGCCGAAGATCATAACAATCAGCACGCGTCGCTGTTCCTGCAACAGTTGCGAAATCTCATCCTCTCCAGTCCGCTGGCGGATGAGAAACTGTGGGTTCTCGGCCCGGTTCCAGCACTGGCACCCAAACGTGGCGGTCGCTGGCGCTGGCAGATCCTGCTGCAACATCCTTCCCGCGTGCGCTTACAGCACATCATTAACGGTACGCTGGCGCTTATTAATACAATACCGGATTCACGGAAAGTGAAATGGGTGCTGGATGTCGATCCTATTGAGGGTTAAACCGCTAATGATGCGAGGCGGATCGAAAAATTAAATATTCATCACACTTTTCATGAAAATTCTGTAACCGTTTTCACGCGCTATCTGCTAAAAATGTTGCCGATGTGAAGTAAACACGGATGTAGTACGCCTGACGTGCCAGGCGAGGAGTGAGAGTGAAAGCGAAGAAGCAGGAAACTGCCGCAACCATGAAAGACGTCGCCCTGAAAGCAAAAGTCTCTACGGCAACCGTCTCCCGAGCGTTAATGAATCCAGATAAGGTCTCCCTGGCGACTCGTAACCGGGTTGAAAAAGCCGCCCGGGATGTGGGTTATTTACCGCAGCCGATGGGGCGTAACGTCAAGCGTAATGAGTCCCGCACCATTCTGGTGATTGTCCCGGATATCTGTGATCCCTTCTTTAGCGAAATTATTCGCGGAATCGAAATTACGGCAGCAAGTCATGGGTATCTGGTACTGATTGGCGACTGTGCACATCAAAACCAGCAGGAAAAAACCTTTATCGATTTGATAATCACTAAGCAAATTGATGGCATGTTGCTGCTCGGTTCAAGGCTGCCGTTTGATGCCAGCATTGAGGAACAGCGTAATCTGCCGCCGATGGTGATGGCGAACGAATTTGCACCGGAGCTGGAACTGCCTACAGTTCATATCGACAACCTGACCGCTGCATTTGATGCGGTAAATTACCTGTATGAACAGGGGCATAAATTGATCGGCTGTATTGCTGGGCCGGAAGAAATGCCGCTGTGTCACTATCGCCTGCAAGGCTACGTTCAGGCTCTGCGTCGCTGCGGAATTATGGTTGATCCACAATACATCGCCCGTGGCGACTTCACCTTCGACGCCGGAAGCAAAGCCATGCAGCAGTTGCTCGACCTTCCGCAACCGCCAACTGCTGTTTTCTGTCATAGCGATGTGATGGCACTTGGCGCACTTTCGCAGGCAAAACGTCAGGGGCTGAAAGTTCCTGATGACCTTTCCATAATCGGTTTTGATAACATCGACCTGACGCAATTTTGTGATCCGCCACTGACAACCATCGCACAGCCGCGCTATGAAATTGGTCGCGAGGCAATGTTGCTATTGCTTGACCAAATGCAGGGGCAAACGGTCGGCAGTGGCTCACGTTTAATGGACTGCGAGCTTATTATCCGGGGATCGACACGCACATTGACTTAAAGTAAACCTTTAAGGCTTCCGTGACTGGTCAAAGGCCCGCCGCTTAAGTAACATGGCGGGCTGACGAACGAATAAATACAGCGAAACGATAGTGGCACAACGAGATTATGTACGCCGCAGCCAACCGGCACCTTCGCGGCGAAAAAAGAGTACCTCACGGAAAAAGCAACGAAATCTGCCTGCGGTTTCTCCCGCAATGGTCGCTATTGCTGCCGCCGTTCTTGTGACCTTTATCGGTGGTCTGTACTTCATTACGCATCACAAGAAAGAAGAGTCCGAGACGCTGCAAAGCCAGAAAGTGACCGGAAACGGACTACCTCCGAAACCGGAAGAACGCTGGCGCTACATTAAAGAGCTGGAAAGTCGCCAGCCGGGTGTGCGTGCGCCAACAGAACCTTCTGCCGGTGGTGAAGTAAAAACGCCGGAGCAACTGACACCAGAACAGCGCCAGCTTCTTGAACAAATGCAGGCCGATATGCGCCAGCAGCCAACGCAGTTAGTTGAAGTTCCGTGGAATGAGCAAACGCCAGAACAGCGCCAGCAAACGCTACAACGCCAGCGTCAGGCGCAGCAGTTAGCGGAACAGCAACGCCTGGCTCAGCAGTCACGTACAACCGAACAAAGCTGGCAGCAACAGACGCGTACGTCGCAAGCCGCGCCGGTTCAGTCGCAACCGCGCCAGTCAAAACCGGCTTCTACTCAGCAGCCGTACCAGGATCTGCTGCAAACCCCTGCGCACACTAGCGCGCAGTCGAAGCCGCAGCAAGCTGCGCCAGTTGCTCGTGCAGCTGACGCGCCAAAACCGACGGCGGAGAAAAAAGATGAACGCCGCTGGATGGTACAGTGCGGTTCGTTCAGAGGGGCAGAACAGGCAGAGACAGTACGTGCTCAACTGGCGTTCGAAGGCTTTGACTCGAAAATTACCACCAACAATGGCTGGAATCGTGTGGTCATTGGCCCGGTGAAAGGCAAAGAGAACGCAGACAGCACCCTCAATCGGTTGAAGATGGCGGGTCATACAAACTGCATTCGGCTCGCCGCCGGGGGTTGAAACCCTCAAAATCCCCCCCATCTATAATTGCATTATGCCCCGTACTTTTGTACGGGGTTTGTACTCTGTATTCGTAACCAAGGGGTCAGCTCGTGACAACTATAGTAAGCGTACGCCGTAACGGCCATGTGGTCATCGCTGGTGATGGTCAGGCCACATTGGGCAATACCGTAATGAAAGGCAACGTGAAAAAGGTCCGCCGTCTGTACAACGACAAAGTCATCGCGGGCTTTGCGGGCGGTACTGCGGATGCTTTTACGCTGTTCGAACTGTTTGAACGTAAGCTGGAAATGCATCAGGGCCATCTGGTTAAAGCGGCCGTTGAACTGGCAAAAGACTGGCGTACCGATCGCATGTTGCGCAAACTTGAAGCACTGCTGGCAGTCGCGGATGAAACTGCATCGCTTATCATCACCGGTAACGGTGACGTGGTGCAGCCAGAAAACGATCTTATTGCTATCGGCTCCGGCGGCCCTTACGCCCAGGCTGCGGCGCGCGCGCTGTTAGAAAACACTGAACTTAGCGCCCGTGAAATTGCTGAAAAGGCGTTGGATATTGCAGGCGACATTTGCATCTATACCAACCATTTCCACACCATCGAAGAATTAAGCTACAAAGCGTAAGGATCTCCCATGTCTGAAATGACCCCACGCGAAATCGTCAGCGAACTGGATAAGCACATCATCGGCCAGGACAACGCCAAGCGTTCCGTGGCGATTGCTCTGCGTAACCGCTGGCGTCGCATGCAGCTCAACGAAGAGCTGCGCCATGAAGTGACCCCGAAAAATATCCTGATGATCGGCCCGACCGGTGTCGGTAAAACTGAAATCGCCCGTCGTCTGGCTAAGCTGGCGAATGCGCCGTTCATCAAAGTTGAAGCGACCAAATTCACCGAAGTCGGTTATGTGGGTAAAGAAGTCGATTCTATTATCCGCGACCTGACCGATGCCGCCGTGAAAATGGTGCGCGTACAAGCTATCGAGAAAAACCGTTATCGCGCTGAAGAACTGGCAGAAGAACGTATTCTCGACGTGCTGATCCCACCGGCCAAAAACAACTGGGGACAGACCGAACAGCAGCAGGAGCCGTCCGCTGCCCGTCAGGCATTCCGCAAAAAACTGCGTGAAGGCCAGCTCGATGACAAAGAAATCGAGATCGATCTTGCCGCAGCACCGATGGGCGTTGAAATTATGGCTCCTCCGGGAATGGAAGAGATGACCAGCCAGCTGCAATCCATGTTCCAGAACCTGGGCGGTCAGAAACAAAAAGCGCGTAAGCTGAAAATCAAAGACGCCATGAAGCTGCTGATTGAAGAAGAAGCGGCGAAACTGGTGAATCCGGAAGAACTGAAGCAAGACGCTATCGACGCCGTTGAGCAGCACGGGATCGTGTTTATCGACGAAATCGACAAAATCTGTAAGCGCGGCGAGTCTTCCGGTCCGGATGTTTCTCGTGAAGGCGTTCAGCGTGACCTGCTGCCGCTGGTAGAAGGTTGCACCGTTTCTACCAAACACGGGATGGTCAAAACTGACCACATTCTGTTTATCGCTTCTGGCGCATTCCAGGTAGCGAAACCGTCTGACCTGATCCCGGAACTGCAAGGTCGTCTGCCGATCCGCGTCGAACTCCAGGCGCTGACCACCAGCGACTTCGAGCGCATTCTGACCGAACCGAATGCCTCTATCACCGTGCAGTACAAAGCACTGATGGCGACCGAAGGCGTGAATATCGAATTTACGGATTCCGGTATTAAGCGTATCGCGGAAGCGGCATGGCAGGTGAACGAATCTACCGAAAACATCGGTGCACGCCGTTTACATACCGTTCTGGAGCGTTTAATGGAAGAGATTTCCTACGACGCCAGCGATTTAAGCGGTCAAACTATCACCATTGACGCAGATTATGTGAGCAAACATCTGGATGCGTTGGTGGCAGATGAAGATCTGAGCCGTTTTATCCTATAATCGCGTTCAATCATTTTCATCATTGTTTGATGGGGCTGAAAGGCCCCATTTTTATTGGCGCGTATTATGACTGAACAACAAATTAGCCGAACTCAGCGTGGCTGGAAAGTTTACGACCTAAAACCCTCCCCCTCGCCTTTGCTGCAATTATCGTCGGGACGGCGCTGGCATGGTGGCAAGGTCACTTCGATCCGCTGGTCGCCCTGCTGGCACTGATTACCGCCGGGCTATTACAGATCCTTTCTAACCTCGCCAATGATTACGGCGATGCCGTCAAAGGCAGCGACAAACCTGACCGTATCGGACCACTACGTGGTATGCAAAAAGGGGTTATTACCCAGCAAGAGATGAAACGGGCGCTCATCATTACCGTCGTGCTCATCTGTCTCTCCGGACTGGCGCTGGTCGCAGTGGCGTGCCATACGCTGGCCGATTTTGTCGGCTTCCTGATTCTGGGCGGGTTGTCGATCATCGCCGCAATCACCTACACCGTGGGCAATCGCCCTTATGGTTATATCGGTCTGGGTGATATTTCCGTACTGGTTTTCTTTGGCTGGTTGAGCGTGATGGGGAGCTGGTATTTGCAGGCGCATACGTTGATTCCGGCATTGATCCTTCCGGCGACCGCCTGTGGCCTGCTGGCAACAGCGGTTCTGAATATTAATAACCTGCGTGATATCAATAGCGACCGCGAGAATGGCAAAAATACACTGGTGGTGCGCTTAGGTGCAGTAAACGCGCGTCGTTACCATGCCTGCCTGCTGATCGGCTCACTGGTGTGCCTGGCGCTGTTTAATCTCTTTTCGCTGCACAGCCTGTGGGGCTGGTTGTTCCTGCTGGCAACGCCGTTACTGGTGAAACAGGCTCGTTATGTGATGCGTGAAATGGATCCGGTAGCGATGCGACCAATGCTGGAACGCACTGTCAAGGGCGCATTACTGACTAACTTGCTGTTTGTTTTAGGGATATTCCTAAGCCAGTGGGCAGCATAACTGACAAATATCAATTAACAATTGATGATTTTGCCAACAACCCACATAGCGCGATATACTGAAAATTCTCGCAGCAACTGAATGTTAAGCCTATGAAATACGATACTTCCGAGCTTTGTGACATCTATCAAGAAGATGTCAACGTCGTGGAACCGCTGTTCTCCAACTTTGGTGGACGGGCGTCGTTTGGCGGACAAATCATCACGGTAAAATGTTTCGAGGACAACGGGTTGCTGTATGATCTGCTCGAACAGAATGGTCGTGGTCGTGTTCTTGTCGTCGATGGCGGTGGTTCTGTTCGTCGCGCACTGGTCGATGCTGAACTGGCGCGTCTGGCAGTACAAAATGAATGGGAAGGCCTGGTCATTTACGGCGCGGTGCGTCAGGTAGATGACCTGGAAGAGCTGGATATTGGCATCCAGGCGATGGCCGCAATTCCGGTCGGTGCTGTTGGCGAAGGCATTGGCGAAAGCGATGTCCGCGTCAACTTTGGCGGCGTCACCTTCTTCTCCGGCGACCATCTCTATGCCGACAATACCGGGATTATTCTTTCTGAAGATCCGCTGGATATCGAGTGATAAAAAAGGCACCGCAAGGTGCCTTTTTTCTGCGTTACCTGTTGCCTACACAGTAAATCAATTACGCGAAAGATGAAGCGTAATCAGACCTCTTCCATGCGACCCAGCAGGGCCTGCAGACGTTCCTGCCAGCCGTTCTGCTGTTCTTTCAGATGGTTGTTCTCACGCTCCAGCTCTTCGCGCTGATGCTGGGCATTTTGAACTTCCTGCGACAGTGAGTTGTTCTTTTCTTTCAGCTCTTCGATTTCCATCTGCAACAAAGTGATGGTATCAATCGCCTGCTGTACTTTTGCTTCCAGTTTCTCAAACACTTCTAATGACATTGTCATACCTCTCCTGAATTGCAAGGCGTTGATGGATATATATCCTCGTCCCGATTATCGGTGACGCCTTAATAAATACGTGCACGTTTTCGTTAGCTCCGATTGTATGAAGCCGCGCCATCTCTGTCCAGCAGCACGCCTTGCAGATTCCGGTTTGCCACACTTTTCATCCTTCTCCTGGTGACATAACCCACGTGAATCGAAAATGTTAAAAAATTTGTTGCAAGAATGATTTAACAAACGTGCATCATGTAAGAAGATGTGAAACAAATGGCGCGATAACGCTCATTTTATGACGCGGCACACACATTTTGATTTCGATATTTCTCGTTTTTGCTCGTTAACGATAAATTCACAGGATGCCTACAAGCATCGTGAACGTCAGTGACTTTCACGCTTACAACAAACATTAACTCTTCAGGATCCGATTATGAGTCAAACATCAACCTTGAAAGGCCAGTGCATTGCCGAATTCCTAGGGACCGGGTTGTTGATTTTTTTCGGTGTGGGTTGCGTTGCAGCACTTAAAGTCGCTGGTGCGTCTTTTGGTCAGTGGGAAATCAGTGTCATTTGGGGACTAGGGGTGGCAATGGCCATCTACCTGACCGCAGGGGTTTCCGGCGCGCATCTTAATCCCGCTGTCACTATTGCGTTGTGGCTGTTTGCCTGTTTCGACAAGCGAAAAGTTATTCCTTTTATCATTTCACAAGTTGCCGGTGCTTTCTGCGCTGCGGCATTAGTTTACGGGCTTTACTACAATTTATTCCTCGACTTCGAACAGACCCATCATATTGTTCGCGGCAGCGTCGAAAGTGTTGATCTGGCGGGCACATTCTCTACTTACCCTAACCCTCATATCAATTTTGTGCAGGCTTTCGCAGTTGAAATGGTGATTACCGCTATTCTGATGGGGCTGATCCTGGCGCTCACGGACGATGGTAACGGTGTACCGCGTGGGCCATTGGCACCGTTGTTGATTGGTCTACTGATTGCGGTCATCGGCGCATCTATGGGTCCATTGACGGGCTTTGCCATGAACCCAGCACGTGACTTCGGTCCGAAAGTCTTTGCCTGGCTGGCGGGCTGGGGCAAGGTCGCCTTTACCGGCGGCAGAGACATTCCTTACTTCCTTGTGCCGCTTTTTGGCCCTATCGTTGGCGCGATTGTAGGTGCATTTGCCTACCGCAAACTGATTGGCCGCCATTTGCCTTGCGATATCTGTGTTGTGGAAGAAAAGGAGATCACAACTCCTTCAGAACAAAAAGCTTCACTGTAATGTGACTACGGGACAATTAAACATGACTGAAAAAAAATATATCGTTGCGCTCGACCAGGGCACCACCAGCTCCCGCGCAGTCGTGATGGATCACGATGCCAACATCATTAGCGTGTCACAGCGCGAATTTGAGCAAATCTACCCAAAACCAGGCTGGGTAGAACACGACCCAATGGAAATCTGGGCCACCCAAAGCTCTACGCTGGTAGAAGTGCTGGCGAAAGCCGATATCAGTTCCGATCAAATTGCAGCTATTGGGATTACTAACCAGCGAGAAACCACTATCGTCTGGGAAAAAGAAACCGGCAAGCCTATCTATAACGCCATTGTCTGGCAGTGCCGTCGTACCGCTGAGATCTGCGAGCATCTCAAGCGCGATGGCATGGAAGAGTACATTCGTAATAACACCGGTCTGGTCATTGACCCGTACTTCTCTGGCACCAAAGTGAAGTGGATCCTCGACCATGTGGAAGGCTCCCGCGAGCGTGCGCGTCGTGGTGAACTGCTGTTTGGTACGGTTGATACC
Organism: Escherichia ruysiae; assembly: GCF_031323975.1. Taxonomy (NCBI): domain Bacteria; kingdom Pseudomonadati; phylum Pseudomonadota; class Gammaproteobacteria; order Enterobacterales; family Enterobacteriaceae; genus Escherichia; species Escherichia ruysiae. The sequence goes on from NZ_JAVIWS010000001.1 coordinate 2,439,638, forward strand.
TGGCTAATCTGGAAAATGACTCAAGGTCGCGTTCACGTGACCGATTACACCAACGCGTCTCGCACCATGTTGTTCAACATCCATACTCTGGACTGGGACGACAAAATGCTCGACGCACTGGATATCCCGCGCGAGATGCTGCCTGAAGTGCGTCGCTCTTCGGAAGTGTACGGTCAGACCAACATCGGCGGTAAAGGCGGCACGCGTATTCCGATCGCCGGGATCGCGGGTGATCAGCAGGCGGCGCTATTCGGTCAGTTGTGCGTTAAAGAAGGGATGGCGAAGAATACCTATGGTACAGGCTGCTTTATGCTGATGAATACCGGTGAGAAAGCGGTGACATCAGAAAATGGCCTGCTGACCACCATCGCCTGTGGCCCGACTGGCGAAGTGAATTATGCGCTGGAAGGCGCGGTATTTATGGCGGGCGCGTCCATTCAGTGGCTGCGCGATGAAATGAAACTGATTAGCGACGCCGACGATTCCGAATACTTTGCCACCAAAGTGCAAAATACCAACGGCGTATATGTCGTTCCGGCCTTTACCGGCCTGGGCGCGCCGTACTGGGATCCGTATGCGCGCGGGGCGATTTTCGGTCTGACTCGAGGGGTGAATGCTAACCACATCATCCGCGCGACGCTGGAGTCTATTGCTTATCAGACGCGTGACGTACTGGAAGCAATGCAGGCCGACTCCGGCATTCGTCTGCACGCACTGCGCGTGGATGGCGGCGCGGTGGCGAACAATTTCCTGATGCAGTTCCAGTCTGACATCCTCGGCACGCGCGTTGAGCGTCCGGAAGTGCGCGAAGTGACCGCATTGGGTGCAGCCTATCTTGCTGGTCTGGCGGTTGGCTTCTGGCAGAACCTTGACGAGCTGCAAGAGAAAGCGGTGATTGAACGCGAGTTCCGCCCTGGCATCGAAACCACCGAGCGTAATTACCGTTACGCAGGCTGGAAAAAAGCGGTTAAACGCGCGATGGCGTGGGAAGAACACGAGGAGTGATGCCAGGCATCTGAACGATTGCCTGATGCTGATCGCCTGATGCGACGCTTACGCGTCTTATCAGGCCTACGAGCCGATGCCATTTTGTGTAGGCGGGATAAGGCGTTCACGCCGCATCCGGCATCATGCAGACTCTGAAACCGTGCGGGGGCAACCCCGCACACATCAATAATCCCTCCCTTCCCCTGTGCTACACTTCGCGCCATTCCTTACTGCTTAGAGTTTGCTATGAGACGAGAACTTGCCATCGAATTTTCCCGCGTCACCGAATCTGCGGCGCTGGCTGGCTACAAATGGTTAGGACGCGGCGATAAAAACACCGCTGACGGCGCGGCGGTAAACGCCATGCGTATTATGCTCAACCAGGTCAACATTGACGGCACCATCGTCATTGGTGAAGGCGAAATCGACGAAGCACCGATGCTCTATATTGGTGAAAAAGTCGGTACTGGTCGCGGTGATGCGGTGGATATTGCTGTTGATCCGATTGAAGGCACGCGCATGACGGCGATGGGTCAGGCTAACGCGCTGGCGGTGCTGGCTGTGGGCGATAAGGGCTGCTTCCTCAATGCGCCGGATATGTATATGGAGAAGTTGATCGTCGGACCTGGTGCCAAAGGCGTCATCGACCTGAATCTGCCGCTGGCGGATAACCTGCGCAATGTTGCGGCGGCACTCGGTAAACCGTTAAGCGAACTGACGGTCACTATTCTGGCGAAACCGCGCCACGACGCGGTTATCGCAGAAATGCAGCAACTCGGCGTGCGCGTATTTGCCATTCCTGATGGCGATGTCGCAGCCTCGATTCTCACCTGTATGCCAGACAGCGAAGTTGACGTGCTGTACGGCATTGGCGGTGCGCCAGAAGGTGTGGTTTCTGCGGCGGTGATCCGCGCATTGGATGGCGACATGAATGGCCGTCTGCTGGCACGTCATGACGTCAAAGGCGACAACGAAGAGAATCGTCGCATTGGCGAGCAGGAGCTGGCGCGCTGCAAAGCAATGGGCATTGAAGCCGGTAAAGTACTGCGTCTGGGCGATATGGCGCGTAGCGATAACGTCATCTTCTCTGCCACCGGTATCACCAAAGGCGATCTGCTGGAAGGGATTAGCCGCAAAGGCAATATCGCGACAACCGAAACGCTGCTGATTCGTGGTAAGTCACGCACCATTCGCCGCATTCAGTCGATTCACTATCTGGATCGCAAAGACCCGGAAATGCAGGTGCATATTCTCTGAGTCATTTGATCGATTGAGCCTTCCAGTCCTTCGGGACTGGAATTTTTTTGTCCGGAGAACGAAGATAAGGCAAGTCAATCAAAACAGGAGAGAAACATGGCTGATTGGGTAACAGGCAAAGTCACTAAAGTGCAGAACTGGACCGACGCCCTGTTTAGTCTCACCGTTCACGCTCCGGTACTTCCATTTACCGCCGGACAATTCACCAAACTTGGCCTTGAAATTGACGGCGAACGCGTCCAGCGCGCCTACTCTTACGTTAATTCTCCCGACAATCCCGACCTGGAGTTTTATCTGGTCACCGTCCCTGATGGCAAATTAAGCCCGCGACTGGCGGCGCTAAAACCGGGTGACGAAGTGCAGGTGGTTAGCGAAGCGGCTGGCTTTTTTGTTCTGGATGAAGTACCAGATTGCGAAACGCTATGGATGCTGGCAACCGGTACAGCGATTGGCCCTTATTTATCGATTCTGCAATTAGGCAAAGATTTAGATCGCTTCAAAAATTTGGTACTGGTTCACGCCGCGCGTTATGCCTCCGACTTAAGCTATTTGCCACTGATGCAGGAACTGGAAAAACGCTACGAAGGCAAACTGCGCATTCAGACGGTGGTCAGTCGGGAAACGGCAGCGGGATCGCTCACCGGGCGGATACCGGCGTTAATTGAAAGTGGTGAACTGGAAAGCGCGGTTGGCCTGCCGATGAATAAAGAAACCAGCCATGTGATGCTGTGCGGCAATCCACAGATGGTGCGCGATACGCAACAGTTACTGAAAGAGACCCGGCAGATGACGAAACATTTACGTCGCCGACCGGGTCACATGACAGCGGAGCATTACTGGTAAGCGGTTACTTGTCGATAAATGGCACGATCAAGAGATCCGCACTCAACTTATTGATCATCCCGCGATATGCCGGCATCAAACGGTTGATAAACGAGTGGTGGTGACCACAAACAAGGAGGTCACACTGCTCTTTTTGCATAATTTCCAGCAGTGTTTCCGGCATTTCTCCGCGCTCAATGCGCAGTTTCGTTTTCGGCCACTGAATATTTTTCGTCAGCTTATACAGTTTGTTATCTGACTTATCTTTCAATAGTTGAAGAATATCTTCTGTTGCGGGGAAGTAGATACCCGGATACAACTCACTTAAGCCATCATCAATATGAATTAACGTCAGATGAGCGTCATTATGTCTGGCGAGATCCAGGGCTTTGTTCACCAGTAGGGCATCTTCTTCATTCCCGGAAATTGCCACGCCAATGTGTTTATAAGCCATGTTTAACTCCATTAACCAAGTGAACGCAGTGATAACTCAAAAATAATCATCTCGGCCTGGCATGAGAAGGTGAAAGCTGCATCAAGCTCGACTTGCCCCTCCAGATCTTTAATCTTATAGGCCACGCTGGCGCCTTCATCCGCAGAGGATGCAGTGGCTGCAAGCTCTTTCAGTTTGGTCATAAAGGACTCTGCTTCTTCGCGGGTAGCAAAAAAGCGCGAAAGTTTGCTTGTACAGTTGTCGTTATCAATCACCGTACCGATATCAATCGCACATCCTTTAGTACTGCATTTATCTACGACATCTTTCATAGGGCACCTCTGTATATTCGCCTCTCTGTCGATTGCCACTTAAGAATAATGCGCCGTTAAGGGAAGAACAAACAAGTAATGATCTTATGGATTACCATTTTTTTTGATATTGATTAAGGTAAGGAAATGAGGGAGATTTTCCGGGTATCGTCATTTGCAATATGGAAATAACGATCCCGGATAAAAATAGCAATAAGAGATATATTGCGGATTAATGGCTTGATTTATTCTCAGACTTATACTTTACGTCCAGGGTATCTTTACCAAATTTATTTGCGCCCTGGGTGCCGACAAATGCGCCAAGATCGATAAGCATCATCACCAGAATCAACGTCGGAATAAACCGCCCCACCGCCCATTGCCACACGCCCGGTAAAATCGCCCAGTTACCCGCCAGAAGCATCCACGCTACAATCATCAGAAATGCCCATGCGCCAGAACGCCCACGATCGTGCAGTCGTTTCACCGTCACTGCCGCTGTCGGCCATAACAGGCACACAAGGCAAAACGCGGCGGTCTGGATATCGAGTAATTTTTTAGCCGCCAGTGAGAAAAGCACCAACATGCCAACGATCCAGAGGCCAATCCAAATCCAGAAATCGCGGCGTCCAATACGCCCTTTAAATGAGAATAACCATTGCTGTATGGTCATGTAAGTTCCTTGATGGTTGTCTTTTCCAGGATTCTACCCTTTTGACAAGGGCGACAGATATCGTTTTAATCGAACCCAGTCATAACAAAAGGTACTGCCGATGAAGTCAGGGTGTTCAGTGTTTTTTCTCTTATCTACCGTGTTATCCGTTAGTGCAACGGTGCACGCACAATCGCCTGGCACGGCAACGACAGCGCCCTACCTGCTGGCTGGCGCCCCCACTTTCGATCTCTCCATCAGCCAGTTTCGAGAAGACTTTAACAGCCAGAACCCCAATCTGCCACTGAACGAATTTCGTGCCATCGACAGCAGCCCCGACAAAGCCAACCTGACTCGCGCCGCCAGTAAAATTAACGAGAACTTGTATGCTTCCACGGCGCTTGAGCGCGGCACCTTAAAAATCAAAAGCATTCAAATTACCTGGCTGCCAATCCAGGGGCCAGAGCAAAAAGCCGCTAAAGCGAAAGCCCAGGAATACATGGCAGCAATGATCCGCACACTCACCCCGCTGATGACCAAAACACAAAGTCAGAAAAAGCTGCAGTCACTCCTTACGGCGGGGAAAAACAAACGTTACTACACTGAGACAGAAGGCGCGTTGCGCTATGTTGTCGCGGACAACGGCGAAAAGGGGCTGACCTTCGCTGTTGAACCGATTAAGCTGGCGCTATCTGAAACGCTGGAAGGGTTGAATAAATGACAAAAAGCAAAGCCTTTGCGCCGATGAATCTCTATACTGTTTCACAGACCTGCTGCCCTGCGGGGCGGCCATCTTCCTTTATTCGCTTATAAGCGTGGAGAATTAAAATGCGACATCCTTTAGTGATGGGTAACTGGAAACTGAACGGCAGCCGCCACATGGTTCACGAGCTGGTTTCTAACCTGCGTAAAGAGCTGGCAGGTGTTGCTGGCTGTGCGGTTGCAATCGCACCACCGGAAATGTACATCGATATGGCGAAGCGTGAAGCTGAAGGCAGCCACATCATGCTGGGTGCGCAGAACGTGGATCTGAACCTGTCCGGCGCATTCACCGGTGAAACCTCTGCTGCTATGCTGAAAGACATCGGCGCACAGTACATCATCATCGGTCACTCTGAACGTCGTACTTACCACAAAGAGTCTGACGAACTGATCGCGAAAAAATTCGCTGTGCTGAAAGAGCAGGGTCTGACTCCGGTTCTGTGCATCGGCGAAACTGAAGCTGAGAACGAAGCGGGCAAAACTGAAGAAGTTTGCGCACGTCAGATCGACGCAGTGCTGAAAACTCAGGGTGCGGCAGCATTCGAAGGCGCAGTTATCGCTTACGAACCAGTATGGGCAATCGGTACTGGCAAATCTGCAACTCCGGCGCAGGCGCAGGCTGTTCACAAATTCATCCGCGATCACATCGCTAAAGTTGACGCTAACATCGCTGAACAAGTGATCATCCAGTACGGCGGTTCTGTAAACGCGTCTAACGCTGCTGAACTATTCGCTCAGCCGGACATCGACGGCGCGCTGGTTGGCGGTGCTTCTCTGAAAGCTGACGCCTTCGCAGTGATCGTTAAAGCTGCAGAAGCGGCTAAACAGGCTTAAGTCTGACAGGTGCCGGATTTCACATCCGGCACTTAACTTTTCTTAACTGCTTGCCTTAACGCAAAATCTCACACTGATGATCCTGAATCTCCTCGGCTGAAGCACGATTCAGCGTCAGCAGATTACGCTGTGTCGCCAGTAATACAAACGAGTTGTCACTCTGCCGTACCATCGCCAGCCCGTAACTTCCCATATGTTCCCGCGCTCCTGGCACTTCTTCCGCCAGCATCATAAACGGACTACGTTGCACCAGTTCGCTTTCCGTTACCCGGCGCGCCAGATATTCATGCCCTTGTAATCCGCCCGGCAGCGGCAACCAGCGGCTGCTGATGTTCGCCAGGTTATTATCCAGTTGTTCGCGCACATCAGGACGGATGCAAGAGATATGAATATGAAAATGGTTTTGCGTGCGTCCCGTTCGGGAGTTAATCGCCAACGAGACCGCGCGATCGGGAACCGGCTGACCATATTTTTTACTCATAAAATCACGCGCCTGCCAGGCCAGCCAAAAGAAGTTCGGCGTTGCAGGATCGGTCAGCAAAGGACTTTCAGTGCCGTTAATACGATACGTTGGCATCAACAGATATTGCAGTGGTCCGTTAATGTCTTTTAAAACCACATATCCGGCATCGGGTTTGACTTCCACACATGGCGAAGGATTTTGGTTTTGCTGCTGGTTGGGCAAACATTGCTCAAGGACAATCTTACGTAACACATCCGAATCACCGGTAAATTTCCAGTAGCCGATACCCGCAGCAACGGCGATAACTATCATCACCAAAATGAGAATAACCGTTTTTTTCATCGTTTTTTCCCTGTACCTCAAAGAGATGCAAGGGTAACGCAAAATCGCGACAAATAAAAAACCCGGTCGCGAGATGCCACCGGGTCTGGTTATCGTCAACAAAATTAACGTTTGCTGATTTGGTCAAACGTACCGCCGTTAGAGAAATGCTCTTTTTGCGCTTTCGTCCAGCCGCCGAACTCTTCATCAATGGTGAATAACTTCAGCTTCGGAAAAGCATTTTCATACTTTTTCGCCACGTCAGGATCGCGCGGACGGTAATAGTTTTTGGCTGCAATCTCCTGACCTTCTGGCGAGTAGAGATATTTCAGATAGGCTTCTGCCACCTCTTTGGTGCCTTTTTTCTCCACCACTTTATCGACAACCGATACCGTCGGCTCCGCGAGAATAGACTCACTCGGCGTGACGATTTCGAACTTATCTTTCCCCAGTTCATTCGTTGCCAGCAGTGCTTCGTTTTCCCAGGCGATCAGCACGTCACCAATCCCGCGCTCGACGAAAGTATTTGTTGAACCACGCGCACCGGAGTCCAGCACTTCCACGTTTTTATACAATGACTGCACAAAATCCTGCGCCTTTGCCTGATCGTTATTGTTGTGGTGCAGGGCATATCCCCACGCCGCCAGGTAGTTCCAGCGTGCACCGCCAGAGCTTTTCGGGTTAGGCGTGATCACCGAAACACCCGGTTTAACCAGGTCGTTCCAGTCATGGATTTGCTTCGGATTGCCCTTACGAACCAGGAAGACAATGGTGGAGGTATACGGCGCGGAGTTATCCGGCAGACGTTTGATCCACTCTTTATCAATTCGACCACGTTCAGCAATCGCATCTACGTCGTAAGCCAGCGCCAGCGTAACAACGTCAGCTTCTATCCCGTTGATTACCGATGTTGCCTGTTTCCCTGAACCACCGTGCGACTGACGAATCACCACGTTATCGCCGGTTTGCTGTTTCCAGTGGGCACTGAAGGCTTTGTTGTATTGTTCGTATAACTCGCGCGTTGGATCATACGAAACGTTAAGTAACTGAATATCCTTTGCCATCACGCTGGTCGCTGCCAGCAAAAATGTTAATCCTACGCCCCACTTGTTCATCGCCCGGCTCTCTTATGTTGTGTTGTGATAAGCAAAGCGTGCCAGAAGGTGAACCAAACATTAAAGAATAAAAAAAGATTGGCTATAACTTGTGGGTATATATTGGGGAGTTAAAAAGGCGGAAGAAATCCGCCTCATATTGCTGACAAAGTTCGCTTTGTTCATGCCGGATGCGGCGTGAACGCCTTATCCGGCCTACAAAAGCTTGCAAACTCAATAGATTGCACAATTCATGTAGGCCTGATAAGCGAAGCGCATCAGGCATTTTTGCTTCTGTCATCGGTTTCAGGCGAAAGAAATCTGCCCGAAATCATTAATACAGTTTTTTCGCGCAGTCCAGCCAGTCACCTTTGAACGGACGCTTCATGTTTTCGATAGCGTCGATGATGTCATGGTGAACCAGTTGTTCGTTCTGAATACCTACGCAGCGACCGCCGTAACCAGCCAGTAGCAGTTCAATAGCGTAAGCGCCCATACGGGAAGCCAGAATACGGTCGTAAGGCACCGGAGAACCACCACGCTGGATGTGACCCAGCACAGTTGCGCGGGTTTCACGACCGGTTTCTTTCTCGATGAAATGCGCCAGTTCGTCAACATCACACATATGTTCGGTAATCGCCACAATTGCGTGTTTTTTACCTTTCGCGATACCCGCTTTGATTTCATTAACCAGGTCATCGCGGCTGAATTCAACTTCCGGAACCACCACAAATTCACAACCACCGGCAATGGCCGCAGCCAGCGTCAGATCGCCACAGTAACGCCCCATCACTTCCACCACAGAAATACGCTGGTGAGAAGAAGAGGTGTCACGCAGACGGTCGATGGCTTCCACAACGGTGCTCAGAGCAGTGAAGAAACCGATAGTGTAGTCAGTACCTTTGATGTCGTTGTCGATGGTGCCCGGCAGGCCGATGCACGGGAAGCCCATTTCGGTCAGACGCATTGCACCCATGTAGGAACCGTCACCGCCGATAACCACCAGCGCATCGATACCACGTTTTTTCAGGTTTTCGATAGCCACGGCGCGGATGTTCTCGTCGCGGAATTCCGGGAAGCGCGCAGAACCGAGGAACGTACCGCCACGGTTGATCATATCAGACACGCTGTAACGGTCTAGCTGTACCATACGGTCTTCATACAGACCCAGATAGCCGTCATAAATGCCCATTACTTCCAGACCTTCTGTCAGCGCAGAACGAACAACCCCGCGAATTGCGGCGTTCATGCCTGGCGCATCACCGCCGCTTGTCAACACACCGATTTTCTTAATCATGACTACCTCTGAACTTTGGAATGCAAAATGAAATCTGTTGCCGGAAGTCTTCTTGCACATCGAAGTGATCCAACGAATGTGCAAATAGTATAACAATCACTTCCTGCTGAATTGATTCAGGTCAGGCCAAATGGCGGTATTTTATACACAAAATGCGGGTCTGGCTCTCTTTTATACTGATTATGAAAGCATAGACCGTTTACCCTCCCTGGGTACGACGGAACAAGGGTCCTGATGAATAATCACATCCGATCCCGGAAAACGCCGTAAAATAGCCTGCTCTACCTGATCCGCCACCATATGCGCCTGAACCAAAGGCAGAGAGTCTTCCATTTCCAAATGAATCTGAATAAAGCGGGTCGGCCCTGACTGCCGCGTGCGAAGATCGTGAGCGCCGCTAACTCCCGGCCAGGAAGTCACGATATCAATAATTTCTTGCCGTTCCTCATCGGGCAGCGCGCGATCCAGTAATGACTGTACCGCCTCATACCCCATGCGTAACGCGCTATATAAAATATAGATGCCGATTCCCAATGCAAACAGGGCATCAGCACGATGCCAGCCATACCAGGACAACCCCAGCGCCAGCAGAATCGCACCGTTCATCATAACATCGGACTGATAATGTAGCATATCTGCCCGCACTGCCTGGCTCTGTGTCCTGCGCACGACCCAACGCTGAAACGAAACAAGGATAATCGTACAAATCAGCGCCACAATAGTCACGAGAACCCCGACGCCGGGGTCTGTCATCGGCGTCGGAGAAACCAAATGCTGAATACCAGTCAAAAACAGGAACAGCGCCGAACCGGAGATAAACATACTTTGCGCCAGCGCCGCGAGGGACTCGGCTTTACCGTGACCAAACGAGTGATTGTCGTCGGCAGGTTGCAGCGAGTAACGCACCACCAGTAAATTCGTCAACGACGCGCCAATATCCACCAACGAATCCACCAGCGCGGCAAGAATACTCACCGAACCGGTATACCACCATGCAAAAATTTTAATCAGCAATAGCAGCGAAGCCATCGCCGTCGCAGCAATCGCCGCCCGGCTGACCAGCCGTCCATAAGATTGATTCATAAATACTCCCGCTATCAACTGACGGTAGTATAACGGAAGCAAATCATCTGCAATGCATCAAGCAACAGGCAAATTGAAGATAAAAAAAACCCCCACATCATGTGGGGGAAGACAGGGATGGTGTCTATGGCAAGGAAAACAGGGTTTACTACTGGGAACGTGAGTTGCTACTACTCAATAGCTTCAACGATGAACTTTTTTGCCATTGCGTCACGTCGCGCAACTGCTCCATTCGTTGTTGATGTTTCTCGTTTAAAACCGCTTGCTGCTCTGGCGTTAACAGGTGATACATTTGGTTGCGGACTTTAGCCATCTCAACCTGGCGAGCGATCTGTTCTTTCGCCATTTTTTCTGCCTGAGCGCGCACAGCGTTTTCATCAAAATTTTCTGCGGTGACAAGGCGATGCATTGTCTCCACTTCGCTAACATTAACAGGAGGCTGTTCGTGCCGGGCCTGTTGCATAAGATCTCGCATCTGCTGACGCTGATGTTCGGTTAAACTTATGCCGTCGAACATATGGCTCTGCGTACTGCGCTGCGCAAGTTCTTCGCCCGGATGCCAGTTATCGCCTGAACCGACTTCAGCAGCGTGGCTTAATGAACTGACTGCCAGCGTTGAGGCCATGACGGCAGCGGTAACTATGCGCATCATTTGCTCCCAAAATCTTTCTGTCGCGATTCAACGATAGAGAGTTTACGATTCAGGCTGCAAACATGCGTCAGGGGGTGTAAAACAACGTAAAGTCATGGATTAGCGACGTCTGATGACGTAATTTCTGCCTCGGAGGTATTTAAACAATGAATAAAATCCTGTTAGTTGATGATGACCGAGAGCTGACTTCCCTGTTAAAGGAGCTGCTCGAGATGGAAGGCTTCAACGTAATTGTTGCCCACGATGGGGAGCAGGCGCTTGATCTTCTGGACGACAGCATTGATTTACTTTTGCTTGATGTCATGATGCCGAAGAAAAATGGTATCGACACATTGAAGGCACTTCGCCAGACACACCAGACGCCTGTCATTATGTTAACGGCACGCGGCAGTGAACTTGATCGCGTCCTCGGCCTTGAGTTAGGCGCTGATGACTATCTCCCGAAACCGTTTAACGACCGTGAGCTGGTGGCTCGTATTCGCGCGATCCTGCGCCGTTCCCACTGGAGCGAGCAACAGCAAAACAACGACAACGGTTCACCGACGCTTGAAGTTGATGCCTTAGTGCTGAATCCAGGCCGTCAGGAAGCCAGCTTCGATGGGCAAACGCTGGAGTTAACCGGTACTGAATTTACCCTACTCTATTTGCTGGCACAGCATCTGGGTCAGGTAGTTTCTCGTGAACATTTAAGCCAGGAAGTGCTGGGCAAACGCCTGACGCCTTTCGACCGCGCTATCGATATGCACATTTCCAACCTGCGTCGTAAACTGCCGGATCGTAAAGATGGTCACCCGTGGTTTAAAACCTTGCGTGGTCGCGGCTATCTGATGGTTTCTGCTTCATGATAGGCAGCTTAACCGCGCGCATCTTCGCCATCTTCTGGCTGACGCTGGCGCTGGTGTTGATGTTGGTTTTGATGTTACCCAAGCTCGATTCACGCCAGATGACCGAGCTTCTGGATAGCGAACAGCGTCAGGGGCTGATGATTGAGCAGCATGTCGAAGCGGAACTGGCGAACGATCCACCCAACGATTTAATGTGGTGGCGCCGTCTGTTCCGTGCCATTGATAAGTGGGCACCACCGGGGCAGCGTTTGTTACTGGTGACAACCGAAGGCCGCGTGATTGGCGCAGAACGCAGCGAAATGCAGATCATTCGCAACTTTATTGGCCAGGCCGATAACGCCGATCACCCGCAGAAGAAAAAGTATGGTCGCGTGGAACTGGTCGGCCCGTTCTCTGTGCGTGATGGCGAAGATAATTACCAACTGTATCTGATTCGTCCAGCCAGCAGTTCTCAATCCGATTTCATTAACTTACTGTTTGACCGTCCGCTATTACTGCTGATTGTCACCATGTTGGTCAGTACGCCGCTGCTGTTGTGGTTAGCCTGGAGTCTGGCAAAACCAGCGCGTAAGCTGAAAAACGCTGCCGATGAAGTCGCCCAGGGAAACTTACGCCAGCATCCGGAACTGGAAGCGGGGCCACAGGAATTTCTTGCCGCAGGTGCCAGTTTTAACCAGATGGTCACCGCGCTGGAGCGCATGATGACCTCCCAGCAGCGCCTGCTTTCTGATATTTCTCACGAGCTGCGCACGCCGCTGACGCGTCTGCAACTGGGTACGGCGTTACTGCGCCGTCGTAGTGGTGAAAGTAAGGAACTGGAGCGTATTGAAACCGAAGCGCAACGTCTGGACAGCATGATCAACGACCTGTTGGTGATGTCACGTAATCAGCAGAAAAACGCGCTGGTGAGCGAGACAATCAAAGCCAATCAGTTATGGAGCGAAGTGCTGGATAACGCAGCGTTCGAAGCGGAGCAGATGGGCAAGTCGTTTACCGTTAACTTCCCGCCTGGGCCGTGGCCGCTGTACGGAAACCCGAACGCCCTGGAAAGTGCGCTGGAAAACATTGTTCGTAATGCCCTGCGTTATTCCCATACGAAGATTGAAGTGGGCTTTGCGGTAGATAAAGACGGTATCACCATTACGGTGGACGACGATGGTCCTGGCGTCAGCCCGGAAGATCGCGAACAGATTTTCCGTCCGTTCTATCGCACTGATGAAGCACGCGATCGTGAATCTGGCGGTACAGGTCTGGGGCTGGCGATTGTCGAAACCGCCATTCAGCAGCACCGTGGTTGGGTTAAAGCTGAAGACAGCCCGCTGGGCGGTTTACGGCTGGTAATTTGGCTGCCGCTGTATAAGCGGAGTTAAACTCCGCGCAGGCCGGATAGGCGTTTACGCCGCATCCGGCGTTTGAGCAGGATGCCTGATGCGACGCTGATCGCGTCTTATCAGGTCTACTCTTCGGGGGTTATTTCCCCCACAAACGCCGCGAATTATCTTCAATCTTGCCGCTAAGTCGGCGCTTCTGCATCGTCCGCGTCCAGCTTTTCGACAGCCCGGCAGCGGAGAGTAAACGGTGATACTGCTCGTCATCAAACGGCATATGCCATGCGATAGCTATTGCCTCCTGCACGGTGACATCGCTGACGCGAGAAACCAGCTCCAGCGGAGCATCCGCAGATACCAACCCCGGCGCAATCACGCTATACAGCCAGCCAACTTTACCGGCGTTTTGCATCAACTGCGCCATATCGCTGATGTCAAAATGGTAATTGAGTTTGTAACACGGGGAGCGCGGTTGGGTGACCTGAATTAATGCCTCACCCCAGCGGAAAATATCGCCAATATAAACATTGCTTTCCGTCAGGCCGTCGGTTGAGAGGTTTTCACCAAACGCAGGCGCAACAAACAAATCTGCCTGTTCAGGAAATTCCCGCGCCCAGTAGAGATAATGCTCACGAGGATAGTGACACAGCGCCCTGTCCGGCCCACCGTGAACTATTTTCTCTGCCTGCTCGTCACCTTCCAGACCCAGCTCTGTCAACATCAACTCGCCATCGACCTGGATTTTCGCAATCGCGCTGGGTTTGCTTTCGGGATAAGCCTGTATTTTGCCTGTGTATACATCAACCGGATATCGCATCTGTTCCCTCTCCACCGAGAAATTTCCCCATTAGACCATATTTATTTTACGTCAGGCGCGCAAAATGAGAGCACGGTTCACATGACGACGTCTTAGAAATGTTATCAATGAGATGAATTTGAAACGCCATTTCATTATCAGGAGTGTACAACGTGACCGAGCAAACACAGTTTTCTGGCGTCTGGTGTCCTTCCATTACGCCAATGGATAAAGACGGTAATGTGGATCTTAACGGACTGAAGAAGCATCTGCAGCGGCTAACAGAAGCCAATATTGATGTGATATTGCTGATGGGCAGCATTGGTGAATTTGCCTCTTTCACTCTCGAAGAGAGACTCATACTTATCCGCGAAGCGCGTTCCATGAGCACATTAAAAATGGTCGCTAACGTTTCTTCCACCTGCACACACGATGTGCTGATGATGGCGCAAGAGGCGTATCGCACAGGCTATGATGCAGTGATGATCCTCCCGCCTTACTACTACGGCCAGACGGCAAAACAATTATTAAGCTATTTCCGCCATCTGGGTCGCGAATTACAGGGCAAATGGTTCGCATATAACTTCCCGGCAAGAACCGGTTGTGATTTAACCCCTGACCTGGTCGCCACGCTGGCGAGTGAATTTCCTGACTTTGCCGGAATTAAAGATACCGTCGATTGCCAGTCACACACCCGCAGCATGATTCAGGCAACCCAGGCAGTTCGTTCTGATTTTGCAGTGCTTTCGGGCTATGACGAGTATTACATTCCTAATCTGCTGGCAGGCGGCGCGGGAATAATATCCGGCCTGAACAACGTTATGCCGGAGCTGTTTGTCGAAGCCCGTGAAGCCTTCAAACGCGGCGACCTGGCGGCTTTACAAGAGATTCAGCAACAGATTGGCACTTATATGTCCATCTACGCCATTGGTGAGGATTTTGTCACCACCATCAAGACAGTGGTATCGCGTAAGTTTGGCTATTGCACTGGCGTATCACGCAATGCGGGTGGTGAGTTAAGAGAAAGTGAATGTCGAACGATTGATGAAGTCTTTGTCAGATAACGCAAAAGGCCGGATGACTACAAATCATCCGGCCTCTTGATTTATATGGATGGAGATTACTTCACCGTACCCAATATTTCGATTTTCGCCGCTCTGGCTTTAACTTTGCGCGACCAGACAGAAGTCAGAATCGGCACCAGAATCGAGGTCACAATCACTGACGTCGCCACCAGCGAAGTTGCCGCTGGCGCCATTGGTTTAAAGGCGGGGATCATTTCAGCAATCAGTACCGGCGTCGCCACCGCAGCACCGGCAGAACTGGAAGCCGCGATTCCGGCTGTACCATCGCCACCGCCAATCAATTTATCGGCAATAATCAACGGAATACCGGTCACGACGATCACCGCCACACCCAGCAAGATCCCCAGCAAACCGGTCTGAGCAATCACGGTTAAATCAATGGTATTGCCCAGCGCAAAGGCAAAGAACGGGATCAGCGTCTGTACGGCTTTGCTGAAAAATTCTCGCAGCTCAGGGTCAAGGTTCCCTAACGCAAAGCCGACGAGGAACGGTAATACCGCACCGACGAAAACATGCGGTTCAAACGATGCAATCCCGGCAGTCCCCAGAATAATCATCGTCATAAGCGGCCCGGATTCCAGCGACATTAATACAAACGCCCCGGCCTCTTCTTTAGTGCCATACTGCTGCATGATCGAAGCGTAAAGTCCGCCGTTGGTCATATCCATCGCCGCCACCAGCGCCAGCGTTGAAAGTCCGGCAAAGAATCCAACTTCAACACCATGTTCAGGAATAATGCGTGAAGCAATTGCCGCAACCACCCACGCCACGGCAATTTTAGTTACCACCAGCGTACCGGATTTACGCAATACCGTTCCCGTCGCACTTAATTTTATCGATGCCCCCATGCAGAAAAACCACACCGCCAGAATCGGCACCGTGCCGGTAATCATTCCATTTGTGAATGAACCAAAGTATTTTCCCGCCCCTGGCGAGAAAGTGTGACACAGTGCGCCAAGGAACAGCGGGACGAGCATCATCCCTCCTGGGATTTTCTCTATCGTGTGTTTTATCTGCATTTTCATCACCTATCGGCATATTTTTATAGGCTGATGCATAAGTCCTTCACGATGCATCAGTGTTGATGGAAATGAAGATAGACATTCAACAGAGCAATAAAAGTGATCAAAACCACATCAATTGAAACGTTGTTTTATTTTTATAGGATCATTGTTTTTATTTTGAAATTGATCACAAAAAAACCACCGCTATGTGCGATGGTTTGTTTTTTATGCTGAAAAACGGCGTAAACGCCTCATTGCAGTAGGCAATATGCGATTATTTTTTCGCCGCGAAACGTGCCGCAGCTTCGTCCCAGTTCACCACGTTCCAGAACTCTTTGATGTAGTCCGGACGGCGGTTCTGGAATTTCAGGTAGTAAGCGTGTTCCCACACATCCAGACCCAGAACAGGGAAGCCGGAAGCGCCAGAAATGGCTTCGCCCATCAGCGGGGAGTCCTGATTAGCAGTAGAAACCACCGCCAGTTTATCGCCTTTAAGCACCAGCCATGCCCAGCCGGAACCAAAGCGGGAAGCTGCCGCTTTCTCAAATTCTGCTTTGAAGTTATCAACGGAACCGAAATCACGTTCGATAGCCGCTTTCAGGTCGCCCTGCAAAGTCGTGCCTTTTTTCAGGCCTTTCCAGAACAGGCTGTGGTTGGCGTGACCACCAGCGTTGTTGCGCAGCACGGTTTTTTTGTCTGCTGGCAGCTGATCCAGTTTGGTGATCAGCTCTTCAACCGGCAGGTTGGCGAATTCTGGCAGGCTTTCCAGCGCCGCATTGGCGTTGTTGACGTAAGTCTGATGGTGCTTGGTGTGGTGGATTTCCATGGTCTGCTTATCGAAGTGCGGTTCCAGGGCATCGTAAGCATACGGCAGGGATGGCAGGGTATAGCTCATATTCATCTCCAGTATTGTCGGGCGGCCGATTGTTAATGCCGCGTAAGCAGTTGGTTCATTATAGTTAATTAAATGATATTGAAAATGATTATCAATGCCGTACTTTTCATAGGGGAATGGTTTTGCAGGGAAATGTCCGAGATGTGAACCAAATCACCCACTTAATGCCGTGATTGCCAGTAAATCGACAACGGCGGCAACAGGCGAAAGGTTAATCGACAGCACGATTTTTACACTCATCTCGTCGGAGATGTGACGCGACGAAAAATGATGAGGATAAGAAGATGAGTAACGCGATTACGATGGGGATATTTTGGCATTTGATCGGCGCGGCCAGTGCAGCCTGTTTTTACGCTCCGTTCAAAAAAGTAAAAAAGTGGTCATGGGAAACCATGTGGTCTGTCGGTGGGATTGTTTCGTGGATTATTCTGCCGTGGGCCATCAGCGCCATGCTACTACCTGATTTCTGGGCATATTACAGCTCGTTCAGTCTCTCTACCCTGCTGCCTGTTTTTCTGTTCGGCGCTATGTGGGGGATTGGTAATATCAACTACGGTCTGACCATGCGTTATCTCGGCATGTCGATGGGGATAGGTATCGCCATTGGCATTACGTTGATCGTCGGTACGCTGATGACGCCAATTATCAACGGCAATTTCGATGTGCTGATTAACACCGACGGTGGGCGCATGACGTTGCTCGGCGTACTGGTGGCGTTGATTGGCGTGGGGATTGTGACTCGCGCCGGGCAGTTGAAAGAGCGCAAAATGGGCATTAAAGCCGAAGAGTTCAACCTGAAAAAAGGGCTGGTGCTGGCGGTAATGTGCGGCATTTTCTCTGCCGGGATGTCTTTTGCGATGAACGCCGCAAAACCGATGCATGAAGCGGCTGCCGCGCTGGGTGTTGATCCACTGTATGTCGCTCTGCCAAGCTATGTTGTCATCATGGGTGGCGGCGCGATCATCAACCTCGGTTTCTGTTTTATTCGTCTGGCAAAAGTGAAAGATTTGTCGCTAAAAGCCGACTTCTCGCTGGCAAAACCGCTGATCATCCACAACGTATTGCTCTCGGCACTGGGGGGTTTGATGTGGTATCTGCAATTCTTTTTCTATGCCTGGGGACACGCCCGCATTCCGGCGCAGTATGACTACATCAGTTGGATGCTGCATATGAGTTTCTACGTATTGTGCGGCGGTATCGTCGGGCTGGTGCTGAAAGAGTGGAACAATGCGGGACGCCGTCCGGTTACCGTATTGAGCCTCGGTTGTGTGGTGATTATTGTCGCCGCCAACATCGTCGGCATGGGCATGGCAAGTTAATCTTTCTGGGAGTTGCGATGACGCCACTGGCTGGGCGTCATCCCAGTTTCCCGGGTAAACACCACCGAAAAGTAGTTACTGTCTTCAAAGCCACATTCTGTCGAAATATCACTGATTAACAGGCGGCTATGCTGGAGAAGATATTGCGCATGGCACACTCTGACCTGCCGCAGATATTGATTGATGGTCATCCCGGTCTGCTGGCGAAATTGCTGGCGCAAGACGCGTTCACTGCACGCCGCCTCATCACAAAATTTATCCAGCACAAAAGGACTTTTCAGGCTGGCCGCCAGTCGGGTAATCAGCTTATCCAGCAACGTTTCGCTGGATGTTGGCGGTAACGAATCACTGGTGTAGCGATGACGTTTCAAAAGCATCACCAACTGCCCGAACAGTAACTCCGCCATTTCGTTGGCAAACGGCGCGGGCTGATTGCTTTCGTGCTCAAGCTGCCCGATAACCTGCCGCACCAGCGCCATGCCCGCACTGCCTAAACGCCAGTGTGGTTGTCCTGCGCTGGCGTTAAACCCTGGAATCGCCCCCTGCCAGTCGAGATTAAGCGTCAGCCGCTCCGGGCAATAAATAATGTTCTGCAAAACCAGATCGTTAACGGAAGCGTAGGAGTGTTTATCGTCTGCGTGGATATAAAAGAGATCGCCACGAGTAATACGATGAGGACGATCGTTGAGCACGTGCAAACCGTTACCGCGCCAGACGATCACCAGTTCACAAAAATCATGTGTATGCTCGGCAAAGACATCCTGCGGATAACGATCAGCCACAGCGACCGCCTGCTGTTCGCTGGCAAAAAAATCTTTTTTACGAAGGACAAACTGATGAGCCACCGTGCCACCTCAGCCAGAAGACGTGTTTGATTATTCATAAACTGGCGTGGAAATACGTTGAGAAGATTCGCGTTATTGCAGAAAGCCATCCCGTCCCTGACGAATATCACGCGGTGACCAGTTAAACTCTCGGCGAAAAAGCGTCGAAAAGTGGTTACTGTCGCTGAATCCGCAGCGATAGGCGATGTCAGTAACGCTGGCCTCGCTGTGGCGTAACAGATGACGCGCTTTCACCAACCGTAAACGGTTAAGGTAACGCTGGGGCGTCAAACCAGTTTGCTGTTTTAACTGACGATGCAATGTACGTAGTGACAAAGAAAATTGATCCGCCATCATTTCCCAATTCACCTCGTCGGCAAAATGCTCTTCCAGCCAGGCCAACAACAAGTTCAGACGCGATTCGCGACTTTCCATGCTCTCCTGCAAACTGTTTTTACGCAGCAAGAGCAGTAATTGCATAAACAAAATCTCACCGCTGGCTTTCGAGGGTAAATCATTCGTTCTTTCCTGCTGTTCCAGTTGCGAAACCAGTTGCCGTACCTGCTGCAATATGCTGTGGCTCACGCGCCAATGGGACGGATATTGCCCGTCTTGTTCTTGCGGCAGAAGCTGATGCAGCCCGGCGAGAAACTGAAATCTATCCGGTGAGCGATACAGCACATTGGTCAAATACAGATTGTCCGTATGTTCGTATAAATGCCGATCATGATCGCGCACGAAACAGATTGTTCCACCGGAGATGGTATAAGGCTGCCCATTGAAAATGTGGATACCCGTGCCGTGTTCGACAATCACAATCTCATGGAAATCATGGTGATGTTCAGGAAAATCCACCTGTGGAAGCCGGGGTTCTATTGCCACAGACACGTTACCAGACGGAAAAAAATCCACGCAATGTAATACGTCCATATAAGCCTCCTGATGCCGTCAACATGGCGGAATAGTAATCAAGCGATTTGGTTCTTACCTTAAATTTTCGACAGCAAAACACGTAAAAAATGTCTATTTTTCAAGATAAAGCGTGATTTTTCAGAAAATGCGGCAAACATCACACCACCACAATTCTGAAAATTGTGAACGCCATCACGTTCATCTTTCCCTGGTTGCCAGTGGTGTATTTTCCTGTCAGTAACGAGAAGGTAGCGAAGTCGGGCGCTTCTTAGACTGGGCGTAATGAAACCTAGAAGGATCTCATTATGACCTTTCGCTACTGCGTCGCTGTTGATCTCGGCGCATCCAGTGGGCGCGTAATGCTGGCGCGTTACCACCGTGAATGTCGCAGCCTGACGCTGCGTGAAATCCATCGTTTTACCAATGGGCTGTATTACCAGAGCGGTTATGCCACCTGGGATGTCGATAGTCTGGAAAACGCCATTCGCTTTGGGTTAAACAAGGTGTGCGAGGAAGGGATTCGTATCGATAGCATCGGTATTGATACCTGGGGCGTGGACTATGTGCTGCTGGATCAACACGGTCAGCGCGTCGGTTTACCGATTGCCTATCGTGATAGCCGCACTCACGGGCTGATGACATTGGCACAGCAGCAACTCGGCAAACGCGATATTTATCAGCGTAGCGGCATCCAGTTTCTGCCCTTCAATACGATCTATCAGTTGCGTGCGCTGACGGCGCAACAACCTGAACTTATTCCACAAATCGCTCACGCTCTGCTGATGCCGGATTACTTCAGTTATCGCCTGACCGGCAAGATGAACTGGGAGTACACCAACGCCACAACCACGCAACTGGTCAATATCAATAGCGACGACTGGGACGAGTCCCTGCTGGCGTGGAGCGGAGCCAACAAAGCCTGGTTTGGTCGCCCGACGCATCCGGGCAATGTCATTGGTCACTGGATTTGCCCGCAGGGTAATGAAATTCCGGTGGTTGCCGTTGCCAGCCATGATACCGCCAGCGCGGTTATCGCCTCGCCATTAAACGGTTCACGCGCCGCTTATCTCTCTTCTGGCACCTGGTCATTGATGGGCTTCGAAAGCCAGACGCCATTCACCGATGATGCGGCGCTCGCAGCCAACATCACCAATGAAGGCGGGGCGGAAGGTCGCTATCGGGTGCTGAAAAATATTATGGGCTTATGGCTGCTTCAGCGGGTGCTTCAGGAGCGGAAAATCAACGATCTCCCAACGCTTATCGCCGCGACACAGGCACTCCCGGCCTGTCGCTTCATCATCAATCCCAATGACGATCGCTTTATTAATCCTGACGAGATGTGCAGCGAAATTCAGGCAGCGTGTCGGGAAACGGCGCAACCGATCCCGGAAAGTGATGCTGAACTGGCGCGCTGTATTTTCGACAGTCTGGCGCTGCTGTATGCCGACGTACTGCACGAACTGGCGCAGCTACGCGGTGAAGACTTCTCTCAACTGCATATTGTCGGCGGCGGCAGCCAGAACACACTGCTCAACCAGTTGTGTGCCGATGCCTGCGGTATTCAGGTGATCGCCGGACCAGTTGAAGCCTCGACGCTCGGCAATATCGGCATCCAGTTAATGACGCTGGATGAACTCAACAATGTGGATGATTTCCGTCAGGTCGTGAGCGCCACCGCGAATCTGACCACCTTTACCCCTAATCCTGACAGTGAAATTGCCCACTATGTGGCGCGGATTCACTCTACACGACAGACAAAGGAGCTTTGCGCATGACCACTCAACTGGAACAGGCTTGGGAACTGGCGAAACAGCGTTTCGCGGCGGTAGGGATTGATGTCGAGGAGGCGCTGCGCCAACTTGATCGCTTACCCGTTTCAATGCACTGCTGGCAGGGCGATGATGTTTCTGGTTTTGAAAACCCGGAAGGTTCGCTGACTGGTGGGATTCAGGCCACAGGTAATTATCCGGGTAAAGCGCGTAATGCCAGCGAGCTACGAGCCGATCTGGAACAGGCTATGCGGCTGATTCCGGGGCCGAAACGGCTTAATTTACATGCTATCTATCTGGAATCAGACACGCCAGTCTCGCGCGATAAAATCAAACCAGAGCATTTCAAAAACTGGGTTGAATGGGCGAAAGCCAATCACCTCGGTCTGGACTTTAACCCCTCCTGTTTTTCGCATCCGCTAAGCGCCGATGGCTTTACGCTCTCGCATCCCGACGACCGCATTCGCCAGTTCTGGATTGACCACTGCAAAGCAAGCCGTCGCGTTTCGGCCTATTTTGGCGAGCAACTTGGCACGCCATCGGTGATGAACATCTGGATCCCGGATGGCATGAAAGATATCACCGTTGACCGTCTCGCCCCGCGCCAGCGTTTGCTGGCAGCACTGGATGAAGTGATCAGCGAAAAGCTGAACCCTGCGCACCATATCGACGCCGTTGAGAGCAAATTGTTTGGTATTGGCGCAGAGAGCTACACGGTTGGCTCCAATGAGTTTTACATGGGGTATGCCACCAGCCGCCAGACGGCGCTGTGCCTGGACGCCGGGCACTTCCACCCGACGGAAGTGATTTCCGACAAGATTTCCGCCGCCATGCTGTATGTGCCGCAGTTGCTGCTGCACGTCAGCCGTCCGGTTCGCTGGGACAGCGATCACGTAGTGCTGCTGGATGATGAAACCCAGGCGATTGCCAGTGAGATTGTTCGTCACGATCTGTTCGACCGTGTACACATTGGCCTCGACTTCTTTGATGCCTCTATCAACCGCATTGCCGCGTGGGTTATTGGCACGCGCAATATGAAAAAAGCCCTGCTGCGTGCGTTGTTAGAACCGACAGCCGAACTACGCAAGCTGGAAGCAGCGGGCGATTACACCGCGCGACTGGCGCTGCTGGAAGAACAGAAATCGTTGCCGTGGCAGGCGGTGTGGGAAATGTATTGCCAGCGTCACGATACGCCAGCGGGTAGCGAATGGCTGGAAAGCGTGCGGGCTTATGAGAACGCAATTTTGCGTCAGCGCGGGTAAACACCGCCGGATGCGGCGCGAGCGCCTTATCCGGCCTACGGGTCGAATGACCGTGCGGGCTGTCACCCTCACCCCGACCCTCTCCCTGAAAGGGTGAGGGAGAAAACCGCAGCACCCTCCGGCAACGGAGTTAAACACTGCACCGTCCCCTCTCCCTGAAAGGGCGAGGGAGAAAACCGCAGCACCCTCCGGCAACGGAGTTAAACACTGCACCGTCCCCTCTCCCTGAAAAGGCGAGGGAGAAAACCACAGCACCCTCCGGCAACGGAGCTAAACACTGCGCCGTCCCCTCTCCCTGAAAGGGCGAGGGAGAAAACCGCAGCACCCTCCGGCAACGGAGTTAAACACTGCACCGTCCCCTCTCCCTGAAAGGGCGAGGGAGAAAACCGCAGCACCCTCCGGCAACGGAGTTAAACACTGCACCGTCCCCTCTCCCTGAAAGGGCGAGGGAGAAAACCGCAGCACCCTCCGGCAACGGAGCTAAACACTGCGCCGGACAGTCCCCTCGCCCCTTTGGGGAGAGGGTTAGGGTGAGGGGAACAAGCCGCACCATGTATCAACAAGGCAACCGAATTTACAGGAACACAGAACATGCAAAACATTACCCAGTCCTGGTTTGTCCAGGGAATGATCAAAGCCACCACCGACGCCTGGCTGAAAGGCTGGGACGAACGCAACGGCGGCAACCTGACGCTGCGCCTGGATGACGCTGATATCGCGCCATATCACGACAATTTTCACCCACAACCGCGATATATTCCGCTCAGTCAGCCAATGCCTTTACTGGCAAATACACCGTTTATCGTCACCGGCTCCGGCAAATTCTTTCGTAACGTCCAGCTCGATCCAGCCGCCAATTTAGGCGTCGTAAAAATCGACAGCGACGGCGCGGGCTACCATATTCTCTGGGGGCTAACCAACGAAGCCGTCCCAACCTCTGAACTTCCGGCGCACTTCCTCTCCCATTGCGAACGCATTAAAGCCACCAACGGTAAAGATCGGGTGATCATGCACTGCCATGCCACCAACCTGATTGCCCTCACCTATGTACTGGAAAACGACACGGCGGTCTTCACTCGCCAACTGTGGGAAGGCAGCACCGAGTGCCTGGTGGTATTCCCGGATGGCGTTGGCATTTTGCCGTGGATGGTGCCCGGCACGGACGAAATTGGCCAGGCTACCGCGCAGAAAATGCAAAAACACTCACTGGTTCTCTGGCCTTTCCATGGCGTCTTCGGCAGCGGTCCGACGCTGGACGAAGCGTTTGGCCTGATCGATACCGCAGAAAAATCGGCGGAAGTGTTGGTGAAAGTGTATTCGATGGGCGGCATGAAAAAGACCATCAGCCGTGAAGAGTTGATAGCCCTCGGCAAGCGTTTCGGCGTCACCCCGCTGGCAAGCGCACTGGCGCTTTAACACCCCGTTTCGCATCTGGCGGCGCGGGTTATGCCGCCGGACAGAAGGATTTGATCTTAAGGAGAATAATCATGAGTTTTATGTTGGCATTACCGAAAATCAGCCTGCATGGCGCTGGGGCAATTGGCGATATGGTAAACCTGGTTGCGAATAAGCAATGGGGAAAAGCACTGATCGTTACCGATGGGCAACTGGTTAAATTGGGATTGCTGGACAGTCTGTTCACCGCGCTGGATCAACACCAAATGTCTTACCACCTATTCGATGAGGTCTTTCCAAACCCCACCGAAGAACTGGTGCAAAAAGGCTACGCTGCATTTCAGGACGCCGCATGTGACTACATTATTGCTTTCGGTGGCGGTAGCCCGATTGATACCGCAAAAGCCGTAAAAATCCTTACCGCTAATCCCGCACCTTCTACGGCGTACTCTGGTGTTGGTAAAGTGACAAACCCCGGCGTACCGCTGGTGGCGATCAATACGACTGCCGGAACCGCCGCTGAGATGACCAGCAATGCGGTGATCATCGACACTGCCCGGCAAGTGAAAGAAGTCATCATCGATCCGAATATTATTCCAGATATTGCGGTGGATGATGCCAGTGTAATGCTGGAGATCCCTGCCTCCGTTACCGCTGCCACCGGTATGGATGCACTGACTCACGCAGTTGAAGCCTATGTTTCTGTTGGTGCACATCCATTAACCGACGCCAACGCGCTGGAAGCTATCCGCCTGATTTCTCTGTGGCTGCCGAAAGCGGTAGAAGATGGTCATAATCTGGAAGCCCGTGAACAAATGGCATTCGGGCAATATCTGGCGGGAATGGCTTTTAACAGCGCGGGACTGGGGCTGGTTCACGCACTGGCGCATCAGCCCGGAGCTACCCACAACCTGCCACACGGGGTGTGTAATGCCATCTTGTTGCCAGTAATCGAAAACTTTAACCGCCCGAATGCCATCGCACGCTTTGCCCGTATCGCCCAGGCGATGGGTGTCGATACGCGCGGGATGAGTGATGAAGCGGCAAGTCTGGAAGCAATTAATGCCATTCGAGTCTTGAGCCATCGCGTGGGCATACCTGCGGGATTTAGTCAGCTTGGCATCAGCAAAGAGGATATCGAAGGCTGGTTAGATAAAGCCCTGGCCGACCCATGCGCACCATGTAATCCGCGTACCGCCAGCCGCGACGACGTGCGTGAGCTTTATCTGGAGGCGTTATGATCCGCAAAGCGTTTGTTATGCAAGTCAACCCGGACGCTCACGAAGAGTATCAGCGTCGGCATAACCCGATCTGGCCGGAACTGGAAGCGGTGTTGAAGTCACACGGCGCGCACCATTACGCCATCTACCTCGACGAAGCACGTAATTTACTTTTTGCCACGGTAGAAATTGAATCTGAAGAACGCTGGAATGCGGTTGCCAATACGGATGTTTGCCAACGATGGTGGAAACATATGACCGAGGTGATGCCCGCTAATCCGGATAACAGCCCGGTCAGCAGCGAGCTGCAAGAAGTCTTTTATCTGCCTTAATGAGTTGCGGTGCCGGAAAATATCCAGCACCGCGCCTTCATCAGAAGAAGTATTTAAAGCGAACGCGTGCGCCGTAACGGTCATCAGTATCGTCGCCGTGTTTCTTATCGCCGTCGCTATCCAGAATGGAGTAATAAGTACCAAGGTAAATATTAAAGTTCTCCATATCCATCACGTTAGCGAACTGATAAGACGCATGAATGGTGTGAATGGTGTACGTCCCTTCATCATCAATCCAGCAGTCGTTATCACAAACTACGCCACTAAATTCATCAATCTTATTGTGCGCGTAGATATAACCCAGCTCGAAACGTTTCCACAGCGCGTTGATCCCGGCAGTGAAATCTTTCTCATTATTGGCATCTAAATAGGCGGTATTAAGATTAACCACGATACCATTTTCCGGATCGGTTTTCAGGCCGTTCCAGGTCATGCTCATGCCATAGCCGGTACGATCGGACTGGTCGACAAAATTACCCTTACTATCGGTATAACCGTAAGCATTATTCACCACGTTCGCTTCCATCGCTGCGGAAACGGTTAATTCATCCGTCGGCGACCAGGCAATTACCGGGCGCAGGTAAGCGACATTTTTCTGCTGCTCCATATCGCGGCCATGATAATTGCCATCGTTATATAAAGATGTTCCGTCTTCCAGTAACGTGTTTAATTCAAAATACCAGTTATCGAGTTGTTTGCTGACAAGGAAATTACCGCCAGCGTTAGAACGCCCGCGCCCCTCTTTCATCATATAGATATAACCGCTGCCATCGTCATAAAGATCGTTCGCAGTATTACCTGAATGCTCAACAAAGGTATCCTGATTTAGCGGGAACATATCGTAGGCTTCAAAGCGCCCTACTTTGACTCTCCAGTCATTTTCTTTGCCAAAGAAGAATACGGCGTCATCGATATTCACTGAACCGTGCATATCCCCCAGCGGCTGTGCGGAGAATCCGGCAAAATAACCGTTATCCAGCTTTCGCATACCGTCAAAGCCTAACAGAATACGGCCATTGAGATTCCACTGTTCATTGGTAGGATCGCTATTCATATCGGCGTTGGTCATTGCCAGCAGGCCATGATTGCTTTCCGCGTCCATATTAAATTCTACGTCGCCGTAGATTTTCAAATCGCCATAACCTGAAAGCAAAAGATTAGGAGATGACGCGTTTTTCTTTGCAGATTCCGCAGCAGCCTGACCATTTACTGGCGTATTACCCTGCGCGGCTTTAATTTCGCGAATTTCGGCTGCCTGTTGTGTCTGAAGCTGTTTTACCTGGCTTTCAGCTTTTGTTGCCCGCATTTCCGCCGCTTCCAGCCGCTCCTCCAGCAATGCCATGCGTTGTTCCAGCGTTAAATGCTGTGTTTTTGCCATACCGGTACTACATGCCAATAATAAACCGATGGCTAAAGATAACGTCGATTTTTTCATTATTTACGTTCCCTGAAATAAAGGATACCCTACGCTTTCCAAAAGGCGTGCGTATATCGAAAAATATAAAAATTTGTTTTAATAGGATGTGCACTTTCGATTTTAATGCAACATCAGCAAGCCAGCGAATAGTATCCCGCCACAAAAGACGAGTAAATCTACTGATTTCCTGGAACGTGAGGAATATAACAATAGTGTCGTTTTTAACTAAATATCATAAAAAATATTAGATATGATTTCTGCTAATTCATAAACAATAAAAATAAATAGCGTTGTACAGAAACACTTTAGATATTTAAACATTCATCAAATCATTAAAAAATGGTTTTTTATTTGCGACATTTATTTTACCCACCAATATGTGTCCTGCTCCGCAAAATGTGCCTTTCTCTCTTCCTTACATTGTCACAGCTTCACGGTATATCGCCGCTTATCACTCTCATTACAATCAACGAAAATAAGTTTAAAGGGGGCTAATATGAATATTCGTAAGAAGAATCACGGTGTGCAGTAATTTGTAGAAAAGATGCTCTTAATTTAGTTCAGTGAATGCTCAGCCCCAGGAGACGTAAACATTTGAACCGATAAGACGCGTAAGCGTCGCAGATAGTGATAACGTGCGCTTTGCTTATGCCGGATGCGGCGTGAACACCTTATCCGGTCTACAAAATCATGCAAATTCAATATATTGCATGAGCCATGTAGGCCTGATAAGACGCGTAAGCGTCGCATCAGGCAATGAATACCCAATGCGACCAGCTTCTTATATCAGAACAGCCCCAACGGTTTATCCGAGTAGCTCACCAGCAGACACTTGGTTTGCTGATAATGCTCCAGCATCATCTTATGGGTTTCGCGTCCGATGCCCGACTGTTTGTAACCACCAAACGCCGCATGTGCCGGGTAAGCGTGATAACAGTTAGTCCACACGCGCCCTGCCTGAATGCCACGCCCCATCTTATAGGCCAGATTACCGTTGCGGCTCCAGACGCCCGCGCCCAGGCCATATTGCGTGTCATTCGCCAGCTCCAGCGCCTCTTCCATCGTTTTGAAGGTGGTCACCGCCAGCACCGGGCCAAATATCTCTTCCTGGAACACACGCATATTGTTCTGACCAAACAGAATCGTCGGTTCGAGGTAGTAGCCGTCTTTCAGTTCGCCTTCCAGCAGCTTGCGCCGCCCGCCGGTAAGCACATCCGCCCCCTCTTTTTTACCGATATCAATGTAATTGAGGATGGTTTCCAGTTGCCCGTGAGAAACCTGTGCGCCCATTTGCGTCACGCTGTCGAGCGGGTTACCGCTACGAATACTTTCAACACGGCGGATGGCGCGTTCCATAAAGCGTTCGTAGATAGACTCCTGCACTAAAGCACGGCTTGGACAGGTGCAAACTTCGCCCTGGTTGAAGGCGAACAATGCAAAGCCCTCCAGCGCCTTATCGAAGAAAGCATCTTCTTCATCCATCACATCGGCAAAGAAGATATTTGGCGACTTACCGCCCAACTCCAGCGTCACCGGAATAATGTTCTGCGTGGCGTACTGCATAATCTGCTGACCGACTTCCGTTGAGCCGGTAAACGCCACTTTGGCGATACGTTTTGAGGTCGCCAGATATTCACCGATTTCGCCGCCCGCACCGTTGACCACGTTCACCACGCCTGGCGGCAGTAAATCACCGACGATCTCCATCAAAAGCAACACTGAAAGCGGGGTAAGTCGTGCGGGTTTTAGCACCACGCAGTTGCCCGCCGCCAGCGCGGGAGCCATTTTCCAGCTCGCCATCAGCAACGGGAAGTTCCACGGGATAATCTGCCCCACCACGCCCAACGGTTCGTGGAAGTGATAAGCCACAGTTTCGCTATCGACTTCACTGATCCCACCTTCCTGCGCCCGAATACACGAGGCGAAATAGCGGAAATGGTCAATCGCCAGCGGCACATCGGCAGCACTGGTTTCGCGGATGGGCTTGCCGTTATCCCAGGTTTCTGCCGTCGCTAACAGTTCGAGGTTTTGTTCCATTCGATCCGCAATCTTAAACAGAATCGCCGCGCGATCCTGCACCGAGGTATGCGCCCATTTGTCTTTCACTTTATGCGCGGCATCCAGCGCCAGATCGATGTCGCGTTTGCCCGAAGACGCCACTTCGCACAGTAGCTGCCCGGTCACCGGCGTCAGGTTCTGGTAATACTCGCCGTCGGCGGGTGCTACCCATTCGCCGCCGATAAAGTTGTCATAGCGAGCTTTTAACTTGAGGGGGAAACCATACTCGCCGGGCTTAATCTGTGCTGAAGGGGGATTGTTGGTCATGGTAGTCTCCTTGCGGTGTGAGGTATAACAAGGGTAGACGTGACTGGCGAAATCTTCGCCAGCGGGTGATAGCTTTACGACAGCAATCACGAATTTACGGGCAAGGATTACAGAGATAGTTAAAAAAGCGGCTGACAATTTGCCAGCCGTTGTGGGAATGATGATTACATCGCAGCGCGATAAATCGCCACAATTTCTTCGTGAGTTGCCTGAATCGGGTTAGTAAATCCGCAGGCATCTTTCAGAGCATTGGTCGCCAGTACCGCGAAATCTTCTTCTTTCACGTTCAGATCGCGCAGACCTGCCGGAATATCGACTTTCTTCGCCAGTTCGCGGATAGCGTTAATGCAGGCTTCTGCACCTTCCGCGTCGTTTTTACCTGTCACGTTCACACCCATTGCAGCAGCGCAGTCACGCAGACGTGCGGCGGCTACTTTGCTGTTGAATACCTGAACGTGCGGCAGCAGAACGGCGTTACATACACCGTGCGGCAGATTGTAGAAACCGCCTAACTGGTGCGCCATCGCATGAACATAACCCAAAGACGCATTGTTGAACGCCATACCGGCGAGGAACTGGGCATAAGCCATCGCTTCACGCGCTTTCGCATTGCTGCCATCTTCTACGGCTAACGGCAGGTTTTCGGCAATCATGGTCACGGCTTTCAGTGCGCAAGCGTCAGTGATCGGCGTTGCGGCAATAGACACATACGCTTCGATAGCGTGTGTTAAGGCATCCATACCCGTTGCGGCGGTCAGTGACTTCGGCATACCGATCATCAGAGAGGAGTCATTGACAGAAAGCAGCGGAGTCACGTGTTTATCCACAATCGCCATTTTGATATGGCGTGCTTCGTCAGTAATAATGCAGAAACGGGTCATTTCAGACGCAGTACCCGCCGTGGTGTTGATGGCGATCATCGGCAACTGCGGTTTTGCAGAGCGGTCAACGCCTTCGTAATCGCGAATATCACCGCCGTTGGCTGCCACCAACGCAATGCCTTTCGCACAATCGTGCGGAGAACCACCACCTAAGGAAATCACGCTATCGCAATTATTTTCTTTCAGCAGTTTGAGGCCTGCGGCGACGTTTTCCGTAGTTGGGTTAGGCTGGGTGCCATCATAAATAACGCTAAAAATATTGCGTTCTTCCAGTGCTTTTTGCACATCGCCCGCCATACCTAATTTCGTTAACATATTGTCAGTAACAATTAATGTACGGGTAAAGCCATAGTCTGCCATCATATTCATTGCATCATTCAATGAATCAGCGCCGATGACATTCACTGAAGGAATAAAAAAGGTTGAAGCTGCCATAAAACACTCCTGGAAGAGTAAAAAGGGCTGGCAGATTACAAAGTATTTTCATTCGGAAATATGATCGACATTACCGTTTATTAAAATATTTTTAATAAAAAGCACGTTACATTCATCAAATAACGTGCTTCCTTAATATTAATAAGAATTTTGTATTAATTCATATTTATTATGAATTAATCATTTCCTTATTTTTCGGGAAATAATAATGCATCGCGCAATAAATGATCATTTCCACGACGCCGCGTAAAGCCAATGCGGTCAAAATATTCCAGAATCTGAATTGCCAGCTTTCGGCCTACACCTAAGCGATCGCGGAAATCCGCCGCGCAGGTTGAGCCACATTCCTGATCGAGATCGCGGATCATATTGGCAAATTCAACAATCCGATCATTACGGTAATAACGATCTTTGACGATCGCCGTAATTATCCCCTGCTGTGCCGCCTGGCGTAGCGTCAAGCGCATTGCCTGCTCGTCGGTTCCCGTCTCTTTTGCCAGGTCACGCACCCACCACGGCTCGTCACCAAACAGCGGCTCTGCTTTTTGCCAGATGGCCTGCTGCTCTTCGCTGAAGCCCGCTTTGTGATCCGGCAGATGCAGCCAGCCGTGGTGGCTGTGGATATCGCCGCTTTCGCGCATCTTTTCAATCAACAACAGTACCAGAGCTTCATCTTCCATCGGCAACGCCATACGCCGCAGGCGCTCGCGCCCCGGACCTGGTTCGTCGCGATGCTGCTCATGATAAGCCGCTAATGTGTCGAGGATTTTCCGCTGCCAGCGGGCGGCAACCGGCGCATTCAACAAGCTATAACCAGCCTGAATATAGCCAGGCTGTTGCAGCAGTTCGCGCATCCCTTCGCCGTTGAGCTGTCTCGCCCAGGCGAAATCGGCAAGATTCACCGCTCCGCGTTCCAGATGAACCGTCAGTGCGTCGGCATCGCTTTGTGTGCGTGCAAGAGACGCCAGCCATTGCAGATATTCCGGCTTACGCTTACCGCGACGTGGCGGGTTGAGCATCACCACGCGCGCCCCCGCCAGCGTGTTGCGAGCCGAGATATCGCGCAGCACTATGCGATCGTTATCCGCCAGCCACAGCGGCGTGTCGAACACCAGCTCGGCAAGGTTATCTTCCAGCAGCGAAACGCGTCCCGTAACATGGCTGGCGGCGTGGTGAATATGCAGCGGCTGCCACTGGGTCAGCGGTGTATGAGTTTGAAGCTCGACAATCACCCGTGTGAACGGCTCTGGCGGCACATCGGCAAGCAGCCAGTCGCCACGGTTAATCTGCTCTTTTTCCGCATCACCCGCGATGTTAAGTGCGATACGCTGCCCGGCATGGGCGGTTTCTGTTGGCTGGTTTTGCGCATGCAGCGCACGTACACGCATCGATTTATTTACACCAGTCAGCCATAGTGAATCGCCTACCTTCACTTCCCCGCTTAACGCCGTACCGGTGACGACCAGCCCGGCACCTTTTACAGTAAATGCGCGGTCGATCGCGAGGCGGAAACTATGTTGGCTGGCGTGTTCACGTTCAGGCAACTGAAGCAGATGTTCGCGCAGGGCATCAATTCCCCGACCTTCGGTTGCTGCGGTGACAAACAGTTTTGCCTCAGCAAAACCGTATTCCCGCAGCACCTCCTTTACCTGACGTTCAACCTCATCAACACGCGCTTCGTCCACGCGATCGGCTTTAGTCAGCGCCACTGTCAGCATCGGGTTACCGGTAAGCTGCAAAATCGCCAGATGCTCACGGGTCTGCGCCATCACACCGTCATCGCAAGCCACCACCAGCAGCGCGTGATCGATACCCCCGACGCCCGCCAACATATTGGAAAGAAACTTTTCATGACCGGGAACGTCGATAAAACCAGGCACGCGCCCATCTGGCTGCGGCCAGTAGGCATAGCCGAGATCGATGGTCATACCGCGTTTTTTTTCTTCCGGCAGACGGTCGGCATTTACGCCAGTAATCGCCTGCAATAAGGTTGTTTTGCCGTGGTCAACGTGTCCGGCAGTCGCAATAATCATTTCAACAACATCTCCATAAACCGTTGCTCATCTTCAAGGCAGCGTAAATCCAGCCACAATCGTCCGTCATAAATACGACCAATCACCGGCACCGGCAATTCACGCCAGCGGGCGGCTAATGCCTCAAGGTGGCTGCCACGTCCGTCATGGGGTGTAAACGTTAATGCCGCGCTAGGCAGGCGATCAACCGGCAGCGAACCACTGCCAATCTGCGAAAGACACGGCATAACCTGTACCGCAAACTCCGCGCCGTAATGTGCGGCAAGGGGAGCCTGTAAACGTTGCGCCTGGATTTGAATAACCTCTGCACTGCGAGTAAGCAGACGCAGGGTCGGTAATTTTTCGCTCAGTGCTTCGGGGTGCAAATAAAGACGCAGCGTCGCTTCCAGCGCCGCGAGGGTCATTTTATCCGCGCGTAATGCACGTTTCAGCGGATGGCTTTGCAGGCGGGAAATCATCTCTTTCTTACCAACGATGATCCCTGCCTGCGGCCCGCCTAACAGCTTGTCGCCGGAGAAGCTCACCAGGCTGACGCCCGCCGCAATCAACTCCTGCGGCATCGGCTCTTTCGGCAAACCGTACTGGCTAAGATCGACCAACGAACCACTGCCTAAATCAGTCACTACGGGAATATCCAGCTCTTTGCCGAGCGCCACCAGTTCCGCTTCGTCTATCGCTTTGGTGAACCCCTGAATGCTGTAGTTACTGGTATGTACTTTCATCAACAGTGCGGTATTTTCATTCACCGCCTGACGATAATCACTGGCATGCGTGCGGTTGGTCGTCCCCACTTCGTGCAGGGTACAGCCAGCCTGACGCATGACGTCAGGGATACGAAACGCGCCGCCGATCTCCACCAGTTCGCCACGAGACACCACCACCTCTTTACCGCTGGCAGTGGCTGCCAACATCAGCAGCACCGCCGCCGCATTGTTATTGACGATACAGGCATCTTCCGCGCCGGTAATGCGGCACAGTAGCTGCGCCAGCGCGCGATCGCGATGCCCGCGTCCGGCGTCGTCCAGATCGTACTCCAGCGTCACCGGCGAACGCATAGCCTGCGCAACGGCTTCCACCGCTGCTTCCGCCTGTAAAGCTCGCCCAAGGTTGGTATGCAGTACGGTTCCCGTCAGGTTGATCACCGGACGCAGCGCGCTCTGCGCTTCTTTCGTCAACCGGGCATCGACTTCTTGCGCCCAGTTCTCACACCACGCGGGCAGCGTCTGGCTGTCACGAATCACTTCTCGCGCTTCGTCAAGCATCTGACGCAGCAATTCCACCACGCGGGTGTGACCATAAGTATCACGCAAAGAAAGGAAGGAGCTATCGCGCAATAAGCGATCAATAGCCGGAAGTTGACTATAGAGGGAACGCGTTTCGGTTGTCATAGGAAACCTGGCTGATCAAGGCCCTCTCACACGGAGAAGGGCGTTTAACATAACCACGGATTGTAACGTGAGATGGGTCAGGAGGACATATCGCGCATCAAGCCTTTGGTGGTTCGGTGCGGGCAAAACTTTCGCGGCTAAACAAGTTTTCGACCAGTTTGACTAAGTGTGGGCGGTCAACACACCAGCCCGGCGCAACGCGGCGGAAATTGAGATATCCGACGGCACAGGCAATGGCAATAGTCGCCAGATTGACCGTATCGGTTTTGAGCGTGCCATCGACCAGATATCCTTCCAGCACATCCAGACTGCGGTTGATTTTCTCCCGCTGGCGTAACAATTCATCTTCAGACTGCTGCGCCGCCGGACGCGCCTGTTCGCGCACCGATACCAGCCCGGCATCCATAATGCCATCTGCCAGCGCCTCAATTTTACGCACTCGCAACGACTCCAGCGGATCGCGCGGCAACATCGCCGGAGCGACATTCATTAATTCAATATATTCGGCAATGATCGGCGAATCAAACCAACATTCGCCCTCTTCGGTCACCAGCACCGGCACTTTCCCTAACGGGTTAAATTGCGCCACGCCGTTGTCCGCGTTATAGGGCAGTTCATTAATAAATTCGAAAGTTATGCCCTTTTCTAACAACAGAATAGAAAGTTTGCGTACAAACGGGCTGGTGTAGCTACCGATAAGTTTCATGCCATGTCCTTTGTGCGAGGAAAAATATCAGTATGGCTCAGGCTCGCGCAAAACACAGGTGACATAAGTCTCAATGATCCAAATAAAGATAATGCATCCAACTGGTCATTCTCAGCAGCACCTTCCGCATCACCGAAACATGGCTGAAATGGTCGGAATAAACTGCTACCTGGGCGTAGATGCCGTCGGGTAAGGCATCGATATCAGCGTTAGGGTCGAGTTCAATGGTTCCCAGCACACCATCCGTTCCGGGCACGACCGTTAACGATTGCAGCACCCCCTGCGCCTGATACGAACCGCCAGGCACCACCGGCAAAATACTGGTCAGTTTGCCGTGGAATACCTGCCCAGGCAGCGCGTTAAACACCACTTCCGCATCATCGCCTGGTTTCAGACGTAACAGTGAATTTTGCCGGAACTGGGCGACGATTTGCCGTTTTTGCTCAGGGATGAAGACCATTACCGGACGCAGCGGTAAAGCTGCCGCGTAAGTGCCTGGGCGGATCAGTACCTGAGTAACGTAGCCGTTGCTTGGTGCGCGAATAATGGTTTGCTCAAGGTTATATTTTGCTTCAGTAAGTTGCGCTCTTAAGCTGACAATCTGTGATTGCTCACCGTTGACCATGCTGTCGAGCTGGCTCTGGATCTGCGCCTGCTCCGCCACCGAACCTTTCACCAGCGCATCCTGCGCGAGGAAATTCTGCCGCGCGTCGTCGATGTCACGTTCTGAGAACGGATTGACCGTCGCCTGGCTGCCTTTCAGATAACGTTGATAATTTTTAAACAGTCGGTCGCGCTCCGCTGAAACCTGAGTGGTGTTGGCCTGCGCTTCAGTGAGCTGCGCGCGCAGCGTTTTGATATTATGCGTCGCCGTCATCAAATCAGCCTGGAGTCTGTCTACTCGCGCCTGATAACGTACCGGGTCGAGCTTAAAAAGCACTTCGCCCTTTTGAATAAGCTGATTATTTTTGTCGGTGACTTCAGTCACGATCCCCGTCACCTGTGGCGTGATGGGGATAGCTATCACTGCCTTTTGCGCGGTAAAAGTGTAAGGATGGTTGTAGTTCATCAATAAAATCAAACCACTCACCAGAAATACGCCACCCAGCGCCGCCGTCGCCAGCGTCCACTGATTCACCGGAATGCGGAAGATTTTAAATACTGCCCATGCCAGCGCCACGTAAGTTAAAACAATTAACAGATCCATAATCAGATCTCCGGGAACGTGGAATAGTCACTCTTTTTTTCAGCTGCAAGTTGGTGCTCCAGCCGGGAAATACGGTCAGAAAGCGCGGCGATTTCCGGGTCAGTCGCTTTCTCCTGCGACGCAACATGTGACTGCATTCCCCAGCCGCGCTCTGGCTGGTAAAGCGTTGCCCAGATCCACAGAAACGGCCAGATTACATGCAGGGTAAACAGACTTACCCAACCCGCCGTATGAATAGCGTCGGCGTGGGGATGGTTGCGCTTTTTGGCAATAAGATAGGGGATGTCATGTATCGCGATGATTCCATAAAAAATCACCAGAAAGACGAAGATCAGCACTCCCAACGCGAAGTAGTTTAGAAACATATCTGCCTCGGATTCACGCTTATCAGTGTTGTTTTTTGGCTGGCAGCCGGAAGGGAGTCAGGCTGATACTTTGACATTAATCTGCGTTTGCCAATCTCGCCATCACACCGAAGGATAATTTTAAAAGGCGATGAGTTGCTCAGTTACAAAACTGTCTTAAGGCAAAGTCAGAACATGTTGCAGATCACATCAGGTGAATTACCGAAGAAAATATCTTGTGATTCAGATCACAAAGACTCAACAAACCATCAAAATAAAATTGTGACATTACTCACATTTGAATGCCATTTTTAGCGAAAATCGCCGTCTTGTTGTTTTTTTACACAGTCATTTTGTGATGAACGTCACGTCAATTACCTCTCTACCCCCTATATTTATGTGACTGATATCACACAAAAGGCCGCCGACTGGACAGTTAACCGATTCAGTGCCAGATTTCGCAATATCTACAAGGTCCGGCTACCTCTGCCGCCACATTAACAAAAAACCTCGGGCTTCCAGCCTGCGCGACAGCAAACATAAGAAGGGGTGTTTTTATGTCATCCGATATTAAGATCAAAGTGCAAAGCTTTGGTCGTTTCCTCAGCAACATGGTGATGCCAAATATCGGCGCGTTTATCGCGTGGGGTATCATCACCGCGTTATTTATTCCAACAGGGTGGTTACCGAACGAAACGCTGGCGAAGCTGGTCGGGCCGATGATCACTTATCTCCTGCCGCTGCTGATCGGTTATACCGGTGGTAAGCTGGTAGGCGGCGAACGTGGCGGCGTAGTCGGTGCCATCACCACCATGGGCGTTATCGTCGGCGCAGACATGCCGATGTTCCTCGGTTCTATGATTGCAGGTCCGCTGGGCGGCTGGTGCATTAAGCACTTCGACCGCTGGGTAGACGGTAAAATCAAATCCGGTTTTGAGATGCTGGTGAATAACTTCTCCGCTGGCATCATCGGGATGATCCTCGCCATTCTGGCCTTCCTCGGCATTGGCCCGATTGTTGAAGCCCTGTCTAAAATGCTGGCTGCGGGCGTTAACTTCATGGTTGTCCATGACATGCTGCCGCTGGCGTCTATCTTTGTTGAACCGGCGAAAATCCTGTTCCTCAACAACGCCATTAACCACGGTATCTTCTCGCCGCTGGGTATTCAGCAGTCCCATGAACTGGGTAAATCCATCTTCTTCCTGATTGAAGCGAACCCGGGTCCGGGTATGGGCGTGCTGCTGGCGTACATGTTCTTTGGTCGTGGTAGTGCGAAACAGTCTGCGGGCGGTGCGGCAATCATCCACTTCCTGGGTGGTATCCACGAAATCTACTTCCCGTATGTACTGATGAATCCGCGTCTGATTCTGGCCGTTATCCTCGGCGGTATGACTGGCGTGTTCACGCTGACTATCCTGGGCGGTGGTCTGGTTTCTCCGGCATCTCCGGGTTCTATCCTCGCGGTACTGGCGATGACGCCAAAAGGTGCTTACTTCGCTAACATCGCGGGTGTGTGTGCGGCGATGGCGGTCTCCTTCGTTGTCTCTGCTATTTTGCTGAAAACCAGCAAAGTGAAAGAAGAAGACGATATTGAAGCAGCAACTCGTCGTATGCAGGACATGAAAGCTGAGTCTAAAGGTGCGTCTCCGCTGTCTGCGGGCGATGTGACTAACGACCTGAGCCACGTGCGTAAAATCATCGTTGCCTGTGACGCCGGTATGGGTTCCAGTGCGATGGGCGCAGGCGTGCTGCGTAAGAAAATTCAGGATGCAGGTCTGTCGCAGATTTCGGTCACTAACAGCGCGATCAACAACCTGCCGCCGGATGTAGATCTGGTCATCACTCACCGTGACCTGACTGAACGCGCTATGCGCCAGGTGCCGCAGGCACAGCATATTTCGCTGACTAACTTCCTCGACAGCGGCCTGTACACCAGCCTGACCGAACGTCTGGTTGCTGCCCAGCGTCATACTGAAAACGAAGTGAAAGTGAAAGACAGCCTGAAAGACAGCTTTGACGATTCTAACGCCAACCTGTTTAAGCTCGGTGCGGAGAACATCTTCCTCGGTCGCAAAGCAGCCACCAAAGAAGAAGCGATTCGCTTTGCCGGCGAACAACTGGTGAAAGGCGGCTATGTTGAGCCGGAATACGTACAGGCGATGCTGGATCGTGAAAAACTGACCCCGACTTATCTGGGTGAGTCTATCGCAGTGCCGCACGGTACGGTTGAAGCGAAAGATCGCGTACTGAAAACGGGTGTCGTGTTCTGTCAGTATCCGGAAGGTGTGCGCTTCGGTGAAGAAGAAGATGACATTGCCCGCCTGGTGATTGGTATTGCTGCCCGTAATAACGAGCACATTCAGGTTATCACCAGCCTGACCAACGCGCTGGATGATGAGTCCGTCATCGAGCGTCTGGCACACACCACCAGCGTGGATGAAGTGCTGGAACTGCTGGCAGGTCGTAAGTAATCCAGGCCCACCCTCTCCTCATGGAGACGGTGGGGCTGATTGCCTGATGCGCTTTGCTTATCAGGCCTACAAAACAAAGCGCAGTTTGTTAAATTTGCACGTTCTTGTAGGCCGGATAAGGCGTTTACGCCGCATCCGGCGCTGCCCCTCTCCACATGGAGAGGGTTTGGGTGAGGGAAAAGCCTCACCCCAGCCCTCTTGGGTAAAAACATTGATGAAGGTTAATACTATGAAAGCATTACATTTTGGCGCAGGTAATATCGGTCGTGGCTTTATCGGTAAACTGCTGGCAGACGCGGGTATCCAACTGACGTTTGCCGATGTCAATCAGGTGGTACTTGATGCCCTGAATGCCCGTCATAGCTATCAGGTTCACGTTGTCGGCGAAACCGAGCAGGTGGATACCGTTTCCGGCGTAAATGCCGTCAGCAGCATTGGCGACGATGTGGTGGATTTAATCGCCCAGGTTGATTTAGTCACCACCGCAGTTGGCCCGGTCGTGCTGGAACGCATTGCTCCGGCAATCGCCAAAGGGCTGGTAAAACGTAAAGAGCAAGGTAATGACTCCCCGCTGAACATTATCGCCTGTGAAAACATGGTACGCGGCACAACGCAACTGAAAGGCCATGTGATGAACGCCCTGCCGGAAGACGCCAAAGCGTGGGTAGAAGAACACGTTGGCTTTGTTGATTCCGCCGTTGACCGTATCGTACCGCCTTCAGCGTCTGCAACGAACGATCCGCTGGAAGTCACTGTAGAAACCTTCAGCGAATGGATTGTCGATAAAACTCAGTTCAAAGGCACGCTGCCAAACATTCCTGGTATGGAGTTAACCGACAACCTGATGGCGTTTGTCGAACGTAAGCTCTTCACCCTGAACACAGGCCATGCTATAACCGCGTACCTTGGAAAACTGGCGGGTCATCAGACCATTCGTGACGCGATTCTCGACGAGAAAATCCGTGCGGTGGTAAAAGGGGCGATGGAAGAAAGCGGCGCGGTACTGATTAAGCGTTACGGCTTTGACGCGGACAAGCACGCGGCGTACATCCAGAAAATCCTCGGTCGTTTTGAAAACCCGTATCTGAAAGATGATGTTGAGCGCGTAGGCCGTCAGCCACTGCGTAAACTGAGTGCTGGCGACCGTCTGATCAAGCCGCTGCTGGGTACGCTGGAATATAGCTTGCCGCACAAAAATCTGATTGAAGGTATTGCCGCTGCAATGCACTTTTGCAGTGAAGATGATCCTCAGGCACAAGAACTGGCGGCGCTGATTGCCGACAAAGGCCCGCAGGCTGCGCTGGCGCACATTTCCGGGCTTGATGCCAACAGCGAGGTTGTCACCGAGGCAGTAACCGCTTATAACGCAATGCAATAATGATGAACCAGGCGCAGGACTCCCTGCGCCCGAATAACAGATTGTCAGATATGCAGGCAACAATGGAACAAACCCAGGCC
Organism: Escherichia ruysiae; assembly: GCF_031323975.1. NCBI lineage: Bacteria > Pseudomonadati > Pseudomonadota > Gammaproteobacteria > Enterobacterales > Enterobacteriaceae > Escherichia > Escherichia ruysiae. The sequence continues at coordinate 2,480,257 of NZ_JAVIWS010000001.1, forward strand.
TTTGAAAACCGTGTGCTTGAGCGTCTGAATGCTGGCAAAACCGTGCGAAGCTTTCTGATTACCGCCGTCGATCTCCTGACCGAGGCGGTGAATCTTTTGGTGCTTCAGGTATTCCGCAAAGACGATTACGCGGTGAAGTATGCTGTAGAACCGTTACTCGACGGCGATGGTCCGCTGGGCGACCTGTCCGTGCGCTTAAAGCTGATTTATGGGCTTGGCGTAATTAGTCGCCATGAATACGAAGATGCGGAACTGTTGATGGCACTGCGGGAAGAGCTGAACCACGACGGCAACGAGTACGCATTTACCGATGATGAAATTCTTGGGCCATTTGGCGAACTGCATTGCGTGGCGGCACTACCACCGCCGCCACAGTTTGAACCAATAGACTCCAGTTTGTATGCGATGCAAGTTCAGCGTTACCAACAGGCTGTGCGATCAACAATGGTCCTTTCACTGACAGAGCTGATTTCCAAAATCAGCTTAAAAAAAGCCTTTCAAAAGTAAGTACTTTCGCTTACTTCTCCTCTACCGGATTCGGCCGATAAAGTCGGCGATAATATTCCAGACGTTGTAGATATAACGGCACGCTTTCCTCAGGTATACCGGATGGAATCGCGTTACGGGGGGGAAGTTTATTCAGATACTCCCGGAACGCCTGGCTTGATGCCATGAAATCTACGGCTTTATCAATAAGAAGCGGAACGTTTTCACCTAATTTGCCCATAATAATATCTCCGTATTACCCCGCGCCGGGAAAGCGCGACCGCCGATTTTAGTTTAGATCCCGATAAAAATGACATTAAGGAAAACGTGCGAAATCCACAACGCTTGCCCTCACCTTCTGATTATATTGTTTATTAATCAATATATTATATGATTTTTGAACACAAGATTTGTTACCCGACAAAACTATTACAATGCCATCAGTTGTGAACAAAGCACCTGGTCGCGCATACTAGGGGCTATAAATTTATCTTTATCAGAAGTCATCACATGAAAGAAGTCGAAAAAAACGAAATCAAACGTCTCAGCGATCGTCTGGACGCCATCCGTCACCAGCAGGCCGATCTGTCGCTGGTTGAAGCCGCAGACAAATATGCCGAACTGGAAAAAGAGAAAGCTACGCTGGAAGCTGAAATTGCCCGCCTGCGTGAAGTTCATAGCCAGAAACTCAGCAAAGAAGCACAAAAGCTGATGAAGATGCCGTTCCAGCGTGCGATTACCAAAAAAGAACAAGCCGATATGGGTAAGCTGAAGAAGAGTGTCCGTGGGTTAGTCGTAGTGCATCCGATGACCGCACTGGGTCGTGAAATGGGTCTGCAAGAGATGACCGGGTTCTCAAAGACAGCGTTTTAACCCTCTTACCTGTATATCTCCCTCACATCCCGCGTTTCTAAATGCGGGATGCAACAAATATCCTCCTCTTTTTCCTCTGTTTCCTCGTAGAGTCTACTTTTTACCAATGGCACTAAATCTGAAAATGCATTCAGTAAAAGGTTTGGTTCGACGCCTAAAAATGGAAGATATCATTCATAAAATAAAACTTTTGCCGTTATTTTTTCCATCTACATTCTAAAAACTCACCCAAAACATTTATTGTGTGAATATTAAATGAAAGCTATTTTTCTGCTTTAAATGCAGTGTTTGACATCTGATAACCCTCCTCATTAAAATCCGCCTCCCTAACACAATTAAACAATTTTAAAACTTAATAAATAATTTTCATAACAAATATATTCGCAACATTCATAAAGCCAGCCGTATAAATCGCAAAAGCATCAACCACAAATGGACACATCCCTTAGACCGCGTTGGTATCAGGGATGATATGTAAGGATAACTTTATATGAAAGTGAATAAATTATTGATAAGCGTCCTGGCGGCTTCGACAATACTGATGCTGTCAGGTTGTGACTATGTCGAAAAAAACAAAGTCGTTGATGAACTCACAAAACAACAAGAAGAACAAAAGGCCAGAATTGATCAACTCGAAAAACGACTAGAACAAGAAACCAAAAAGACAAACACCATTGAAAAACAAAGCATTAGTCTAATAAACAGTACAAAGCTGCTGGCTCAGGTAGTGAAAGAGATTAAGCATCAGCAAGATACATTTGTCTTTACTGAATTTAACCCCGATCAAACAAAATATTTCATTTTAAATAACGGTTCGGTAGGTATTGCCGGCAGGGTGTTATCTGTTGAAGCAATAGAAAATGGCAGTGTTATTCATATGTCATTGGCCAATTTATTAAGTATTCCCGTATCAAATATTGGTTTTCATGCCACCTGGGGCGGTGAAAGACCGGGTGATCTAAAAGAATATGCCAAATGGCAACAGCTACTATTTAGTACCACCATGAACTCCACGCTGAAATTATTACCAGGGCAATGGCAAGACATTAACTTAACGTTAAAAGGGGTGTCTCCCAATAACCTGAAATACCTGAAGTTGGCTATTAATATGCAGAATATCAACTTCGACAACCTTCCACCTGCTGATAACCGGCAGAAAAAAAGCAAAAAATAAATGCAGTCATTGCACTTATATCAAGGAATAGAGAGCAACAACAATGAACAAAATTTTTAAAGTTATCTGGAACCCTGCGACGGGAAGTTACAGCGTCGCCAGCGAAACGGCAAAAAGCCGTGGGAAAAAGAGCGGGCGCAGCAAGCTGTTAATTTCTGCGCTGGTTGCAGGTGGGATGATGTCGTCGTTTGGGGCAGGTGCTTCTGTCAGTCTTGATGGTGGTACATATTCTGATGGCACCGAACTTACTGATGCATGGATTGCTATTGGTAAAGGTGCGAAAGCTTCCTCTGTAGGCGGTAGCACAGCAAGTATTTCTATTGGGGTAAATGCAATCTCTGCTGCTGGGGCTACTGCAGTGGGTTATAACAGTAATGCTACTGGACAAAGTTCAGTATCAATGGGGCAGCTATCGAAAGCCACAGGGAGCAGGGGGGTTGCTATCGGCAGTGGCGCTAGTGCCATTGGCGACTATACAGTTGCATTAGCGGTTGGCTCCAGTGCTAGCGGTGAGAGTGCAGTGGCAATAGGTCAAGGTTCCGGAGCCCAAAATAAAGGTAGTGTTGCGTTAGGTAACAGAGCGTCATCATTAGGAGAAAAATCGGTAGCACTAGGGGTAGACAGTAAGGCCACTGGTGACGATAGCCTGGCATTAGGTAGAAACGCCTTGGGCAATAGCACAGGTTCCATTGCAATGGGTGCCGACGCTCAGGCAAATGGTTTATATAGCCTGGCATTGGGTTCAAACAGCATAGCTAACGCGGACAATACCGTTGCGCTCGGATATGGTGCCAATGCAGCCAAAGCTGGAGCAATGGCTTTCGGTCAGGCAGGAAAGGCAGATGGTGTAAATTCTATTGCGTTGGGTAATAACAGTCAGTCAAGCAGCGAAAACAGTATTGCGCTTGGACAAGAAAGCTATGCTGGTAGTGAAAAAAGTCTTGCGATTGGTAGCCTGTCCAACGTAACTGGTGTTAACTCCGTTGCTCTGGGTACAGAGTCTACTGCCGTGGAAGATAATACTGTTTCAGTGGGTAACGATACGCTGCAGCGTAAAATTGTCCATATGGCAAAAGGCGATATTAGCAGTACCAGTACTGATGCTATCAATGGTTCACAGCTTTATGATATCAGTAAGTCAGTCGCAGACCGTCTGGGCGGCGGCGCCTCAGTGAGCACTGCCGGGATTGTTAATGCTCCTAACTACAAACTGCAAAGTGGCTCCTTTACTAATGTTGGCGACGCGTTAAAGGGTATTGATGATAATACATTACAATGGGACTCAGTTAAAAAAGTCTACAGTGCAAAACACGGTTCCGATGCCACCAGCAAAATCACCAACGTTACGGCGGGTGAGCTGAACGCATCCAGTACCGATGCGGTTAACGGCTCGCAGTTAAAAACCACTAACGACAATGTGGCAACCAACACCACTAATATCAGCAACCTGACTGGCGATGTTGCTAACAACACCACTAACATCACTAACCTGACGAATGACGTTGCCGCCAACACCACCAATATCACTAACCTGACTGATACGGTGACTAACCTTGGTGAAGATGCGCTGAAATGGGATGACACCGCTGGCGTATTCACTGCCGCACACGGCACTGAAGCCACCAGCAAAATCACTAACGTTACGGCGGGTGAGCTGACGGAGACCAGTACCGATGCGGTTAACGGTTCTCAGTTGAAAACCACTAACGATAACGTGGCAACCAACACCACTAATATCACCAACCTGACTGGCGATGTTGCTAACAACACCACCAATATCACTAACCTGACTGATACGGTGAATAGCCTCGGTGAAGATGCGCTGAAATGGGATGACGCCGCTGGCGTATTCACTGCCGCACACGGCACTGAAGCCACCAGCAAAATCACTAACGTTACGGCGGGTGAACTGACGGAGACCAGTACCGATGCCGTTAACGGTTCTCAGTTGAAAACCACTAACGATAACGTGGCAACCAACACCACCAATATCAGCAACCTGACCGGCGAAGTTGCTAACAACACCACCAACATCACTAACCTGACGAATGATGTTGCCGCCAACACCACCAGTATCACCAACCTGACTGATACAGTGACTAACCTTGGTGCCGACGCGCTGGCATGGGATGACGCCTCAGGTGCATTCACCGCCGCACACGGCACCGAAGCCACCAGCAAAATCACTAACGTTACGGCGGGTGAGCTGACGGAGACCAGTACCGATGCCATTAACGGTTCTCAGTTAAAAACCACTAACGACAATGTGGCAACCAACACCACTAACATCGCTACTAACACCACCAACATCACCAATCTGACTGATACGGTGAACAACCTCGGTGAAGATGCGCTGAAATGGGATGACGCCGCAAGCGCATTCACCGCTGCACACGGCACCGAAACCACCAGCAAAATAACTAACGTCACCGCTGGAACAATCTCGTCTACCAGTACCGACGCTGTTAACGGTGGGCAACTCTTTAGCTTAAGTGATTCACTGGCAGACTATTTTGGCGGTAACGCCTCGGTTGATGAAAACGGTGTATTTACTGGCCCGTCCTACACCATCGGTAGCAACAGCTACGATAACGTAGGTGATGCGCTGGCGGCGATTAACACCTCCTTTAGCACTTCACTGGGCGACGCTCTGCTGTGGGATGAAACGGCAAGTGCATTCAGCGCCGGCCACGGTGGCAATGCCAGCAAAATTACCAATGTCGCAAACGGTACTATTTCTGAAACCAGCACCGATGCTATCAATGGTGGGCAACTCTACGGTGTGAGCAACTCTGTTGTTGATGCCCTGGGCGGTGGCGCCGCAGTAAATGCTGACGGTAGCATCAGTGCGCCGACGTACTCCATTGCTGATACCGATTACAATAACGTCGGTGATGCTCTGGACGCGATCGACTCAACCCTGGATGATGCGCTGCTCTGGGACGCAACCGCCGGTGAAAATGGTGCGTTCAGCGCCAGCCGCGATGGCAAAGCCAGCGTAATCACTAATGTTGCTAATGGTGATATTTCTGAAACCAGTACTGATGCAATTAATGGTTCACAGTTGTTCGCCACCAACACGTTGATCAATCAGCAAAATGAGATCATCAACCAGATTGCCGGTAATACCAGCATAGACTACATCGAAGAGAACGGTGCGGGTCTGAACTATGCGCGTACTAATGACACCGGCTTAACCTTTATTGATGCGAGCGCATCAGGTACTGGCGCTACAGCGGTGGGTTATAACGCTGTCGCTTCCGGCGAAAGCAGTGTCGCAATTGGTCAGAATAGCAGCAGCAGCGTTGATACTGGTATCGCGCTGGGTAGCGAATCCGTCTCCAGCCGTGTGATTGTTAAAGGTTCTCGTAACACCAGCGTAACCGAAGAAGGCGTTGTGATTGGTTACGACACCACTGACGGCGAACTGCTTGGCGCATTGTCGATTGGCGATGATGGTAAGTACCGTCAGATCATCAACGTTGCTGATGGTACTGAATCCCATGACGCCGTGACTGTACGCCAGTTGCAAAACGCCATTGGTGCTGTCGCCACTACGCCGACCAAGTACTACCATGCCAACTCAACGGAAGAAGATTCACTGGCGGTAGGTACTGACTCGCTGGCGATGGGCGCGAAAACTATCGTTAATGCTGACGCGGGTATTGGTATCGGCCTGAACACTCTGGTTCTGCCAGATGCCATCAACGGTATTGCTATCGGTTCTAACGCACGCGCCAACCATGCAAACAGTATTGCAATGGGTAATGGTTCTCAGACCACTCGCGGCGCTCAGACTGGCTACACCGCCTACAACATGGACGCGCCGCAGAACTCTGTCGGTGAGTTCTCTGTCGGCAGTGAAGACGGTCAACGTCAGATCACTAATGTCGCGGCGGGTTCGGCAGATACCGATGCCGTTAACGTTGGTCAGTTGAAAGTGACGGACGCACAGGTTTCCCAGAACACCCAGAGCATTACTAACCTGAATACTCAGGTAACGAATCTGGATACCCGCGTCACCAATATCGAAAACGGTATTGGCGATATCGTAAGCACCGGTAGCACCAAGTACTTCAAGACCAACACCGATGGCGTAGATGCTAACGCGCAGGGTAAAGACAGTGTTGCGATTGGCTCTGGCTCTATTGCTGCCGCTGATAACAGCGTTGCGCTGGGTACTGGCTCTGTGGCAAACGAAGAAAATACGATCTCCGTAGGTTCTTCCACTAACCAACGCCGTATCACCAACGTTGCCGCTGGTAAAAATGCTACTGACGCGGTTAACGTTGCGCAGTTGAAGTCTTCCGAAGCAGGCGGCGTGCGCTATGACACCAAAGCTGACGGTTCTGTTGATTACAGCAACATCACTCTCGGCGGTGGTAATGGCGGAACGACTCGCATCAGCAACGTTTCCGCTGGCGTTAACAACAACGACGCGGTGAACTACGCGCAGTTGAAGCAAAGCGTGCAGGAAACGAAGCAATACACCGATCAGCGCATGGTTGAGATGGATAACAAACTGTCCAAAACCGAAAGCAAGTTGAGCGGTGGTATCGCTTCTGCAATGGCGATGACCGGTCTGCCGCAGGCTTACACGCCAGGTGCCAGCATGGCCTCCATTGGTGGCGGTACATACAACGGTGAATCGGCTGTTGCTTTAGGTGTGTCGATGGTGAGCGCCAACGGTCGTTGGGTCTACAAATTACAAGGTAGTACCAATAGCCAGGGTGAATACTCCGCCGCACTTGGTGCCGGTATTCAGTGGTAATGACCCATTAAGTTAGTGTGACTAAGGGCAATTCTCTGAGGAGGGTTGCCCTTTTTTTGTTTGAAAATTGCACAAATTGTGACTTCGGCTTTTTGACATTAGCTTGAGGCTACATGCGCGCTGCCCCTCTCACCCCGACCCTCTCCCCAAAGGGGCGAGGGGGAAAAACGTGCTGCATCTGATACCGTGCATAATGGTTTTCTTGCATTGCCGGGCTGATGTGGGGTCTCGTGCGCGCTGCCCCCTCACCCCGGAGCTCTCCCCAAAGGGGCGAGGGAGAAAAACGTGCTGCATCTGATACCGTGCATAATGGTTTTCTTGCATCGCCGGGCTGGTGTGGGGTCTCGTGCGCGCTGCCCCCCTCACCCCGACCCTCTCCCCAAAGGGGCGAGGGGGAAAAACGTGTTGCATCTGATACCGTGCATAATGGTTTTCTTGCATTGCCGCGCTGGTGTGGGGTCTCGTGCGCGCTGCCCCTCTCACCCCGACCCTCTCCCCAAAGGGGCGAGGGGAAAAACGTGCTGCATCTGATACCGTGCATAATGGTTTTCTTGCATCGCCGGGCTGGTGTGGGGTCTCGTGCGCGCTGCCCCTCTCACCCCGACCCTCTCCCCAAAGGGGCGAGGGGGAAAAACGTGCTGCATCTGATACCGTGCATAATGGTTTTCTTGCATTGCCGGGCTGGTGTGGGGCATCGTGCGCGCTGCCCCCCTCACCCCGACCCTCTCCCCAAAGGGGCGAGGGGGAAAACGTGCTGCATCTGATACCGTGCATAATGGTTTTCTTGCATCTCCGGGCTGGTGTGGGGTCTCGTGCGCGCTGCCCCCCTCACCCCGACCCTCTCCCCAAAGGGGCGAGGGGGAAAACGTGCTGCATCTGATACCGTGCATAATGGTTTTCTTGCATCGCCGGGCTGGTGTGGGGTCTCGTGCGCGCTGACCCTCTCACCCCGACCCTCTCACCAAAGGGGCGAGGGGGAAAAACGTGCTGCATTTGATACCGTGCATAATGGTTTTCTTGCATTGCTGAAGGACGCGCTCCATCTAACACCGAGCACAATCAGTCCCCTCGCCCCTCCGGGGAGAGGGTTAGGGTGAGGGGCACAAGCCAGCTCCGCAGCAAATTTTTCTCCCCCACAATAATTGGCCCTACCAATTCTTCGCTTATCTGACCTCTGGTTCACAGTTCCCCAATTAAAACTCACATTAACGTTGCCAATGCATAACATTTAGTTAACCATTCATTGTCATTATCCCTACACAACAAAATTGGCAGTGCCACTTTTACACAACGTGTGACAAGCAGATGAGCAACAGACTCATTACACGATGTGCGTGGCCTCCAGGAGACCTGCAATGAATCTCTGGCAACAAAACTACGATCCCGCCGGGAATATCTGGCTTTCCAGCCTGATAGCATCGCTTCCCATCCTGTTTTTTTTCTTTGCGCTTATTAAGCTCAAACTAAAAGGCTATGTCGCCGCCACATGGACAGTCGTTATCGCTCTGACCGTCGCGCTATTGTTCTACAAAATGCCGGTCGCCAATGCGCTGGCCTCAGTGGTTTATGGCTTCTTCTACGGTTTGTGGCCCATCGCGTGGATCATTATTGCAGCGGTGTTCGTCTATAAGATCTCGGTGAAAACCGGACAGTTTGACATCATCCGCTCATCTATTCTTTCAATAACCCCTGACCAGCGCCTGCAAATGCTGATCGTCGGTTTCTGTTTCGGCGCATTTCTCGAAGGTGCCGCAGGCTTTGGCGCACCGGTAGCAATTACCGCCGCATTGCTGGTCGGGCTGGGCTTTAAACCGCTGTACGCCGCCGGGTTGTGCCTGATTGTTAACACCGCGCCGGTGGCATTTGGCGCGATGGGCATTCCGATTCTGGTTGCCGGACAGGTGACAGGCATCGACAGCTTTGAGATTGGCCAGATGGTGGGACGTCAGCTACCGTTTATGACCATTATCGTGCTGTTCTGGATCATGGCGATTATGGACGGCTGGCGCGGTATCAAAGAAACCTGGCCTGCGGTCGTGGTTGCGGGCGGCTCGTTTGCCATCGCACAGTACCTTAGCTCTAACTTTATTGGGCCGGAACTGCCGGACATTATCTCTTCGCTGGTATCGCTGCTCTGCCTGACACTGTTCCTCAAACGTTGGCAGCCGGTGCGCGTCTTCCGCTTCGGCGATCTGGGTGCATCCCAGGTTGATATGACGCTGGCTCACACCGGTTACACCGCAGGTCAGGTGTTACGTGCCTGGACACCGTTCCTGTTCCTGACCGCCACCGTAACGCTGTGGAGTATTCCGCCGTTTAAAGCCTTGTTCGCTTCGGGTGGTGTGCTGTATGAGTGGGTGATCAACATTCCGGTGCCGTATCTCGACAAACTGGTTGCCCGTATGCCGCCAGTTGTCAGCGAAGCCACTGCCTATGCCGCCGTATTTAAGTTTGACTGGTTCTCTGCCACCGGTACTGCCATTCTGTTTGCTGCGCTGCTCTCTATCGTCTGGCTGAAGATGAAACCCTCTGACGCCATCAGCACCTTCGGCAGCACACTGAAAGAACTGGCGCTCCCCATCTACTCCATCGGCATGGTGCTGGCGTTCGCCTTTATCTCGAACTATTCAGGGCTGTCGTCAACGCTGGCGCTGGCACTGGCACACACCGGTCATGCATTCACCTTCTTCTCGCCGTTCCTCGGCTGGCTGGGGGTATTCCTGACCGGATCGGATACGTCATCTAACGCCCTGTTTGCCGCGCTGCAAGCCACCGCAGCACAACAAATTGGCGTCTCTGATCTGTTGCTGGTTGCTGCCAACACCACCGGCGGCGTCACCGGCAAGATGATCTCCCCGCAGTCCATCGCCATTGCCTGTGCGGCGGTAGGACTCGTGGGCAAAGAGTCAGATCTGTTCCGCTTTACTGTCAAACACAGCCTGATCTTCACCTGTATGGTGGGCGTGATTACCACGCTTCAGGCCTACGTCTTAACGTGGATGATTCCGTAATGATGGTTATACCCAGACGCCTGTCAGACGAGGTAGCTTCCCGTGTGCGGGCGCTGATTGATGAACAAAATCTGGAACCGGGCATGAAGTTGCCCGCTGAACGCCAACTGGCGATGCAGCTCGGCGTGTCGCGCAATTCCCTGCGCGAGGCGCTGGCAAAACTGGTCAGTGAAGGTGTGCTGCTTAGTCGTCGCGGTGGCGGGACGTTTATCCGCTGGCGCCATGACGCGTGGTCGGAGCAAAACATCGTCCAGCCGCTGAAAACGCTAATGGCCGATGATCCGGATTACAGCTTCGATATTCTGGAAGCCCGCTACGCCATTGAGGCCAGCACCGCCTGGCACGCAGCAATGCGTGCCACACAAGCCGATAAAGAAAAGATACAGCTCTGCTTTGAAGCGACGCTGAGTGAAGACCCGGATCTCGCCTCGCAAGCGGACGTTCGTTTTCACCTGGCAATTGCCGAAGCCTCACATAACATCGTGCTGCTGCAAACCATGCGCGGTTTCTTTGATGTCCTGCAATCTTCAGTGATGCAAAGTCGTCAGCGGATGTATCTGGTGCCGCCCGTTTTTTCGCAACTGACTGAACAGCATCAGGCGGTCATTAACGCCATTTTTGCCGGTGATGCCGACGGTGCGCGTAAAGCAATGATGTCGCACCTCAGCTTTGTCCACACCACCATGAAACGATTCGATGAAGATCAGGCTCGCCGTGCACGCATTACCCGCCTGCCCGGTGAGCATAATGAGCATTCGAGGGAGAAAAACGCATGATTATTTCCGCAGCCAGCGATTATCGCGCCGCAGCGCAACGCATTTTGCCGCCGTTCCTGTTCCACTATATGGATGGTGGTGCATATTCTGAATACACGCTGCGCCGCAACGTGGAGGATTTGTCAGAAGTGGCGCTGCGCCAACGCATTCTGAAAAACATGTCCGACTTAAGCCTGGAAACGACGCTGTTTAATGAAAAGCTGTCGATGCCAGTGGCGCTGGCTCCGGTGGGTTTGTGCGGCATGTATGCGCGTCGCGGCGAAGTTCAGGCAGCCAAAGCGGCTGATGCTCACGGCATTCCGTTTACTCTCTCAACGGTTTCAGTTTGCCCGATTGAAGAAGTCGCTCCAGCTATCAAACGTCCGATGTGGTTCCAGCTTTATGTGCTGCGCGATCGCGGCTTTATGCGTAACGCACTGGAACGGGCAAAAGCGGCGGGCTGTTCGACACTGGTTTTCACTGTGGATATGCCGACGCCGGGTGCGCGTTATCGTGATGCACATTCTGGTATGAGCGGCCCGAACGCTGCAATGCGCCGCTACTTGCAGGCGGTGACGCATCCGCAATGGGCATGGGATGTCGGCCTGAACGGTCGTCCGCATGATTTAGGTAATATTTCGGCCTATCTCGGTAAACCGACCGGACTGGAAGATTACATCGGCTGGCTGGGGAATAACTTCGATCCGTCCATCTCATGGAAAGACCTTGAGTGGATCCGCGATTTCTGGGATGGCCCGATGGTGATCAAAGGGATCCTCGACCCGGAAGATGCGCGTGATGCAGTACGTTTTGGTGCTGATGGGATTGTGGTTTCTAACCACGGTGGCCGCCAGCTGGACGGTGTACTCTCTTCCGCTCGTGCGCTGCCTGCTATCGCGGATGCGGTGAAAGGTGATATCGCCATTCTGGCAGATAGCGGGATTCGTAACGGACTTGATGTCGTGCGTATGATCGCGCTCGGTGCCGATACCGTACTGCTGGGTCGTGCGTTCCTGTATGCGCTGGCAACAGCGGGTCAGGCGGGCGTGGCGAACTTGCTGAATCTGATCGAGAAAGAGATGAAAGTGGCGATGACGCTGACTGGCGCGAAATCCATCAGTGAGATTACGGAAGATTCGCTGGTTCAGGGGCTGGGTAAAGAGTTGCCTGCGGCACTGGCTCCGATGGCGAAAGGGAATGCAGCATAGTCGTTTGCGCCCCCTCACCCTAACCCTCTCCCTCAGGGAGAGGGAACCGATCGGCGCTGTCTGTACTCCCTCAGGCTGAAAACAATTCCTCGCCCTATTTTCCTCCTGGCTTCTTTAAGGTGAGGAGAAAAGACCTTACCTGCCCGACACTACATTGTCTCCCTCACCTTTTCTCCCTCGCCCCTCCGGGGAGAGGGAACCGATCGGCGCTGTCTGTACTCCCTCAGGCTGAAAACAATTCCTCGCCCTATTTTCCTCCTGGCTTCTTTAAGGTGAGGAGAAAAGACCTTACCTGCCCGACACTACATTGTCTCCCTCACCTTTTCTCCCTCGCCCCTCCGGGGAGAGGGAACCGATCGACGCTGTCTGTACTCCCTCAGGCTAAAAACAATTCCTCGCCCTATTTTCCTCCAGGCTTCTTTAAGGTGAGGAGAAAAGACCTTACCTGCTCGACACTACATTGTCTCCCCTCACTCTGAAACGACACCGCACTCTTTTTTTCTCCCTCGCCCCTCCGGGGAGAGGGCCGGGGTGAGGGGAAAAGGCCGCACTAATCCCCGATTTTCTGCTATCCTGCCCCCGCACTAAGGGGGCAGTATGCTAAACATCGTACTTTACGAACCAGAAATTCCGCCAAACACTGGCAACATCATCCGTCTTTGCGCTAATACCGGCTTTCGTCTGCATATCATCGAACCGATGGGATTTGCCTGGGACGATAAGCGCCTGCGCCGCGCGGGGCTGGACTATCACGAGTTTACTGCCGTTACGCGTCATCATGACTATAGCGCGTTCCTTAGAGCAGAAAATCCCCAGCGTCTGTTTGCCCTCACCACTAAAGGCACACCCGCCCATAGCGCCGTAAGCTATCAGGATGGCGACTATCTGATGTTCGGCCCGGAAACACGCGGCCTGCCAGCAAGCATTCTTGATGTCCTGCCCGCTGAACAAAAAATTCGGATTCCGATGGTGCCGGACAGCCGCAGCATGAACCTGTCCAATGCAGTGTCGGTCGTGGTGTATGAAGCCTGGCGGCAGTTGGGATATCCGGGAGCGGTGTTGAGAGATTAGTTACGCCAGGCCGGATAAGATGCGGTTAGCATCGCATCCGGCACGAGCACAGGACGTCAGATCCCATCCCCATACTCAAACGTATGGTGAATGCCGTTGAAATGCTGATCCATATCCATTGACGGTTTATCGCTGTCTGGTTTACCGACGATACGCGCCGGAACGCCAGCAGCGGTGGTATGCGGCGGCACTGGTTGCAGCACGACAGAACCCGCGCCAATCTTCGCGCCGCGCCCAACTTCAATATTGCCGAGAATTTTCGCGCCCGCGCCAATCATCACGCCTTCACGAATTTTTGGGTGACGGTCGCCGCTGGTTTTGCCCGTACCGCCAAGGGTGACGGATTGCAGAATCGACACATCGTTTTCAATCACCGCTGTTTCACCAACGACGATGCCTGTCGCGTGGTCGAGCATGATACCGCGACCAATTTTTGCCGCCGGGTGAATATCCACCTGAAAAGTCACAGACACCTGATTTTGCAGGAAAATAGCCAGTGCGCGACGCCCCTGATTCCACAGCCAGTGACCGATGCGATACGCCTGCAAGGCATGAAAACCTTTCAGGTATAACAAGGGGGTTGAGTATTTATCAACTGCCGGGTCGCGGGTGCGCACCGCCTGAATATCGCAGGCCGCAGAAGCGATCATTTCAGGGTCGGCGGCGTAGGCTTCTTCAACGACTTCACGAATAGCAATAGCAGGCATAATCGGCGATGACAGCTTGTTCGCCAGCATATAGCTCAGTGCACTGCCAAGATTCTCGTGCTTGAGTAGCGTTGCGTGGTAAAAACTGGCCAGCATTGGCTCACAGTCCGCCAGCGTTCTGGCTTCCGCTTTAATATTGTTCCAGACAATTTCCAGTTCTTCACACGACATTGCTTACTCCACACGATGAGATAATGACCGGCTCGTTCTGCGCGAGCCGGGTCATAGCGGTAACAAAGGTTCCCTGGGTTTAGTGGCTGCTTCGCTCGTCCTTGCGTGCACGACCTAATAACGTCAATGCTGCCTCGCGCGCGTTTTTTCCGCAATATAATACTTGATAAATTTCCTCGGTTATTGGCATTTCAACGCCGAAGCGGTGCGCCAGTTCGCGGACTTCTTTCGTATTGCGGTAGCCTTCCACCACCTGACCAATCTTCTCTTGCGCGCTTTGTACATCCATGCCCTGACCGAGCATCATGCCAAAACGGCGGTTCCGCGACTGGTTGTCGGTGCAGGTAAGTACCAGATCGCCCAGACCTGCCATGCCCATAAAGGTGGCAGGATCGGCGCCCAGCGCCGTGCCCAGACGCGACATTTCAGCCAGACCACGGGTGATCAGCGCCGTTCGCGCATTCGCCCCGAAACCGATACCGTCGGACATGCCGGCACCGATCGCAATGACGTTTTTCACCGCGCCGCCAAGCTGCACGCCAATGAAATCCGGGTTGCTGTAAACGCGGAAACTTTTGCCGCAGTGCAGCAGTTGCTGGAGGTCATCAGCAAAGGTTTGATCGGTAGAGGCCAGCGAAATGGCCGTTGGTAAACCCGCCGCCAGTTCTTTCGCAAAAGTCGGGCCAGAGATAACCGCCAGTGGAATTTGATCGCCTAACGCCTCGCGCGCTACGTCCTGTAACAGACGCCCTGTTTCCGCTTCCAGTCCTTTTGTCGCCCACACCAGACGCGCATCAGGGCGCAGCAGCGGTTTAATCTGGCGCAGCACTTCACCAAAGACATGGCTGGGTACGACGACGAGAATATTACGGCTGGCTGCCAGTGCGGTGGCGAGATCGCTTTCAAGGTGAAGCGTATCGGGAAAAGGCACATCGGGGAGAAACGCGGCGTTACAGCGGTCGCGTTCAAGCGTCGCGATATGTTCAGGGTCATGGCCCCAGAGGACAACCTCGTGGCCATTTCTTGCCAGGGTGATGGCAAGAGCGGTGCCGTACGAGCCGGCACCGATCACAGTCATTGAAGCATTACGTTGGTTCATCAGGCATCCTGATGTTCTTCAGTACCTTCGCCAGCCTGCTGCTGCAAATAGTTCATGAACAGCGCATCGAAGTTAACCGGCGCAAGGTTCAGTTGCGGGAACGTACCGCGAGATACCATGCTGGTGATGCATTCACGAGCATACGGGAACAGAATGTTCGGGCAGTATGCGCCCAGGCAATGTGCCATCTGGGTGCCTTCGATACCCGCGATGGAGAAAATACCGCCCTGCTGAACTTCGCACAGGAACGCGGTTTCTTCGCCCAGGGATGCCGTTACGGTAACACGCAGTACCACTTCGTAAACGTCATCTGCCAGTTGAGAAGATGCCGTATCCAGATCAAGTTTAACTTCTGGCTGCCAATCTTTCTGGAAAACGTGCGGCGCGTTCGGCGCTTCGAAAGAAATATCCTTGGTATAAATACGCTGGATCTGGAAGGTCATTTCGGTGTTGTTTTGTTCTGACATGTGTAGAAAACCCTTAAGTGTTGTCCTTAAATACTGCGCAGTGTAATGCCAACGTTAATACGTTATTTCAGCAGGGGATCCAGTCCACCACGTGCATCCAATGCATACAAGTCGTCACAGCCGCCAATGTGCTGTGCGTCAATAAAAATTTGCGGAACCGTGGTGCGACCACTGCGTTTGATCATCTCTTCACGCTTAGCGGCGTTGCCATCAATCGGTAGCTCCTGGAAACTTACGCCCTTGCTGCTCAGCAGTGCTTTTGCACGATGGCAATACGGGCAGGTTTCTTTGGTATAGATTTCAACATTGGCCATAACTTAGCTCCTGTTTTTTTACCCTGAAATTTCATATTGCAGGGCAGCTGCAAAATGGAGTGTCCCCAGAAGCTTATATCAATAAGTCGCTGGGGGTCTAATTGCAGCTAACTGCCTGCGGCATGAAAGATGGCAGGTAAATTATTTGCCGCGCACCAGAGGCAAGTTTTCGCCAGCCCAGCCAGCGACGCCTTCTTTCAGCACGAATACTTGCGCAAAACCCGCTTTCGTCAGCGCGTTTGCAGGCTCCTGGCACTGCATACCAGAACCGTCTACCACGATAACCGGTTTGTCTTTGTGCTTCTCAAGTTCACCAACATTGTTGGCTTTGATTTCGCTCGGCAACAAATTGATAGAACCTGCGATATGGCCTTTACGGAAGTCATCACGCTGGCGTAAATCCACAACCACTGCGTCTTCTTTGTTGATCAGACGCGTAGCTTCACCACGAGTAATTACCTTCACTTTTGAGGTCAGGCTCTTAAACGTAGTAACAAGAACCGCCACCAGTAACGCGATCCAAGCGATACTCAGTATGGGATGACGGCCAACAAATTGCATAATTTCTTGCATGGGGGGTAATAACTCCCGACGTAGTGATTAAAAACCAGGGAAGGAGTATACCTGCGCGTTGCGGCAAATACAGCCAGCGCGTGCACCGGAATGCAATTTTGCGGCACGCTACGAAAAAAAATCGCAAATCTGGCATCGGCTTGCCGCGAGCGGTCGTATATTTTGATCTTCAGAGGCTATTTTATCGATTCAGCTGTAGTAAAATTACGCAAATTTTGACTCTTGAGTATGAGGTTGTCGCAATGTCGGTTTCTAAAAAACCTATGGTACTGGTGATTCTGGATGGCTATGGCTATCGTGAAGAACAACAGGATAACGCCATTTTTAGTGCTAAAACCCCGGTAATGGATGCACTGTGGGCCAATCGTCCGCATACCCTGATCGACGCTTCCGGTCTGGAAGTCGGTCTGCCTGACCGTCAGATGGGTAACTCCGAAGTAGGCCACGTTAACCTGGGTGCCGGCCGCATCGTGTATCAGGACCTGACTCGTCTGGACGTTGAAATCAAAGATCGCGCTTTCTTCGCTAACCCGGTGCTGACTGGTGCGGTAGATAAAGCGAAAAACGCGGGCAAAGCGGTACACATTATGGGTCTGCTCTCCGCAGGCGGCGTACACAGCCACGAAGATCACATCATGGCGATGGTAGAGCTGGCGGCTGAACGTGGCGCAGAGAAAATCTACCTGCACGCATTCCTTGACGGTCGCGACACCCCGCCGCGCAGTGCTGAATCTTCGCTGAAAAAATTTGAAGAGAAATTTGCCGCGCTGGGTAAAGGCCGCGTAGCGTCCATCATTGGTCGTTACTACGCGATGGATCGCGATAACCGTTGGGATCGCGTTGAAAAAGCTTATGACCTGCTGACTCTGGCGCAAGGTGAGTTCCAGGCTGATACCGCCGTTGCTGGTTTGCAGGCCGCTTATGCTCGCGACGAAAACGACGAGTTTGTGAAAGCGACCGTTATCCGTGCTGAAGGCCAGCCAGATGCAGCGATGGAAGACGGCGATGCGCTGATTTTCATGAACTTCCGCGCTGACCGCGCACGTGAAATCACTCGTGCATTCGTGAACTCTGATTTCGACGGCTTCGCGCGTAAGAAAGTGGTTAACATCGATTTCGTGATGCTGACCGAATACGCCGCTGACATCAAAACTGCCGTTGCTTACCCACCAGCCTCTCTGGTTAACACCTTCGGCGAGTGGATGGCGAAAAACGATAAAACTCAGCTGCGTATTTCCGAAACCGAAAAATATGCCCACGTCACTTTCTTCTTCAACGGTGGCGTAGAAGAGTCGTTCAAAGGCGAAGATCGCATTCTGATCAACTCGCCGAAAGTGGCTACCTACGATCTGCAGCCGGAAATGAGCTCCGCAGAGCTGACCGAAAAACTGGTTGCTGCCATCAAGAGCGGCAAATACGACACCATTATCTGTAACTATCCGAACGGCGACATGGTAGGTCACACCGGGGTGATGGAAGCAGCAGTTAAAGCAGTTGAAGCACTGGATCACTGCGTGGCAGAAGTGACCAAAGCTGTTGAGTCTGTGGGTGGACAACTGCTGATCACCGCTGACCACGGTAACGCTGAACAGATGCGCGATCCGGCTACGGGTCAGGCTCACACGGCGCATACCAACCTGCCAGTTCCGCTGATTTATGTTGGCGATAAGAACGTGAAAGCGGTTGAAGGCGGCAAACTTTCTGACATCGCGCCGACCATGCTCTCTTTAATGGGTATGGAAATCCCGCAAGAGATGACTGGTAAGCCGCTGTTCATCGTGGAATAATCCCTCCCCATGAGGGGAAAGGCGATTAATACCATGACACGGGCCACGAAACCGCGCAGGTTTGCAGTCAGGCCCATCATTTACGCCAGCGTTCTTTGCGCTGGCGTATTGTTGTGCACTTTTTCTGCCCACGCGGATGACCGCGACCAACTCAAGTCTATTCAGGCTGATATCGCTGCCAAAGAGCGTGCGGTACGCCAACAACAGCAACAACGCTCAAGCCTGCTGGCACAATTGAAAAAGCAGGAAGAGGCGATCTCCGAAGCCACTCGTAAACTGCGCGAAACGCAAAATACGCTCAATCAACTGAATAAACAGATTGATGAGATGAACGCCTCGATTGCCAAACTGGAACAGCAAAAAGCGGCTCAGGAACGCAGTCTCGCCGCGCAACTGGACGCCGCATTTCGCCAGGGTGAGCATACGGGTATACAGCTCATTCTCAGCGGTGAAGAAAGCCAGCGCGGTCAGCGTTTACAGGCTTATTTCGGCTATCTCAACCAGGCGCGACAAGAAACCATCGCCGAACTGAAGCAAACACGTGCAGAAGTCGCCATGCAGCGCGCCGAACTGGAAGAGAAACAGAGCGAGCAACAAACGCTGTTATACGAACAACGCGCCCAGCAGGCGAAGCTGACCCAGGCGCTGAACGAGCGTAAGAAGACGCTGGCAGGGCTGGAATCTTCCATTCAACAAGGTCAGCAGCAGCTAAGTGAACTGCGCGCTAACGAATCTCGTCTGCGCAATAGCATTGCTCGTGCAGAAGCGGCAGCAAAAGCGCGTGCTGAACGAGAAGCGCGTGAGGCTCAGGCTGTTCGCGACAGGCAAAAAGAAGCGACGCGCAAAGGCACCACCTACAAACCTACCGAAAGCGAAAAATCGCTGATGTCCCGAACCGGTGGTCTGGGTGCGCCGCGTGGTCAGGCATTCTGGCCGGTTCGCGGGCCGACGCTGCATCGCTATGGCGAACAGCTACAGGGCGAACTGCGCTGGAAAGGGATGGTTATTGGTGCCTCTGAAGGTACTGAAGTTAAAGCGATTGCCGATGGTCGGGTGATTCTGGCTGACTGGCTGCAAGGCTACGGTCTGGTGGTGGTGGTTGAGCACGGTAAAGGCGACATGAGCCTTTATGGCTATAATCAGAGCGCACTGGTGAGCGTTGGTTCGCAGGTTCGCGCGGGTCAGCCAATTGCACTGGTGGGCAGCAGTGGCGGTCAGGGTCGGCCCTCACTCTATTTCGAAATTCGCCGCCAGGGTCAGGCGGTCAATCCACAACCGTGGTTGGGAAGATAAGTTTTGTTTCCATTTCGTCGTAACGTTCTTGCATTTGCCGCTCTGTTGGCTCTCTCCTCCCCTGTATTTGCTGGCAAACTTGCCATCGTCATTGATGATTTTGGTTATCGCCCGCACAACGAAAACCAGGTGCTGGCGATGCCCTCCGCTATCTCTGTCGCCGTGTTACCTGACTCGCCACACGCCAGAGAGATGGCAACCAAAGCGCATAACAGCGGTCACGAAGTATTGATTCATCTACCGATGGCACCGTTGAGTAAGCAGCCGCTGGAGAAAAATACGCTGCGCCCGGAGATGAGCAGCGACGAGATTGAGCGCATTATTCGCAGTGCGGTCAATAACGTGCCCTATGCCGTGGGGATCAACAACCACATGGGCAGCAAGATGACCTCTAACCTTTTTGGTATGCAGAAAGTGATGCAGGCGCTGGCGCGTTACAATCTTTATTTCCTCGACAGTGTGACTATCGGTAATACCCAGGCGATGCGCGCCGCACAAGGTACTGGCGTAAAAGTCATCAAACGGAAAGTGTTTCTCGATGATTCCCAGAACGAAGCGGACATCCGTATGCAGTTCAATCGCGCAATTGACCTGGCGCGTCGCAACGGTTCAACCATCGCCATTGGTCATCCTCACCCTTCAACAGTTCGCGTATTGCAACAGATGGTTTATAACCTGCCGCCAGACATTACGCTGGTGAAAGCCAGCAGCTTGCTGAATGAACCGCAGGTCGATACGTCTACACCGCCGAAGAACACTGTGCCCGACGCACCGCGTAATCCGTTCCGTGGAGTGAAGCTGTGTAAACCGAAGAAACCGCTGGAACCGGTTTATGCTAATCGCTTCTTTGAAGTATTAAGCGAAAGCATCAGCCAGAGCACGCTGATCGTTTACTTCCAGCATCAGTGGCAGGGCTGGGGCAAACAGCCCGAAGCGGCGAAGTTTAACGCTAGCGCAAATTAAAGGCGCTGCGCGTAATGCGATGGTGCGACCGTGTTTTGTCGCGCCATTGCCATAAGCGGAAAGACCACAGTAATGCCTGATAACCCACCTTTACGCTGCGGACATTAGTAATCAGACGCTTATACATGCCGGAAGTAAATATCTCGGCAATCATCCGCTGGCGGGTAATAATATCCGGTTCTTTGCGCACCGCATGGCAAACGCGCAATGCTTCGTAAGTTATTTGTTGATGAAATTCCGGATAAATCATAATTTTGTCGGCATAATTTCTATTTAATTTCTCCAGCAGGCGGGTAATTTTAATATAGTGCCGTTGATAATTAAGATTTTTATTTCCTTGTCGATTCAACCGACTCACTGACGTATTATGCAGATAATATTTATATAACGATTGTTCGGTATATCGCGCACGCAGCGCGTTAAACATAAATTCTGTTGTCCAGACAATATCCTGATGATGTAATCCAGCAATAAATTTAATGTTATTTTTTACAATAACGTCTCTGCGATAAACCCCCATCCAGACAACGTGAGTCCAGCGGCGAGAAGAAAGTCCCATCCGCAGCCAGTCCGGGCCGGTTAATACGCCGGTTGAGCGAAGGCGATCGGTGGGGATGGATTGCCAGGTTTCCCCCGTTTCACGAAAACACCAGTCAGCATTGCACTGCGCCACATCGAGATCGTCCTCTAACGCCATTGTCATCAGCGTTTCGTACATGGTGGGATAGACTTCATCATCAGCATCGACAAAAGCAACATATTTGCCCGTCGCTGCCTCGATCCCGCGATTACGCGCCACCGATGCTCCAGCATTCGCCTGATGCAACAAACGAACGTGAGGAAAGTTTTCTGCGTAATGCTTTGCTATTTCAACAGAATTATCCGTTGAACCATCGTTAATAATAATGATTTCCAGAGCAGTCCAGGTTTGCGCAATTAAAGATTCCATACAAGTGCGGAAATCATCACCCGCATTATATAACGGGATAATAACACTAAGTTTATTGGTGCTGTTCATCATAAATTACCGACGGCCTCTGAAGTTACCCTAACGTTGTACAGACTTTGTATTAAGAAACCATTAAGCCTGTGAGATATTATTTTTACAGGTGAGAGAGTCACTTCAGGCTAGAGAGATAATGAGAACAGCTATATAAGAGATCAGCGCAATTACGATATTTTTATTACACTGACAGGATTTTACATATTTAACAGATTATCCTCAGATAAAAGGGCTGGAATACCAGCCCTTATTCGTGTTAATCCCAGCTCAGGATAACTTTCCCGGACTGGCCTGAACGCATAGCGTCGAAGCCCTTCTGGAAATCATCGATGGAGAAACGATGGGTAATGATTGGCGAGAGATCGAGGCCAGACTGAATCAGCGCCGCCATCTTGTACCAGGTTTCAAACATCTCACGACCGTAAATGCCTTTAATGAACAAGCCTTTAAAGATCACTTTTGTCCAGTCGATCGACATGTCAGAAGGTGGAATACCTAGCATCGCAATACGGCCACCGTGGTTCATGGTGTCGAGCATGGTACGAAACGCTGGCGGCGCACCGGACATTTCCAGACCGACATCAAAACCTTCGGTCATGCCTAGCTCCGCCATCACGTCATTGAGATTTTCTTTCGCGACGTTAACTGCACGCGTAATACCCATTTTGCGCGCCAGTTCGAGACGATATTCATTAACGTCGGTGATAACCACATTACGCGCGCCGACATGTTTCGCCACTGCCGCCGCCATAATACCAATCGGGCCTGCACCAGAAACCAGAACATCTTCGCCCACTAAATCAAACGACAGTGCCGTGTGTACAGCATTTCCGAACGGATCGAAAATTGCGGCTAAGTCGTCGGAGATATTGTCGGGGATTTTGAAGGCGTTGAACGCCGGAATCACCAGATATTCGGCGAAGCAGCCCGGACGGTTAACGCCGACGCCGATCGTGTTGCGGCACAGATGGGTACGACCACCACGGCAGTTACGGCAATGACCGCAGGTGATATGACCTTCGCCAGACACGCGATCGCCAATCTGGAAGCCTTTCACTTCCTGACCAATGCCCACCACTTCACCAACATACTCATGGCCCACGACCATCGGCACCGGGATGGTTTTTTGCGACCACTCATCCCAGTTATAGATGTGAACGTCAGTCCCGCAGATGGCTGTTTTACGGATTTTAATCAGCAGATCGTTATGCCCGAGTTCCGGTACAGGAACGTCAGTCATCCAGATGCCCTCTTCCGCTTTCAGTTTGGATAACGCTTTCATCTCACATCCTCACTCAGGCAATTACGCCCAGTTGTTTACCAATACGCGTGAACGCTTCTACCGCACGCGTAATTTGCTCAGGAGTATGCGCCGCAGACATCTGGGTACGAATACGCGCCTGACCTTTCGGTACGACCGGATAGAAGAACCCGGTGACGTAAATACCCTCTTTTTGCAGCTCGCGGGCAAATTTCTGCGCCACTACCGCATCGCCAAGCATGACCGGAATAATAGCGTGATCGGCACCCGCCAGGGTAAAGCCCGCCGCCGACATTTGCTCACGGAACTGACGCGCGTTAGCCCACAGGCGGTCACGCAGTTCGCTGCCCGCTTCGACCATCTCCAGCACTTTAATGGAAGCGGCGACAATCGCTGGTGCCAGCGAGTTGGAGAACAGGTACGGACGAGAACGCTGGCGCAGCCACTCAACCACTTCTTTGCGCGCAGCAGTGTAACCACCAGAAGCACCGCCTAAGGCTTTACCCAGCGTGCCGGTGATAATATCGACACGACCCATCACATCGCAGTATTCATGGGAACCACGACCGTTTTCACCGACAAAACCAACCGCGTGGGAGTCATCCACCATCACCAGCGCATCGTAAATATCTGCCAAATCGCAAACGCCTTTCAGGTTGGCAATCACGCCGTCCATCGAGAACACGCCGTCGGTGGCAATCAGCACATGTCGCGCTCCGGCTTCACGCGCTTCTTTTAAACGCGCTTCCAGCTCCTGCATATTGTTGTTGGCATAGCGATAACGTTTGGCTTTGCACAGACGCACACCATCAATAATAGACGCGTGGTTCAGTGCGTCGGAGATAATGGCGTCTTCCGCGCCCAGCAGCGTTTCAAACAGGCCGCCGTTGGCATCAAAACAGGAAGAGTAGAGAATCGCATCTTCCATACCCAGGAATGCCGCCAGTTTCTGCTCAAGCTCTTTATGGCTATCCTGAGTGCCGCAGATAAAACGTACTGAAGCCATGCCGAAACCATGAGAATCCATTCCCGCTTTTGCCGCCGCAATCAGCTCTGGATGGTTCGCCAGCCCAAGATAGTTGTTGGCACAAAAGTTGATGACGTGGCTTCCATCAGCCACAGTGATGTCTGCTTGCTGCGCAGACGTGATAATGCGCTCTTCTTTAAACAACCCTTCCGCCCGTGCGGTTTCCAGGTCGTTGGTTAACTGCTGATAAAATTCTCCACGCATTGCGATTCTCCAGACAGGGCAAATTCCAGCACATATTACCCAAACTTATAGGTCGCGACGAGATGACGCGTTAACACTTCTGCAAAATTTAGAATAAATAACGCCCATTACTCTCACTTTCGGCGAATGGCTGAAGCCAACGTCGTGTAGTGATATGATAGAAGTATTCGTGTCTGAGATTGTCTCTGACTCCATAATTCGAAGGTTACAGTTATGATCATCGTTACCGGCGGCGCGGGCTTTATCGGCAGCAACATCGTTAAGGCCCTGAATGATAAAGGCATCACCGATATTCTGGTGGTGGACAACCTGAAAGACGGCACCAAGTTTGTGAACCTGGTGGATCTGAATATCGCGGACTATATGGATAAGGAAGACTTCCTGATCCAGATTATGGCTGGCGAAGAGTTCGGCGATGTCGAAGCGATTTTCCACGAAGGCGCGTGCTCATCCACCACCGAGTGGGATGGCAAGTATATGATGGATAACAACTATCAATACTCCAAAGAGCTGCTGCACTACTGCCTGGAGCGCGAAATTCCGTTCCTGTATGCATCTTCCGCAGCGACCTATGGCGGACGCACCTCCGACTTTATTGAATCCCGCGAATACGAAAAACCACTTAACGTCTACGGTTACTCAAAATTCCTGTTTGATGAATATGTTCGTCAGATTCTGCCAGAAGCGAACTCGCAGATTGTTGGCTTCCGTTATTTCAACGTTTATGGGCCGCGTGAAGGTCATAAAGGCAGCATGGCGAGCGTCGCTTTCCATCTCAACACTCAACTTAACAACGGTGAATCACCGAAGCTGTTCGAAGGTAGCGAGAACTTCAAACGCGACTTCGTCTACGTGGGCGACGTGGCAGATGTGAATCTGTGGTTCCTGGAAAATGGCGTTTCCGGCATCTTCAACCTCGGCACTGGTCGTGCTGAATCCTTCCAGGCAGTAGCAGATGCAACACTGGCTTATCACAAGAAGGGTCAGATCGAATACATTCCGTTCCCGGATAAACTGAAAGGCCGCTATCAAGCGTTTACTCAGGCGGATCTGACTAATCTGCGCGCGGCGGGTTACGACAAACCGTTCAAAACCGTTGCTGAAGGTGTAACGGAATATATGGCCTGGCTGAATCGCGACGCGTAACTATGAAGATTTTGGTGATAGGCCCGTCTTGGGTTGGCGACATGATGATGTCGCAAAGTCTCTATCGCACGCTCCAGGCGCGCTATCCCCAGGCGATAATCGACGTGATGGCACCGGCATGGTGCCGTCCGTTATTATCGCGGATGCCGGAAGTTAACGAAGCTATCCCTATGCCTCTCGGTCACGGTTCGCTGGAAATCGGCGAACGCCGCAAGCTGGGACATAGCCTGCGCGATAAACGTTACGACCGCGCCTACGTCTTACCCAACTCCTTTAAATCCGCATTAGTGCCTTTCTTCGCGGGAATTCCTCATCGCACCGGCTGGCGTGGTGAAATGCGCTACGGTTTGCTCAACGATGTGCGCGTGCTTGATAAAGAAGACTGGCCGCTAATGGTGGAACGCTATGTCGCGCTGGCCTATGACAAAGGCGTAATGCGTACCGCACAAGATCTACCAAAACCGTTGTTATGGCCGCAATTGCAGGTGAGCGAAGGTGAAAAATCGTATACCTGTAACCAATTTTCCCTCTCATCAGAACGTCCGATGATTGGCTTTTGCCCAGGAGCGGAGTTTGGCCCAGCAAAACGCTGGCCGCACTACCACTACGCAGAGCTGGCAAAGCAGCTAATTGATGAAGGTTATCAGGTGGTTCTGTTTGGTTCGGCGAAAGATCATGAGGCGGGCAATGAGATACTCGCCGCACTGAATACTGAGCAGCAGGCATGGTGTCGTAATCTGGCGGGAGAAACGCAGCTTGATCAAGCCGTTATTCTGATTGCGGCCTGTAAAGCCATTGTCACCAACGATTCTGGTCTGATGCACGTCGCAGCGGCACTGAATCGTCCGCTGGTCGCACTGTATGGGCCAAGCAGCCCGGACTTTACGCCGCCGCTTTCTCATAAAGCGCGAGTCATTCGTCTGATTACTGGCTACCACAAAGTGCGTAAAGGCGATGCCGCAGAAGGGTATCACCAGAGTCTGATCGACATTACTCCCCAGCGCGTACTGGAAGAACTCAACGCACTGTTGTTACAAGAGGAAGCCTGACGGATGCGGGTTCTTATCGTCAAAACATCGTCGATGGGCGATGTCCTCCATACGCTGCCCGCGCTAACCGATGCGCAGCAGGCAATCCCTGGAATAACGTTTGATTGGGTGGTGGAAGAAGGTTTTGCGCAGATCCCTTCCTGGCACGCCGCCGTTGAACGGGTTATTCCGGTAGCGATACGCCGCTGGCGTAAAGCGTGGTTTTCTGCCCCTATTAAAGCGGAGCGGAAAGCGTTTCGTGAAACGCTACAGGCAGAAAACTATGATGCGATTATTGATGCGCAAGGGCTGGTAAAAAGCGCAGCACTGGTGACGCGTCTGGCGCATGGCATTAAGCATGGAATGGACTGGCAAACCGCTCGCGAACCACTGGCAAGCCTGTTTTACAATCGCAAACATCATATTGCCAAACAGCAGCACGCCGTAGAGCGCACCCGTGAGCTGTTCGCCAAAAGCCTGGGTTACAGCAAACCACAGACTCAGGGCGACTATGCCATTGCGCAGCATTTCCTGGCTAACCCGCCGGCGGATGCAGGCGAATACGCCGTATTTCTTCATGCGACGACCCGTGATGATAAACACTGGCCGGAAGAACACTGGCGAGAATTAATTGGCTTACTGGCAGATTCAGGGATTCGCATTAAACTTCCCTGGGGCGCACCACATGAAGAAGCGCGGGCGAAAAGGCTGGCGGAAGGATTTGATTATGTCGACGTATTGCCGAAGATGAGTCTGGAAGGTGTTGCCAGCGTGCTGGCTGGGGCGAAATTCGTGGTTTCGGTGGATACGGGATTAAGCCATTTAACTGCGGCTCTGGATAAACCTAATATCACTGTATATGGATCGACCGATCCGGGATTAATTGGCGGGTATGGGAAGAATCAGGTGGTTTGTAGGGCGCCAGATAAAGATCTCGCTCATCTGACTGCAGAGACAGTATTAAAAAAAATCAATTCCTGATTAACACATTATATATTATTTAAGATGGTGGATAAGCAATGTTAACAGCCTCGCTGGTGCTGCGTAATAAAGAGAACTGGAAACCATACTGGAATAAAGCGTTGGTATTTCTCTTTATTGCAACCTTTTTCCTTGATGGTATTACCCGCTATAAGCATATCATATCAGTATTAATGATCATCACGGTAATCTATCAAATTTCTCGTGCTCCAGGAACATTTAAAGCACTCTATAAAAATAATCTTTTTTATAGTGTCATAGCACTGTCGCTCATTCTTTTATATGCCACATTCATATCACCTGACCTGAAAATAAGTTTTAAAGAATTCAGTAACACGGTACTTAAAGGATTTTTGGCATATAGTTTACTTATACCCGCATTATTAAAAGATGAAGATAATGAAAGCATCGGTAAAATTATACTATACTCATTAGTTACCGGACTTGGGTTGCGCTGCTTTGTTGAAATTATTCTTTATATTCAAGATTATAATAAAGGGATAATGCCATTTACGACCTATGAACACCGTAGTATTTCCGACTCAATGGTGTTTCTGTTTCCTGCATTATTAAACCTTTGGCTTATCAAGAAAACATCTTATAAAATAGGTTTTATAATTTTTAGTGCAATTTTCTTGTTTCTGCTTTTAGGAACGCTCTCCCGTGGTGCGTGGCTGGCTGTATTCATTGTTACTCTACTGTGGTTAATCTTAAATCGTCAGTGGAAATTACTGATGCTGGCCTCCATAATTATTACCGTCGCGGCAGCTTGCGTATTTACCTATAAAGTTGATAATGCCAACAAAGACAGACTTATTTATAAACTTCAACAAACTGACAGTTCTAATCGCTACACCAATGGCACTCAGGGTACGGCCTGGACATTAATAATGGAAAATCCGCTCAAGGGATATGGCTACGGAGATGATATTTACCATAGTATTTATAATAAACGCGTCGTAGATTTTCCATCTTGGATAAGCAAGCAATCTATTGGGCCACATAACATTATTTTGTCAATTTGGTTTGCAGCAGGTTTAGCTGGACTACTCGCTTTACTTTATCTGTATGGCTCTATTATCAAAGAAACAGCTAATGCAACATTTAAAAAAGTTGTGGCTACGCCTTATAATAGTCAATTACTACTATTTTTAACTCTTGTTGGTTTTTATATTATTCGCGGAAACTTCGAGGAAGTTGATCTTAAACCAATTGGCTTGATTGTTGGTTTACTGTTAGCAATGCGGAATAAATAAAAAAAAGCCTGCCTGACATTAAGTTCAGGCAGGCTCTTAAAATCAAATAATTGTTTAACCAAACCAGTCTTGCATTTGTGCTTCAAAGCACTGAGTTACATGTTCCCAGCTATATTTTGAGAAAACAAAATTCTGGGCATTTTCAGCAATTTGTCCTCTGTCAGCATCAGCTAAAACTCGCTTAATATCCGCGAGAATGCTTTCAGATGTCATAGGCTCTGCAAGGTGATAGCCTGTAATTCCTTCCAGAACAAACTCACTAATTCCACCTTTTTGACTGGCAAGTACAGGTTTACCTGCCGCCATCGCTTCAACAGCTACCATACAAAAAGCCTCTTCTACCTGAGAAGGCACAACAACTAAATCTGCTAAACGGTAATAGTTATGCATCTGCTCTGGTGACTGTCCACCCACCATAATGCATGTTGCACCAATAGTTTTCGCTGCATCCAGAACTTTTTTCTGATATTCAGCTTTTTCACCTTTTTTACTGGCAAAAGGATCACCGACGATCACCAGTTTGAGGTTATCTTGTGTCTTATTAAGCCGATTAAAAGCCTCCATAAGCATCAGGCAACCTTTATCTGGCGATATCCTTCCTGCAAATAATAGCACAGTATCATTCGCATCAATGTTCAGCTTCTGCCTCAAATCTTCAGTATTATTTTGTCTGTACGATTCAGAACAAAAACCATTAGGCACAATAGCAATATTTGCATCAGGCATTTTTTCCGAATAGAAATCGAATAGAAACTGGCTAGGAACAATTATCTTAGCATTTTTGTCTAACTGACCTGGCTCGAAAGCATTATGAAAATGCATAACTAGCTGCGCTTGAGGACTTCTGTCACGAATCTGTTTATACAGCTTCATGCTATTGTGGATAACAATAACAGACTCTTTCAGATCAGCATTTTTAGGTTGGGTATTTAAAATACGCTGAGAATACGGCATAGGATCAAGTCGAGTCCACTTTTGGAAAAGTCGTTTATAGACTCGACTAAAACTAATGTAATGAATATCACAATTATCATTTACTTTTGTATAGGTCGGGTAACCATCATTTCGAATACAGGCGATAGTTGCTGGAATCGAAAGCCTTTTTGCTACCTGATAAATCCACGTTTCAACCGCTGCAGCTCCTTTTGGCGGTATAGAAAATATTGGCGTGACGGTAAATATTATTTTTTTAATCATTATTAAACAACCCCAATATTTTTATAAAATAACGTAAAAGTATAAAAGATATTAGCTTATTTTTCCAAACTATAAGACTCTTCAATTTCTGATGCTTTCATAAATGGAATAATATCATATTGAATCGCTGTATCATCAGATAAATTATATATGTTAATATCTTCAACATTGTCACGCATAAAGCGGAAAAACGGTAAGATTTTGAATAAATCTCTACTCAACTCCGAAGGCATAGGATTCTTATCTTCGTCATAGAAACGCGAACAACTACCCGTTAAATCCAGGCCGGAACAAATGACCCGCGCATACTTCAGTGAATATGCTATTTGGATTGCAGCAAAGGCAATAGTATGGCATGAGCAATAACCAAGACTAATGTCCTTGCAAAATCCAACCAGACGACCTTTTTTAGACAACGGTACAGAGATCAGCAGTTCTTTGTGAATTTGGCTCAAAATATTAAATTTAATCTTCTTTATAAAACCACCTTTTTCCCGGCGATAAAAAGACCGTAATATAAGACAGTTCTGGCGGATATAAAGTTTATCTTCTTCGGAGGCGTGTTCATAAACGTCAACGTTTACGATGGTATAACGACTTCTCTGGTTAAAATTATAAAAATCATCACGACGCTGATGTAAAAAACGAACATCTGTAAGTACATAAATAAAGGGAACAATATTATGACTTAACAGATATTGCGCAGAACCATTGACAGCAATAATATCCTTTGCCCGTAATACCGACAAAGGCGTCTTTTGCGATGTGGGACCAGATAGAAAAATAATAACATCATCAGATGTTTTACTTTTAATCAGGTTTTCAACATCCATTTTGTCAATGTATCGAATATTCTTCATGATAAACCTGTGAAATAAATAACTCCGTATAAAAATGCCTAACGAAGACGCGTAATGGTGGGATATTTCTGCTTTAGCGTGCTGGTTTTCCTTTCAAACGCCGCATAATATTGCGCATTTTTTTACGATAAACTAAAAGATAATAACCTAGATCCTTAATCTCATTTTTAATACCGTAATGACGCTCTAAATCTATACGGTCTTTCGCTTTCCGTTGCGCTGAAGCACGTTTCCCAGAGAGATCAATAATTCGAACTTCACCATTTTTAATAATGAAGTTACCACGATGAGGATCACCAGAGACCATACCATGTTGATGCAAAGAATGAATTGATTGCTGAATTTTATTTTTTAACTCGTTATCAATATTGGGTATATCACATAACTCTACACCATCAATATACTCGATCAGCATGATATATGTATGGACAAATCGTAAAGTTTTTCGCTCTGCTAATAAATAAAAATCATTGAGAGTATGTAATCCTTCATTTCGCACTTTTTGGGTTTGTTCAAAAAGGCGTTCGTAATAATCTCCTTTTAATAGAGATTTAAAAAAACGCTCGTTGCGTTTAATTTTGGGAGAAAAGACCTTAAGCACCAACTTACCGTAATCGGTGTCAATAAGCATGACTTTTGTATCATCAATAGAACGAAACACTTTGATGATCTTAATATTATAAGACAAAAAGTCATTTAATACATTGAGGTACTTTGAATTGTTGTCATCAGTAAAAACAACAAAATCTTTAACCTTATTTTTCTGAATCATGATAAGCCAATTAAAAGTTATTTACTGTAATATTTTCGGTAAAGATAACGAACCCCTGCTATAATGCCAGTTACGTAATGATGCTGAACTAACAAATGCTTATATCTTTTCTTAAATTCGATAACTGATTTTGCATCTCTGGGGGAATCATTTTTCCATGGCGAGTTATCTAACGCTATTTTAAAGTATTTTACAGATGGATAAATTGCCCATTTATGCCACGGTTTAGTTGCCCCTGTATAATGGATGAGAAGCGTGTTTTCTGTAATCAACTTTTTATAGTTCTGATGTGTTTTATCTTTTAATTCGCTTTTAATGGTATAAATAGTATTGAATTCACGAGGCAAAAATATTGTCATCCCTTTCAATAAAACATTCATAACATCTTGATCGGGATATTTATAAACATTATCTTTACTCATAAGAATAGATAACGCTTTTTCTGTTAGTTTTGCATTAGCCCATTTTTTTAAGTCTAAATAAACCACTCCTGAATTAAAGTAGCGCCCCCTTAGTTCAGGATCAGACAACCTGGATACCGCCTTTTCCTGCATTGGCTCAACATCTTTAACAACAGCAGCCACCGCTCCGTTTAAATCCAGATGAAGTAATTGGCTAATATCACCCTTACAAACAACATCCGCATCAAGATAAAGTAAACGATCAAGCGTCAGACCCAATAATTGAAACGCAAACAAACGAAAGTACATTGCTCTTGACCAGACCTGTGTACAAGGCAAGCACTGAAGCTTATCAGTATTAATTCTATAAAGCGTGATTCTTAATTGGTATTGCCTTGCAAGTTTTTCGACCTTTTGAAAAAAATCATCATTATAAATATCAGCAATAATATAAAAATCAAGATTAATATGTCGATTATTTAGGACAATTGATGTGATAGAAATACCTACACCATCAAGATAATTAGCATCGACACCATAGGCAACATTTAAACATTCAGAAGTATTTTTATTAGTTAGCCTAAAATCCCAGGCTTTAACTTTATCTATCTCTATGGCAGGAAATGAGTCCACAAGGCTACCCTTATATCATTACTTTATAGATTCCCAGTTTAATGCTTTATCTTTTCAATAAAATACAAAAGATAATTGCTAAATCCTTTTATATATCTATGCTTTCTCAGCATATGTTTTGCGCTATACCTTAATTGATTGCTATTGTTTGGTTTCAGCAACGCCGTATTCTTCCATGGCGAAGCATTTTTTGCCTCCATAAAGGCTTGTGATACAGGATAATCCCAGGCCCAATCATGCCAGGGCTTGGTCGGACCAATATAATGGATAAAAATAGTATCGCTGGTTACTGGATTTTTAAAACTTTCTTTGAGTTGGTAATTTAAGCTAAACTGGGTATTGTATTTTATATCAGCAAAAATAAGTTTATCTGCCAGTAGCATATTTAATACATCCTGATCAGGATGTGTTATTTTTTTTACTATCTCCGGATCATTTAACATTCCAATGGCTCGTGCAGAAACCTGCTCAACTGCCCATTGGTGAGTATTGATCAATAAAAAACCAGAGTTAAAATAACCTTTAGCAATCCCCACAACACCTAACGAATGTGCACGTTTTTCCCACCAGTCATTTTGTCCTTCGGTAACAACCATTGCGACTGTATGATCAGGAAACGTAAAATTAATAAGTGGTTCTATAGTTCCCTGACAAATGATATCTGCATCCAGATATAGAACTTTAGGTGTTTTATTAATAAAGTAATCTGCAATAATAAAGCGAAAATAGATTGCATGAGTCCAGTTCTTGGTACTTGGCAATGAACGGAGCCGATCGCCATTAATTAAATATACCTTAATCCTGGTTTTGTATTGCTGAGCCAGAGAATCAAAATATTTTCGCTCATCTTCACAAAAATAGTCTGTGAAAATATGGAAACATAAGCGATTTCCTTCATTATATTTTAATATTGAAGCAATCGAAATTCCGCAACCAAAAAGAAAATTCTTGTCAGTTCCATAAGCAATATCCAGACAAAGACTTTCTGTTTCTACTTTATAATTGTAATCAATAACTGAATTGAGAAACTCAGTCTCCTGGAAAAAAACCTGCTGCATCATTTCCTCCGGGAAATAACAGAAATAATTATCTTGTGTAATCTGTCATAATATTTCTGCTGGTAAAATTTATCGATCGACGCAGGAATTTTTTCATGTTCGATGAGAATTTCACCGGCTATGTATTTATTGAGAAGAGAAACAAAACTGGTCATATCACCCGGTTGATATAAATGACCATTAACATCAGGCTGGATGATGTCAGCAGGCCCGGAGACACAATCTGCACTGATACAAGGAATCCCCCACGATAAGGCTTCAAGCAGAGTCATCGGGAAACCTTCAAAAGATGACGTGAGTAATAACGCACTCACTTTTTTAATATCCTGCTCAACTAATTCCCAGGGATGTTGTTGCCAACCATACCAGACAATTCGATCATCAATATTTAACTCTCTACCATAAGCCTGGCATTTTTCGAAATCGGAACCATCACCCAATACATGAAGTTTCCAGTCACCTTGCACTTGTGATAAGCCATCAAGAAGATCTTTTACTCGTTTCTGACCTTCGAATTTCATGCGTCCGACATAAATGAAGATTGCCGTTTCGCCTTCTTCGGGTGCTGGAATGACTGAATCTTTCGCTTCGACAGGGTTAAAAATAACGTTTATCGTCGATTCTGGTACACCCCGGTTAATCATTTGTTGTTTAATACCGGAGCTGATTGCTAAATGATAGTCGGCACAGGTGATATATTCAGCATGTTTTTTATGATCTAAAGAAAAATGCGGCCATGAAAATACAGGTACATCAACTCCAGATTTTTTACGCGCTTTTTCCGCATACAAACATGAGATCACATCAATACAAATAACAACATCTGGCTGATAATTCTGAAGCCATTTGCTTAAAGCATGAATATGCTTCGCGCGACGTAAAAAACCTAAGCGAATGTTGGAAAATGAACACGAGTACTTAATACCTTCCAGCCATCCCTTATCCATTTTGTCATTACGGCAAAAGAAAAACATTTCACTTTGGATATGTTGTTGTCTGAAGGTGGTAATAACATCTCGAATGACTGTTTCCATACCACCAAACCCTGAAACAGCTTCGCCGATAAACGCTATTTTCATAATTATATTAATTTTCCATCTAAATTTTCACACCTAATAATTTAGCGCGAAGATAATGGTAATAGTAAGAAATGGCTTTGCTATACTTCCCTTCGGCCCAATATACTTTAGCCTTTAATCTAATGTCACTTGATGATGGTGCTAACATCCTTTTATAATATTTCCACGGTGAATTATAAAAGTAACGATCAAAGTTTTTGGCTCTAAATATTTTATACCATGGCTTATTTTGAGTGACATAATGCATTATGATTGTGTTGGGTAAGTTTTTTTGTTCTTCATCACATATTACTGATAATGTTGTTTTATTATTATATTTTTTATCGATGTAATATAAGCGTCCATTAAGCAAAATATTTAACACATCCTGATCTGCGTACCTATATACCTTCCCATTGTTGATCATCTCCAGCGCCTTTTGTGTTATATTTTCTTTTTTCCACGCACTGATATTAATAAGCATAACGCCGGCATTAAAATAATTTATAAAATCAATACCATAGTCTAACTTTTTCACACGATCTTGCATATCTGGAGAGTCAGAGATGACGCATGCCATATAATCTTTTAAATCGTAATCAACGAGATCATATAAAGATCCATTACATATAATATCACAATCAAGGTAAAGTATGTTTGTTATTTTATCATCAACAACTTCTGGAATTAAAAAACGCAAACATGTTGATAAAGGAATTCCCAGAACCAGGGTATCAGGATTAATATCAAATTTATCTGTCACATGATATATTGATATTGACGTATTTGGTCCCTCTAGCTCTGAAAATACTGAACATTCGCTTTCGCTTATTCCTGAAACAAGAAGATGAAAATGAAGATTAATATTACTATTGTTTGAAATAATTGAATATAATGCAACGCCCGCCGGCATTATGAAACCACTGTCAAAGCATAACGCTATATGCAAATGTTTAACATTCGATATTTCGTGTCGAAATAAATCTTGTTTCTTAGCCACGAAGCTTTTAAGATTTAACAATTTTTAAACCCTTATTATAATCAATGAATATTTAAAGCTTTTTCCTTATTGTTCTTTCTTTTATTTTTCGTGCCTTAACTTCTGTTTTTTTAATTAAGTTAACTTCCTGTAATAAAACTTCGCGTAAAGGCATCCCAAAATAAACCTTCATAAATCGCCATATATCTCTCTGCGTCAGGCCAATATTCATCGATGAAAAATATAGACCAATCAAATCTTTATCCCGCCAACGACGTGGGACTTTTTCCCGTATCTGCGCGCGATGCAGGTCTATTACCGAAATTTTTAATTCATCTTCCCGGCCAGTGAACGGTAAATGAAGCAAAAAGTGGCAGATATAACAATCACGATGATTTATTCCTGCTGCGTGCATTTTACGCACCATAGTTGCCACTCGTGTAATCAGCATACGCTTAACACATATATCAGGCGGATTAACTGTCCAATCTGCACAATAATCTTCAAGGCTAATCGTAGGAGTAAGATCTTCGGTAATAATAAATGATGTACGGGTTAATGGATTTAACCCTTTTTCACCAAACCCTATACCGTGCATCGTATCAACACCGACATCATGCAGTCGATGAATAGCGTGCCACTCTCTGTCTGCGCCTAAAACGGGCATACGCAATGAGAGCAGGTTTTTTATAATTTCTTTTAAGGTCGTACCTTTGTGCCATTTAAGGAAATAGCTTTTCCCAGCCAATTCAAAGCGTAATGTTCGACGTGTCTCTAGTTCGCGAAAGACTTCGCCATTCAGTTTTTTAACTTCTGTAAAAGCATCTTTACCACGCCAAAGTGTGGCAAGCGGCTCTTTTAATTCAACCATCTAAACCACCTGTAATAATATCTGCGGCTTTCTCTGGCAGGCTGTATAAATCCTGAGTATCTGCATAATGGCGAGCATTCTCCGCCCAGGCCATTCGTAGCGAATACTGTGTTAATGCTTTGCGTAAGATCGCATTTAATTCTTCCTGACGGAATGGTTCCGCGATAACCGCTCCACAATTAGCATCTGCAATATAATGCGCGTATCCACATACTGCGGTTGTCAAAACAGGTAATCCAGCGGTGATCGCCTCAAGGAGAACAATACCGGCAGCTTCCTGGTAAGCGGGATGCAGTAAGAGATCTGCCGCAGCCATTAATTCAGACACGTCATTCCTCCCGGAAAAGAAATGCACGTTGCTACGTACCCCAAGTTTTTCTGCCAGCACTTCAAATTTGCGTGGTTTATCCTGACCAACGACAAACAAAAGCGTATTGTGGCGTAATGATTCTGGTAACGATGCCAAAGCCTTAATTGAGCGATCCACACCTTTACGACCGAAATCTGACCCAACCTGTAGCAATAAGTTTTGTTGTTCGGTTATGCCATTTTTCTGACGATATATTTCACGACTGTTTGGGATTTGCTCGCTGTATTTCCTGTCCGGATAGATGCCGGGGGGAAGAATTTGAAAACGTTCTGGTTCAGTCTGGTAATGCTTCTGGAAATCGGCGATTTGCTTATCGGTCAGCATCATGAGTTTCGTCGATTTACCATGTTCGAAAGTCGCTCGCTCAAACGCAGCATAATGGCGATAGCGTGATGTTAAACGATAGAAAAATCCCTTTTCTTGCGCCACTTTCTCGGCATAACAGACATCGGCGGCAAAATAGACATCCAGCCCAGGCATCTTATTAAACCCAACGACACGATCAGCAGGATGCGCTTTGAGATGATTTTGTACCCAGGCATAATATTCTGTATTACGTCCATGGTTAGTATGGGATTTAACCGGTACGCGAATAAGCTCAAATGCTTCCGGACAATCGCCTTCCCACGACTGTGTATATACCCGAACATGGTGGCCCCGTGCGGCAACTGTTAACGCAATACGCATAAAGTCACGCTGTAGACCACCAAATGGAAAATATTTATATAAACAAAACGCCACGATCATAATTATGCATTCCTGTTAGCTGAAGGAGCATCTTCTGGCAACAGCTTTTCCGTAGCGGCAATGACATCTTCCGCTGGAATAACAGAAAGATATTTTTTGTTGCGGTCAAGTTCGTGCCGGGTGGGCATTTGTTGATAATTACCCGCCCAGAACTGAATAATATTATCGGTCCATGGACGCCAGAATACATGATCAGTGGCCCCAAATAGGCTAATAACTGGCGTCTTCACCGCCGCCGCAATATGCCCTGGCGCAGAATCCACACCAATAAAGAGTACGGCATGATCAATTAACGCACCCAGTTCAGGAAACCGTGTTTTACCTGCAAGGCCAGTGATAGGTTTTGTTTGGCAGCCTTGTGCTATTTCATCTACACAGGCGAGATCATCTGCCGAAGGCCCACAGGTCAGCACAACCTGATAACCACGCCGTTGCAAAGCATCGATAACCATAGAAAACTTATCATTATCCCAGCACTTAAATATCTGACGAGCTGTCGGTTGGATGACGACATAATGATCTTTCACGCCCAGAGCATCTAATTCCTGCCGCATTTTCTTCCAGCAATCATCGGCGTAACTCATTGTTGTGTCGGTGTAGAAATCGGTAATACCTAATGGCTCAAGGACCGATAAATTACGCTCAACAATATGTGTACCGTGTATTGGCGCTAAGTGTGTAAAGCTTTTTTTCCAAATACTATGCTGCCGATGACCATAAAGTTGCGATATTTTCATACGTGCCGGTAAACAACGCACCAGCAGTGCTACCATCCATTGATCCGTAAGATTAATGACCAGGTCATAATTATTCGCACGCAGAGTTTTTATCAACGAAAGCACATTTTTAATTTTATCGAATGTTCCCGCACCTTTATTGCTTATGCCATAGAGCGTATTAATTTCCGGGTTTTCAGACAAAATAGGAATTGTATCCTGATAAAGCAGCATATCGATTTTTGCATCGGGATAATTCTGCTTGAGCGTACTGATGACAGGAGTAGTTAATAACATATCTCCGTGATATCGCATCTTTATGACCAGGATATTTCGAAATGGCTTTTCCACTAGCGACTCTTTTGTATGATTGTCTGGTTAAGTTAAGCAGAAAAAAGCACGCTACCGCCCCAGGCTCAACAGCTACCTGAATACTGATAACGCACTTACTTTGGCGTGCTAGTGTATCATTTCTTTCGCAGCAATCCGACCCGAATGTTTTTTATACACAAAATGGTTTTTAATCATAAAAATCATGCAGATAAAAAACCACATGCAGATAATTCTGGTACGGACGATGCCTATATAGAGTTGCAAATTGGTTCGGGCTTCAATGAATCGCATAAAAATACAAAAAAACTGGAGATGTCGTGGTAGTTCAGACCAAACAGAAGCTATTTAAGTCAAAAACGGGAAAAGTAATGGTAAAGCCCCAGCTAAATACATAGAATCCCCAGCACATCCATAAGTCAGCTATTTATTATGCTCGAATTGCTTTACACCGCCCTTCTCTACCTTATTCAGCCGTTGATCTGGATACGGCTCTGGGTGCGCGGACGTAAGGCTCCGGCCTATCGAAAACGCTGGGGTGAACGTTACGGTTTTTACCGCCATCCGCTGAAACCAGGCGGCATTATGCTGCACTCCGTCTCCGTCGGTGAAACTCTGGCGGCGATCCCGTTGGTGCGCGCGCTGCGTCATCGCTACCCTGATTTGCCGATTACCGTTACAACCATGACGCCAACCGGTTCGGAGCGCGTACAATCAGCGTTTGGGAAGGATGTTCAACACGTTTATCTGCCTTACGATCTGCCCGATGCGCTCAACCGTTTCCTTAATAAAGTAGACCCTAAACTGGTGTTGATTATGGAAACCGAGTTGTGGCCAAACCTGATTGCGGCGCTACATAAACGTAAAATTCCGCTGGTCATCGCCAACGCGCGACTTTCTGCGCGCTCTGCGGCAGGTTACGCCAAACTGGGCAAATTCGTTCGTCGCTTACTGCGTCGTATTACGCTGATTGCCGCCCAAAATGAAGAAGATGGTGCACGTTTTGTGGCGCTGGGCGCAAAAAATAATCAGGTGACCGTTACCGGTAGCCTGAAATTCGATATTTCTGTAACACCACAACTGGCTGCTAAAGCAGTGACGCTGCGCCGCCAGTGGGCGCCACATCGCCCGGTATGGATTGCCACCAGTACTCATGATGGTGAAGAGAGCGTGGTAATTGCCGCGCATCAGGCGCTGTTAAAGCAGTTCCCTAATTTATTGCTCATTCTTGTTCCACGTCATCCGGAACGCTTCCCGGATGCGATTAACCTGGTCCGCCAGGCTGGACTAAGCTATATCACACGCTCTTCCGGAGAAATCCCTTCCGCCAGTACACAAGTGGTAGTTGGCGATACGATGGGCGAGCTGATGTTGCTATACGGCATTGCCGATCTCGCGTTTGTTGGCGGTTCACTGGTTGAACGAGGTGGGCATAACCCACTGGAGGCTGCTGCACACGCTATTCCGGTACTGATGGGGCCGCATACCTTTAACTTTAAAGACATTTGCGCACGGCTGGAGCAGGCAAGCGGGCTGATTACCGTCACTGATGCCGCGTCGCTGGCAAAAGAGATATCCTCTTTACTCACCGACGCCGATTACCGTAGTTTTTATGGTCGTCATGCCGTTGAAGTGCTGTATCAAAACCAGGGCGCGCTGCAGCGTCTGCTTCAACTGCTGGAACCTTACCTGCCACCGAAAACGCATTGAGGTTGTTATGCAAAAACGGGCGATTTATCCGGGTACTTTCGATCCCATTACCAATGGTCATATCGATATCGTGACGCGCGCCACGCAGATGTTCGATCACGTTATTCTGGCGATTGCCGCCAGCCCCAGTAAAAAACCGATGTTTACCCTGGAAGAGCGCGTGGTACTGGCACAGCAGGCAACCGCGCATCTGGGAAACGTGGAAGTGGTCGGGTTTAGTGATTTGATGGCAAACTTCGCGCGTAATCAACACGCTACGGTGCTGATTCGTGGTCTGCGTGCGGTGGCGGATTTTGAATATGAAATGCAGCTGGCGCATATGAATCGCCACTTAATGCCGGAACTGGAAAGTGTCTTTTTGATGCCTTCAAAAGAGTGGTCGTTTATCTCTTCATCGCTGGTCAAAGAGGTGGCTCGCCATCAGGGTGATGTCACCCATTTCCTGCCGGAGAATGTCCATCAGGCGCTGATGGCGAAGTTAGCGTAGCGTTTATGCCGGATGGTATGCCATCCGGCGCGCATGAATTACTTCTGGCACCGCCTGCAATAAAACGTCGCCCGCTGCGCATGTTTAGTCGCCACGATCGGCGTACCGCACACCCGACACGGCTCGCCTTTACGCCCGTAAACCTGCAATTCCTGAGCGAAATAACCCGGTTTACCGTCACTTTGTAGAAAATCTTTCAGCGTCGTGCCGCCCTGTTCAATAGAACGGAGTAGCACTGCCTTAATCACTCGCGCCAACAATTCACACTCAGCCAGCGACAGAGACGATGCCAGCCGATCAGGATGGATCCCCGCAGCAAACAGTGATTCGCTGGCGTAGATATTTCCCACACCCACCACCAGCTTGTTATCCATCAGCCAGGGTTTAATCGCCGTTTTTTTCTTCGCGCACTTCTGATGTAGGTATTCGCCATTGAAATCGTCGCTAAGCGGCTCCGGCCCAAGATGGGCCAGCACATTGTGCCCTTCCAGTTCTTTGGCCCACAGCCAGGCGCCAAAGCGGCGCGGATCGGTATAGCGCAGCACTTTGCCGTTGCTCATCACCAAATCAACATGGTCATGCTTTTCAGGGGGAAGTTCTTCTGGAAGGATGCGCAGGCTGCCAGACATACCCAGATGAATGATAATCCAGCCCTCTGGCAACTCCAGCAGCAGATATTTAGCCCGGCGCTGCACGCTAAGCACTGGTTGGTCGCTTAAACGGTAGATTTCTTCCGAAACCGGCCAGCGCAAGCGTCCATTGCGCACCACCGCATGAAGAATGGTTGCACCAACGAGATGCGGTTCTATGCCGCGACGGCTGGTTTCAACTTCGGGTAATTCAGGCATAGCATCTCCAGGAATGAACAGATGCAGTCAATATGGGGGCAAACAGATAACAAAAAACCCCGCCGGAGCGAGGTTTTTCGTTACATTAAAGCGAGAATTATTTAATTTTCGCTTCTTTGTAGATCACGTGCTGGCGAACAACTGGATCGAATTTTTTCAGTTCCAGTTTTTCCGGCTTAGTACGTTTGTTCTTCGTAGTGGTATAGAAGTGACCAGTACCAGCAGAAGAAACCAGCTTGATTTTCTCACGAATACCTTTAGCCATGATTTATTTCCTCTAAGTACTTAGTACTTTTCGCCACGGGCACGCAGTTCAGCCAGAACTGTATCGATGCCTTTTTTATCGATTACACGCATACCTTTAGCAGATACGCGCAGGGTGACAAAACGCTTCTCGCTCTCAACCCAGAAACGGTGAGAGTGCAGGTTCGGCAGGAAACGGCGTTTAGTCGCGTTCAGTGCGTGGGAACGGTTGTTACCGGTCACCGGACGCTTGCCAGTAACTTGGCAGACTCGGGACATGTCTATTCTCCAAAAATCAAATTAGCTCGAGCTTCGTATGGGGTATTGGCGCCTCGTCAGGCTTTACAGCCCGGTCATCGCAGTTCTATGTGAACTCTCGATTGCCAGGCCCAAATGCCAAACCCGAGATTCTCAAAGGTGGCGTAGTATACGCTGACTCGGCGATGTGCTCAAGTCCCGAACAGACAAAGATCCCGAAGGATCGCGCATAGCGGGTTAAATCCAGCCGCGTTCGGCAAAAGAAACATATTCTCCACGCCCAATCACGATATGGTCGAGCACGCGTAATTCCATGAACTGACAACTTTTTATTATCCGTTCGGTGATGAGTTTATCCGCTTTACTGGGTTCAGCACAACCCGAAGGGTGATTATGCGCAAGGATCAGCGCCGAGGCGTTTATTTTTATCGCTTCGCGGATAATTTCCCGAGGATGGACTTCAACATGGTTTAGCGTGCCGGAAAAAAGACGGCTATGCGTTATAACCCGGTGTTGTGAGTCGAGAAAGATCACCATAAAGATCTCCCGCTCTTCGCCCGTGAGCTGGCTTTGTAAAAATTCCCTCGTCATCTCCGGGCTGAGTAACGGGCTTTCTTCACGCATCCGCACGTTGTAGTAACGCCGCGCCAGTTCGGCAATCCCCTTTAACTGGGCAAATTTCGCCACGCCAATTCCATGAACCCCACTAAATTGTTCATATTCAGAGGTTAACAAGCCGTAAAGAGAGCCGAAATTCTCCAGCATCTCTTTTGCCAGGGTTAACACATCTTTACCGCGCGTTCCTGTACGCAGAAATAACGCCAGCAGCTCGACATCCGTTAACGCACCAATGCCAAACTTCAGCATTTTTTCGCGCGGCATCAACAGCTGTGCATTGTTTTTCACCTTCACCTCCTTTGTGATGCTCGCATCCTGTCATAGCCGTTCCGTTAAATCGACGGCCAGTTTTCAATCCTGGAAAGCGCCTCGCAAAGTGATTCTCAGGTGAAAGCACGACAACAAAAGTATTGTGATAAAATCGCCAACTTCTGGTGTCACCCAACAGGAAAAATCATCATGAGTCTGGCCGGTAAAAAAATCGTTCTCGGCGTCAGCGGCGGTATTGCTGCCTATAAAACCCCTGAACTGGTGCGTCGTTTGCGCGATCGCGGGGCCGACGTCCGTGTGGTAATGACCGAAGCGGCAAAAGCCTTTATCACTCCACTTAGTTTGCAGGCGGTTTCTGGTTATCCCGTTTCCGACAGTCTGCTGGATCCGGCAGCCGAAGCGGCAATGGGCCACATTGAGCTGGGTAAATGGGCTGATTTAGTGATTCTTGCCCCAGCCACGGCGGATTTGATTGCCCGCGTTGCTGCCGGTATGGCGAATGATTTGGTATCGACGATTTGCCTTGCGACTCCTGCGCCTGTTGCCGTGCTGCCAGCGATGAACCAACAGATGTATCGTGCTGCTGCCACCCAGCATAATTTAGAGGTGCTTGCCTCGCGCGGTTTGCTGATCTGGGGGCCCGATAGCGGCAGCCAGGCCTGTGGTGATGTCGGCCCTGGGCGAATGCTCGATCCGTTAACCATTGTTGATATGGCGGTCGCCCATTTTTCGCCCGTCAACGACTTGAAACATCTGAACATTATGATTACCGCAGGTCCGACACGTGAACCGCTCGATCCGGTGCGTTATATCTCTAATCACAGCTCCGGCAAGATGGGATTCGCCATTGCCGCAGCCGCTGCACGTCGTGGCGCGAACGTCACGCTGATTTCTGGCCCGGTTTCACTACCGACGCCACCGTTTGTTAAACGTGTTGATGTGGTAACCGCACTGGAGATGGAAGCCGCCGTGAAGGCATCCGTGCAACAGCAAAATATCTTTATCGGTTGTGCCGCCGTCGCGGATTACCGTGCAGCCACCGTTGCCAGCGAAAAAATCAAAAAGCAGGCCACACCGGGTGATGAATTAACAATAAAAATGGTTAAAAACCCCGATATCGTCGCCGGTGTTGCCGCATTAAAAGACCATAGGCCTTATGTTGTTGGATTTGCCGCCGAAACAAATAATGTGGAAGAATACGCCCGGCAAAAACGTATCCGCAAAAACCTTGATCTGATCTGCGCTAACGATGTTTCCAGAAAAAATCAGGGATTTAATAGCGACAAAAACGCATTACACCTTTTCTGGCAGGATGGCGATAAAATCTTACCGCTTGAGCGAAAAGAGCTCCTTGGCCAATTATTACTCGACGAGATTGTGACCCGTTATGATGAAGAAAATCGACGTTAAGATTCTGGACCCGCG
Source organism: Escherichia ruysiae (assembly GCF_031323975.1). Lineage (NCBI taxonomy): Bacteria > Pseudomonadati > Pseudomonadota > Gammaproteobacteria > Enterobacterales > Enterobacteriaceae > Escherichia > Escherichia ruysiae. The sequence goes on from NZ_JAVIWS010000001.1 coordinate 2,524,737, forward strand.
CGTTGGGAAGGAATTTCCACTCCCGACTTATGCCACTTCTGGTTCTGCCGGACTTGACCTGCGCGCCTGTCTCGACGACGCCGTAGAACTGGCACCGGGCGACACTACACTAGTGCCGACCGGACTGGCGATTCATATTGCCGACCCTTCACTGGCGGCGATGATGCTGCCGCGCTCCGGGTTGGGACATAAGCACGGTATTGTGCTTGGTAACCTGGTAGGATTGATCGATTCCGACTATCAGGGTCAGCTGATGATCTCCGTGTGGAACCGTGGTCAGGACAGTTTCACCATTCAACCTGGCGAACGTATCGCGCAGATGATTTTTGTTCCGGTGGTACAGGCCGATTTTAATCTGGTGGAAGATTTTGACGCCACCGACCGGGGTGAAGGCGGTTTTGGTCACTCTGGTCGTCAGTAACGCATACGCATCCAAATAACGTCATAACATCGCCGCAAACATTTCGTTTGCGGTCATAGCGTGGGTGCCGCCTGGCAAGTGCTTATTTTCAGGGGTATTTTGTAACATGGCAGAAAAACAAACTGCGAAAAGGAACCGTCGCGAAGAAATACTTCAGTCTCTGGCGTTGATGTTAGAATCCAGCGATGGAAGCCAGCGTATCACGACGGCGAAACTGGCCGCCTCTGTCGGCGTTTCCGAAGCGGCTCTGTATCGCCACTTCCCCAGTAAAACCCGCATGTTCGATAGCCTGATTGAGTTTATCGAAGATAGCCTGATTACTCGTATTAACCTGATTCTGAAAGATGAAAAGGACACTACTGCGCGCCTGCGCCTGATTGTGTTGCTGCTTCTCGGTTTCGGCGAACGTAATCCAGGCCTGACCCGCATCCTCACTGGTCATGCGCTAATGTTCGAACAGGATCGCCTGCAAGGGCGCATCAACCAACTGTTCGAGCGTATCGAAGCGCAGCTGCGTCAGGTATTGCGTGAAAAGAGAATGCGTGAGGGTGAAGGTTACACCACCGATGAAACGTTGCTGGCAAGCCAACTTCTGGCGTTTTGCGAAGGTATGCTGTCTCGTTTTGTTCGTAGCGAGTTTAAATATCGCCCGACGGATGACTTTGACGCCCGCTGGCCGCTGATTGCCGCGCAGTTGCAGTAATATAACGCCGGATGACTTACCATCCGGCGTTTCTTATCAAACCCCGTACTCTTCGCGATAAGCCTTAACCGCCGCCAGATGCTCCGCCATTTCCGGCTTCTCTTCGAGGTAAGCAATCAGGTCTTTCAGAGTGATGATAGAAATCACTTTGCAGTTGTAATCACGCTCAACTTCCTGAATCGCGGAAATTTCACCGCGACCACGTTCCTGACGATCGAGCGAAATCAACACGCCAGCAAGCGTAGCGCCATTGGCCTGAATAATTTCCATCGATTCGCGAATCGCCGTCCCGGCGGTGATCACATCATCCACCAGCATTACGCGCCCTTGTAACGCGCTACCGACCAGATTGCCGCCCTCACCGTGGTCTTTTGCTTCTTTGCGGTTAAAGCAGTATGGCAGGTCAAGGTCATGATGCTCCGCCAGCGCCACAGCGGTAGTGGTGGCAATCGGAATCCCTTTGTAAGCCGGGCCAAACAGCAGATCGAACTCAATACCAGAATCCACCAACGCTTCAGCGTAAAAACGGCCTAACAGTGCCAGATCGCGCCCGGTATTAAACAGCCCGGCGTTGAAGAAATAGGGGCTTTTGCGCCCGGATTTCAGCGTAAACTCGCCAAACTTTAATACCTGTTTGCCAAGCGCAAATTCAATAAACTGGCGCTGATATGGTTTCATGCCTTCGCTCCTCATCTTACTTTTCTACAGACAAAAAAAAGGCGACTCATCAGTCGCCTTAAAAATCAGTTTGCCAGCGCCGCTTTCTGCGTCGCTACAATGGATTCGATTCCCCCTCGGGCCAACGCCAACAAGGTGAGGAGTTCTTCGTGAGTGAACGGCTCGCCTTCCGCCGTACCCTGAACCTCAATGATGCGCCCATCTTCGGTCATCACTACGTTCATATCCGTTTCTGCGGCAGAGTCTTCGACGTATTCCAGATCGCAAATCGCTTCGCCGTTAACGATACCCACCGAAACCGCTGCCACCATGCCTTTCATCGGATTGGTTTTCAGTTTGCCATTCTCAACCAGCTTATTCAGTGCATCTGCCAGCGCCACGCAGGCACCAGTGATTGAAGCAGTGCGCGTGCCGCCATCGGCCTGAAGTACGTCGCAATCCAGCGTAATGGTGAACTCACCCAACGCTTTCAAATCAACCGCCGCACGCAATGCACGGGCAATCAGACGCTGGATTTCCATCGTGCGTCCGCCCTGCTTACCTTTCGCCGCTTCACGAGCGTTACGAGTGTGGGTAGAGCGCGGCAGCATACCGTATTCTGCGGTGATCCAGCCTTGTCCCTGTCCTTTCAGGAAGCGCGGCACACCTTCTTCAATAGAGGCGGTACACAACACTTTGGTATCGCCAAATTCGACCAGCACCGAGCCTTCTGCATGTTTTGTATAGTTACGAGTCAGGGTAACGGGACGCACCTGATTATTGCTACGGCCTGCTGGACGCATATTGAAATCTCCGGCTTGAAACAAATGTGGCTGCGCATTATACGGACTTCCGGCGGTTATTCCTATCCTGACAAGGCATCGATGGCTATAATCCTTCCACCTCTCCTTTTATAAACAGGAACGTCTATGATCCGCAGTATGACCGCCTACGCCCGGCGTGAAATCAAGGGTGAATGGGGGAGCGCAACCTGGGAAATGCGCTCGGTAAACCAGCGTTATCTGGAAACTTACTTTCGTCTGCCGGAGCAGTTCCGTAGCCTGGAACCTGTCGTTCGTGAGCGTATTCGTTCTCGCCTGACGCGCGGTAAAGTGGAGTGTACCCTGCGCTATGAGCCAGATGTCAGCGCACAAGGAGAACTGATTCTCAACGAAAAACTGGCTAAACAGCTGGTAACTGCTGCGAACTGGGTAAAAATGCAGAGCGACGAAGGGGAAATAAACCCGGTTGATATTCTGCGCTGGCCGGGCGTAATGGCAGCCCAGGAACAGGATCTCGACGCTATTGCCGCTGAAATTCTTGCTGCTCTTGATGGTACGCTGGACGACTTTATCGTCGCGCGCGAAACCGAAGGTCAGGCGCTGAAAGCGTTGATCGAGCAGCGTCTGGAAGGCGTCACCGCCGAAGTAGCTAAAGTGCGCGCCCATATGCCGGAAATTCTGCAATGGCAGCGTGAACGTCTGGTCGCGAAGCTGGAAGATGCTCAGGTTCAGCTGGAGAACAATCGTCTGGAGCAAGAGCTGGTGCTGCTGGCGCAACGAATTGATGTTGCCGAAGAACTGGATCGCCTCGAAGCGCATGTCAAAGAGACCTACAACATTCTCAAGAAAAAAGAAGCCGTTGGTCGTCGTCTGGACTTTATGATGCAAGAGTTCAACCGCGAGTCGAACACTCTTGCTTCGAAATCTATCAATGCCGAAGTGACGAACTCCGCGATTGAGTTGAAGGTGTTGATTGAGCAGATGCGCGAACAGATCCAGAATATTGAGTAAGCGACACAGCATTGTAGGCCGTTGTTAATTTCAGCGGCTCTACATACATCTACCTAAAAAACGTCAAAAATCCCATACTTTTTCTAATGCATTTTTCTTAACACAACATCAGAAAAATGCATTAGATTTGCAGAAAGCACCAATTTCACATAACTATAAATTATCAATCCAAACTCACCTTAAAAAATCTCAATCGTGACGATGCACACAAATCGCTACCCTGCCAGACAGATTTTTAGGGAGAGAACCATGCTGTTACACATTTTGTATTTGGTTGGTATTACCGCCGAAGCCATGACGGGGGCGCTGGCGGCTGGGCGACGCCGAATGGATACATTTGGCGTAATTATCATTGCGACCGCCACCGCAATCGGTGGTGGCTCAGTGCGGGATATTCTTTTAGGCCACTATCCGCTCGGTTGGGTCAAGCATCCGGAATATGTGATTATTGTTGCCACAGCCGCCGTACTGACCACTATTGTTGCCCCGGTGATGCCTTATCTGCGCAAAGTCTTTCTGGTGCTTGATGCGCTCGGGCTGGTAGTTTTTTCTATTATTGGTGCACAAGTCGCGCTGGATATGGGGCACGGTCCGATCATTGCCGTTGTCGCAGCGGTGACGACCGGCGTGTTTGGCGGCGTTTTGCGAGACATGTTCTGTAAACGCATCCCGCTGGTCTTTCAGAAAGAGCTGTATGCTGGGGTTTCATTTGCCTCCGCCGTACTCTATATCGCGTTGCAACACTACGTCTCTAACCATGATGTGGTGATTATTTCCACTCTGGTGTTTGGCTTTTTCGCTCGCTTGCTGGCGCTGCGTCTTAAGCTGGGTTTACCCGTCTTTTACTACAGCCACGAAGGTCACTAAGGCACAAAACCTGTGACCTGCTGGGCAGCCAGCCAGTTGCCCAGCATCTTGATTTGCCCATTATCTTTCCATTCAATAACCTGGCTGGCACGACGAGGTCCTGTCTCTGGCAGTTGCCGCCAATGCTGTTCGCTTCTCTGCAAAACTTGCTCCCAGGTGCTGGAATCGCAGGCGTTAAGCGCCGCCTGGGTTAAGGGTATTCCCATTGCCATCACCCAGCGGGTAAAAGGCTGCTTACGTGCCAGATTAAACTGATGCCATAACTGCTCGCTTTTGCTTTTCGCTATCCCCGGCGTGTTCTGCAATTGCTCTGGCGTTAACTGAAGCCAGGAAAAGATATGCTCAAGGTGATGAGTCTGATGCAGCGCACGCCAGCCAGCTTCACCAATGCCGTCCAGCCCCAAAACCTGTTTTGACCCCAGCCAGACTAGCCGTGAAATGAATTGCTCCTGACAAACATCAGAAGCAAAGTAGCAGGTCAACGAATTAAAGCGGTTTTCTGGCGGCATTGGTTTAGTACGTTCCGTTCCGCGCCAGACCACATCGTCAATGCGTGGAATACCCTGACCGGCAAGACTAACGAGGATTTGATCGCCAGGCGCAATATCCCATTCCTGCCAGCGCCTGACGGAACCAATATTCACCCGCTGAACTTTTTTATCATCCAGCATGACAGGCGCGAGTGACGCCACCACCGATATTTTGCCGCTCTTACCCACCGCAAACTGAATCGCATTCACTTCGGCAACCTGTGCCACGGGTTGATATTTCCACGCCACCAACCAATTCGCCTGACCCGGTAGCCAATGGATGGATTCGGGTTCTTTCGCCGCTCGTACAACGACACCATCGGTAACAAAGGGTAACGCTGTTTTCCACCACTCATTACGTATCCGCTCAATCTCATCAGCATTTTTGACTGCGCGAGTGTACATCTGCGTCAGACTAAACCCTGCGGTTGCAAGCTGTTGCAATCGCTCGGTCATTAACTGCGGTCCATCCGGCCACGCCCAGATAAACACGCCAAGTGAATTTAGCGCGTCAGTATTGTTCTGCCGCATCATCATGCCCGCGACTTTCGAGCGCGCATTCATTCCCCCCATTTGTTGTTGGATATGCCCCTCACGCTGGAGAAATATTTCGCCCTGCAGCGTACTGTTGGCTAAAGGTCCGCTGACGGATTGTGGTACAGAAGGAATCGAGCGAACTTTCTGCGTCCAGTCTTCGCCCTTCAGGCCATTACCACGACTGATCGCTTTAATCAGTTTTCCCTCACGGTAGACCAGAGTTACCGCAACACCATCAACTTTTGGTTGCACCCAAAGATCGCTGCGTTCACGCATCCACAGCCTTAACGCATTTTTATCCGCCATTTTACGTACGCCCGTATGCGCAACCGGATGGATAACCGTGCCGTTTAAAAGCGGCATCATGGCGTCACGATGCGTCTCTTCACCAAAACAACGTTGCCACTGCGTAAGACGGGCACTTATCTGATCGTAAACACTGTCTTCCACATCACTTTTTCCTACTCTCCAGTAATCATCGTCCCACTGTTTTATTTGTTGTTGCAGGCGGGAAATTTCTTCATGCGCTCTGGCGGGCGACCAGGCTGGGCAGACCGCCTGCGCCGATGATTGCCAGCACAAAATCCCCATTAATACCGCTATCCATACTTTCATCATCACCTCCGCTGTAGCCAGGCGGGCAGGTATACAACGTGGTGAATGTAAATCCGAGTGGCAAAAACGAAGTGTGCGAGAACGCTTCCAGAGAATCGTTCTGATTGCAGTAAATGACAGGGAATTGCGGAAACAGCTACGCAAAACGCAACAACTTTGCGCAAAAAGTATGAGCGAGGGCTACGTCACGTGACCGCGCCGTGTATAATAAGCTCGTATGTAGGCTTTATTTCGCTAATCACATACGAAAGATACTCATGGCTCAAGGCACGCTTTATATTGTTTCTGCCCCCAGTGGCGCGGGTAAATCCAGCCTGATTCAGGCTTTATTAAAAACCCAACCGTTGTATGACACCCAGGTTTCTGTTTCACACACCACGCGCGCACCGCGTCCAGGTGAAGTACACGGTGAGCATTACTTCTTTGTTAATCATGATGAATTTAAAGAGATGATTAGCAGAGATGCATTCCTTGAGCACGCGGAAGTGTTCGGTAATTACTATGGCACTTCGCGCGAAGCCATTGAGCAAGTACTGGCAAGTGGCGTAGATGTTTTTCTGGATATCGACTGGCAGGGCGCGCAACAAATTCGCCAGAAGATGCCACATGCGCGTAGTATCTTTATTTTACCGCCGTCCAAAATCGAGCTGGATCGCCGTCTACGCGGTCGCGGTCAGGACAGCGAAGAGGTCATTGCAAAGCGTATGGCGCAAGCAGTTGCAGAAATGAGCCATTACGCCGAATATGATTATTTGATTGTGAATGATGATTTTGACACCGCACTGGGTGATCTGAAGACCATTATTCGCGCCGAACGCTTGCGCATGAGTCGCCAAAAGCAACGTCATGACGCTTTAATCAGCAAATTGTTGGCAGACTGAACCTTCTTTCAGTATCATGCCCAGTCATTTCTTCACCTGTGGAGCTTTTTAAGTATGGCACGCGTAACTGTTCAGGACGCTGTAGAGAAAATTGGTAACCGTTTTGACCTGGTACTGGTCGCCGCGCGTCGCGCTCGTCAGATGCAGGTAGGCGGAAAGGATCCGCTAGTACCGGAAGAAAACGATAAAACCACAGTAATCGCGCTGCGCGAAATCGAAGAAGGTCTGATCAACAACCAGATCCTCGACGTTCGCGAACGCCAGGAACAGCAAGAGCAGGAAGCCGCTGAAATTCAAGCCGTTACCGCTATTGCTGAAGGTCGTCGTTAATCACAAAGCGGGTCGCCCTTGTATCTGTTTGAAAGCCTGAATCAACTGATTCAAAACTACCTGCCAGAAGACCAAATTAAGCGTCTGCGGCAGGCGTATCTCGTTGCACGTGATGCTCACGAGGGGCAAACACGTTCAAGCGGTGAACCCTATATCACGCACCCGGTAGCGGTTGCCTGCATTCTGGCCGAGATGAAACTCGACTATGAAACGCTAATGGCGGCGCTACTTCATGACGTGATTGAAGATACTCCCGCCACCTACCAGGACATGGAACAGCTTTTTGGCAAAAGCGTCGCCGAGCTGGTAGAGGGGGTGTCGAAACTTGATAAACTCAAGTTCCGCGATAAGAAAGAGGCGCAAGCCGAAAACTTTCGCAAGATGATTATGGCGATGGTGCAGGATATCCGCGTCATCCTCATCAAACTCGCAGACCGTACCCACAACATGCGCACGCTGGGCTCACTTCGCCCGGACAAACGTCGCCGAATCGCCCGTGAAACTCTCGAAATATACAGCCCGCTGGCACACCGTTTAGGTATCCACCACATTAAAACCGAACTCGAAGAGTTGGGTTTTGAGGCGCTGTATCCCAACCGTTACCGCGTGATTAAAGAAGTGGTGAAAGCCGCGCGCGGTAACCGTAAAGAGATGATCCAAAAAATCCTCTCAGAAATCGAAGGACGCTTGCAGGAAGCAGGAATACCGTGCCGCGTCAGTGGTCGCGAGAAACATCTTTATTCGATTTACTGCAAAATGGTGCTCAAAGAGCAGCGTTTTCACTCAATCATGGATATCTACGCCTTCCGCGTGATCGTCAATGATTCCGATACCTGTTATCGCGTGCTCGGCCAGATGCACAGCCTGTATAAGCCGCGTCCAGGTCGCGTGAAAGACTATATCGCCATTCCAAAAGCGAACGGCTATCAGTCTTTGCACACCTCGATGATTGGCCCCCACGGCGTGCCGGTTGAAGTCCAGATCCGTACCGAAGATATGGATCAAATGGCGGAGATGGGTGTTGCCGCACACTGGGCTTATAAAGAGCACGGCGAGACCAGCACCACTGCGCAAATCCGCGCCCAGCGTTGGATGCAGAGCCTGCTGGAGCTTCAACAGAGCGCCGGTAGCTCATTTGAATTTATCGAGAGCGTTAAATCCGATCTCTTCCCGGATGAGATTTACGTTTTCACACCGGAAGGGCGCATTGTCGAACTGCCTGCCGGTGCCACGCCTGTCGATTTCGCGTACGCGGTGCATACCGATATCGGTCATGCCTGCGTGGGTGCGCGAGTTGATCGCCAGCCTTACCCGCTGTCGCAGCCACTCTCCAGCGGACAAACCGTTGAAATCATTACCGCGCCGGGCGCTCGCCCGAATGCCGCCTGGCTGAACTTTGTCGTCAGCTCGAAAGCACGCGCCAAAATCCGCCAGTTGCTGAAAAACCTCAAGCGTGATGATTCCGTTAGCCTGGGGCGTCGCCTGCTCAACCACGCGTTGGGTGGCAGCCGTAAGCTGAATGAAATCCCGCAGGAAAATATTCAGCGCGAACTGGATCGCATGAAACTGGCGACACTTGACGATTTGCTGGCAGAAATCGGTCTTGGCAATGCAATGAGCGTAGTGGTAGCGAAGAATCTCCAGCAGGGAGACGGTTCCATTCCACCAGCAACCCAAAGCCACGGGCATCTGCCGATTAAAGGCGCTGATGGCGTGTTGATCACTTTTGCGAAATGCTGCCGCCCTATTCCCGGCGACCCGATCATCGCCCACGTTAGCCCCGGTAAAGGTCTGGTGATCCACCATGAGTCCTGCCGTAACATCCGTGGCTACCAGAAAGAGCCAGAGAAGTTTATGGCTGTAGAATGGGATAAAGAAACGGCGCAGGAGTTCATTACTGAAATCAAGGTGGAAATGTTCAACCATCAGGGTGCGCTGGCAAACCTGACTGCGGCGATCAACACAACCAATTCCAATATTCAAAGTTTGAATACGGAAGAGAAAGATGGTCGCGTCTATAGTGCCTTTATTCGCCTGACCGCCCGGGATCGCGTACATCTGGCAAATATCATGCGCAAAATCCGTGTGATGCCAGACGTGATTAAAGTCACCCGAAACAGAAATTAATGTTTTATGAACCCAACACGTTATGCACGCATCTGTGAAATGCTCGCCAGGCGGCAGCCTGACCTGACCGTCTGCATGGAACAGGTTCACAAACCCCATAACGTTTCTGCGATTATTCGTACCGCAGATGCCGTTGGCGTACATGAAGTTCATGCCGTCTGGCCTGGCAGCCGGATGCGCACTATGGCTTCGGCTGCGGCTGGCAGCAACAGTTGGGTACAGGTGAAAACGCACCGCACCATTGGCGATGCCGTCGCCCATCTGAAAGGCCAGGGAATGCAGATTCTGGCAACCCATCTTTCTGATAACGCCGTCGATTTTCGCGAAATTGATTACACCCGCCCGACCTGTATTTTGATGGGTCAGGAGAAAACGGGCATCACGCAGGAAGCGTTAGCACTGGCGGATCAGGACATCATTATCCCGATGATCGGCATGGTACAGTCGCTGAACGTTTCCGTCGCATCGGCACTCATTCTTTACGAAGCCCAACGTCAGCGGCAAAACGCAGGCATGTACCTTCGTGAAAACAGCATGTTACCGGAATCAGAACAACAACGCCTGTTGTTTGAAGGCGGCTATCCGGTGCTGGCGAAAGTCGCAAAACGCAAAGGCCTGCCTTACCCCCACGTCAATCAGCAAGGCGAGATCGAAGCTGATGCCGACTGGTGGGCCACCATGCAGGCTGCAGGGTAAGTGCGATGAAAGGTCGCCTGTTAGATGCTGTCCCGCTCAGTTCCCTAACGGGCGTTGGCGCGGCACAAAGTAACAAGCTGGCGAAAATCAACCTGCATACCGTGCAGGATTTACTCTTACACCTTCCCCTGCGCTACGAAGATCGCACCCATCTTTATCCCATTGGCGAGCTGCTACCCGGCGTTTATGCCACGGTTGAAGGCGAAGTGCTGAACTGTAATATCTCCTTCGGCGGTCGACGGATGATGACCTGCCAGATTAGCGACGGTTCCGGCATTCTCACCATGCGCTTTTTCAACTTCAGCGCGGCGATGAAAAATAGCCTGGCGACGGGACGACGTGTGCTGGCCTACGGCGAAGCAAAGCGCGGCAAATATGGCGCGGAGATGATCCATCCGGAATATCGCGTACAGGGTGATCTCAGTACTCCGGAGCTACAGGAAACGCTCACGCCGGTTTACCCAACGACTGAAGGCGTTAAACAGGCAACGCTACGTAAATTAACCGACCAGGCGCTGGATCTGCTGGATACCTGCGCTATTGAAGAACTGTTGCCGCCGGAACTGTCACAGGGGATGATGACGCTGCCGGAAGCCTTGAGAACTCTGCATCGCCCGCCACCGACGCTGCAACTTAGCGATCTGGAAAGCGGGCAGCATCCGGCACAACGTCGTCTGATTCTGGAAGAACTGCTGGCGCACAACCTCAGTATGTTGGCGTTACGCGCTGGAGCACAACGTTTTCATGCCCAACCGCTTAGCGCCAATGACTCGCTGAAAAATAAACTCCTTGCCACCTTACCGTTCAAACCAACGGGTGCTCAGGCACGTGTGGTGGCGGAAATCGAGCGCGATATGGCGCTCGATGTTCCGATGATGCGTCTGGTGCAAGGCGATGTAGGTTCCGGTAAAACGCTGGTTGCTGCCCTTGCCGCGCTGCGTGCAATTGCTCACGGGAAACAGGTGGCGCTGATGGCACCAACCGAGTTGCTCGCCGAACAGCACGCCAATAACTTTCGCAACTGGTTTGAGCCGCTCGGTATCGAAGTGGGCTGGCTCGCCGGTAAACAGAAAGGTAAAGCACGACTGGCTCAGCAAGAAGCCATCGCCAGCGGTCAGGTGCAGATGATTGTTGGTACGCACGCCATCTTCCAGGAACAGGTGCAATTTAACGGTCTGGCGCTGGTGATTATCGACGAACAGCATCGTTTTGGTGTGCATCAACGCCTGGCGTTATGGGAGAAAGGCCAGCAGCAAGGGTTCCATCCGCATCAGTTAATCATGACCGCCACGCCAATCCCCCGCACGCTGGCAATGACCGCCTATGCCGATCTCGATACCTCGGTCATTGATGAACTGCCGCCAGGGCGTACCCCGGTGACGACAGTGGCAATCCCGGATACGCGTCGTAACGACATCATTGACCGCGTGCGTCACGCCTGCATGACTGAAGGTCGTCAGGCGTACTGGGTTTGTACGTTGATTGAAGAGTCGGAATTACTGGAAGCGCAGGCGGCGGAAGCTACCTGGGAAGAGTTGAAACTGGCGTTGCCGGAACTGAACGTTGGCCTGGTACACGGGCGGATGAAACCTGCCGAGAAACAGGCGGTGATGGCGTCGTTTAAACAAGGTGAGCTACACCTGCTGGTTGCCACTACCGTTATTGAAGTCGGTGTTGATGTGCCTAACGCCAGTCTGATGATTATCGAAAACCCGGAGCGTCTGGGTCTGGCGCAGTTACACCAGCTTCGCGGGCGCGTGGGACGTGGCGCGGTGGCTTCTCACTGCGTGCTGCTCTACAAAACGCCACTCTCCAAAACGGCGCAAATTCGCCTGCAAGTGCTGCGTGACAGCAGCGACGGATTTGTGATTGCACAGAAAGATTTAGAGATTCGCGGTCCTGGCGAACTGTTAGGTACGCGTCAGACGGGTAATGCCGAATTTAAAGTGGCAGATTTACTGCGCGATCAGGCCATGATCCCGGAAGTTCAGCGCCTGGCACGGCATATTCATGAACGTTACCCACAACAGGCAAAAGCCCTGATAGAACGCTGGATGCCGGAGACGGAACGCTACTCGAACGCATAAAGACGGCGGAGAGAAGACTGCCGTTTAGATTGATCTACCTTCCTGCCGGATGCGGCGTGAACGCCTTATCCGGCCTACAAAAAACTCACAAAATCAATAAATTGAGAATTATTACGTAGGCCAGATAAGCGAAGCGTATCAGGCATTTGTCTTTGTTGCGGCGGCACTTATACCGCCGCTTCATCGGTTACCCCGCAAAAATCGGCAACATCAAATACAGCTTAATCACCAGCGCGTTAACGATATCGATAAAGAACGCACCGACCATCGGCACCACCAGGAAGGCCATGTGCGACGGGCCAAAGCGTTCGGTAATCGCCTGCATGTTGGCAATTGCCGTGGGCGTTGCACCAAGGCCAAAACCACAGTGACCCGCAGCCAGCACCGCCGCATCGTAGTTTTTGCCCATCATGCGCCAGGTGACAAAGATGGCGTACAACGCCATGAAGATGGTCTGTGCGACCAGAATCGCCAGCATCGGCAGCGCCAGCGAAGCCAGCTCCCAAAGTTTCAGCCCCATCAACGCCATCGCCAGGAACAACGACAGACTTACGTTACCCAACACCGATACCGCACGCTCAAAGACGCGGTAAAAGCCCATCATTGACAGACCGTTACTCAGAATCACGCCCACAAACAGCACGCAAACGAAGGTCGGCAATTCAAAAGCTGTGCCAGCCAAAAGTTGCGCAACAATTTTCCCCACCGTCAGACAGATAGCAATCAGCGCGATGGTTTCAATCAGTACCAGCGAAGTGATCATGCGCCCCACGTCCGGCTTTTCAAATGCGGTGGGGACTTCCTGGTCATCCGGAATACCGTTTGGCGTGGTGGAGTGCTTCACCAGATACCGCGCCACCGGCCCCCCAATCAAGCCGCCCAGCACCAGACCAAACGTTGCACAGGCCATCGCCACTTCCGTCGCGTTGGTGAAGCCATAACGTTCAATGAACAATTTACTCCACGCAGCACCTGTACCGTGGCCGCCGGAAAGCGTAATAGAACCGGCCAGCAGCCCCATCAGCGGATCAAGCCCTAACAGGCTAGCCATCCCAATGCCGATGGCATTTTGCATCACCAGTAAGCCAACAACCACGATGAGGAAAATCCCCACCACACGCCCACCGGCACGCAGGCTGGCAATATTGGCATTCAGACCAATGGTTGCGAAGAATGCCAGCATCAACGGATCGCGCAGGGACATATCAAAATTGACTTCCCAGCCCATACTTTTTTTCAGCACCAGCAGCGCCAGTGCCACCAGCAACCCTCCGGCAACCGGTTCAGGTATGGTGTATTTCTTCAGAAAGGAGACGGAATGGACCAACTTGCGCCCGAGCAGCAACGTCAGGGTTGCTGCAACAAGCGTTGCTAAAGTATCGAGATGAAACATAGTTACTCCTTTGTGTCCGCACCACTCTTTCACACTCGTCATACTTCATCGCGCATGTGCATTAGGGCGAAATATGACGAGTATCGAGTCATGCTATCCCGGTTCGAATTCTCAGCTGAAAATAAAAAAATGGCATGGATTTTAAGCAGAAAACAACCAAAAGTTATATAAAAAAGTGCATTTATCGCATTTAAATATTTAGAAGAATGCATGGCAAACGTTTGCTTTTACCTTTCGGTCAGCTAAAATGCCCGCTTTGCCACCACGGGATTGTTTTCGATGTCTGTTTCCACCCTAGAGTCAGAAAATGCGCAACCGGTTGCGCAGACTCAAAACAGCGAACTGATTTATCGTCTTGAAGATCGTCCGCCGCTTGCTCAAACTCTGTTTGCCGCCTGTCAGCATCTGCTGGCGATGTTTGTCGCGGTAATCACGCCAGCACTGTTAATTTGCCAGGCGCTGGGTTTACCAGCACAGGACACGCAACACATTATTAGTATGTCGCTGTTTGCTTCCGGTGTGGCGTCGATTATTCAGATTAAAGCCTGGGGGCCGGTTGGTTCCGGGTTATTGTCTATTCAGGGCACCAGCTTTAACTTCGTTGCTCCGCTAATTATGGGCGGAACGGCACTGAAGACCGGTGGCGCCGATGTTCCTACCATGATGGCGGCGCTCTTCGGCACACTGATGCTGGCAAGTTGCACCGAAATGGTAATCTCCCGCGTTTTACATCTGGCGCGCCGCATTATTACGCCTCTGGTTTCTGGCGTCGTTGTAATGATTATCGGCCTGTCGCTAATACAGGTTGGGTTAACGTCCATTGGCGGCGGTTATGCGGCCATGAACGATAACACCTTTGGCGCGCCGAAAAATTTGCTGCTGGCGGGCGTGGTCTTAGCTTTAATCATTCTGCTTAACCGTCAACGTAACCCTTACTTACGCGTGGCCTCGCTGGTGATTGCGATGGCAGCCGGATATGCGCTGGCGTGGTTTATGGGCATGTTGCCAGAAAGCAACGAGCCGATGACGCAAGAACTGATTATGGTGCCAACACCGCTCTATTACGGGCTTGGTATTGAATGGAGTTTGCTGTTGCCGCTGATGCTGGTCTTTATGATCACCTCGCTGGAAACTATTGGCGATATCACCGCCACCTCCGACGTTTCCGAACAACCGGTTTCTGGTCCGCTGTACATGAAACGCCTGAAAGGCGGCGTGCTGGCAAACGGCCTGAACTCGTTTGTATCGGCGGTGTTTAACACCTTCCCGAACTCCTGCTTCGGGCAGAACAACGGTGTGATCCAGTTGACCGGTGTTGCCAGCCGTTATGTCGGTTTTGTCGTCGCACTGATGCTGATTGTGCTCGGCCTGTTCCCGGCTGTGAGCGGTTTTGTGCAGCATATTCCGGAGCCGGTACTTGGCGGCGCTACGCTGGTGATGTTTGGTACTATCGCCGCATCAGGTGTGCGTATCGTTTCTCGTGAACCGCTGAATCGTCGGGCCATTCTGATTATCGCGCTGTCGCTGGCGGTCGGTCTGGGCGTTTCTCAGCAGCCGCTGATTTTGCAGTTTGCCCCTGACTGGCTGAAAAACCTGCTCTCCTCCGGGATCGCCGCTGGCGGTATCACTGCCATTGTGCTGAACCTGATTTTCCCGCCAGAAAAACAGTAATCCACTCACGGCGGTAAAATTCTTTACCGCCGTAGCCACTCGCTTTCTCCATTCCCGCCTTGAGGAATGCGCGTAAATCGTGCATAACTCCCTTATGTGCATTTCACGGGATGGAAGACCATGAAATTTATTGGGAAGCTGCTTCTCTACATTTTCATCGCGCTATTCGTGGCGATCGCTGGCCTCTATTTCCTGCTGCAAACCCGCTGGGGAGCAGAGCATATCAGCGCATGGATTTCCAGGAATAGCGACTATCATTTGACCTTCGGAGCGATGGATCACCGGTTTTCCGCACCATCTCATATCGTGCTGGAGAACGTCACATTCGGTCGCGATGGTCAACCCGCCACTCTGGTGGCGAAAAGTGTCGATATTGCGCTAAGTAGTCGGCAACTGAGCGAACCACGCCATGTCGATACTATCCTGCTGGAAAACGGGACGTTGAATCTCACCGACCAGACCGCGCCGTTACCGTTCAAAGCGGATCGTCTGCAACTGCGTGATATGGCGTTTAACAGTCCCAATAGCGAGTGGAATCTCAGCGCACAGCGAGTAAATGGCGGCGTCGTTCCGTGGTCGCCGGAAGCCGGTAAAGTCCTGGGCACGAAGGCTCAAATTCAGTTCAGTGCCGGCTCTCTGTCGCTCAACGATGTTGCTGCTACCAATGTACTGATTGAAGGCACTATTGATAACGATCGCGTCACGCTTACGAATCTGGGCGCCGATATCGCCCGTGGTTCATTAACTGGTAATGCGCAGCGTAATGCCGATGGTAGCTGGCAGGTAGAAAATCTGCGCCTGGCCGATATCCGTCTGCAAAGCGAAAAATCTCTGACCGATTTCTTTGCACCTTTGCGCTCTGTCCCGTCGTTGCAGATTGGCCGCCTTGAAGTGATCGACGCTCGCCTGCAAGGTCCGGACTGGGCGGTGACCGACCTCGATCTCAGCTTGCGCAACATGACCTTCATTAAAGATGACTGGCAGACGCAGGAAGGCAAGCTGTCAATGAACGCCAGCGAGTTTATTTATGGTTCGCTGCATTTATTTGACCCCATTATGAACGCGGAGTTTTCCCCACAGGGCGTCGCGCTTCGCCAGTTTACCAGCCGTTGGGAAGGCGGAATGGTACGAACGTCAGGGAACTGGCAACGCGATGGAAAAACGCTGCTCCTCGACGACGCAGCGATTGTCGGGCTGGAATTTACCTTGCCGAAAAACTGGCAACAGTTGTGGATGCAGCAAACTCCCGCCTGGTTAAACACTCTGCAACTGAAGAGATTTAGCGCCAGCCGCAACCTGATCATTGATATCGACCCTGACTTTCCGTGGCAGCTCACCGCGCTGGATGGTTATGGCGCGAATCTGACGCTGGTTGCCGAGCATAAGTGGGGGGTGTGGGGTGGCACGGCGAACCTGAATGCCGCCGCCGCAACGTTCAATCGTGTCGACGTTCGTCGTCCGTCGCTGGCGCTAACCGCCAATAGCAGCACGGTGAATATCAGCGAACTTAGCGCGTTTACCGAGAAAGGCATTCTTGAAGCCACTGCCAGTGTCTCACAAACGCCGCAGCGCCAGACCCATATCAGCCTGAACGGACGCGGTGTGCCGATGAACATTTTGCAACAGTGGGGATGGCCAGAGTTACCTATTACGGGCGATGGCAATATTCAGCTCACCGCCAGCGGCGATATCCAGACCAATGTACCGCTAAAACCCACGGTTAACGGACAACTCCATGCTGTGAACGCTGAAAAGCAGCAGGTAACCCAAACCATGAATGCTGGCGTAGTTTCCAGTGGCGAAGTCACGTCAACGGAGCCAGTGCAGTAAAAATCAATCTCGCCGGGCACGACATAGCCGTATCCGGCATTCCTTCAATAAATTACAACGTAATTGTCAGCGCATTCCCTTGAGGCGTCACCACCACGCCCAAGTCACTTTCAGCCTGTGAACCGCCTTGCAAACCATTTACTTTCGCAATATTACGCAAGCACAGTGTCCAGTTCTTCGCCTCGCCCGCGCCTGTCACGGTAATCGTATTGCCAGTACGCGCCGCTTTCAGGGTGAAGATCACCGAACCATCGGCGGCGGGCACTTCACAGACAGCTTCATGCCCGTCTTGCAGATTAAAAAGCTGGAAAGCCGTGCCTTCATGCCACGCGTAGTCGGGGCGTTGGTCATTGTTCCCCAGCGCCAGTAAGGTGTTGTCACGCACGTAAACCGGCAAACTAAGAAAATCATGCTGCTGTTTATGCCAACGGCTGCCTTCTGTTTCATCGTTATGCCACAGATGCGTCCAGCGACCTTCTGGCAGATAAAACTGTACATCGCCCACTTCAGAGAACACTGGCGCAACCATCACGCTGTCGCCCAACATGTATTGACGGTCAAGATAATCACAGGCCGGATCGTCCGGGAACTCCATCACCATTGCGCGCATCATCGGCGTACCCAGCGCGTTAGCACGAGCGGCTTCGCGGTACAGATACGGCATCATACGGCATTTAAGCTGAGTGAAATGGCGCACGACATCGCAGGATTCATCATCATAAGCCCACGGCACACGATAAGATTTGCTGCCATGTAAACGGCTATGGCTGGAGAGCAAACCAAATGCGCACCAGCGTTTGTAAACGTGCGCCGGAGCGGTGTTCTCAAAGCCACCGATATCGTGGCTCCAGAAACCAAAACCAGAAAGGCCAATAGACAAACCACCGCGCAGGCTTTCCGCCATTGATTCGTAGTTAGCGTAACAGTCGCCACCCCAGTGTACCGGGAATTTCTGCGCACCGACGGAGGCCGAGCGGGCAAACAAGACGGCTTCTTCCTCGCCGACGGTTTCCTTGAGCACGTTCCACACCAGTTCGTTGTAGATGTATGCATAATGGTTATGCATTTTCTGCGGATCGGAACCGTCAAACCACTGAACGTCTGTTGGAATACGTTCGCCAAAGTCGGTCTTAAAGCAATCGACGCCCATCGCTACCAGGCCTTTCAGTTTATCGGCGTACCATTTGCAGGCATCTGGGTTGGTAAAGTCATAAATCGCCAGACCTGGCTGCCATTTATCCCATTGCCATAACGAGCCGTCCGGGCGTTTGAGTAAATATCCTTTCTCTTGCAACTCTTTAAATACCGGGGATTTTTGCCCTATATAGGGGTTAATCCAGACGCAGATTTTCAGCCCTTTCGCTTTCAGGCGGCGGATCATCCCTTCCGGGTCAGGGAAAGTTACCGGATCCCACTCAAAATCGCACCACTGGAAAGCTTTCATCCAGAAACAGTCGAAGTGGAAAACATGTAGCGGCAGATTCCGTTCCGCCATGCCGTCGATAAAGCTGTTTACCGTTGCTTCATCATAATTAGTGGTAAATGAAGTCGTTAACCACAAACCAAAGGACCATGCTGGCGGCAACGCCGGACGCCCGGTAAAACGGGTATAACGATCGAGCACCGCTTTCGGCGTCGGGCCATCGATAACAAAGTATTCGAGATATTCACCCTCAACGCTGAACTGTACTTTGGAGACTTTCTCCGATCCCACTTCAAACGAGACGCACTGCGGATGATTAACCAGCACACCGTAGCCACGGTTGGTGATATAGAACGGGATGTTTTTGTACGCCTGTTCGGTGCTGGTTCCGCCATCACGGTTCCAGGTTTCCACCGTCTGACCGTTACGCACCAGCGCAGTGAAGCGTTCCCCCAGACCGTATACCGTTTCACCGACTCCGAGATCCAACCGCTCAAACATGTAGCTACGGTTGGTGTTGGTATCCTGTATATAGCCGTTATTTTTCAACTGGCTACCGGTAATACGCACACCATTGCGCAGAAAATCAAGCGACCAGAATTCCCCTTTGGTAACGCGAACACTCAAATTACCGCTCTTCAGCTCGGCATATTCACTCGTGTTTTGCATCTCCACCGGAACGTCATGCAACACATTAATCGGGTAATGCGGACCGCTATCCAGCGCCCCTTGAAAATGCTCAATCCGCACGCCAACCACACCTTCCTGAGGTGAAAAAAAGCGCAGCGTAAACAGCGGCGTATCCAACTGCCAGGTACGCTCCCGCACATCACGCGGCGCGGCATAAACCACCATCTCCTTTCCCCGGTGCTCAACATCAAAAACCTGGATGGGGTGAATCAAATTAAGACCAGGTTGAATAAGCCAGTTTCCATCGCTGATTTTCATAATCCGTTCCTTTCGTTCTGAAATTTTAGTTACCGCATGCATGACAAGTGAAGAAGGCGCCAGCCAGACAGCCCGAAAGTAAACCATCCTTAAGAGTGCGGATATTGCTATTTTTTGTTATCAACTTACGTTTCTTGTTTTCTGTGATCGCGGTAGCGCCAAAATGTAACTTATGGATTTGCTGAAGGTTTCTGTGAAAGGAATCATGGCAAGACGAAACGATACGGAAAAAAGTGTGATGGGGGATGTGATAAGGCGAGGAACTAGCTATAATGCGCCCCGCCTCCATGTAGCAATCGAGGCGCGGAAGATCGTCGTCTCCGGTGAGGCGGCTGGACTTCAAATCCAGTTGGGGCCGCCAGCGGTCCCGGGCAGGTTCGACTCCTGTGATCTTCCGCCAAAATGCCTCTACTGATGTTCACCAATCCCTTGTAATACGATTAAAACCAGACATTTTCTTCTGTTCATGATTCATTCGGCTTAACCGAGTTCGTTCTTAACATTTATTGCAATGGCGGCGACATGTCAGACAAAGACTTAACCCAGTCTCCGGCAGGCGAATTTAACAAATCAACAGCAGACAGGAGAGATCGTCCCCGGCATTGATCATGTCAATCGCTTTATCCATCCGCTCATTGATAATTGGCGAATGCAAAGTTTTCTCGGCAAGGCTCGCCACAATCTTCAACACCGTTGCCTCATCTGGTGTTACTTCCAGCGATGTCACACTCAACAAATGCTTAATATAGAAATAATCGAGGATTAAACGGTAAACCTGGCGCATGATCGTTGAGAAATCAGCATCCGGAAAATGACAGTGGTAAATTTTGTAGGTCAGTAAATTGCGCAATACATGCGGGGCGCTGAGGATAGAATCCTGGCAAAGCTGCTGCCATTGCTTATCCAGAACTGCAAACTTATCGACCAGATCCTGCTTATCCGTGCTGGCTGTAATGTTTAAATACACTGCCATCTTCCGATGCACCCCAGCGATAATGTTATCCCTGGCGCCTTCATTCGCGATAAGTGAACCCAATGCCGACAGCGCGCGCACCTTCAATCCAACCGACTCCGTTGACGTTGAGCGATGAATCAAACTTATACCTGCCGCCAGCTCGCTTAATAGTTCCTGATGATACTGTTCGGCCTGCGCAAAATGGCGATGCAGATCGAACTCAATGCGTTGCAAGTAAACCATAAACTGTGCCAGCGCCATCAGGTTCTCTTCAACGTTCAACGATGGCGCCTGTAGAAGGTGCCAGGCAAAGAGATGCACAATCTGTTGGATCTGATTAACCGGCTGCTGCCGGGCGATGATATTGTTTTTCGCCTTCGCCAGCAGCTCATCTTGTTCATGCACTAACATGCTGTCGGCATCGAACAATACCAGCCGGGCTACTTCCGGACATGAAAGCGTCATCGAATAACGAGTTGTATCCGCGTAGTGCTTTTTACAACGTGGATAAGTAGAACAGGTAACTGAAAGCGCGTTGCCTCCCAGCTCGCGATGAACCAGGCAGAGTTTATTTTCGTCGAGAAACGGACACTGCCCCTGCGCGTCCAGCTTAATTCTCGAATATCTTTGTTTACCTTTTCGCACCAGCATCAAATTCTCTTTCGCCAGCCTGGAAATTTCCGGATGGTGTGCGTTGAGGTAATCATGATGAGTTTTCTTGTCGATATCTATTTGCCATCCCTGACAACAGGAAATCAGGCAGTCAGGTCCGACACAGGAAAACTTCTTCACAAACTCGGGTTTGATCACTTTATGGATTTGCATAGCATTCTTCGCGTTTAAAAAGCGAACAGTAGCACGCAGTCAGAAAAAAATGATAACGCCATAACATGACGGTTTAATAAGCATTTCACGCGTTTCATAAAGATAAAAATAATGCTCGACCTCATCAAATCCCCCTGACCATTTATCAGTACGCTAATGCCAAAATATTTCGTTGCGACGTGATAAGAGATTTCAATGCTTTTGAATAACGACCGACGCAAACTATGAAGGATACTTATGAGAAAAATATTTATGATTCCGACGAGGATAATATAAAAGCCTCACGGTCGATTTTATTTTCAGACTGCTTCTGGCTGGCGATAATAATGTCAGACGTATCAATGGTCTGCCTGTTATTGCTCAAGATACGTAACTATTGCTGAAAGGCAACATAAATATGCCTTATATGAACAGAGCCATCCTTGCCATTTTTGCTATCATGCCTGCATACATAAATGACAAAACCGTATGTAGAGGGGAAAAATGGGTTCCACCAGAAAGGGGATGCTGAACGTTCTAATTGCCGCCGTATTGTGGGGAAGTTCAGGTGTCTGCGCACAATACATCATGGAGCAAAGCCAGATGTCATCGCAGTTTCTGACTATGACGCGACTGATATTTGCCGGTTTTATTCTGCTAACGCTCTCCTTTGTCCACGGCGATAAAGTCTTCTCAATCATTAAAAATCATAAAGATGCCATCAGCCTGCTGATTTTTTCCGTTGTTGGCGCACTGACCGTCCAGCTTACTTTCTTACTGACAATTGAAAAATCCAATGCCGCTACAGCAACGGTGCTGCAATTTTTATCACCAACGATTATCGTGGCATGGTTCTCACTGGTACGTAAATCACGCCCCGGCATCCTGGTTTTTTGCGCCATTCTGACATCGCTGATTGGTACGTTTTTATTGGTGACGCACGGTAATCCGACGTCATTATCGATCTCTCCTGCTGCGTTATTCTGGGGTATCGCCTCGGCATTTGCTGCCGCATTCTATACGACATACCCCTCAACGCTCATTTCCCGTTACGGCACGTTGCCAGTGGTCGGCTGGAGTATGCTCATTGGAGGTCTGATCCTGTTGCCCTTTTATGCCGGACAAGGAACAAATTTCGTGGTTAATGGCAGCCTGATTCTGGCATTTTTCTATCTGGTGGTAATTGGAACTTCGCTAACCTTTAGTCTGTATCTGAAAGGCGCACAGTTAATTGGCGGGCCAAAAGCCAGCATTTTGAGCTGTGCAGAGCCATTAAGTAGCGCGCTGCTCTCTTTGCTGTTGCTGGGGATCACTTTCACATTACCTGACTGGCTGGGAACGCTGCTGATTCTGTCATCGGTGATTTTGATTTCAATGGATTCCCGCCGCCGCGCCAGAAAAATGTGATCGTCTGGCGCGGCGCGGTTGATAATTACCAGCCCGGCACCGCGCCACCGTTAAAGATAGTTTCTGCCGCTTTAGCAACTTCTGGTGATTGATAAGATTGCAAAAATTCCTTCACGTTTTCTGCATCCTTGTTATCTTCCCGCGCCACCAGAATGTTCACATACGGCGAATTTTTATCTTCAATAAATACGCTGTCATGCACCGGGGAAAGCCCGGTTTGCTGAATATAAGTCGTGCTGATAATCGCCACATCCACTTTCGGGTCGTCCAGTACACGCGGCAACTGTGCCCCCTCCAGTTCCATTATCTGCAAATGACGCGGGTTATCGGTAATATCCAATGCCGTTGGCAGTAAACCTTTCCCTTCTTTCAACGTAATCAGTTTCTCTTTTTGCAAAAGTAACAACGCCCGCCCAAGGTTGGTCGGATCATTCGGAATCGCCACTGTCGCCCCATCTTTTAGCTGATCGACCGTTTTAATTTTTTTCGAATATCCCGCCATGGGGAATACAAAGGTATTTCCCACCGCCACCAGTTTATAACCGTGCGCCTGATTATCCTGTTCAAGGAAAGGACGATGCTGGAATACATTGGCATCCAGTTCACCATGATTTGTTGCATCGTTCGGCAGCAATGAACCGCTAAATCCAATCAGTTCAACCTCAAGGCCATACTTCTCTTTAGCCACTTTTTTTGCGACTTCCGCCACATCTTGTTCGGCACCGTTTATGACGCCAACTTTGATGTGTTTGGTATCGCTGCTTTGCTGGTCGCAGCCTGCCAGTAGTATTCCTGCCAGTAATAACGCTGCTCCTGTTCGTAGATGATGTGTTGTCAGTTTCATTTTTTATCCTTTTATTAATGATGACCTGACTATAGCGGTAAGGTCGCTGCGGTTAAAAAACGAAATGCTATCGATAAGAAGAAAAAGGAATAAAAGAGGAATATAAGGTCTGGCACTTCTTACTGAATACTAAAACGCGTTTCGTACAGCATGATTAGAGCGATGAAAACAAACTACACTTATGCTTCATTCGATGCCATTTGTAAAAAGGTAGAACTCATGAAACCAACGACGCTGCTTCTTATTTTCGCTGTTTTCGCGATGCCGGGTATGGTGTATGCCGAGTCGCCTTTTAGCTCGTTACAATCGGCGAAAGAGAAAAATACGGTATTACAGGATTTGCGAAAAATTTGTACCCCGCAGGCATCGTTATCAGATGAAGCGTGGGAAAAGTTAATGTTGTCTGATGAAAGCAATAAACAACACATACGCGAAGCCATCGTGGCGATGGAGCGTAATAATCAGAGTAACTACTGGGAAGCGTTGGGCAGGGTAGAATGCCCGGATATGTAAGAGCGGCAACAGCCACTGACCAACACTTCTTTAACCTGATATCAGGATTTCTTCATTTTCACTTTTGCAGTAACCAACAGCGCGGTAAGCAACATCAACGTGCCGGACAATATTAACGGCGAAGTCAGACCAATGTTATCCAGTGCATAACCACCAATTGCCGCGCCGCAGGTATTGGCAAGCTGAATAACAGCCACCTGAATAGATCCCGCCTTTTCTGCCTGATCGGCTAATGAGCGGGTGATCCACGTTGACCAGCCCACGGGAATTAAAGCAAAGGTCAGCCCCCAGATAATCGCCACACCGGTAGCAATAATTTTATCGCTTCCCCACAACGTCAGTACCAGTGCACTAAGAGCAAGCACTAACGGTGCTCCCGCTAAGGCCAGTTTTACTGAACGTTTAAGAATGATCGACGAAAGCGACGTACCGACAAAACTGGCGATACCAAAACTCAACAGCACCAGCGTTAAGCCATCTACGCCGAATCCCGCCAGATTCATATATACCGGTCGAATATAGGTGAAGAAAGCGAATTGCCCCGCAAAGGACATAAAGATAGCGATCATCCCGGCCATCACCCCCGGACGCTGCAACATACGGAAGGTATTTTGCTTCTGATGTGACGGTTCGCCAGGCAGCGAAGGCAATGATTTGATAATCCAGATAATACACAGCACGCCCATCACCGCTGCCGCATTAAAGACATTGCGCCAGCCGATAAGCTCGCCTAAAAAGCTGCCTAACGGCGCGGCAATCACCAGCGCAATAGAAACCGCGCCGAAGATCACCGACAGCGCCTTCGGCACCGTACGAGGCGGCACCAGACGCATGGTCAGTGACGCTGACATCGCCCAGAATCCGCCCAGCGCCAGCCCCAGACAGGCTCGACCGATTAATAACATTCTGAACGAGCTGGCAAAGGAAACCAGTAAGCAAGAGAGCGTCAGCAAAACGGCGAACAAAATAACAACGTAGCGGCGGTCGGTGGCCTGAATTGTCTGGGTAATAAACAAACTGGCAAACATCGCCACAAAGGCGGTCACGGTCACCGATTGCCCGGCAAGCCCTTCCGAAATGCCTAAATCCTGCGCCATCGGCGTCAGCAAACTGACAGGTAAAAACTCAACGATAATCAGGCAGGCGACGCAAAACGCCACCGAGAAAACGGCTGACCAGTTCGGTCGGGTGATGGCATCCGCGCCACAGTTTTCTTCGATATGTTCACTCATGGTGTTACCCGTGGCATGTTTCAGGGGAAAAGCCGGTCAGTCTAGCATTGAAATGTGTGACGTATTTAACGTTTCTGCAACTTTTACGGTGTTGCTTGAGCTGGAGTTAAGATCGAAACGGAACAGGGCAAAGATTACCGAATGCGGCATGAACGCCTTATCCCCCCTACAGGTCAGGCGCGGTCTGTAGGCTGATAAGACGAAGCGGTTTTAATGCAGCCAGTGAACGCCCTCGGCAGGCTGAAAGAACGCGTTATAGCGCATCTGGAAAGCGTTAATCTCCTGCATTTCAGGTTCTGTTTCGCGCAGAAAACCCAGCGCCAGCCTGACCTGAGCGTCGGTAATGGGAGCTGCGAGGCGGGCTTTTTGTAAAATTCGATGCCATTGCAACAGGTTCTGTTCGCTACCATCGACAATGACAATTTGCCAGATGAGCAACACCTGCGCAGCATTTTGCAGGTGCGACTCATCCGGGCGATGCAGATAACGTAAAAATTCGTCACCCGCTGACTTTCCCATCTGATCGACCATCGATTCGATGGGTACGACATCAATATTCAGCCGATCGCTGAGACGGCGAATCGCCTTTCTGGCTCCGGATGTCAGCACCCGAAAACCAATCACAAACACCACCGCCATCGTAGCGAGCATTATCCAGATCATGAGTTCTCCTGCGTAACCGGCCCTCATGATATCTGGAAACACTTATCAGATACTAATCCACCAGGATGATTTTCAGCGCAAACAGCGCCGCTACAACCACCACACACAGGTTCAGATCGCGCCATCGTCCGGTACAAACTTTCATAATGCAGTACGACATAAAGCCCAGCGCGATACCTTCAGTGATCGAGAAAGTAAAGGGCATCATCACCGTAGTAATAAATGCGGGCACCGATTCGGTAAAATCATCCCAGTTAACGCGCGCCAGACTTGAGGTCATTAACACGCCCACGAAGATGAGCGCCCCGGCAGTCGCATAGGGTGGAACCATTGCCACCAGCGGTGAGAAGAACATAACCAACAGGAACATAACGCCGACCACAACCGCAGTCAGCCCCGTGCGGCCACCGACCGCCACACCAGAAGTACTTTCAATATAGGCGGTAACAGACGAGGTGCCGATAAACGCACCCGCCACCGAACTGACGCTATCGACATACAGCGCCTTATTCATATTGGGGAATTTACCGTTACTATCTATTAAGCCAGCTTTATCAGTTACCCCAATTAATGTTCCTGATGAATCAAATAGGTTGATCAGCATAAAGGAGAAAATGATACCGGCAAGTTCAAGCGACAACGCGCCGCTCAAATCGACTTCACCAATGACACCGCTAATATCGGGTGGAATGGAATAGATACCGCTAAAATGAACATCACCGAAAAATAATCCACAGCAGGAAGTAACAACAATAGAAACCAACACCGCCGCATGAAAATTACGTGATGACAACACGGTTATAATAAAAAAACCTAAAATACCTAACAACACGCCGTGAGAACTTAAATCGCCAATCATAACCAGCGTATCTTTATTGGCGACAATAACACCGGTATTTTTTAATCCCATCAAGGCAATAAATAACCCGATACCACTGGTGATACCAATACGTAAACTTAATGGAATGTTGGAAATCATCCAGTAACGGATACGAAAGAGCGTGAGCAAAAACAGTCCGATTGCGCCCCAGAATATGGCTCCCATCCCGGTCTGCCAGGAGATCCCCATCGCCCCCACGACCACGAACGCGAAGAAGGCGTTCAGCCCCATTGCCGGTGCCAGCGCCACGGGTAAGTTAGCAAATATCCCCATCGCAATACTGCCAATACCGGCAATTAAACAGGTGGTGACAAATACCACTTTCGGGTCCATTTGTGCCGCGCCAAGGATTTGCGGGTTAACAAAAACGATGTACACCATGGTTAAAAAAGTAGTCATCCCCGCAATCAATTCTGTGCGGACGGTGGTTCCATGTTGAGGAAGTTTAAATAATCGCGAAAGCGTCCCTGATTCATTACTCACGTAATCGGTATTGTCATTATTCATTTTTTTGTCCATTGAAGGAAATTTAAATCCTTGCTTTTGTAAAACAAATGACAACACTGGTTCAGTGATAATTATCACATTTCAATTGCACATTAATGGATATTCTTTAATAATCTCGCGACGTTTCTTTATGATAAATAATAATCAATTTGATAAAATCAAAATGAGAAAAACATGAATAATTCTATTAGCCATAAATTTCATTACATTAGTCGGAGCGAATACCAGGAATTGTTAGCCGTATCCCGTGGCGAAGCCGTTGCCGATTATATTATTGATAATGTCTCTATTTTGGATCTGATCAATGGCGGAGAAATTTCCGGCCCGATTGTGATTAAAGGGCGTTACATTGCTGGTGTTGGCGCAGAATACGTCAACGCTCCGGCTTTGCACCGAATTGATGCTAACGGCGCAACGGCAGTACCAGGATTTATTGATGCTCACCTGCATATTGAATCCAGCATGATGACGCCAGTCACCTTTGAAACCGCCACCCTACCACGCGGCCTGACAACTGTTATTTGCGATCCCCATGAAATCGTCAATGTCATGGGCGAATCCGGATTCGCCTGGTTTGCTCGCTGCGCAGAACAGGCAAAGCAGAATCAGTATTTGCAAGTCAGCTCTTGCGTACCCGCACTGGAAGGCTGCGATGTAAACGGCGCCAGTTTTACTCTCGAACAGATGCTCGCCTGGCGAGATCACCCGCAGGTTACCGGCCTCGCGGAAATGATGGACTACCCTGGCGTAATTAGCGGGCAGGATGCGCTGCTCGATAAACTGGACGCGTTTCGCCATCTGACGCTGGACGGTCACTGCCCCGGTTTAGGCGGTAAAGAACTTAACGCCTATATTGCTGCCGGTATTGAAAACTGCCATGAGAGCTATTTGCTGGAAGAAGGCCGTCGGAAATTACAACTCGGCATGTCGTTGATGATCCGCGAAGGATCCGCTGCCCGCAACCTCAACGCGCTGGCTCCGTTAATCAACGAATTTAATAGCCCGCAATGTATGCTCTGTACCGATGACCGTAACCCGTGGGAAATCGCCCATGAAGGGCATATCGATGCCTTAATTCGCCGCCTGATCGAACAGCACAATGTGCCGCTGCATGTGGCATATCGCGTCGCCAGTTGGTCAACAGCGCGCCATTTTGGTCTTAATCATCTCGGTTTACTGGCGCCCGGCAAGCAGGCCGATATCGTCCTGTTAAGTGATGCGCGTAAGGTCACGGTGCAGCAGGTACTGGTGAAAGGCGAACCGATTGACGCGCAAACCTTGCAAGCACAAGAGTCGGCGAGACTGGCGCAATCCGCCCCACCGTATGGCAATACTATTGCTCGCCAGCCGGTTTCCGCCAGCGACTTTGCCCTACAATTTACGCCCGGAAAACGCTATCGGGTCATTGACGTTATCCATAATGAGCTGATTACGCACTCCCGCTCCAGCGTCTATAGTGAAAATGGTTTTGATCGCGATGATGTGTGCTTTATTGCCGTGCTTGAGCGTTACGGGCAACGACTGGCTCCGGCCTGTGGTTTGCTTGGGGGCTTTGGTCTGAATGAAGGTGCACTGGCTGCGACGGTTAGCCATGACAGCCATAACATTGTGGTGATCGGTCGTAGTACGGAAGAGATGGCGCTGGCGGTAAATCAGGTGATTCAGGATGGCGGCGGGCTGTGTGTGGTGCGTGACGGTCAGGTGCAGAGCCATCTACCGTTGCCCATTGCCGGCCTGATGAGCACCGACACGGCGCAGTCGCTGGCGGAGCAAATTGACGCCCTGAAAGTTGCCGCCCGCAAATGTGGTTCGTTACCGGATGAACCGTTTATTCAGATGGCGTTTCTTTCCCTGCCAGTGATCCCCGCGTTGAAACTGACCAGCCAGGGGTTGTTTGATGGCGAGAAGTTTGCCTTCACTACGCTGGAAATTGCGGAATAAAAAAATGCCCGGCGTCATGCCGGGCAAAAGTCACCAGTTACGTTTATGCCACTGTCAACTGCTGAATTTTTTTCTCGCGGCGGATTTTGCGTTCTTCCATCACCGCGACTATCGCCATCAGACAGATACAGCCAATTGCGGCGATATCCAGCGCGGCGAAGGTTCCAGCCCAGCCGGTGAGGCCGAATACCGGAGTACCATCGGCAATCATCCCCAGACCTAACTTGGCAAAGCTGTCACCAATCAGGTAGGCGAAGGTGCCTTTAATCCCGTCGGCAGCGCCGATCGCTTTTTTCGGTACAAAGCCAACAGCCGCCACGCCAATCAACAGTTGCGGACCAAATACCAGGAAACCTAATGCAAAGAGAGAAGCCAGGTAGATATATTGATTGCTGGCGTGCTGATACACACCGAGTGTCGCGATAATCAGCGCCAGCGCGATGCAGGCTACCAGGCCACGGCGACCGTTCGCCAGGTCAGAGAGCCAGCCCCACAGCAGAGTACCGACCAGTGCGCCTGCTTCAAACAGCGTAAAGCCCTGAATCGCCACCGCTTTAGAGAGTTTCAGTTCCTGGAACGCGTATACGGTTGACCACTGGTCGATACCAATACGCACCACGTACAGGAAGATGTTGGCGAAGCACAGCAGCCAGATCACTTTGTTTTTCAGCACATACTCAACAAAGATCTGCCACTTGGTCATATCCGTGGATTCCGTCTCTTTGTCCTCTTCGCTGATCTCTTCACCAAACAGTTCTTCGGCTTTACCGAGGCCATACGCTTCAGGGGAGTCACTGCCGTAACGCAGGCCGATAAAACCGACAATCAGCGCGATAATCGACGGGAAAATAAACATGCCGATCACATGACCGTCGAACAGGTAATTTGCGCCGAACAGCGCCACACCCGCCGCGCCCGCACCGCCGAGGTTGTGGGAAATGTTCCAGAAACCGAGAAACGTCCCGCGCTTACGACGCGGCGTCCATTTGGTGATGGTGGAATAACTGCATGAGCCGCCAGTACTCTGGAAAAAGCCGCTTAAGGCGTAAAACGCAATCATCAGGAACAGGCTAACCGAGCCGCTGCCCATACTGGCGCTGAAGCCCAGCATACAAATGGCAGAGAGGATCAGCATGAAAGGCAGGAACTGTTTGGTGTTTTTGCCGTCGGCGTAGTAGGAGACCAGCGTTTTACCCACGCCATAAGTGATGGAGAAGCCCAGGCCGATCATCCCCAACTGCGTCATGCTCAACCCGTAAGTGGAGATCATGTCGTTCTGCGCAATGTTAAAGTTCTTGCGAATCAGATACATCGTCAGGTAGCCAATAAAGACCACCAAGTAGGATTGCATGAACGGTTTGAACCACATTTTGCGCCGCACTTCGAGCGGAAGATCCAGAGTCGGCTTGCGAACCTGGTTGAGGAAAGCCAGCATGGGTTACTCCTGATTTCCCATCATTCTTCAAGCCGCAGGTGCTTTAGCTGCATGTATTCCTGCAACTTGAATTAATTGGGGAAAGAATTAATGAATGATGGCATTGTAAAAATCAGCAGCCAATCAGGCCTGAGATAGTGTCCAGGCAAAACCTGGAAAATTTCTTAGTTTTGCCGGATATGAGGTAAAAAGGTGAGATGTATCACGCTTCGCGCGGTGCCTGAGCATTCAAAAAGGGCAGTAATAGCAAGGCCGAGATCCCGGCGGCAATGGAGATAACCACAAAAAAACCGCTCCAGTGCCAGGTATCGAGCACTTTCGCCAGCGGCCAACCAGCAAGCGACGCCCCCAGGTAAGCAAACAAGCCGACAAACCCCGTCGCCGCCCCTGCCGCTTCTTTGTGGGAACACTCTGCTGCTGCCATACCGATTAACATCTGTGGGCCAAAAACAAAAAAACCAATGGTGAAGAAGCAAGTCGCCTGCATCACGTAGCTGGCAAACGGCATTAGCCACAGCGAGCCGACTGATAGCAAAATCCCGGCGGCGAAAATCAAATTCATCGGCCCACGGTTGCCGTTAAACAGTTTGTCCGAACCCCAACCGGCAACCAGCGCACCGATAAATCCGCCCAGTTCAAACATCGTCACCGCTGTATTCGCCGTGACCAGATCGACGCCCAGCGTCTCGGACATGTACAAGTTGCCCCAGTCGTTGATCGCTGCGCGAACCACGTAGACCAGCACGTAGCAGAACGAAAGCAACCAGATATACGGATTCAGCAACACATATTTGGTGAGGATCTCTTTACGCGTCAGCCCTGCGCCTTCCTGCTGCTGGGCGACCTCCAGCGCGTCGTGTCGCCATTCGCCGACCGCCGGTAAACCTAATGCCTGCGGGCGATCGCGCAGTCGCCAGCAAAGAAAAATCCCCACGACTATCGCCATACAACCGGCAACCATCATCCCGATACGCCAGCTGTAATGCAGCGCAACTGCCGCCATCACAATAGGGATCAACGCGCCGCCAACGTTATGCGCCGTGTTCCATAACGCCCACCAACCGCCGCGCTCGGTACGTGAATACCAGGCGGTTAACAGCCGCGCACAAACCGGCGAACCCCAGCCCTGGAAAAAAGCGTTCAACACCCAGAGCACGGCAAACGCCCATAGCGAAGTGGAAAATCCAAACAGAATGTTGATGATGCCAGTCGCAATAAGCCCCATCCCCATAAAATAACGCGCATTTGAGCGGTCGCTGACAATGCCGGAAACAAACTTCGACAAGCCGTAGGTGATGTAAAACAGGGTTGCTAACAGGCCGATATCGCTACGACTTAGCACACCGGTGGCAAGGATTTCTGGCATAGCGGCGTTAAAACTCTTACGCGTGAAATAAAACAGCGCATAGCCCAACCAGATTGTCAGCAAAATATGCCGACGCCAGTAACGATAGCGGGCATCAATTTCACGTTTATCGCTTATTAGCGGCGCGTCGGCAGGTGCTTTCAGGAACTGCAACATCATCAAGCCTTACACATAACGTTGGGGTAGAGAGACACTGACGCGCGTGCCGTGCAGACAGGATATGGTCAAGGTGCCACCCAACGCCGTTACGCGCTCGCGCATTCCGGTGAGACCAAAACCGTGTTGCCCTGAATCTGGCGGCAAACCGCTACCATCGTCGTCAATCACCAGCATTAATCGCTCATCCTGCTGCCAGCCTTGCAGCGTGACCGCACTGGCATCGGCATGTTTCACAATGTTGTTCAGCCCTTCCTGGCAGACACGAAACAGCGTCACACGCTGGTTTTCACTTAATGCTGATTCATCTATCCGCCATTCAAGATGACTGACAATGCCGCGACCTTCCAGCTCCATTTCTCGCATCAATGAACGGATAGCCTGCTCCAGGGTGAGATCATCCAACTGGCGCGGACGTAACCGTCCTAATAAGCGGCGCACCGCGTCGTAAACGCCCAGCGACAGTTGTTCGATTAACTGCCCGCTCTGCTTCACGCTGGCGTTATCTGCCGCCAGCCGCTGAACAATGCCCGCCTGAGTACGAATGGCGGTGATGGTCTGACCGATATCGTCGTGCAGTTCACGCGCCACATCGCGGCGCACGCTCTCTTCGGTTTCCAGCAAACGTTCGGCAAGATGCTGATTGCGTGCCAGCTCCTTTTGCAGCGACTGGTTAAGTTCACGCAACCGCTGGATGCCTGCGCCCAGTAACAGCCCTGTCAGACTTTGCACCAAAAGCGAGAGCAATAAATCTACCGGATGATCGCGCCATGTCTGGCTGGCAATCAGTGCAATGGCATTCATCAACGTCGCAATCAGCGCCCCTTGCCAACCATAGTGCCAGGCCAGAGCGATAATCGGCAGCGCCAGGCAGAATGGCGTAAAACGCGACAGTTCGTTCGGCAGTCCCAATTGCAGCCAGAGGCTGATAACAAACAGCAGCAAGTACCAAATCAGATGCCGCCCGCGCCAGTTTATCGGCTGAGAAACCAGCGACGGCCCTAGCGGCAGCCAGGTGTTATTAGCCAGGTAGTGCCAGAACACAAGGCAAACAGGAGCCAGCGTCAGACCACCTGTTAAGGTTAATAACAGCGCGTTCCACGATTCGTTACCATACCCGTGCCAAAGCCAGGGCAGCGACTGTAACAACGCTGCCGCCGTTAACGCAGCCCCCTGTAACAACAATGTGCGCCAGTCGCGCTGATGGCGAAAGCGGGAAATCAACGCCACGGGCAGTAACGTCAATAAACTACCAATCATCAATAACGGAAAATGCGTTAACCCGACAGCCTGCGTCAGCCAGTAAATCAGCAGCCATTCCGCGCCCAGCAACACGGGCCAGTATCCGCGCGGGCATTGCAACATCAGCCCCAGTCGCAGACCAAACGGAAACAGCAATACCGCCAGATCCGGTCGTTCAACCAGATGCAGGCTAATACTCCACAGGCAAAACCATGCGGCAGAGAAGATAAAAAAGCAGGAAATTACAGTATTTAAGCGGGAGAAAAATGTCTTCATCACCAGCCATCAAACATGCGGCGAGCCAGTTCAACATCGTTACTGACGCCCAGTTTGTCCATCAGATTAGCGCGATGTACGTGCACAGTTTTCGGCGACAAGCCCAGTTCGGCGGCAATCTCTTTCACCGCCATCCCTTGCGCCAGCTTTTCCGCTACCTGACGTTCGCGTTTGGTCAGCGGATCCTGACGACCGGATGCCAGTTTAATGGCGATATCTGGCGTCAGATAACAGCCGCCCGTGGCAACGGTATGCACCGCAGCAATCAGTTCGTCCGGGCTACAGCGTTTGGAGAGAAAGCCGCGTGCCCCCGCATTGAGCGCCTGTTCAACCAGCGCCGGACTGTCGTGAACGGAGAGCATAATTGTCGCCATGCCTTTCGGTAGTTGGCTTAGCAGCTCCAGACCGGAAATATCCGGCATAGAGATGTCGCAAATACACACCTGCACACCGCGCCCTGGCAACCCGGCCAGCGCCTCGCGCCCCGAACCAAACTCGGCAACTACCTGCAAATCAGGTTCCAGCCCCAGCAACTGCGCAAAGCCGGAGCGGACGATAAGGTGATCGTCTATAAGGGCAACGGTTATCATGGTCTTGTCCTGGCGGGTAAAAAAAACGCGCTTACCTTAACGATAAGCGCGCCGCTGTTCAAGCCTTGAGCGGTTACTGAAAGAACACAGCAATCTTGTTAAACATGGTCGGGTCGGACTGATTACGCTGCACTTTTACCACATCTTCCAGTTTGTCTATCTGGCTTATCATCTGCTCCAGCCGCTGATCATCATTCACCAGTAGCCAGATATGGCTTTTGTCGCTGTCCTGAACAGGCAGACAGAGAATGCCCTCAACGTTAAAGGCGCGGCGGGCAAAAAGCCCACAAACGTGGGTCATTACACCAGGATGGTTGCGAACGGTGAGTTCCAGAATCACGTTGTCATGAGTTGTATTTTGCATGGTTTATTCCCCCACCATTTCAGTATTCGCCGCACCTGGCGGCACCATCGGGTAAACTTTTTCTTCCGCATCAATCCGTACATGGATCAGTGCCGGACCAGGGCGATTAATCATTTCCTGCAATGCGGCCTGCGGATCGGCTTCGTTATTCAAATCACACGTTTCGAGGCCGAATCCGGCGGCAATCTGCATAAAGTTGATTTTGCCCGGATAAGTGGCAGCAAAAACACCCTGCTTGTAGAACAGACTTTGTTGCTGATGCACCAGCCCCAGAGCTTCGTTGTTCATCAGAATGATTTTGACATCAAGCTGGTTTTCGCTGGCGGTGGCCATCTCCTGAATATTCATCATCAGACTGCCGTCACCGGAAAAACACAACACTTTGCGATCGGGGTTCGCCAGCGCCGCGCCAATCGCCGCAGGCAGGCCGAAGCCCATCGTACCCAGCCCACCGGAGGTCAGCCACTGACGTGGGCGATTGAGCGGATAGGCCTGCGCCGTCCACATCTGATGCTGACCAACATCAGTGGTAATAATCGCGTTGTCATCCACGCAGGCGGCAACGGCATTAATCAGGCCGTAATGTGTTAACGGATCGCACGCTTTTGGAATTGGACACGGGTATTCGCGCTGTAAATCAGCCACCAGTTGATGCCACTCTGCTCGCGGCTGGGCTTCCACCTGCGGGATCAGTTGCGCCAGCACGTCATCGACATCCGCCTGTATCGCCACATGCGGTTGCTTCACTTTACCCAGCTCTGCGCGGTCAATATCCACATGGATGATTTTGGCGTTCGGACAGAACTCCTCCGTTTTGCCAATCGCCCGGTCATCAAAACGTGCTCCGAGAACAATCAACAGATCCGCCTCCTGCAAGATATAGTTGGTGCTGCGCACACCGTGCATCCCCAGCATACCCAGCGACAGTGGATGCGCTTTCGGCAACATGCCCAGCGCCATTAAGGTCATGGTGGTGGGCAACTGGGCTTTCTCTGCCAGTTCACGCACCCGTGCAGGCGCGTTAATGACACCGCCCCCCAGATAAAGCACCGGGCGTTTGGCGGCGTTAATCATTGCCGCAGCGTCACGAACGCTTTCTTCGCTAAAGGTGGGGGCGGCGGCTTTTTCTGCCATAACAGGTTGTTCTTCAATCTCAAAAACCGCTGTTTGCACATCCTTAGGAATGTCTATCCACACCGGGCCAGGACGGCCTGATTGCGCAATGCGGAAGGCATCGCTCATGACCTGCGGGAGTTCTTCGATATGTCTGACCAGATAGTTATGTTTGGTGATGGGGATAGAGATGCCGTAGGTATCGACTTCCTGGAAAGCGTCGGTGCCAATCATTGAGGCAGGAACCTGACCGGTGATGCAAATCAGCGGGATAGAGTCCAGCCGCGCATCGGCAATGGCAGTCACCAGATTAGTCGCCCCCGGCCCACTACAGGCCATGCAAACTGCGGGTTTGCCGTCGGTACGCGCCATCCCCTGGGCGATAAATCCCGCGCCTTGTTCGTGACGAGCCAGAATATGGCGGATTTGCGTGCTTTGGCTTAAGGCGTCATAGACAGGGAGAATCGAGCCGCCAGGTATCCCCGTCACAATATTAATGCCCTGCTGTTCCAGAAAATGAACGATAAATTCTGCGCCAGTAAAACGCTTGCGTGTCGATATTATGCCCGAACTTGCCATACTCCAGTCCTTTTCTTCTGAGCCGACTTTCCGGGGGCGCTTAAACGAAAAACCCCGCCCGGTTTGCGCCGGCGGGGTTTTGGAATCGTGTGTTGTTCCAGTCCCTACGGCGCATTGCCGACGACCACCACCACACGCACGACGACCACTGCGGCGGATGGCGCAGTTGGTAGTAGTTTTGCGTTGAGCATGGAAATAGTCATTGGGGACCTTGTTGGTTTTGTGTTTAACAATATTTATACAAGCACAGGTTTACAGGGGAGACAATGGAAAATTTTTCATCAAAGGAAAATTGAGGGATTGATCACGTTTTGTACTGAATCGCAGGTAATAAAAAACCCCGCCGGAGCGAGGTTTCGTCAGCCGCTCGCGGCTGGTAACCGCAAAGCACACTGTATTATGTCAACACTGAAAGTATACGTGTTCCGCATAGAACACGCAATTTCGGCACGAATTTTG
This sequence comes from Escherichia ruysiae, assembly GCF_031323975.1. Taxonomy (NCBI): domain Bacteria; kingdom Pseudomonadati; phylum Pseudomonadota; class Gammaproteobacteria; order Enterobacterales; family Enterobacteriaceae; genus Escherichia; species Escherichia ruysiae. The sequence continues at coordinate 2,561,572 of NZ_JAVIWS010000001.1, forward strand.
ACTTTTTTAACGCATAGTCGAGTATCGATCACAGTTTGCAATTTGTCCAAAAATTACTGTTTATTTATACAGTGCTCTTCTATAATATCACTGTACGCAATGTGTTATGCGGGGCCGCATCGTTACCCGGCGCACTAAGTCCTGGCTGAAACGGGTGGTGCCGTCAGCGCCTTAACCCCGCGTGAGCACACTGTGTTATGTCAACAGCACAACGTTTCTCCTTGAGAGACCGCGTGCACAACAGCTGGCAACAGGCAGCGGAAAGGTACGTCGGCTGGTAGTGCTCCTGAACCACAGGAGACGCGTATGAGCCTGGTGGATATCGCCATTCTTATCCTCAAACTCATTGTTGCAGCACTGCAACTGCTTGATGCTGTTCTGAAATATCTTAAGTAATTCAGATTCAAGCCGCACTAAAGGGGAGCGGGAAACCGCTCCCCTTTTATATTCTGCTTGCAAATGGGTGTCGGATGCGATGCTGGCGGATGTGGCGTTAAGGTTTTATCCCTATTCCGGCAACATTTATTGCCGCTTTTGTTTATATATTCTGCCGTTTTTCTTATTACTATTCCTCATATATATCTGGCTAACATTTATCAATGTGATAGATTTCTCTCCCGCATTTATTCGAATGCGTAGTAACTTATTCTAAATATATTTTTATAAGCGTCTGTGATAATGAAAAGGCATAGAAACGTCAATTTATTATTGATGTTGGTATTACTCGTGGCCGTCGGTCAGATGGCGCAAACTATTTATATTCCTGCTATTGCCGATATGGCGCGCGATCTCAACGTCCGTGAAGGGGCGGTGCAGAGCGTAATGGGCGCTTATCTGCTGACCTACGGTGTCTCACAACTATTTTATGGCCCAATTTCCGACAGGGTAGGTCGCCGCCCGGTGATCCTCATCGGAATGTCCATTTTTATGTTAGCAACGCTGGTTGCGGTCACCACCTCCAGCCTGACGGTATTGATTACTGCCAGCGCAATGCAAGGGATGGGAACCGGTGTCGGTGGTGTGATGGCGCGTACATTGCCGCGTGATTTGTATGAACGGACACAGCTACGCCACGCTAATAGCATGTTAAATATGGGTATTCTCGTCAGCCCTTTGCTCGCACCACTCATTGGCGGTCTACTGGATACCATGTGGAACTGGCGAGCCTGTTACCTGTTTTTACTGGTGCTTTGTGCTGGTGTGACCTTCAGTATGGCACGCTGGATGCCAGAAACGCGCCCTGTCGATGCACCGCGTACGCGTCTGCTCACCAGCTATAAAACGCTCTTTGGAAATGGTGGTTTTAACTGCTATTTACTGATGCTGATTGGCGGTCTGGCAGGGATTGCCGCTTTCGAAGCCTGTTCTGGGGTGCTGATGGGCGCAGTATTAGGGCTGAGCAGTATGACGGTCAGTATTTTGTTTATTCTGCCAATTCCGGCGGCATTTTTCGGTGCATGGTTTGCCGGACGCCCGAATAAACGGTTCTCTTCGTTAATGTGGCAGTCCGTTATCTGTTGCCTGCTGGCAGGACTGATGATGTGGATCCCCAGCTGGTTTGGCGTAATGAGTGTCTGGACACTGCTCGTTCCCGCAGCATTGTTCTTTTTCGGTGCCGGGATGCTGTTTCCGCTGGCAACTAGCGGCGCGATGGAGCCTTTCCCCTTCCTGGCGGGCACGGCTGGCGCACTGGTCGGCGGTCTGCAAAACATTGGTTCCGGCGTGCTGGCGTCGCTCTCCGCGATGCTGCCGCAAACCGGCCAGGGAAGCCTGGGGCTATTGATGACCTTAATGGGAATGTTAATTGTGCTGTGCTGGCTGCCGCTGGCGACGCGGATGTCGCAGCAGGGACAGCCCGTTTAACTTACGTCACCACAGCATCGTCATCAGCTCCACAGGAGAACGATGCTGCTTTATCAAGTCGCGCATTACCCGCATGTGTGGCGCGGAGTGGGAATAAAAAGCCTGATAGCCAGCACAAAGTACCTTATCCGGCTGACCATCCCCGGCATGAGGGCAAAGGAGATACCAGTCACACTCCTGACACCCCCTCTGTGGTTGTTGGCTTTCGTTCCCGCACCATTTTTGCAGCGTGACATCAAAAAGCTCGATTGATATACGACTGATATCTGTCCGCACCCAACACTCGAACAGGGCGATTAAAAATTGTCCCCATAACTCGGTTGTCACCGACGCTGCCGTCAGCTCGCCTCGGTCATTAAATTCTATATGGGGAATGAGTTGCACGGCGCGGATGCCCCTCTGTTTTAAATTCTTATAAAAATCACCTGGTTGTAATGCATCTTTATACTCTACAACCAGTTTATGCCTGTCCTCTTTAGCATCTATAACCTGACTTCCTGTCATGTGATTCTCTCAATTAATACGATAAGTTGGTGTATATGCGTAACAGCAAACAGTATTGCGAGAGATAACACCGCGAGGGAGATCATAAATTTGTCACGGATTACGCAAATTTGGGAAAAATCGCTATTAGCCACATCCATTAAATTACGATTTCGTGTATAGCGCCAGAGGATTAGTGCCACAAGGGCGAGGATGCCAATAGAAATCCAGAACAATATGCCTGACTGGTGCCAGTTATGTTTGATTGCCAGCGCCATCAACGCACCGTAGCCCAGCATGGTACGAAACCATGCCAGCGATGTGCGTTCCGGCTGAAGGCCTGGGTCGGCAATCCGTCTGGCTTTGCGGCTATCCGGCATACAACACCAGTCCCATAACGACCACCGCCACGATCATCAATATTAAGCTGATGATTAATAAGCTGTTTGTGTAGGGTAAATCTTCTTTCAGACGCATCGCTTTTTCATTGCGTAACCAGCGCAGGTAGCCATACATTGCCAGTCCGCCAGAGAATAAGCATAGCAATAACGCCAGCAGCTCGCGAATGACGGGCGTGGCGAAGTCTGGCGCAAGTTGATCCAGCCCCACACCTGCTGCCAGAAATCCTAGTGCAGTACGGATCCACGCCAGAAAAGTACGTTCATTAGCCAACGAAAAGCGGTAATCAGGCGCTTCTCCGAGGCGGGAAATTTTCATTGTTGCTCCTTTGCAATTTCACAATAGCGATGTTTTATCCGTCTCTTTTTAGGAATTTCGGTTGATGTTTTCTTGATATGCTTTGCCATCCGCTACAAGGAGGTCAGATGGGTATCATAGCGCAAAATAAAATCAGTTCATTGGGCATGCTGTTCGGTGCCATCGCCTTAATGATGGGGATTATCCACTTTTCATTCGGCTCTTTTTCCGCGCCACCGCCAACGCTTGAAAGCATCGTGGCGGACAAAACGGCTGAAATTAAAAGAGGTCTTCTCGCCGGAATAAAAGGCGAAAAAATTACCACCGTGGAAAAAAAAGAAACGCCTGATGTCGATAAAATCCTCGATCAAGGCGGTATCGCACTGGCCATTGCTGCGCTACTTTGCGCATTTGTTGGCGGTATGCGTAAGGAAAATCGCTGGAGCATTCGCGGCGCTCTGGTATTTGGCGGCGGGACGCTGGCTTTCCATACCTTGCTTTTTGGTATCGGCATCGTGTGCAGCCTTCTACTGATATTCCTGATTTTTTCTTTCCTGACTGGCAGTTCACTGGTTTAAGCAGCCTGAATATTGCCCGCCAGGTTTCCGCCAGCGGGCATCATCGTCAGAACTTCTGTTTTTTATCCTCGACTTTCACCCCTTGCGTCGGTAAACCGGTGTCATAGTCGCGTACCACTGGAGAATAACCATCCTGTGGGCGAGGGCGGAACGCCCCCATCCAGCGCGGTTGCGCATCTTTGCGCCACGGACGGAGGCTCCATTGGTAACTGCGGAACGGATCGCGAATTTTGTCCATGTAACCCAATAAGGCGTCATGCATTTTGCTGCGAACGTCGGCAAAACGAATATCGTCGATCAGGTTATGCATTTCATTTGGGTCATTACGGCGATCGTAAAGTTCATCACTGGTGAAGAGGTTGAGCACCAGTTTAAAGTCATCCGTCACCCAGCAACGCACCGGAATAAAGCCGCCAAAGCTGTCATGCTCAATCTCGTAGCGGTTAAATTCCACCATCACGCCGCGTGGCTCTTTCGCTGTGAGGATATTTTCCCCTGGCAATATGTCAGGTTTTTCAATATCCGCCAGCGCCATCATTGTCGGTAGTAAATCAATATGGCTGACTGGCATATCAACCTGTCGCGACTCTCCTTGTGGCGAGCGGATAATCAGCGGGATGCGAGTAATGTCGTCATACATCGCCGCACCTTTGCTAATGAGCTTATGTGCGCCCATCATTTCACCGTGATCGGAGGTATAAATGACCCACGTATTTTCACGTTGTTCTGGCGTTAAGGCATTGATGACTCGTCCGATTTGGTCATCAACAAAGTCATTGCAGGCAAAATAGAGCGGATGGTGATAAAGCCCGTCATCACCGACTGGCGAGGGCATCGCCTGCGACCATAAGCGGTGATGTTCCGGTTTGTTCGCCAGGTCATCCTGTGATTTCTCGCCAAGTTCGTAGTAAAAATCAGCGTATTTCTCTAAATACTCCACCGGACAGGTGAACGGGTGATGCGGCTCGTCATACGAAACCACCATCAGGAAAGGTTCCTCGGCGCGCGCGGGCTGTTGCAGAAAATCTACCGCCCGATTGCTGATGCGGTGCGCCCAGGTGAAGGTTTCGTCGATATGGTTCGCCTGTAAATCCTCAACGCTGTTTAGGCCATTGCGCCACAGGCTGATCTCTTTTTCCGTCAGTTCGCTAAGGTAGTTCGCCCCATCGAACCAGTAATCAGCGTCCCACTCCGGCGGACATTCGCCAGTGCCGAAATAATCATGACCGTCGAGATGCCATTTGCCGATATAACAAGTGTGATAGCCAGCATCCTTAAAGTAGCGCCCCATGGTGGAGATGTTTTTGCCCGGCGCGACGTTGTTGGTCCACGGCCCGGACTGGTTAGCGTAGATGCCAGTAAACAGTCCGGCGCGCGCAGGTGTACAAACCGGCGAACAGGTGTAGGCGGAGTTAAAGCGAATCCCCTCCGCCGCCAGGCTATCAATATTTTTCGTATTCAGCGGCTTACCACTATAGCAACCGACCATATTGGTGGCCTGGGTATCGGTCATGATGAACAGAAAATTGGGGCGTTTCATAGGCTATCCTTCGCGTCGGGAGTAAAGGTTACGGCTGGGTCGTGACGATGCCGCCAGCTGTCAAAAATCAGGTAGACAATCACTACGGCGGCAATGAAATAACTGATCATCGCTAACCAGCGCGTACCGTAGCCGCCGAATTCAGCCAGCCCGGCATAGACGCCAATCATCGCGAACAGGATGCCAAATGAGGCGATCTTGACGTTTTTCCACGGCTTCATGTCCACTGCGAATGCATCTTTGAAAGTAAATGGCGTAGCGCGAGGTTTAATGAAACCGATCACCAACATCACCACCACGTTGATACAGAACGTACAGGCCAGCACATAGAGGAAATGGAAGTCGAACTTCACCAGATAGTTGATGGTGATGTAGCTGATTATGCCAATCCCCATCGCCACTTTTGCCGCCAGCGCCGGAATGCGCGGGAAGAAAAAGCCCATAATGATGATGGTAACCAGCGGCACGTTGTAAATACCGTTGAGCTGTTTCATCCAGCTATACAGCCCCTGCGGCGCGTTGGCGATCCACGGCGCGACCAGCACCGAAACGATGGCGATAAAGAAACCAAATTTGCGCCCGACGGTGACCAGCTGCTGCGGCTCGGCATTCTGGTTAATGATGCGCCGGTAAATACCCATACTGAATAACGTACTGGCGCTATTCAGAAAGCCGTTGAAGGTACTGATCACCGCACCAAATAACACCGCGCCGAAGAAACCCACCAGTGGCACTGGCAGAACGTTATTGACCAGCGTCGGGTAGGCCATGTCGGCTTTCGGTAGATCCTGATACAGATGAAACGCAATCAACCCTGGCAGCACCAGTACCAGCGGGTCGAGCATTTTCAGCACCGCCGTTAACAGCGCCCCCTTTTGCCCTTCCGCCAGGCTTTTTGACGCCAGCGTGCGTTGCACGATGCCCTGATTAGTACACCAGTAAAAGGTATTTACCAGAATCAAACCGGTAAATGCGGCACCTATCGGCAAAGGATCGGTCGGGCCGCCTACTGAGTTTAATTTCTCGGCGTGAACGGTGGTGAGTTGTTCAATACCTTGCAAAAAGCTGCCCTTACCCATCGCGATCAGGCCGAATACTGGCACCATCAAACCGCCGATAACCAGCCCAATACCGTTGATGGAGTCCGCCACCGCCATTGCGCGCAGCCCACCAATCACCGCATACAGAATCCCCGCCAGACCGAGCAAAATCACCAGTAACCAGATAGCCGCGCCATCGGAAAGTTGTAGCGATTCACCCACGTGAAACAGGCTGTTGAGCGCCAACGCGCCGGAGTAGAGAACAATCGGCAGAAAGCAGACGCCGGTGGCAATGAGGAAACAGAAGTCGATGATAATGCGCGTAGTTTTATCATAACGCTCCTCAAGGAAATCGGGGATGGTAGCAATGCCGCGCTTCAGGTAGCGTGGCAAAAAGATCAGCGCGAGGAAGAGCAGCGTCACCGCAGAAGTGACTTCCCAACCCATCACCGACATGCCGCTTTTGTAGGCTTGCCCGGAAAGGCCGACCAGTTGTTCCGTGGAAAGGTTGGTTAACATTAACGAAGCGGCAATAACCGGTGCTTTTAGCGATCGCCCTGCAAGAAAATAGCCTTGTTGCGATCCGGTATCCGTTTTACGAACTTTCCACCAGGTGATAACCGCCACCAGCAGCGTAAAACCGACAAAACTCAAGATTTGTAACGAATTCATCTCATAGCCCTTATTTATGTTTATGTCCCGGACGCATGAATATAGGGAGAGGTAAAATGCGTCGGGTCAGGCAGTCAGATTCTTAAAATACAAACGTCATATCCCTGAACGGATTGTTTTCTGTTAAGTTCAGGTTGTGAGCATAATTCGCCGGAGGGATATTAAAATGAATGGAAAATTGCAAAGTTCGGATGTAAAAAACGATACTCCATACAATATTCCCTTATTGATTAACGAAAATGTGATCTCCAGCGGAATTTCTCTAATCTCACTCTGGCACACCTATGCCGATGAGCATTACCGCGTAATCTGGCCGCGAGACAAGAAGAAACCGCTTATCGCCAACTCCTGGGTGGCGGTGTATACCGTGCAAGGATGTGGAAAAATTCTTTTAAAGAATGGTGAGCAAATAACACTGCATGGCAACTGTATTATATTTTTAAAGCCGATGGATATTCACTCTTATCACTGTGAAGGTTTAGTCTGGGAACAGTACTGGATGGAATTTACCCCCACCAGCATGATGGATATTCCCGTCGGCCAGCAGAGCATTATTTATAATGGCGAATTTTATAATCAGGAACTCACCGAAGTTGCTGAGTTAATTACTTCACCAGAAACAATAAAAAATAATCTGGCGGTCGCTTTTCTGACGAAAATTATTTATCAGTGGATTTGTCTTATGTACGCGGACGGCAAAAAAGATCCGCAACGGCGGCAAATTGAAAAATTAATTGCCACTTTACATGCCAGCCTGCAACAACGCTGGAGTGTTGCCGATATGGCCGCCACCATCCCCTGTAGCGAGACCTGGTTGCGTCGCCTGTTTTTACGTTACACCGGTAAGACACCGAAAGAATATTACCTTGATGCGCGTCTGGATCTGGCGCTCTCACTCTTAAAGCAAGAAGGGAACTCGGTTGGCGAAGTCGCTGATACACTCAACTTCTTCGACTCCTTTCATTTTAGCAAAGCCTTTAAGCATAAATTTGGTTATGCACCGTCAGCCGTACTGAAGAATACAAACCAGTCACAACCAAAATGGTGAGAGTGTAAATGACTCGATGATGTTCAGAAATACCAGGTGGAGTGCCATTTACGGCGACTCCACCCGGAAAAGAGTTAACCGATACTCCAGAAGAGCACCGCCAGTAATTGGGGGGTGATAATACGCAGGAACATGACTAACGGATAGACCGTGGCGTAAGAGAGCGCCGCCGCACCGCTGGTAGGATGAAGATTATTGGCAAACGCCAGCGCCGGAGGATCGGTCATAGAGCCAGCCAACATCCCGCACATCGAGAGATAATTCATTTTGGCTAACATCCGCGCCAGAATGCCGACTGTAATCAGCGGAACAGCGGTGATCAGGGCACCATAACCAATCCAGCTTAGTCCTTCGCCATTGACCAGGGTATCGACAAAATTCCCACCGGATTTCAGACCCACTACCGAGAGGAACAGTACGATCCCCAGCTCCCGCAGCGCGAGGTTGGCGCTTGGTGGCATAAACCAGTACAGCTTGCCGATACTGCCAATACGCCCAAGGATCAGCGCCATAATCAGCGGCCCCCCCGCCAGCCCCAGCTTCAATGCCGCCGGGAATCCAGGCACAAACACGGGAATGGAGCCTAACAACACGCCAAGACCGATACCAATAAACACCGGTAACATCTGAACCTGTTGCAGTTTTTGCTGCGCATTACCTAATACATTGGCAACGGCATCAATAGCAGAAGGCCGCCCCACCAGGTTGAGGATATCGCCAAATTGCAGGCTAATATCGCCACTGGCGACCAGTTCAACCCCGGCACGGTTCAGGCGCGAGATAACAACGTCATAGCGTTCTTTAAAGTGCAGGTCGCGAATACGTTTACCGAGCACATTTTCATTGGTGACCACCACGCGTTCGACGCGCAAATCGGTGCCTTTCGTTGATAGCGAAGTATCCACCTCCTGACCAATCACCAACTGTGCATTATGCAAATCCGCAGGCTGTCCCACCAGATGCAGCAAATCGCCAAGTTGGATAATGGTATCTGGCGAAGGTACTTTTAGGGTTTCTTCTCGTTTCAATCGTGAGCAGATAACTTTATCGCCATTAAGAATTGGCACATCTTTAATGGCTAAATTATGCAAATTAGGGTTTTCAACACGGATGTTAATCGTCCTGATTAGCGCACCGCCGTTGGTTCGCGTGGACTCGTGCTGCTGGGCCTCAGTCTCAACATTGACGCGGAAAATAACCCGCAGCATCCACATGGTGAACAAAATCCCACAAATGCCGAATGGATACGCCATCGCGTAACTCATCCCCATCTGATCGACCATCTCCATCGGTGTGCCGAGGTCGCGTAAGATTTGCTGACCTGCCCCCAATGCTGGCGTATTGGTGACCGCGCCAGAGAAAATCCCCAGCACCACAGGCAGTGGAATATCGAAAAGTTTATGCAAGATTGCGGTAACCAGACCGCCGATAATGACTATCAGAACAGCAAACAAGTTGAGGCGTAACCCGGAGACGCGCAATGAGGCAAAGAAGCCCGGCCCCACCTGAATCCCGATGGTATAAACAAACAGGATCAGGCCAAATTCCTGGATAACATGCAGCATATCGCTACTTAATGTCATCCCAGCCTGAGAAACGAAATGGCCGACGATGATCCCACCAAACAGCACGCCGCCAATGCCTAATCCTATGCCGCGAAACTTGACGTTGCCGATAAACAAACCGACGACCGCCACCAAAGCCAGAATACTGACTGTTAATGCTATATCACTCATCGTCCATTTCTCTTGAAATAACATTTTAATTACCAGGGATTATGGCTGAATCGGTGAAGCAGATTTGCCTTATGGCGCACATTATCACGGGAAAGAGAGTGCCGGAACATCTTAACCTGACGAAAATTAATACAGAGTTGAAGATGGTTGATAAAAAAAGCCCCACCAGGCTGGCGGGGCAAAAAGAATAGCTAATTAGCTATTTAACGCGGGACGTTCGCTGATAGCGATACGCTGCGCAGCGATGGGTTCAGGCTCATTACGAATTAAATCAATATGCAGCAAACCATTAACGAAGGTTGCGCCAGAGACTTCCATATTTTCAGCCAGCGTAAAGCTCAGACTAAATGGCTGATTCATAAGCCCTTGATGCAACCATTTTTTCTCTTCTTTTGGCTGCTCAGGCGTGCCTTTTACGCTCAGGCGCGTACCTTCCAGTTGAATCTCTAAATCTTCCTGACGGAAACCAGCCAACGCCAGGGTAATGCGGTAGTGGTTATCGTCGCTTTTCTCAATGTTGTACGGCGGGAAGCTCTGGCTTTCACCGGCGTTTTGCAATGCGTTAGCCAGTTTGTCAAAACCGATCCATTGACGCATCAGTGGGGATAAATCGAAGTTACGCATAGTCATTTCTCCTTCTAAGAAGCGAGTAAGTACCTGCAAATCCGAAGATTCGCATATGCTCCCTGACGGCGAGCATGGAAATGTCAGGCCGCGCCTGGCGGCCTTAGAGAATTAGTTGATTTCGATACGGCGCGGTTTTTTCGCTTCCGGAATCACGCGTTCAAGATCGATATACAGCAAACCATTCACCAGGTTAGCGCCACGAACATGAATGTTCTCAGCTAACTGGAATTTGCGTTCGAAGTTGCGTTCTGCGATGCCCTGGTACAGATAGGTGCGCTCTTTTTGTTCGTCAGCATGGGCACCTTTCACCACCAACAGATTGTCCTGGGCGGTAATTTCCAGTTCACTCTCAGCAAACCCCGCGACAGCGATAGCAATGCGGTAATGGTTTTCGTCTACCAGCTCAACGTTATACGGAGGGTAGCCACCATTACTCTGGCTCTGGTTGTTTTCTAAGTGGTTAAACAAACGGTCAAATCCAATAGCAGAACGGTAAAGCGGGGATAAATCAAAGTTACGCATAATCAATAGCTCCTGAAATCAGCGAGAATATAAGACCTTCCACAATGGACAGGTCGGGTAGCCAGAACACCCATCAGGCGCGTTCTCATCAGCTACGGTATAAAAATGGGTCTGGATATGCACTTTTCAAGCCTTTCCAACGGACTTTTTTTTGCAGTTTGTGGTCTATTGCATAGACTGGAGGACAGCACGAAACGTTAAAGTGCGATAGCCGCCACAGTGCGACATGATGATGATGTTATTTTCGGCAAGGGATCGCTATAACACATCATGCCAACACCCACGATTAACAGATGAATTTATTATGATAAGAAATGTGTTGTTAGCGTCCATGATATGCAGCGGAATGACATTACTCGGAGGATGCTCCAGCGTAATGTCCCATACCGGAGGTAAGGAGGGAACGTATCCCGGCACCCGCGCCAGTGTCACCATGATTGGCGATGACACAACAAACTGGGGAACCAAATCGCTGGCGATTCTCGATATGCCATTTACCGCAGTCATGGACACACTTTTGCTGCCGTGGGATGCGTTCCGCAAAGACAGTTCGGTGCGCTCGCGCGTGGAAAAAAGCGAAGCCGACGCGCAAGCCATCAATGCCGTTATTCCACCAGCCAGAATGCCAGCGAACTGACTAGCGACCCGTTTCGGTGATCCACAGCTGACCTGCTTCCATCCACGCCAGCCATTTACCGTCCGGCGAGAAGACCACGGCGTCTGCCGAAGGTGGGTTGGCGTGATTATCAGTTAAATACTCAACTTCACCGCTTTGCGCATGTACGCAGGCAATGCGGTTATCCAGCACAACTCCCAGCCACTCTCCTGATGGATGCCAGTTAAATGCAGACTGGATATCCGTTTTGTTATGGGTTAACTGGCGCGGCTCGCCTCCCTGTGGCGAGATAAGCCACAGTTGCACAATGCCGTTATCATCACGCATTAAAAACGCGATTTGCGTACCCTGTGGATTACAGCGCACCCAGTGGCGCGGGACGTTGACTAACCCCGGATAAGCCCGATGGTGTGTAAAGGTTAAACGTCGCTGCACGACGCCACGCGGCGGCGCGGGCAGGGTCGATTCAGTTCCGCTTAACGGCGCATCACCTGCTGCTTTCCAGCCGTTTTCGTCTTGCGGCAACTCAACAATAAACAGCTCTGGAACTTTCTCGCCCTTTGGCGAAAGCGTGTCGCCAATAAATGCCAGCGCGTGATTTCCTACCCATCCCTCTTCATAAGCGCGATTGATTTCATCACTGCCAGGCTGCGGCGCGGGCGTAGTTTTACTCACCAGCACGCACCAGTGGCTACCGCTGTATTCACGCGGATGCTGCTTTTGTACGTTGACCGGGCCAAACGGTACGGCAACCCCGACGTTTCGCAAATCCAGCGCCGAATCGAGTTCATGCATTACATGGTCGTTATAGGTAAAACTCACCATTTCACCGTTCGGGCTAAAAACATGCACATGGCTGCCGCCACGTAGCGCCCCTGGGGTGTACGGAACGGTAATATCCATTGCATCGAGATTACTCACCTTTCCACTTTCAACAATCACGCCACGGCGGTGATGGAAATCGTAATGCCATGTTTCATCAGGATTTTCAGGGCCGTGGATGAAGACATATTTCTCTGACTTCGGATGAACGGTCACCACGCCGACGTGTGCGCCCTGTGACGCCCGGTAGATAACCTCGACCTCGCCGGTATGGATATTCACGCGCTCAATGGTCTCGCCGGTAAACGACGCGCCAGAAGGACGCACATCAAACACCAGCCACTGGCTGTCGGGTGTCCAGGTATTGGTATTGGTGAGCAGGTGATTTCGTGAAGCGTTGGTGAGTTGTTTCATGGCGTGATCCTGATACAAAACGTTTCCCGCCATCATACTTCACAAGGACTTCACTTTCAGACAATAGTCTTTTGCCATCGTGATGAATGTGAGTAAAAAGATGGAACATTTCGACGTGGCGATTATTGGCCTCGGCCCGGCGGGGTCGGCGTTGGCGCGGCAGTTAGCAGGCAAAATGCAGGTGATCGCGCTGGATAAAAAGCACCAGTACGGTACTGAAGGTTTCAGCAAGCCTTGTGGTGGTCTGCTGGCACCGGACGCGCAGCGTTCTTTTATTCGCGATGGACTGACGCTTCCTGTCGATGTAATCGCCAATCCGCAGATTTTCAGCGTCAAAACCGTCGACGTCGCCGCATCGCTCACGCGTAACTACCAGCGGAGCTATATCAATATTAATCGCCATGCCTTCGACTTGTGGATGAAGTCGCTGATCCCCGCCAGCGTTGAGGTTTACCACGACAGCCTGTGTCGAAAAATCTGGCGTGAGGATGATAAATGGCATGTCATTTTTCGTGCAGACGGCTGGGAGCAGCATATTACCGCCCGTTATCTGGTGGGTGCCGATGGCGCAAACTCGATGGTGCGGCGACATCTTTATCCGGATCATCAGATTCGTAAATATGTCGCTATCCAGCAGTGGTTCGCAGAGAAGCATCCGGTGCCGTTCTACTCCTGCATCTTTGATAATGCGATAACGGACTGTTATTCATGGAGTATCAGCAAAGACGGTTATTTTATCTTTGGCGGTGCCTATCCGATGAAAGACGGTCAGGCGCGTTTCGCGGCGCTGAAAGAGAAAATGAACGCCTTTCAGTTCCAGTTTGGCAAAGCGGTGAAAAGTGAAAAATGCACGGTGCTGTTTCCCTCACGCTGGCAGGATTTTGTCTGCGGTAAGGACAACGCCTTTCTGATTGGTGAAGCGGCGGGATTTATCAGCGCCAGTTCTCTGGAAGGGATTAGCTATGCGCTGGACAGTGCGGAAATACTGCGTTCTGTGTTACTGAAGCAGCCAGAGAAGCTCAATGCCGCTTACTGGCGCGCCACCCGCAAATTGCGTTTAAAACTCTACGGCAAGATAGTAAAAAGCCGATGCTTGACTGCACCTGCCTTAAGAAAGTGGATTATGCGCAGTGGTGTGGCGCATATTCCACAGTTGAAAGATTATCCAACGCGCTTCACATCGCCCACCAGCAGGATGTAAGAGAGCGCGCCAATCAACGCGACGGCGGAGATATAAACCAGTGCCGGGGCGAAGCCATAGCCTTGCAACAGATATTAGTCCACAAAAAAACACCTCATAAGAAAAGGTCTTATATCGGGCAGAAATCTGAAAAGGGAGATCAGGCGCTAAACAGGAGGGAAAGAAGAGTATGCTTTCAACGGCTTAGCGATCTTGTTTAAAGGATTAATCATGAATTTGAATTTTAAGGGATTTTTTAAGGCTGCCGGTTTATTCCCACTGGCGCTGATGCTTTCGGGCTGTATCTCGTATGCCCTGGTTTCCCATACCGCAAAAGGTACTTCAGGAAAGTATCAATCGCAGTCAGACACCATCACGGGGCTATCGCAGGCAAAGGATAGTAATGGAACAAAAGGCTATGTTTTTGTAGGGGAATCGCTGGATTACCTTATCACTGATGGTACCGATGACATCGTTAAGATGCTCAATGATCCAGCACTTAACCGGCACAATATTCAGGTTGCTGATGACGCAAGATTTGTTTTAAATGCGGGGAAAAAGAAATTTACCGGCACAATATCGCTTTACTACTACTGGAATAACGAAGAAGAAAAGGCACTGGCAACGCATTATGATTTTGCCTGTGGTGTTCAACACTGTACCAGGTCACTGGAAAACCTAAAAGGCACAATCCATGAGAAAAATAAAAACATGGATTACTCAAAGGTGATGGCGTTCTACCATCCATTTAAAGTGCGATTTTATGAATACTATTCACCCAGAGGCATTCCGGATGGTGTTTCCGCAGCATTACTGCCAGTGACTGTTACGCTGGACATCATTACTGCACCGCTGCAATTTCTGGTTGTATATGCAGTAAACCAATAATCAGTAAGCGGGCAAACGTATTCATGCTGTTTGCCCGCCCACAGATTAATTCAGCACATACTTTTCGATTGCAAACGCCACGCCATCTTCAAGGTTGGATTTGGTGACAAAGTTCGCCACTTCTTTCACCGAAGGTATAGCGTTATCCATCGCCACACCGACGCCTGCATATTCAATCATTGCGATGTCGTTTTCCTGATCGCCAATCGCCATAATTTCTTCCGGTTTAATGCCAAGCACTTCCGCCAGCGATTTCACGCCAGTGCCTTTATTGACGCGTTTATCGAGGATTTCGAGGAAGTACGGCGCACTTTTCAGCACGGTGTATTTCTCTTTTACTTCCTGCGGAATGCGCGCGATGGCCTGGTCGAGGATGGCGGGTTCATCAATCATCATCACTTTCAGGAACTGGGTGTCAGGGTTCATTTTCTCCGCCTCGCAGAACACCAGCGGAATGGTGGCAACAAATGATTCGTGCACCGTGTAATAGCTGATGTCACGGTTGGCGGTGTACAGCGTGGTGCGATCCAGCGCGTGGAAATGGGAACCGACTTCACGAGAGAGTTTTTCCAGGAAACGGTAGTCATCATAGCTCAGGGCTGTTTGCGCCACGGTGCTACCATCAGCGGCTTTCTGCACCAGCGCGCCATTGTAAGTAATGCAGTAGTCGCCCGGCTGTTCCATATGCAGTTCTTTCAGGTAGTTGTGAACGCCTGCATAAGGGCGCCCCGTCGTCAGTACGACATTCACGCCACGGGCGCGAGCTGCGGCAATCGCATTTTTAACGGCGGGTGAAATGGTGTGATCGGGCAGCAGAAGGGTGCCATCCATATCGATAGCAATGAGTTTGATAGCCATGAGTTCCCCAGGTAGATTGGTTCCTGACTCATGCTAACGCGATTCCGCTCAAAAATCAGTACAACACCCGAGGGAAAAGGGGGATGCAACGCGTGTTGCGTGCTCCCCTTTTGCTTAGCGGAAGAGTTTCCCTTTCAGCAACTCCATGCCTGCGGAAAGCAGATCGTTATTGGCTTGTGGTGACACTTCACCCTGCGGTGAAAGAGCATCAATAATCTTCGGCAATTGTTCCGCCAGTAAGCTGGAAGCAGCACGGGTATCTACGCCGAGTTTTTGCCCGAGATCGGACACCGCGTTTGTGCCGAGCGCCGACTCCAGTTGCTCGCCGCTCACCGGCTGATTGCCCTGTTGATTACTCAACCAGGTTGAGAGAATGGCACCTAAACCGCCACTTTGCAGTTTTTCCAGCAGCACCTGGATGCCCCCCTGCTCCTCAACCCAACTTAAAATCGCCTGATATTTTCCCGCATCGCCTTTCAGAAAGGCACCGACAACTTCATCAAAAAGCCCCATGATATTCACCTGTAAAGCGTTACGTGTTGACTCAAAAAGTATAGTTCTGCGGGATGATAATTGCGGATTGCAGAAATAAAAAGAGCGGAGATCATCTCCGCCCTTTTATTACTTATAGCTTCTTGCCGGATGCGGCATGAACGCCTTACCCGGCCCACAAAACATTGCAAATTCAATATATTGCAGAAGTTTCGTAGGCTTGATAAGCGTAGCGCATCAGGCACGCTCGCATTTTAAATATCGATATTCGCCGCTTTCAGGGCGTTTTCTTCGATAAACGCACGGCGCGGTTCTACGGCGTCGCCCATCAGCGTGGTGAACAATTGGTCGGCGGCAATCGCATCTTTAACGGTAACGCGCAGCATACGGCGGCTTTCCGGATCCATTGTAGTTTCCCACAACTGTTCCGGGTTCATCTCGCCCAGACCTTTATAACGCTGGATGGAGAGGCCGCGACGGGACTCTTTCACCAGCCAGTCCAGCGCCTGCTCGAAGCTGGCTACCGGCTGACGACGCTCGCCACGTTCGATAAACGCATCATCTTCCAGCAGACCGCGCAGTTTCTCGCCCAGCGTGCAGATACGACGATATTCGCCGCCGGTGATAAACTCGTGATCCAGCGGATAGTCAGTATCCACGCCGTGGGTACGCACGCGAACAATCGGCTCGAACAGGTTTTTCTCGGCATTGGTGTGGACATCAAACTTCCACTGGCTGCCGTGCTGTTCTTTGTCGTTCAGTTCGCTGACCAGCGCGTTCACCCAGCGGGTAACAGTCTGCTCATCAGAGAGGTCGGCTTCCGTCAGCGTCGGCTGATAGATAAGCTCTTTCAGCATTGCTTTCGGATAGCGACGTTCCATGCGAACGATCATTTTCTGCGCCGCATTGTACTCCGACACCAGTTTTTCTAACGCTTCACCAGCTAAAGCTGGTGCACTGGCGTTGGTATGCAAAGATGCACCATCCAGAGCGATAGAAATTTGGTACTGATCCATCGCTTCATCGTCTTTAATGTACTGCTCCTGCTTGCCTTTTTTCACTTTGTACAGCGGCGGCTGAGCAATGTAGACATGACCGCGTTCGATGATTTCCGGCATCTGACGATAGAAGAAGGTCAACAGCAATGTACGAATGTGCGAGCCGTCGACGTCCGCATCGGTCATGATAATGATGCTGTGATAACGCAGTTTGTCCGGATTGTATTCGTCACGACCAATACCACAACCAAGTGCGGTGATAAGCGTCGCCACTTCCTGGGAAGCAAGCATCTTATCGAAACGGGCTTTCTCAACGTTGAGGATTTTACCCTTCAGCGGCAGAATCGCCTGGTTCTTGCGGTTACGCCCCTGCTTCGCAGAGCCGCCCGCAGAGTCCCCTTCCACAAGGTACAGTTCGGAAAGCGCCGGGTCGCGCTCCTGACAGTCCGCCAGTTTGCCCGGCAGGCCAGCTAAGTCCAGCGCGCCTTTACGACGGGTCATTTCACGGGCGCGACGCGCAGCTTCACGCGCACGAGCGGCATCAATGATTTTGCCGACCACGATTTTCGCGTCGGTTGGGTTTTCCAGCAGGTATTCTGCCAGCAGTTCGTTCATCTGCTGTTCTACCGCCGATTTCACCTCAGAAGAAACCAGTTTGTCTTTGGTCTGGGAGGAAAATTTCGGATCCGGCACTTTCACGGAAACGACCGCAATCAGGCCTTCACGCGCATCGTCACCGGTGGCGCTGACTTTGGCTTTTTTGCTGTAGCCTTCTTTGTCCATGTAGGCGTTCAGGGTACGGGTCATCGCCGCACGGAAGCCTGCCAGGTGAGTACCGCCGTCACGCTGCGGAATGTTGTTAGTAAAGCAGTAGATGTTTTCCTGGAAGCCATCGTTCCACTGCAATGCCACTTCGACACCGATACCGTCTTTTTCGGTGGAGAAGTAGAAGATATTCGGGTGGATTGGCGTTTTGTTCTTGTTCAGATATTCAACGAATGCCTTGATACCGCCTTCATAGTGGAAGTGGTCTTCTTTACCATCACGTTTGTCTTTCAGGCGAATGGAAACGCCGGAGTTGAGGAACGACAACTCACGCAGACGTTTCGCCAGAATTTCATATTCAAACTCGGTCACATTGGTGAACGTTTCGAGGCTTGGCCAGAAACGAACCATAGTGCCGGTTTTATCAGTATCGCCGGTAACCGCCAGCGGTGCCTGCGGTACGCCGTGCTCGTAGATCTGACGGTGAATTTTACCTTCACGCTGGATAACCAGCTCCAGTTTTTGCGACAGGGCGTTTACTACCGAAACACCAACGCCGTGCAGACCGCCGGACACTTTATAGGAGTTATCGTCAAATTTACCGCCCGCGTGCAGGACGGTCATGATCACTTCCGCCGCCGATACGCCCTCTTCCGGGTGAATACCGGTCGGAATGCCGCGCCCATCATCCTGTACAGAGACAGAGTTATCGGCGTGAATGGTGACGATAATTTCTTTACAGTGACCCGCGAGCGCTTCGTCGATAGCGTTATCTACCACCTCGAATACCATGTGGTGCAGACCGGTGCCGTCATCCGTGTCGCCGATATACATACCAGGGCGCTTACGCACCGCATCCAGCCCTTTCAGGACTTTGATACTGGAGGAGTCATAAGAATTCGACATCAACGTTTCTCGCTCATTTATACTTGGGTTAATCCGTTATTTTACCCTTTTCCACGGTAAACATCTTCGAATTTTCGTCCGACATGTCTATAACGTGTTCAGCACTTATCGCACTGACAAAGACCTGTGATTGCGTCGCTTTTAAGCGACTGGCAAGCAGTCCGCGACGCTCATCATCAAGCTCAGAGGCAAAATCATCTATCAGGTAGAGACACCGCTGCCCGCTTTCACGGGTGAGGAACTCTCCTTGCGCCAGACGTAAGGCGCACATCAGCAGCTTTAGCTGCCCACGCGATAAGGTATCTTCCACCGGCGCACCGTCGGCGCGAATGCGTAAGTCCGCTTTGTGCGGGCCGTGCGCGGTGTAGGTTAGCTGGCGATCGCGTTCAAAATTACGTTCCAGCACCTCAGCGTATTCTGTCTCTTTCTCCCAGCCACGCTGAAAAGAGAAAGTCAGAGAAAACTCCGGGAGAAATTGCTTACAGGTATCGGCCATATCGGCGGCGATACCGGCGCTGTACTGGGCGCGCCAGGTGCTGATTTGCTCCGCCAGCGGGATCAGTTCTTTATCCCACGGGCGTAGCTGCTCGTAACGAGTCACCTGGCGCAGCGCCGCATTGCGCTGCTTGAGCAAACGCTTGAGATTGCTCCAGGCGGTGAAAAATCCAGGTTCGTTGTGAAAGCATCCCCAGTCGAGGAATGCTCTTCTGTATTTCGGGCCGCCGTTGAGTAAAGTAAACCCTTCTGGCGTTATCAGTTGCATCGGCATCAGATGCGCCAGCTCCGCGACTTTATGCCCGTCAGTACCGTCAATGCGGACTTTGCTGTCGCCCTGTTTATCTTTGGTTAAGCCAATTGCCGTCTCACGCTCTTCGCCCTGTAATCGCCCGTGGAGAATAAACGCCTCCTGCTCATGGCGAATGACGCGACCAATCTGCAAACTACGAAACGCCCGACCGTGACCGAGCGTATAGATGGCTTCCAGCACGCTGGTTTTGCCACTGCCGTTGGCACCCACCAGAAAGTTAAAGCCAGGAGATAAAGCGAGATCCGCGTTTTCGATATTGCGGAAATCGCGGATCAACAAGCGGGTGAGGGACATTACAGTCTCATTGGCATGACAACATAGGCAGCCGACTGTGATGCGGCATCTTCAATCTGCACGCTGGAAACCGAATCGGTCAGCATCATACGCACGTTTTCGCATTTCAGCGCGTTCAGAACATCCAGCACATAGCTAACGTTGAAGCCGATTTCCATTTCTGCACCGCTATAGGTGACGTCGAGGATCTCTTCCGCTTCTTCCTGTTCCGGGTTGTTGGCGGTAATTTTCAACTGGTTTTCACTGACATACAGGCGCACACCACGGAATTTCTCGTTAGAGAGAATCGCCGCACGAGCAAACGCCTGTTTGAGCAGATCACAGCCAGCTTCCAGATGTTTATCCGGGTTCTTCGGCAGAACTCGACGGTAATCAGGGAAGCGACCGTCCACCAGTTTGGAGGTGAAGATAAAGTCGCCAACGTGGGCGCGAATGTTGTTGCTGCCAATCTGCACGCGCAGCGGATTGTCGCCACCGTCGAGCATACGCATTAGTTCAATCACGCCTTTACGCGGCACAATCACCGAATGGCTTGGCAAAGACTGACCAATCGGCATTGAGCAGACCGCCAGACGGTGACCGTCGGTCGCCACGGTACGCAGTTCTTCGCCTTCGGTTTCGAACAACATACCGTTTAAATAATAGCGAACGTCCTGATGCGCCATTGAAAACTGGGTCGCTTCAATCAGACGCTTCATCGTCGCCTGCGGCAGGGTAAATTCGACTTCGCTCTGCCAGTCATCGAGGTTCGGGAAATCCGCCGCTGGTAGGGTAGACAGCGAAAAACGGCTACGCCCGGAGCGCACCAGCATCCGCTCACCTTCCAGTTGCACGGCAATTTCCGCGCCTTCAGGCAGACCACGGCAGATATCAAAGAATTTGCGCGCCGGAACGGTCGTCGCCCCTGGTTCGTGCGGCTGAATCAGCGCAACACGTGCCACCATTTCCATCTCGAGATCAGTACCGGTCAGCGACAACGTACCGTCAGCAACCTGTAACAGCAGATTACCGAGAATCGGTAGCGTAGGACGACCACCTAACGGACCGCTCACCTGTTGTAGCGGTTTTAATAAATGCTCACGTTCTACGGTAAATTTCATAGGATTAAGATGACAATGTTCTGATTAAATTTGAAAAATCTTCTTTGATATCATGGCTTTCTTCACGCAACTGCTCGATCTTACGGCAAGCATGAAGCACCGTCGTGTGGTCACGACCACCAAACGCATCGCCGATCTCTGGCAGACTGTGGTTAGTCAGCTCTTTCGCCAGCGCCATCGCCATCTGGCGCGGACGCGCCACCGAGCGAGATCGACGCTTGGAAAGGAGATCCGCGACTTTGATCTTGTAGTACTCCGCCACCGTCTTTTGAATATTGTCGATGGTGACCAGTTTTTCCTGCAATGCCAGCAAATCGCGCAGCGCCTCACGCACGAAGTCGATGGTGATCGCCCGTCCGGTAAAGTTAGCGTTAGCAATGACGCGGTTCAGTGCCCCTTCCAGCTCACGCACGTTAGATCGTAGACGCTTGGCGATAAAGAACGCCACTTCGCCCGGCAAACGAATGTCGTTTTCGTCGGCCTTTTTCATCAGGATCGCCACGCGGGTTTCCAGCTCTGGCGGTTCGATCGCCACAGTCAGTCCCCAGCCAAAGCGGGATTTCAAACGATCTTCAACGCCGTTGATCTCTTTCGGATAGCGATCCGAGGTGAGAATGATCTGCTGATTACCTTCAAGCAGGGCGTTGAAGGTGTGGAAAAACTCTTCCTGGGATCGTTCTTTATTAGCAAAAAACTGAATATCGTCGATCAGCAGCGCATCTACGGAACGGTAGTAGCGTTTAAACTCTTCAATCGCGTTGTTTTGCAGAGCTTTTACCATGTCCTGCACAAAACGTTCGGAGTGCATATAAACCACTTTGGCATTGGGCTTGCGCGCCATAATGCCATTGCCCACCGCATGGAGCAGGTGAGTTTTCCCCAGCCCCGTGCCGCCATAAAGGAACAGCGGGTTATAGGCGCCGCCAGGGTTGTCTGCCACCTGGCGAGCCGCCGCGCGCGCCAGTTGGTTAGATTTACCTTCGACGAAGTTATCAAATGTATGTTTAACGTTAACGTTGGAACGATAGGTCGGTTCTGCCGGAGCCGGAACGTTATCCCAACCCGAGCGCGCCGCAGGTGCAGCACGTTGCGGTTGCACCTGAGCGGCCTGAGCTGGTGCAACGGTGTTACTGGCAGGGACTTTCAGCGTTTGTGTCACGGGCTTTGTGCCCACTTCAAAACGCAGCTGTGGGGCATCCGCTCCGCAGAAACTGGTTAGCAGTCCATTGATATTATTGAGGTACTTGTCCCGTACCCAGTCGAGGACAAAACGGTTTGGCGCGTACAAGGCCAGCGTGTTATCGCTCAGTTCCGCCTGCAATGGGCGTATCCACATACTAAATTCTGTGGCTGGTAACTCATCCTGCAATCGGGCAAGACACTGCTGCCAAAGCGAAAGTGACACGGCGGACTCCACTCGAACAAAAGTCGATTATGACTAAGGCTGAAACATTCATGATTGTTGACGCACGTCGAAAAGACCCTGCATGAGGGTGACGCACGAACCGCTGTCTGCGGTTATATGCCCGATCAAGATCCTGCAAAACGATCGGGACCGAGGATCATAGCCTAAACTGCGCAAGAGATCTTCTGTTTCTCACAGATTTTCCCGATTTATCCACAGGACTTTCCAGAACCCGTTAAGTGTAAACGATCCAGGCGCAAGGCGGGCACGATTTAGGCCGCATATTGGAAAATTTAATGACCATAAACAAAATTAGTCTTAATCGATCTAATAAAGATCCTGAGCGATCCTTGCGCTTTACCTGGTAGCCCGTATAATCCTCCACCCGGCGCGCAATGCTGGTTTTCACCGGTATACAGTTGCACTTTTTCCCTGTGAAAAGGTGCGGAAAAGCGCGGTAAATAAGGAAAGAGAATTGACTCCGGAGTGTACAATTATTACAATCCGGCCTCTTTAATCACCCATGGCTTCGGTGTCCATCGTTCGATTTTCGGACGGATATCCAATAAAGCCATTGAATTTATTCAAGTTTAGGTAGAAATCGCCATGAAACGCACTTTTCAACCGTCTGTACTGAAGCGCAACCGTTCTCACGGCTTCCGTGCTCGTATGGCTACTAAAAATGGTCGTCAGGTACTGGCACGTCGTCGTGCTAAAGGCCGTGCTCGTCTGACCGTTTCTAAGTAATAAAGCTAACCCCTGAGTGGTTAAGCTCGCATTTCCCAGGGAGTTACGCTTGTTAACTCCCAGTCAATTCACATTCGTCTTCCAGCAGCCACAACGGGCTGGCACGCCGCAAATCACCATCCTCGGCCGCCTGAATTCGCTGGGGCATCCCCGTATCGGTCTTACAGTCGCCAAGAAAAACGTTCGACGAGCGCATGAACGCAATCGGATTAAACGTCTGACGCGTGAAAGCTTCCGTCTACGCCAACATGAACTCCCGGCTATGGATTTCGTGGTGGTGGCGAAAAAAGGGGTTGCCGACCTCGATAACCGTGCTCTCTCGGAAGCGTTGGAAAAATTATGGCGCCGCCACTGTCGCCTGGCTCGCGGGTCCTGATAGCCCTTATTCGGGTCTACCAACGCCTGATTAGTCCGCTACTCGGGCCGCATTGTCGTTTCACTCCAACCTGTTCAAGCTACGGAATTGAGGCATTGCGCAGGTTTGGAGTGATAAAAGGCAGTTGGTTGACGGTGAAACGCGTATTAAAATGCCACCCTTTACACCCTGGTGGTGACGATCCCGTCCCGCCCGGACCATTTGATACCAGAGAACACTAACGATGGATTCGCAACGCAATCTTTTAGTCATCGCTTTGCTGTTCGTGTCTTTCATGATCTGGCAAGCCTGGGAGCAGGATAAAAACCCGCAACCTCAGGTTCAACAGACCACGCAGACAACGACCACCGCAGCGGGTAGCGCCGCCGACCAGGGCGTACCGGCCAGTGGCCAGGGGAAACTGATTTCGGTTAAAACCGACGTGCTTGATCTGACCATCAACACCCGTGGTGGTGATGTTGAGCAGGCCCTGCTGCCGGCTTACCCGAAAGAACTGAACTCTACCCAGCCGTTCCAGCTGCTGGAAACCTCACCGCAGTTTATTTATCAGGCACAGAGCGGTCTGACCGGTCGTGATGGCCCGGATAACCCGGCTAACGGCCCGCGTCCGCTGTATAACGTCGAAAAAGACGCTTATGTGCTGGCTGAAGGCCAAAACGAACTGCAGGTGCCGATGACGTATACCGACGCGGCAGGCAACACGTTTACCAAAACGTTTGTCCTGAAACGTGGTGATTACGCTGTCAACGTCAACTACAACGTGCAGAACGCTGGCGAAAAACCGCTGGAGATCTCCACCTTTGGTCAGTTGAAGCAATCCATCACTCTGCCACCGCATCTCGATACCGGAAGCAGCAACTTTGCGCTGCATACCTTCCGTGGCGCGGCGTACTCCACGCCTGACGAGAAGTACGAGAAATACAAGTTCGATACTATTGCTGACAACGAAAACCTGAACATCTCTTCGAAAGGTGGTTGGGTTGCGATGCTGCAACAGTATTTCGCAACTGCATGGATCCCGCATAACGACGGCACCAACAACTTCTATACCGCTAATCTGGGTAACGGCATTGCCGCTATCGGCTATAAGTCTCAGCCGGTACTGGTTCAGCCTGGTCAGACTGGCGCGATGAACAGCACCCTGTGGGTTGGCCCGGAAATCCAGGACAAAATGGCGGCCGTTGCTCCGCACCTGGATCTGACCGTTGATTACGGTTGGTTGTGGTTCATCTCTCAGCCGCTGTTCAAACTGCTGAAATGGATCCATAGCTTTGTGGGTAACTGGGGCTTCTCCATTATCATCATCACCTTTATCGTTCGTGGCATCATGTACCCGCTGACCAAAGCGCAGTACACCTCCATGGCGAAGATGCGTATGCTGCAGCCGAAGATTCAGGCAATGCGTGAGCGTCTGGGCGATGACAAACAGCGTATCAGCCAGGAAATGATGGCGCTGTACAAAGCTGAGAAGGTTAACCCGCTGGGCGGCTGCTTCCCGCTGCTGATCCAGATGCCAATCTTCCTGGCGTTGTACTACATGCTGATGGGTTCCGTTGAACTGCGTCAGGCACCGTTTGCACTGTGGATCCACGACCTGTCTGCACAGGACCCGTACTACATCCTGCCGATCCTGATGGGCGTAACGATGTTCTTCATTCAGAAGATGTCGCCGACCACCGTGACCGACCCGATGCAGCAGAAGATCATGACCTTTATGCCGGTCATCTTCACCGTGTTCTTCCTGTGGTTCCCGTCAGGTCTGGTGCTGTACTATATCGTCAGCAACCTGGTAACCATTATTCAGCAGCAGCTGATTTACCGTGGTCTGGAAAAACGTGGCCTGCATAGCCGCGAGAAGAAAAAATCCTGATTCGGTGAGTTTTCGCTAAAATAAGGGCGGTCAGTTGACCGCCTTTTTTCTTTTCGTAGTGCGGATAAGCACAGCGCATCCGCCACACAAAGCAACAGGAACATCATGAGCGATAATGACACTATCGTAGCCCAGGCCACGCCTCCTGGACGTGGCGGCGTTGGCATCCTGCGCATCTCCGGCTTCAAAGCCCGTGAAGTTGCCGAAACCGTGCTGGGTAAATTGCCTAAGCCGCGCTACGCCGATTATCTTCCGTTTAAAGACGCCGACGGCAGCGTGCTCGATCAGGGGATTGCGCTATGGTTCCCTGGCCCGAACTCGTTCACCGGTGAAGATGTGCTGGAACTGCAAGGTCATGGCGGTCCGGTGATCCTCGACCTGCTGTTAAAACGTATTCTGACCATTCCTGGCCTGCGGATTGCTCGCCCTGGTGAGTTTTCAGAACGCGCGTTTCTTAACGATAAACTCGATTTAGCCCAGGCCGAAGCGATTGCGGATCTTATCGACGCCAGCTCAGAACAGGCGGCTCGTTCGGCGCTTAACTCACTGCAAGGCGCGTTCTCCGCCCGGGTCAACCATCTGGTGGAAGCCCTCACCCACTTGCGCATTTACGTCGAAGCGGCGATTGATTTCCCCGATGAAGAGATCGATTTCCTCTCCGACGGCAAAATTGAAGCCCAACTCAATGACGTGATTGCCGACCTCGACGCAGTACGCGCCGAAGCACGTCAGGGTAGTCTGCTGCGCGAAGGGATGAAGGTGGTGATTGCCGGGCGCCCAAATGCCGGTAAATCGAGCCTGTTAAACGCGCTGGCAGGCCGTGAAGCGGCAATCGTGACTGATATTGCCGGAACCACGCGCGACGTGCTGCGTGAGCATATTCATATTGACGGGATGCCTCTACATATTATCGATACCGCCGGGCTACGAGAAGCCAGCGACGAAGTGGAACGTATTGGTATCGAGCGCGCGTGGCAGGAAATTGAACAGGCCGATCGCGTGCTGTTTATGGTTGATGGCACGACGACAGACGCCGTTGATCCAGCAGAGATCTGGCCGGAGTTTATCGCCCGTCTGCCTGCAAAACTGCCGATCACCGTGGTGCGCAATAAAGCCGACATTACCGGCGAAACGCTGGGAATGAGCGAAGTGAACGGTCACGCGTTGATTCGTCTCTCTGCAAGGACTGGCGAAGGCGTGGATGTGTTGCGTAACCATCTCAAACAGAGCATGGGTTTCGACACGAATATGGAAGGTGGCTTCCTGGCGCGTCGTCGTCACCTGCAGGCGCTGGAACAAGCGGCGGAGCATCTGCAACAGGGCAAAGCGCAGCTGTTAGGTGCATGGGCGGGTGAATTGCTTGCGGAAGAACTACGCCTGGCACAGCAAAACTTAAGCGAGATCACCGGGGAATTTACCTCTGATGATTTGCTGGGGCGGATTTTCTCCAGCTTCTGTATCGGTAAGTAACCCGTACCTACAAAGCCGCATCCTGATTGCCTGATGCGGCTTTGTTTTCTTGTTAGCACTCTTATTATTACTCAACCCTTTTTATAAACCTTAACCTTCTCACGTAACTTATTTTCTTAAAAAAGCATTTAATATTGCTTCGTAATCGTTTGTGATTCGATTCACATTTAAACAATTTCAGAATAGACAAAAATCTTGAGTATTATACTGTAACGTCGTGTCTTTCGAGGATAAGTGCATTATGAATACCTTACATATATGTGTGACCTCAAAGTGGTTTAATATTGACAACAGAATTGTCGATCACCGCCCTTAATTTGCCCTTCTGTAGCCATCATCAGAACCAAACCGAATTAGATTCAATGTGATCTATTTGTTTGCTATATCTTAATTTTGCCTTTTGCAAAGGCTATCTCTCATTTATTTACTTGTTTTAGTAAATGATGGCTCTTGCATATATATCTGGCGAATTAATAGATATTGCAAATGTAATATTCACAGGGATCACTGCAATTAAAATAAATGAAGGATTATGCAATGGAAAACTTTAAACACCTCCCTGAACCGTTCCGCATTCGTGTTATTGAGCCAGTAAAACGTACCACTCGCGCTTATCGTGAAGAAGCAATTATTAAATCCGGTATGAACCCGTTCCTGTTGGATAGCGAAGATGTGTTTATCGATTTACTGACCGACAGTGGCACCGGAGCGGTGACGCAGAGTATGCAGGCAGCGATGATGCGCGGCGACGAAGCCTACAGCGGCAGCCGCAGCTACTACGCATTAGCCGAGTCAGTGAAAAATATCTTTGGTTATCAATACACCATTCCGACTCACCAGGGGCGTGGCGCAGAGCAAATCTACATTCCGGTACTGATTAAAAAACGCGAGCAGGAAAAAGGCCTGGATCGCAGCAAAATGGTGGCATTCTCTAACTATTTCTTTGATACCACGCAGGGGCATAGCCAGATTAACGGCTGTACCGTGCGTAACGTCTATATCAAAGAAGCCTTCGATACGGGCGTGCGTTACGACTTTAAAGGTAACTTTGACCTCGAAGGATTAGAACGCGGTATTGAGGAAGTTGGCCCGAATAACGTGCCATATATCGTTGCTACCATCACCAGTAACTCCGCAGGTGGTCAGCCGGTTTCACTGGCAAATATGAAAGCGATGTACAGCATTGCGAAGAAATATGACATTCCTGTAGTGATGGACTCCGCGCGCTTTGCTGAAAACGCCTATTTCATCAAGCAACGTGAAGCGGAATACAAAGACTGGACTATCGAGCAAATTACCCGCGAAACCTACAAATATGCCGATATGCTGGCAATGTCCGCCAAGAAAGATGCGATGGTGCCGATGGGCGGCCTGCTGTGCGTGAAAGACGACAGCTTCTTCGATGTCTATACCGAGTGCAGAACCCTTTGCGTGGTGCAGGAAGGCTTCCCGACTTATGGTGGTCTGGAAGGTGGCGCGATGGAGCGTCTGGCTGTGGGTCTGTATGATGGCATGAATCATGACTGGCTGGCTTATCGTATTGCGCAGGTGCAGTATCTGGTCGATGGTCTGGAAGAGATTGGTGTTGTGTGTCAGCAGGCGGGCGGTCACGCGGCGTTCGTTGATGCCGGTAAACTGTTGCCGCATATTCCGGCAGATCAGTTCCCGGCACAGGCGCTGGCGTGCGAGCTGTATAAAGTCGCCGGTATCCGTGCGGTAGAAATTGGTTCTTTCCTGTTAGGCCGCGATCCGAAAACCGGTAAACAACTGCCGTGCCCGGCAGAATTGCTGCGTTTAACCATTCCACGCGCAACCTATACTCAAACACATATGGACTTTATTATTGAAGCCTTCAAACATGTGAAAGAGAACGCGGCGAATATTAAAGGGTTAACCTTTACCTACGAACCGAAAGTATTGCGTCACTTCACCGCAAAACTGAAAGAAGTTTAATTAATACACTCAGAGTGGCTATAAGGATGTTAGCCACTCCACTCCCTACATCCTCAATAACAAAAATAGCCTTCCTCTAAAGGTGGCATCATGACTGAACAAGCAGAAAAAAAACACTCTGCATTTTGGGGTGTTATGGTTATAGCAGGTACAGTAATCGGTGGAGGTATGTTTGCTTTACCTGTTGATCTTGCCGGTGCCTGGTTTTTCTGGGGTGCCTTTATCCTTATCATTGCCTGGTTTTCAATGCTACATTCTGGGTTACTTTTATTAGAAGCAAATTTAAATTATCCCGTCGGCTCCAGTTTTAATACCATCACTAAAGATTTAATCGGTAACACCTGGAACATTATCAGCGGCATTACCGTTGCCTTCGTTCTCTATATTCTCACTTACGCCTATATCTCCGCTAACGGCGCGATCATTAGCGAAACGATATCAATGAATCTGGGCTACCATGCCAATCCTCGCATTGTCGGGATCTGCACGGCCATTTTCGTCGCCAGCGTATTATGGATAAGTTCGTTAGCCGCCAGCCGTATCACGTCATTGTTCCTCGGGCTGAAGATTATCTCCTTTGTCATTGTGTTTGGCTCTTTCTTCTTCCAGGTCGATTATTCCGTTCTACGTGATGCCACCAGCACGACTGCGGGGACGTCTTACTTCCCGTACATTTTTATGGCTCTGCCAGTGTGCCTTGCGTCATTTGGTTTCCACGGCAATATTCCCAGCCTGATTATTTGCTATGGCAAACGTAAAGATAAGCTCATCAAAAGCGTGGTTTTCGGTTCGCTGCTGGCGCTGGTGATTTATCTCTTCTGGCTGTATTGCACGATGGGGAATATTCCGCGTGAAAGTTTTAAAGCGATTATCTCCTCCGGCGGCAACGTCGATTCACTGGTGAAATCGTTCCTCGGCACCAAACAACATGGCATTATCGAGTTTTGCCTGCTGGTGTTCTCCAACTTAGCTGTCGCCAGTTCGTTCTTTGGCGTCACGCTGGGACTGTTCGATTATCTGGCGGATCTGTTTAAGATTGATAACTCCCACGGCGGGCGCTTCAAAACCGTGCTGTTAACCTTCCTGCCACCCGCATTGTTGTATCTGGTCTTCCCGAATGGCTTTATTTACGGGATCGGCGGTGCCGGGCTGTGCGCCACCATCTGGGCGGTCATTATCCCTGCGGTACTGGCAATCAAAGCCCGCAAGAAGTTTCCCAACCAGATGTTCACGGTTTGGGGCGGCAATCTCATTCCGGCGATTGTTATCCTCTTTGGTATAACTGTGATTTTATGCTGGTTCGGTAACGTCTTTAACGTGTTACCTAAATTTGGCTGATCCCTTCAAGAAGCCAGCTATTTTGCTGGCTTCTTGCCTGTCAGGAAATCTCTTTTGTCCAAATGGCAACTCGCCTGATTCTCCGTCACCACGTATGCTTTGCGTCACCTTTCCGTCAGGACGCTTTAGCTCATGTCCCGTTTCTTAATTTGTAGTTTTGCCCTGGTTTTACTTTATCCCGCAGGGATTGATATGTACCTCGTTGGTTTACCGCGCATCGCCGCCGACCTCAATGCCAGCGAAGCGCAGTTACATATTGCGTTTTCCGTTTATCTGGCGGGAATGGCGGTAGCGATGTTATTTGCCGGTAAAGTGGCCGATCGTTCAGGGAGAAAGCCGGTCGCCATCCCCGGCGCGACGCTATTTATTATCGCCTCAGTGTTCTGTTCACTGGCTGATACCAGCACGTTATTTCTTGCAGGGCGATTGCTACAGGGACTTGGCGCGGGCTGTTGTTACGTGGTGGCGTTCGCCATTTTGCGCGACACGCTGGACGATCGACGTCGGGCAAAAGTGCTGTCGTTACTCAACGGCATTACCTGCATCATTCCGGTGTTAGCACCGGTACTTGGGCATCTGATTATGCTTAAATTCCCGTGGCAGAGCCTGTTCTGGGTAATGGCGATGATGGGGTTCGCAGTACTGATGTTGTCTTTATTTATTTTAAAAGAAACGCGCCCTGCCGCGCCTGCCGCTTCGGACAAACCACGAGAAGATACTGAATCGCTGCTTAACCGTTTTTTCCTCAGCCGTGTTGTTATCACCACCCTCAGCGTTTCGGTGATCCTCACCTTCGTGAATACGTCGCCTGTATTGATGATGGAAATCATGGGTTTTGAGCGCGGTGAATACGCCACCATTATGGCGCTGACCGCAGGCGTCAGTATGACCGTATCGTTCTCCACGCCGTTTGCATTGGGAATTTTTAAGCCGCGAACGCTGATGATCACCTCGCAGGTGTTATTCCTGGCGGCGGGTATCACCCTTGCCATTTCACCTTCCCACGTGATTTCTCTGTTTGGCATCACGCTGATTTGCGCCGGTTTTTCGGTAGGCTTCGGCGTGGCAATGAGTCAGGCGTTAGGGCCGTTTTCATTACGCGCGGGCGTAGCCAGCTCGACCTTAGGTATTGCGCAAGTTTGCGGTTCGTCACTGTGGATTTGGCTGGCGGCGGTGGTTGGTATCGGCGCATGGAATATGCTGATCGGGATTCTGATTGCCTGTAGCATAGTGAGCCTGTTGCTGATTATGTTCGTCGCGCCTGGACGCCCGGTTGCCGCTCATGAAGAAATCCATCACCACGCTTGATCTCAATTTGCTGCTCTGTCTGCAATTGCTGATGCAGGAGCGCAGCGTAACCAAAGCGGCGAAACGGATGAACGTCACGCCTTCGGCGGTGAGCAAGTCATTAGCAAAACTTCGGGCATGGTTTGATGATCCGCTCTTTGTGAACTCACCGCTGGGTCTGACGCCCACGCCGCTGATGGTCAGCATGGAACAAAATCTGGCGGAATGGATGCAAATGAGCAATCTGCTGCTGGATAAACCGCATCACGAAACGCCGCGCGGCCTTAAGTTTGAGTTAGCGGCGGAGTCACCGCTGATGATGATCATGTTTAACGCGTTATCGAAACAGATCTACCAGCGTTACCCGCAGGCGAC
Organism: Escherichia ruysiae; assembly: GCF_031323975.1. NCBI lineage: Bacteria > Pseudomonadati > Pseudomonadota > Gammaproteobacteria > Enterobacterales > Enterobacteriaceae > Escherichia > Escherichia ruysiae. The sequence continues at coordinate 2,593,339 of NZ_JAVIWS010000001.1, forward strand.
TATTAAATTACGCAACTGGGATTACGATTCGCTGGATGCGATTACCCGTGGCGAAGTGGATATCGGTTTTTCCGGTCGTGAAAGTCATCCCCGTTCGCGGGAGCTACTAAGTTCGTTGCCGTTATCCATTGATTATGAAGTGCTGTTTAGTGATGTGCCCTGCGTCTGGCTACGCAAAGATCATCCGGCACTACGTGAAGCGTGGGATCTGGACACCTTTCTGCGTTATCCGCATATCAGCATTTGCTGGGAACAGAGCGACACCTGGGCGCTGGACAATGTGTTACAGGAGCTAGGCCGAGAACGCACGATTGCTATGAGTCTGCCAGAATTTGAGCAGGCACTATTTATGGCGGCGCAGCCCGACAATCTGCTACTGGCGACCGCACCGCGCTACTGTCAGTACTACAATCAGCTCCACCAACTGCCGTTGGTTGCTCTCCCTCTCCCGTTTGATGAAATCCAGCAAAAAAAGCTGGAAGTACCGTTTACTCTGCTGTGGCACAAACGGAATAGCCATAACCCGAAGATCGTCTGGTTACGGGAAACCATTAAAAATATTTACGCCTCGATAGCATAATAAAATCGTATAAAATGCGACCACGTTTCACGATAAAATGTAAAAAACATGTAATAAACTTATCCGAATCGAACTTTTCGCCACTTTAGTCTGTCCATAGTTCCAGCAAATGATTACTCTTGTATTCATAATGGACCATTAAGCATGGAGCGAAAAATGGCGACTCACTTTGCCCGAGGGATTTTAACGGAAGGACATTTGATATCTGTTCGTCTCCCCTCCCGGTGTCATCAAGAAGCCCGAAATCTTCCCCCTCATCGTCAAAGTCGTTTTCTGGCGTCCAGAGGTTTACTCGCAGAACTGATGTCTATGCTGTATGGCATAAGCGAATTACCAGAGATCGTCACCCAGGCTAAAGGAAAGCCGGTTTTCCTCGATAAAAATTTGCCATCATTTTCAATATCCTATGCCGGAAATATGGTCGGCGTAGCGTTAACAACCGAAGGTGAGTGTGGTCTCGATATGGAGCTACAGCGCGCAACACGCGGGTTTCATAGTCCCCATGCACCCGATAACCCTATTTTTTCCAGCAATGAATCGTTATGGATCAGTAAGCAGAACGATCCTAATGAAGCACGAGCG